>USJL01000001.1 GCA_900555015.1 uncultured Oscillospiraceae bacterium
TATTTGATTATAGTTTTATTTAAGAATACCTTGCCGCATATTTTTTACTCCTTTTCTGGTATTGAATTATTATATCACATCAGTTTTAGGAAAACAAGTATCTAAAAGAAATTTTTCTTCCCCTTATATGTAACAATCATACCGGCTTCCTAATCCGAGACAAATTTATTGATTATCTTGATAAGCAATTTCGCATTTAAGGGAGGAAAAATTATGCCAAGAACAAAAAGAAAAGACAAATCAAGAGTAGTGCTTCGTACAGGCGAATCACAGAGAGCCGATGGTACATACCATTTCAGTTGGACGGACGCCAACCACAAAAGGCGTTATGTGTATGCCAAGACACTTGATGAACTGCGATACAAAGAGGAACAAATCGCAAAAGACAAGAGCGATGGCATTAAGGCAGAAGCTCGTTACACAACGGTCAATGACATATATGAGCTTTGGAAGGATTTGAAGCGAGGACTGAAAAACAACACCTTTGAAAACTACAAGTATATGTATGAGACCTTTGTCCGTCATCAGATAGGCTCAAAGACTGTATCTTCTCTGAGAAAAACAGATATAAAGAGGTTCTATAATTACCTTGCAGACGAACGCCATCTAAAGCCAGCGACCATTGATAATATTCATACGGTTCTCCATCAGATTTTGGATATGGCGGTCGATGATGACTACATCAGGAATAACCCGTCAAACAATGTGCTTAAAGAGTTGAAACAGTCCCATTGTTTTCAGACCGAGAAGCGTAGAGCCTTAACAAAGCCGGAGCAGGAGTTGTTTCTTGACTATCTGAAAAACTCTCCTACATCAAAGTATTGGTATCCGGTGTTTGCGGTTATGATTGGTACGGGACTTCGAGTTGGAGAGGTTACAGGGTTAAGATGGTGCGATATTGATTTGGAAGAAGGTATCATTGATGTGAACCACACGCTGGTTTACTATGACCACCGTACTGAGGGCAGTAAGCGTGGCTGTTACTTCAATGTTAATACGACCAAAACCCCGGCAGGAAGAAGAAAAGTGCCTATGCTCGGTTTCGTCAAAGAAGCATTCTTAATGGAAAAGGAAAGGCAGGAACTGCTCGACCTTCACTGCGAAGCGACTGTCGATGGATATACCGATTTTATCTTCATCAACCGTTTTGGTCAGCCGCAACATCAGGCAACCCTGAACAAAGCAATCCGCCGCATTATCCGTGACTGCAACGACGAGCAGTTATTGAAAGATGAAAATGCAGAAGTATTGCTCCCGCATTTTAGCTGCCATTCTTTAAGACACACTTTTACAACAAGAATGTGCGAAGCAGGGATAAATGTTAAGGTCATTCAGGACACGCTCGGTCATAAAGATATTTCAACTACGCTTAACATCTATACCGATGTAACGAAGGAACTGAGGAAGTCCGAATTTGAAGGTCTTGACTCCTACTTCAAAAATGAGTATAATAAAGTGTCGGTTTGACAGATTAAATTGATACGGACTTCATAGTTGGTGGATAAAAGCATTTACATCATTTACATCAATTTTTACACAAAGCCCCCACGAAACTAATCGAAAATAAAGTAAAGTAGGATTTTGAAAAAATCTGATTTGCGACTTGTTTTGAACTATGTTGGGTTATAGTAAGAGTTGAAACGATGTCCTAAATCGTCCCAACAATGAAGCCGTTGGATAAATAAAATCCGGTATTTCTGCCGGCTTATGAGCTTTCAATGTAAGTTCTGCCAAAAGTGATTTGGTGCGAACAGCAATACAGTAAAATTAAACTCTCGGAGAATGATAAAACATTTTCCGAGAGTTATTTTTATGCCTGTTTATAATCATTGATTTTAAATGAAATAAGAAAATATTTTTATTGATAGATCTCAAATTTCTTTACGAATGAACATTTGCTGAAATTATATGGTATAATGGTTTAAGTAATTAAACGAAAGGGTGATTGTTATGCCGCAAACAGTATTGATAACAGGAGCGTCAGGTGGATTAGGTAAAGCGTTTGCACAGGAATTTGCCGAGCACGGCTTTAACCTTGTACTTGTAGCAAGGTCAGAAAGCAAGTTGGAGAAAATTTGCACAAATTTGTCAAGCAGATATAAAATAAGCACGCAATATATCTGTGAAAACCTTTCCGATACAGGTGCTCCTCAACGAATTTATGACGAGATAAAGCAAAGAAATATTCATATTGACCAACTTGTAAATAATGCAGGAAGTGGAAATATGGCACTTGTCGGAGATGCAAAACCGCAAATTATGATAGATACTATTGAACTTAATGTTACCGCATTAACGCTGCTTTGCAATTTATTTATCCCTGATATGAAAGCAGCAGGAAAAGGTAAAATTCTCAATGTTTCTTCTCTTGGTGCTTTTCAGCCTGACCCGTATTTTGCTGTTTACGGTGCAACTAAGGCATACGAATTGTTATTCACGGAAAGTCTGTTTGGCGAACTTATAGGCACAGGCGTAACGACAAGTGTTATCTGTCCGGGTCCGATTAAAACGAATTGGGCATCAAACGCAGGAAAATCAGATTCAAAAATAGCTAAAGAGCCTGAGTTGATAGCAAAAATAGGATTTAGAGAAATGCAAAAAGGAAAACTAATTATTATTCCCACATTAGCTTATAAAGCTGAAGCCTTTGCTGTCCGAGTTGCTCCAAAAACTCTTGTATCAAGAATTATAAAAAAATGGCAAGGTGGTTTGATAAGTAAAGGAGGTAAATAATGAATAAAGATTTAGCGCCGGAAATAGAAAGACTTGCAGAAAATTTTACAACTTGTTCTAAAATGCTTACAGCTATTGGCGATGAAACAAGGCAGCATTTGATTTTAGAAATGATGAAAATGGGCGATTGCAGTGGTGTTCGTGTCGGTGATATTACAGAAAAAACCAATCTTTCCCGACCTGCCGTTTCTCATCATTTGCAAATTATTAAAGATGCAGGAATTTTGAAAGTACGCAAACAGTGCTTTCATCACTTGAAAAATTAGGCACGGATTATCTTGATTTGGTTTTACTTCACTGGCCTTTTGGAAATTATTATAAGGCTTGGGGAGAACTTGAAAAACTGTATAACGAGGGTAAAATCAAAGCAATCGGTGTGTCTAATTTTGAACCTGACAGATTGATTGATTTAATCGAATTCAATAAAATCAAACCAACGATAAATCAAATTGAAACACATCTTTATTGTCAGCGAATAAACGAGCATAAGTGGGAGGATAAATACGGTATTGCTCACATGGCTTATGCTCCACTCGGTCAAGGTCACGCAAATGAAATGTTTGAGGAAAATGTGGTAAAAGCACTTGCTGAGAAGTACAGAAAAACACCTGCACAGATTTTGCTTCGTTATAACATTCAAAACGGTGTGGTTGTTATTCCTAAATCTGTTCACGAAAACAGAATCAAAGAAAATATAGATGTTTTTGATTTTTCTCTTAGCGAAGATGAAATGAACAGTCTTAAATCTCTTGACAAGGCTAATCCGATGATTGGAAACCCTGAAAATCCTGAAAAGGCAGAATTGGCAATGACTTGGTAAGGCGGCAAAGTGATGAAAGTTTTAATATTAGGTGCAACAGGATTGTTTGGCAGTGCTTTAACAACTCGAATGATAAAAAACGGAAACTATGAACTCACACTGTTTTCAAGACACGCAAGTGATAAATATATGCAGTCGGATAAAGTAACCGTAATGAACGGTGATGCAACTTCCGAAGATAATTTAAGAAAAGCTGTTAGCGGTCAAGATGTTGTTTATTGTGCGGTGTCCGGAAGTGAATTACCGGAAGTGGCAGCAAATTTGGTAAAGGTTATGACAGAGGAAAAAGTGCAACGACTTTTATTTATGGGAGCTGTCGGAATATATAACGAAATTCCCAATGAGATTGATGGCGAGGATAACTTAGACAATGAGCCTGCTCAAATTCCCAACAGAAAGGCTGTTGATATTATTGAAGCAAGTAACCTCAACTATACAATATTAAGACCGGGATATTTGCGTGACGGAAGTGAAGATGATTATACCCTTACTTTTAAGGGAGAGCAGGCAAAAGGATATATAAGCACAATACCATCGGTTGTAAATCTTGCAATTTCACTCATCAATGATAAAAACTTGTATTCTTGTGAAAGCGTGAGCATAACTAAAGATGCGAGAACAGTTGCTGATTGACTTGTCCTTTAATAATGATTATAATATAGGAAGCAGAACTGCAAAAAAATTTAATTAAGATTTACCCCAAATACATCAAATAATACCCCAATACTGTTTTTGAACGCAAAGTTTAAAGCTAAAAAGGGTATTATACTTAGGCAAAAATAGCGTGAAATGTAATTACTTGCTATTAAAGTCCTTTTCAGAATTGCGGTGAGGAAAGTTCCCACAATGAAACCGCTTCCAAATGAGCAATAATATATAATTAATCAATGGGCAATTCCAATCGGGATTGCCCATTTTCTAAAATGAATGGAAATACAAATCGAAATTTGGCAAAGGAGTGCGATTGTATGAAACAGAAGAAATGGGTGATTCCCATTGTGATAATTGGTGTAATTGTTGCTCTGTGGTTTGCAGGCATTATACCAAAGCAAGTTGCAAAAAGCTTTGGAACAAGCTATGTGAATAACCACTTCCCCGAAATGCATTTGGAATGTGTGGGTGTTGAATATGCAGATGTCTATGGAGATTATCTGATAACATTCAAAGGAACTAATGAGAATACATACAGTTGTGTAATAGGCCCAAAGTATTTCCCTGTTTCTATGGGGCAAGGTCTATTTGCTGTTGAAAGTGATTATGCAGAGTATTACAAGTAAACCAAGCCGTCTTATTAGATATAGGAGTAGTTGATATGAGTAAAAGAAAAAGAAAAAACGGTAAATGGGTGCCGCCGAAAGGAGCATCAAAATATTTTTATCCTTCGTCTGACGATGATTTTAAACAGGCACATCCTGTGGGATACTACTTTTTGGTTTTGCTGGGCATTACTGCGTTTTTGCTTCCGATGATTGTTTATATTTTCATTACCCCGGACGCAGTTGAAGGCAAAGCAAATTTGTGGGCTTTATTGGGCGTAGTAGGCTCTATGATAATAGGAGTAGGGCTGTTTAATTTTGTTGCCATTATTATTAATCAGTATTTGGGGCATCTTGTTTCAATTTTGTCATTTCTTATAGGCGGTTTGCTTGTTTGGCTAAGTATTGTTTTAATGAGATAATAATTTTATATTTTTAACTTGATTTTAAAAATGTAAATATGTTTTTTGCAATGTAATGTAAAAAGAGGTTTGACTATGGTTTATACATTTGTTTATAATTCACCCCTTGGTAAAATAACAATGGCAAGCAACGGAATTGCACTTACAGGTTTGTGGTTTGACGGGCAAAAATATTTTGCCGATAATATAAAAGGCGAGCAAAAAGAAAAGTGCCTTCCTGTGTTTGCTGAAACGGCAAAATGGCTTGATGTTTATTTTAGCGGTAAAGAGCCGGATTTTATGCCTGATATTTTAATTACAGGCACTCCGTTTAGAAAAAGAGTTGCAGAAATTATGTTAACTATTCCTTATGGAAAAACTATGACGTACGGTGAAATAGCAAGCATAATTGCTAATGAAAAGGGCATTGAAAAAATGTCTGCCCGGGCAGTTGGCGGTGCCGTAGGTCATAATTCAATTTCAATAATTATTCCCTGCCACAGAGTTGTAGGTACAAATGGCAGTTTAACAGGTTATGCCGGCGGAATTGATAGAAAAATTGCATTATTGAATTTAGAAAAAAACGAAAAATAAAAAGATTGAAGTATATTTTCTTGGCAACTGTTTGTTGCTTGTGCAGATGTAATATTTATTATATAATGTTTACAAGGGGGGCAGATAATTTGAATACCAAAGATGTTATTTTTGAATTAAGAACTAAATTAGGATTTTCACAAGAAGAATTGGCAGACAAAGTGTTTGTAACACGGCAAGCTGTGTCCCGTTGGGAAAACGGCGACACGGTCCCAAATACGGAAACATTAAAATTATTGTCAAAGTTGTTTAATGTTTCAATTAACACTTTGTTGGGTTCGTCGGAAGATTTAATTTGCCAGTGTTGCGGAATGCCGTTAGATGATAATATCATAAGCAGAGAAAAAGACGGCGCATTGAATAAACAATATTGTAAGTGGTGTTATGCAGACGGCGAATATATGTACAGTGATATGGATGACCTTGTTGATATTTGTGTAAAAAATATGGCAGGTGATGAACATTCGCCTGAAGAAGTTCGTGCTTATTTGTATAAAACTCTTCCGAATTTGAATTATTGGAAGCAGTATGAAAAACTTGGCGGTAATAAGGCATTTGAAGATTTTAAAACTGTGTTAATTAATGAAATTAACAATTTGAACATTGAAGGAATGCCAAAGCTTTCAAAATTAAACCCTCTTGTGGGTAGTTATGTTAATTTAAAATACAGGCTTCCAAACGGAAATACAGTTAAATTTTTAGATGATAACACTACCTATCTCGGTAATCAGTTAGAATGTGAGTTTGGCGGAAACAGGTGTTTCGGCGTTGTAGCAAATACTGATTTTATTTTGGTTGCTACGTATGAAGAAAACGGAGCAAATCCCGAACTTGTGATGTATAAAAAACGATAATTGAATTTGTAAAGGCAAATAAAGAGTGTATTTTTATGGGTTACACTCTTTGTTTGTCTTTTTTATTTTTATAATGTTGCCATTTGACTTGAAGTTTGTATGCTGTTACAATAATTAAAGTATAAATGATATTTCGGAGGCTTTTATGAGTGAATGGAATGCCGAGCTTTACGACAATAAGCATAATTTTGTTGCCGAGTACGGAAAGGGACTTTTAGAGTTTTTTCCCAAAAATAAAACCGTTTTGGATTTAGGATGCGGAACAGGCGTTTTGACGGCACAGATGGCAGATTTTTCAAAATCCGTTGTGGGTGTTGACAGTTCGGAAAATATGATAAAAAAGGCTGAAAATCAGTACCGTAATATTAATTTTTTTGTTTGTAATGCGTTAGATTTGCCCTTTGAAAAGCAGTTTGATGTTGTGTTTTCAAACGCCGTGTTTCATTGGATTAATGACCATAACCGTTTGTTGCAAAATATAAAAAAAGTGTTAAAGCCGGGTGGTATGTTAATATGCGAATTCGGGGCGAAAGGCAATATTCAAATAATCGAGAATGCATTTTTTACGGCATGTAAAGATTTAGGGTATGAATTCAGCCCTAAATTTAATTTTCCTACAAGCGAGCATTTTGCAGATTTGTTAAAAAATAATGGCTTTGTTACAGATAAAATATATGATTATGACCGACCGACTCTGTTAAAAGATAATGAAAACGGTTTGACAAATTGGATTAGGCAGTTTTTTGCATCCGAATTGGAAATAATGCCTATTGAAATGCAAAACGAAATTATTAAAAACACAGAAAATTTAACAAGAAAAAAATTGTGGAATAAAACCGAATGGGTTGCAGATTATCGCAGAATAAGAGCGATTGCACATATATAAAATAAGTAAGAATACGGGGTATTTTTAAATGAATATTGTAATCAGAGAATATAATAAAAAGGACGTTGAAGAGGCAAGAGTAATATGGAATACTGTTGTTGAAGAAGGCAATGCTTTTCCTCAGGAAAATACTTTGACGGCAAAAGAGGCTGATGAATTTTTTACCGGTCAAACGTATACTGCCGTTGCCGAAAACAGTGAAAACGGTGAAATTTTGGGACTTTACATATTGCATCCAAATAATATCGGCAGGTGCGGTCATATTTGTAATGCAAGCTATGCTGTTAAAAAAAGCACAAGAGGTTTGCACATAGGTGAAATGCTTGTTTTGGATTGTTTAAAAACAGCAAAAAATATGGGCTTTAAAATTTTACAATTCAATGCTGTTGTGGCTTCAAATATTCACGCAATACATTTGTATGAAAGATTAGGGTTTGTTCGCTTAGGTGAAATTCCCGGCGGATTTAAAATAAATGATGAAAAATTTGAAAATATTATGCTTTTTTATCACACTCTTTAACAGATTTTGCTGTTGCGTATAAAGAATATGTAAAAAAAGATTGAAATTAAGCACAGATAATAATATAATATTGTAAATATTATTTAAAAATATTAATTTTAAAGAAGGTATAAATATGAGATCAGATTTAATTAAAGAAGGACCTTCAAGGGCTCCTCACCGTTCTCTCTTGCGAGCTCTCGGTATTGATGAACTCGAAATGAAAAGACCTTTTATTGCGGTTGTAAATTCTAAAAGTGATTATATTCCGGGTCATATGCACCTTGATAAAATTGCAGAACAGGTTAAAGCTGGTATTCGTAACGCAGGCGGCGTTCCGTTTGAATTCAACACAATCGGTGTTTGCGACGGTATCGCAATGAACCATAAGGGCATGAAATACAGTCTTTGTTCAAGAGAACTTATTGCAGACAGCATTGAAGTTATGCTTACTGCTCATCCTCTTGATGCTATTGTATTCATTCCAAACTGTGATAAAATTGTTCCGGGTATGCTTCTTGCTGCTTGCAGACTTAATCTTCCTTGTATTTTCATCAGCGGCGGTCCTATGCTTCCTGGTAAAAGCACGGAAACAACAAACCGTATAGGACTTTCAGAGCAGTTTGAATACGTAGGTGCAAATGCAGTTGGCAAAATGAGCCTTGAAAATCTTGAATCTTGCGCATTTACCGCTTGTCCTACCTGCGGTTCTTGCTCAGGTATGTATACAGCAAACTCAATGAACTGCTTAACAGAAACAATCGGTATGTCTTTGCCGGGTTCAGGCACAATCCCTGCTGTTATGAGTGCAAGACTTCGCCTTGCAAAAATGGCAGGTGAAAGGGTTATGGACCTTCTTAAAGAAGACATTAAACCGTCAGATATTATTACAGAAAAAGCAATCGAAAATGCAATGAGAACAGATATGGCAATCGGTTGCTCAACAAATACAATTCTTCACTTAACTGCAATCGCTCATGCGGCAGGTCATGATATTGACCTTGCAGAGCTTGATGCTTACGGCAGAAAAACTCCTCAAATCTGCAAGCTTAATCCTGCATCTTCCGTATTTATTACAGACCTTAACGATGTTGGCGGTATTCAGGCAGTAATGAAAGAACTTGCCCGTGGCGGCATGATTAATACAGATGCGCTTACTGTCAGCGGCACAGTTGCCGACAGAATTGCAAATGCACCTGATGCAGACGGCGAAATTATTCATAAGCTTGAAAATCCGTTCTCTGCAGACGGCGGTATTGCTGTTCTTACAGGTAATCTTGCAGAAGACGGTGCCGTTGTTAAAAAAGGTGCGGTTGCTCCGGAAATGATGCAGCATAAAGGTCCTGCAAAATGTTACGACAGTGAGGAAGACGCTATTGCCGCTATTACAGGCGGTAAAGTTGTTGCCGGCGATGTTGTTGTAATTCGTTATGAAGGTCCTAAAGGCGGTCCGGGAATGAGAGAAATGCTTTCTCCTACATCTGCAATTATCGGCATGGGTCTTGGTTCATCTGTTGCTCTTTTAACAGACGGCCGTTTTTCGGGCGCAACACGCGGTGCCTCAATCGGTCATGTAAGTCCGGAAGCAGCAATGGGCGGTACTATTGCTTTGGTTGAAGACGGCGATGAAATTGAAATTGACATTCCTGCAAGAGTTCTTAAAGTTAACGTTTCAGATGAAGTGCTTGCAGAAAGAAAAGCAAAATGGCATCCTCCTGTTCAAAATCTTACGGGTTATCTTAAAAGATATGCTCAGCATGTTACAAGCGGTGCAAAAGGCGCTGTTTTTGAAGATTAAATATAAAGAGAGGGTATTCTTTTAAATGAACGAAAATAAGCATTCAAAAGAAAATTCCCAAAAGGCTTATAATAAACAAAAATCCGTTTTTAGGCGTTATATTACTGTTCCCATAGTGTTTGTTTTAATTGCGCTTGTTATTTCTTTGCCTTTAATTTTTAAGGCAAACAGCGTGATTAAAAATTATGAAAATGATTTTGGAAACAGTTATTCTCAGGTTGCCGGCGAAAATGCAAATGTGTTGCCTGTTGCATCTTTTAATTTCAATGTGAAAGGGTGTTAATATGGGCAAAAATACACATTCCGGCATTTCAGCCACATCCACGGTTTTAAAATACTTTTTGTCGTTTGTAACATTTCTTTCTTTAATGTGCCTTTGCGTTACTGTTTGTGCAAAAAGCGTAATTATTAATACAGGTTTTTTTGAAAAAAGTTTTATAAGCTATAATTACACAAATATTTTGTGGAACGATGTATTTGATTATTCTTGCAATTTGTGTGAAGAAAACAGCACAGACCCGTCATTTTTAAACGGTGTTTTAAATTTTGAAACGGTAAGAAAAATCAATAACGCATATGTTAGTGAAAATTTACAAACTGCCGATGTGCTTGCTGATGAAACCTATGAGGACTTAATTATAGATTTAAAAAGCAATGTTAAAACGGCTGTTAAAAGTCAAAATTCAAAGTTTTATGAAAAAGAATCAGACCGGCGTGAAAATGTTGAAAATGATTTGGCAGAAAAAATTTCAAACTACGTACAATCTGCCGTATCAAAGGCAAATGTGGGTAAACTAAACAGCATAACGGATATTACAAACCCTGTGTTGGTAGGTGTAATTGCTTTTTTTGCATTGTTGTTTGCTTCACTTGCAACAATAACCTTTTATACAGAAAAAAAGCGATACAGAGGATTAAGATACGTTTATTATTCCGTATCCTCAGCCACACTGATGAATTTTGTTTTAGGCTTTGTTTCTATGGCATTAAAAAAGAACGCCGACTTAAATGTAAATAACAAGTATTTATTGTGCGCTCTTGAAAGTCAAATTGATTATTCAATAATCAGCTTATTTGTTGTAACTGCGGCATTAGCTGCAATTTCCGTTTTAATGCTTTCCGTTATATGGAAGCTGAAAAGGAAAAACAAGTAATGTTAATTATAAATAAAGGAAGATAAAAAAATGAATCAAGATGTTGCTATTTCCGTTAATAATGTTTCAATGGCATTTAATCTTAACAAGGAAAAGGTAGATAATCTTAAAGAATATTTTATTAAGTTTTTAAAGCACGAGCTTGAATATAAAAAATTTTATGCTTTAAATAACATTAATTTTGAAGTAAAAAAAGGCGAACATTTGGCAATTTTGGGCTTTAACGGCGCCGGTAAAAGTACCCTTTTAAAAACAATAGTCGGCGTTTATAAGCCAACTACAGGCTCTGTTGAAAAACAGGGTGTAATTGCTCCTCTTTTGGAGTTAGGTGCGGGTTTTGACCCTAACTACACAGGTAAGGAAAATATTTTTCTTTACGGCGCAATTTTAGGCTATTCAAGAGAGTATTTGCAGTCAAAATATGATGAAATTGTTGAATTCTCGGAGTTGGGTCATTTTATTGATGTTCCTCTTAAAAACTATTCATCAGGTATGAAGGCACGTTTGGGATTTTCTATTGCTACGGCAGTAGAACCCGATGTATTGATTTTGGATGAGGTTTTGTCTGTAGGCGACGCAAAATTCCGTGCAAAAAGTTTGCGTAAAGTTCAGTCTATGTTTGAAAAGGGCGTTACGGTTCTTTTTGTATCTCACAGTATTGAACAGGTTCAGGCTATTTGCGATAAAGCAATTCTTCTTGACCACGGTGAAATTATTGCCGCAGGCGATGTAGATGACGTAACCGCTATTTATGAAGAAATGACTGCCGGTGCCAAAGACGAAAATGCAAAGTTAAAACGCCAAGAAAAAGAACTTATGCGTGCCGTTGTAAACAGTAAGCATCTTAAGGAAATGGAAAATAAGCAGTTTGATTTATATTCTTTTGAATCAGCGGATTTAGATGCGTTTAATGAGGTTATGGAAAATGTTGATTGTAAGGATATGCCTAATATCACTAAATCAACAGGTCTTAAAAGATGTGATTTCGTTAATATGTTTTATCAATCTGTAGGTTCTCCTTATGACGGTGAAAATCCTTATGAAAAAAGTCCGTTTATGGATATAAGCGACACTTCGGTTTATTATTATAATGCTGCTTGTTGGGCTTATGATAACGGTATAACAACCCAGTTGGCTTTTAAACCAAATTCTCTTATTACCCGTGAACAGGCAATTACTTTTGTTTACAGATATGCTGTTAAGCTTTCAAAGGAAGAGCGTGAATTTGACTTGAAAGCTGTTGAAGATTGTGTGGATTACGAAGCACTAAGCATGTGGTCCGTTAAGCCTATGGCTTGGGCTTTAAGCAGAAATCTTGTTAATTTAACAAAAGAGGGCGAGTTGAATCCAATCGGATTAACATTGGGCGTTCATGCAGGTAAATTGTTAGGCGGTTTTTTGGGCGAACTTAACAATATTACCGATTAATTGAAATATAAAAACTCCGAAAGAAATTTTCTTTCGGAGTTTTATTTTTTAGGTTAATTAACCTTCGTAATCGCTTTCATTTTCCCAGTTGTGCCAAATATTTTGAACATCATCGTTTTCTTCAAACATTTCAATCATTTTACCCATTTTATTAATATCGTCCGGGTTGTTCAAAACAGTGTATGTTGACGGAATATATGCAGGTTCACTGCTTACAATCTTATATCCTTTTTCTTCAAGCGCGTCACGAACAGCGCCAACATCGTTTGCTTCGGTTCTTATTTCAAACATTTCTTCGTCGTCTGAAATAAAGTCTGTAGCACCTGCGTCAATAGATTCCATCATAAGTGTTTCTTCGTCAACATCTTCTTTTTCAATAAGAATAACGCCTGCACGGTTAAACATAAATGTAACGGAACCGGGGTTGCCCATATTTCCGCCTGCTTTGTCAAAATAGTGTCTTACTTCGCCTGCTGTTCTGTTTCTGTTGTCTGTTAAAGCCTCAACAACAACGGCAACACCTGAAGGGCCGTATCCTTCGTAAACAATTTCTTCGTAATCTGCACCGCTTGTATCGCCTGCTGCTTTTTTAAGCATACGGTCAATATTATCGTTAGGTACATTGTTTTGCTTTGCTTTTGCAATAACGTCTCTAAGCTTTGCATTATTGTTAGGATCAGGACCGCCGTTTTTTACGGCAACTGCAAGTTCACGGCCGATTTTTGTAAATACTTTTGCTCTTGCCGCGTCGTTAGCGCCTTTTTTACGTTTAATGGTGCTCCATTTATTATGTCCGCTCATAAAATCACCATAGCCTTTCTTGTTTCAAGCCACACGCAAACATTAAATCTTTTAATGTTTGCTTGCTAAATTTTTACTCACCAATTTTAGCACATATATTGCCGCCTTTCAAGTGTAAAAATAATGTTGTATATTTTTTAATGCTGTGTTATTATAAATAAGTAACAATATATAATAACTGGAGGATTTAAAATGTATTCCGATTACTATGATTCAATCTCAAAAGTTGCAGAAACAGACAAGGAAGTAGCCGACGCTATGGCGCTTGAATTAAAACGCCAGCGTGAAAATATTGAACTTATTGCTTCGGAAAACCTTGTTTCACCGCAGGTTATGGCAGCTATGGGCAGCGTGCTTACCAATAAGTATGCAGAGGGTTTGCCGGGTAAACGTTATTACGGCGGCTGTCAATATGTTGATATTGTTGAAAAAATTGCTATTGACAGAGCTTGCCGGCTTTTCGGTGCAAAGTTTGCCAATGTTCAGCCTCATTCAGGTGCACAGGCTAATACGGCTGTTTATCTTGCACTTCTTAAACCGGGCGATACGGTTATGGGCATGAGTCTTGATAACGGCGGTCATTTAACTCACGGTTCTCCTGCAAATATCAGCGGTAAATATTTCAACTTTGTTCCTTACGGCGTTAATGATGAGGGATATATTGATTATGCGGCGTTTGCAAAACAGGTTAATAAGGTTAAACCAAAACTTGTTGTAGCAGGTGCTTCTGCTTATCCTCGTGAAATAGATTTTAAAACAATGGCAGATATTGCACATGCAAACGGTGCAATGTTTATGGTTGATATGGCTCATATTGCCGGCCTTGTTGCAGCAGGTCTTCATCAAAGTCCCGTTCCTTATGCAGATGTTGTTACAACAACAACGCATAAAACTTTAAGAGGACCGAGAGGCGGTCTTATTCTTTGCAACAACGAATATCTTATTAAAAAGCTTAATTCCGCTGTTTTTCCGGGAACACAGGGCGGTCCGTTAATGCACGTAATTGCAGGTAAGGCAGTTTGCTTCGGCGAAGCACTTAAACCTGAATTTAAGGAATATCAACAAAGAATTATTAATAATGCTCAAGCTCTTGCAAAGGGTCTTACAAGCAGAGGTTTAAATCTTGTTTCCGGCGGAACAGATAACCATTTGGTTCTTCTTTCTCTTATCGGCACAGGCGTAACAGGCAAGGAGTTGGAAGCAAGGCTTGATGACGTTCATATTACTCTTAACAAAAATACAGTTCCAAACGAACCTCTTTCACCGTTTGTAACATCAGGTGTTCGCATCGGTACTCCTGCCGCTACAACAAGAGGACTTAACGAACAGGATTTTGAAAAAATTGCAGAGTATATTTATCTTGCAGTTACAGATTACGATAATCAAAAAGACTATATTTTAAAAGGTGTGGCAGATATTTGCGCAAAGTATCCGCTTTATGAATAAATTTGGGGAAGTGAAAGCGTGATTGGTTTATTCGGCAAAATTTTCGGTGCACTTTTAAACTTTGTTTATTTGTTTTTTAAGTGCAGAAAAACTAAAAACACGGTTGCGTTTATTTCCCGTCAAAGCGAAACTCCGTCTATGGATTTTCGCTATTTGATTAATGAAATAAAAACAAATTATCCGCAGTATGATGTGGTTGTGCTTTGTAAAATGATTCCGTCTTCTTTCGTCGGAAAAGTAAAGTATATAGGTGAAATTTTCAGGCAAATGAAAGTTATGGCTGTTTCAAAGGTTGTTGTGCTTGACGGCTATTGCATTGCCGCATCTATGCTGCATCATAAAAAAGATTTAAAAATAATTCAAATTTGGCATGCTTTGGGGTCCTTTAAAAGATTCGGAAAATCTGTTTTGGATATGGACGGCGGTAAATCATCTGCCACGGCAAAAGCATTTAAAATGCACGGCAATTACGATTTAATTGCCACAAGCGGCGATGCCTGCGTTCCGTTTTTTGCACAGGCATTCGGTTATCCAGAAAATAAGTTTATTCCAATAGGCATTCCAAGAATGGATTATTTAACAAGTGAAGAGGAAAACGAAAGATTAAAGCAAAAAATTTATTCGTCTTATCCTCAGCTGAATAACGGCAAAAAAACAATTCTTTACGTTCCCACTTTCAGAGATAATGAGCAGGGAACGGCTGAGTTGCGAAAAGCAACGGAGGATTTGGTTAATCAGGTTAATTATACCGATTATAATCTTGTTGTTAAGCACCATGTTGTTGATTCGAATAAGGAAGAAATTTATGTTGATTCCCGAATGAACAAAACAGTCGGCGAACAGTTTACGGGCATGGATTTTATGGCTGTGTCGAATGCTGTTGTTACAGATTACAGTTCTATTATTTATGAGGCACTTTTAAAAAATTTGCCTATTTACATTTATTGCTTTGACAGCGAAAAATATTTGGACGAGCGTGGCTTTTATATTGATTTTTGGAAGGATATTCCTGCTGTTTATTCTAAAAATGCCAAAGGAATTTGCGAGCATATTGCAAACGGAATAACAGCGGACGATAACAAAATTCAATCATTTAAAGAGGCGTATGTTAACAAAAAATTCCCATCAATAACCGCTGTTTACGGCGAGATTATTAATGAGCTTGCAAAAGGCACATATAACAATCAATATAATTTTAAGGAAAGTTAAATGAAAAATCCTGTTTCTGCTTTGTATCCTTTTTTACAAAGAATGCGTTTTCTTAAATTCAATATTATGTTTAACAGATATAAAAGTTGCCCTATTGATGAAAAAAAGGTGCTTATGTTTACTACATCAAGGGGTAAATTGGGCGGTAATTTGCTTGCCGTTAAAAATTATATTGAAAAAAACAAGTTGAATTTTAAAATAACTGTTTTTACAAGTGTTAATATGCCTGATAAAAGTATTGTGGCTAAGGAAATGGCAACCGCAAAGTTTATTCTTGTTGATGATTTTGAACCGGTTGTTTATACTCTTAAATTGCGTGATGGGCAGGAACTGATTCAGGTTTGGCACGCAATGGGCGCTTTTAAGAAATTCGGATACAGCAGAAGTACGGCAAAGAAAAATTCATTAACTCACAAAAATTACACAAAGGCGATTGTTTCGTCAAACGAAATTGTTCCTATTTACGCACAGGCGTTCGGAATTGATGAAAGCAAAGTTTTTCCTGTAGGAACGCCAAGAACAGATGTGCTTTTTGACGAGGAATATAAAACGAATACGGCTACACGCCTTTATGAAAATACGCCGTTGCTTATCGGTAAAAAGATTTGCTTGTTTGCTCCTACATTCAGAGGTAATAATGTTAATGACGCTTATTATCCCTCGGAATTTTTAAATATAGAAGAATTTGTAAGTTCCTTGCCAAATGATTGGGCTGTTATTTTAAAATATCATCCGTTTATTAAAAATCCGCCTCAAATACCGGATTCTGTTAAAGACAGAGTTTTTGATTTGTCAAACGAACGTGATATAAATGATATTTTGTTTATAACGGATGTTCTTGTTACTGATTATTCTTCCGTAATATTTGAAAATGCCATTGTGGGCAATCCGTCTGTTTTGTATGCTCCGGATTTAGACGATTACACCGGCGACAGAGGATTTTATTTTGATTATAGTGAATATGCTTGCGGTGCAGTTGTTAAGAATCAGCGTGATTTGGCAAATGCCGTTATAAATGCTCAAGACGAAATCGATAAAACAGCATTGTTTAAAAAGCGATTTGTTTCTTTGTGCGACGGCAATTCCTGCAAGCGATTTGTTGATGAAATATTAAAGTAAGTGAAACATTATTTAATGTTAATTGTTGTGTTTTACGGTGCTTTTAAACTAAAAACAGTAAGGCGATAAAATGAGTTACGATTTATCAAAAAAATACAAAAATTTAAAACCCTCCGCAGTAAGGGAAATTCTTAAAGCTACAAGCCAACCGGGAATGATTGCTTTTGCCGGCGGCTCTCCTGCTGTTGAGGCGTTTCCCTGTGAAGAGGTAAAAAAGCTTTCGGCAGAGATTTTAAATGAAAATCCTGTTTCTGCACTTGTGTACGGCGTTTCCGAAGGTTATGAACCGCTGCGGGTTAATGTTAAAAATTGGCTTAAAAGGCGAGAAAATGTAGGCAGTGATGATGACGTCGTTATAATTACTTCCGGCGGAACACAGGTTATGGATATTGCCACAAGAATTCTTACGGATGAGGGCGATACCGTTATTTGCGAGGACCCGTCATTTATAGGTTCTCTTAACTGCTTCAGGTCTCACGGTTGTAATCTTGTAGGCGTACCTATTGATGCCGACGGTATGAATATTAACGCACTTGAACAGGCAGTAAAAGAAAATCCAAATGCAAAGTTTATTTATACAATTCCTAATTTTCAAAATCCCGGCGGCACAACATTAAGTCTTGAAAAACGCAAAAAAATGTATGAAATTGCAAAGAAAAACGGAATTGTTATTTTGGAAGACAATCCTTACGGCAATTTGCGTGTAAGCGGAAGCGATGTTCCTTCAATTAAAAGTATGGATACAGGGGGCATTGTAATTTACGCAGGCTCATTTTCTAAAATATTGGCACCCGGAATCCGTGTGGCATATGCCGTTGTTCCTAAAAAATATGCAGGTGCTTTTACAATCGGTAAACAGGTTTCCGACGTTCATACAGGTGTACTTAATCAAATGATTGTTTCAAAATGGTTTGACGAGTATGATGTTGACGCTCATATTGAAGAAATTAAAAAAATATATAAGCGTAAACTTGAACTTATGTGCAACAGCCTTGATGAATATTGCGGCGATTTTATTACTTATGTAAAGCCCCAGGGCGGGCTGTTTGTTTGGGCAAAATTGCCTGAAAATGTTGTTATGATTGAATATGTAAATAAATTGCTTAAGCGTAATGTGGCGGTTGTTCCGGGCACTGCTTTTGCAGTTGACGATACAAAGCCTTGTAATTATGTAAGACTTAATTTTTCAACACCGACTGATGAAAACATTGTTGAAGGCGTTAAGATTATGGGCGAAATCGCAAAAGAATATATGTAAATTATTGTTGATTTTATTTTTAGCAAACGAAAGGTTAAGGTTATTATGGAAAGCAGTACAGAAAAGAAAAAAAGAAGTTTATCGTTAATTCAACCAACGTCAATTCCCACGTTGGGCAATTACTTGGGAGCAATGAAGGGATGGCCTGCTTTTCAGGATGAATTTGAAACTGTTTACGGTGTTGCCGATTTGCATTCAATTACCGTAAGGCAAGAACCTCAAAAATTAAGAAAGCAAACAAATGAATTATTTGCAATGCTTCTTGCCTTGGGTTTGGAACCTGAAAAAAGCATTTTGTTTATTCAATCTCAAGTTCCCACACATGCGCAGCTTGCGTGGATTTTAAATTGTTACACACAATTCGGCGAGTTAAGCAGAATGACTCAGTTTAAGGATAAATCCGCACAGCACAGTGATAACATTAATGCAGGCTTGTTTACATACCCAAGCCTTATGGCGGCAGATATTTTGCTTTATCAGGCAGATATTGTGCCGGTAGGTGCCGACCAAAAACAGCATCTTGAAATTACAAGAGATATTGCAGAACGTTTTAACGGTATTTACGGCAATGTGTTTACAGTGCCGGAGGCTTATATTCCTAAAAGCGGCGCAAGAGTTATGAGTCTTGCAGACCCAACAAGAAAAATGAGTAAGTCAGACCCTAACCCTAAAGGAACCGTTTATTTAACAGACGAACCTAATGTGATTATGAAAAAGTTTAAATCTGCTGTTACAGACAGTGAAATGAGCGTTCATTACGGCGAGGGAAAAGACGGCATTAATAATTTGATGACAATTTATTCTGCTGTTACCGGCGACAGCTTTGAAAAAATCGAGTCTGATTTTGCAGGCAAGGGTTATGGCGATTTTAAAGTTGCTGTAGGTGAAGCTGTTGTGGAAGAACTTAAACCTATTCAGGAAAAGTTTAACAGGTATTTGGCAGATAAAACGTATCTTGCCGAATGTCAAAGAAACGGCGCAGAACTTGCAACCAGGGTTTCGCAACGCACTCTTAATAAGGTTATGAAAAAAGTTGGCTTTTTAATGAAATAATTAAATATGAGAGGGATTAAGGCTTTTTTACCTTAATCCTTTTTTTGTTAAAAAATAAACAATAAATTTATATTACTTATTGCTATAAATATTGTTTTATGATATAATAAATTTGTATATTAATACCAATTTTAATACGCAAACTAAAGGAGGAATTATTTTGAAAGAAGCAAAAGCAATGGCATATGTCAATATGTACGGTGTTCTTGCAACTCTTGAGAATTTGTGCGAAATTGACAGCGAGGCAAAAGCTGTAATCGGTGAACTTAAAAAACCGGTTTCCCTTTGTTTTGATGTAACAAACGGACCTTGTTGTACTTTTCATTTTACAAAATCCGGTTGTAAAATGACCGAGGGCGCAGACGGTTGCACTTGTAAAATGAATTTTTCAAGTCCTGAAAAATTTAATAATCTTATTGACAACAGCAAACCGGGTATGCCGGTTAAAAATCCTGCCCAGGTTTTGGCATTCCTTTTAGGACCTTTTACCAAACTTACAAACAGGCTTACAAAACTTTTAATGCCTTCAGATGAAGACCTTAAGGACAGAAAGTTTTTTGAAGAATCAACTGTTTTAACTTTTTATACTATTGCAGGCGCAATTTCCGCACTTGCGAATTCCGATTCAATTTCCATGCACACCGCCAAGGCAACTGTTGACGGCAAGATTTCTATGGGAATTAAAGATGTTTGCTATGCAACAATTAAAGTTAGAAATCATAAATTTACTACTGTAAAGGAAAAGGCTAAAGACCCTCGTGCCGTTATGGAATTTGCAAGTATTGACCTTGCAAACGGCTTGTTTAACGGCACAGTTTCAACCATTGCGGAACTTTGCAAAGGTAATATTTATATGGCAGGCATGATTTCAATGGTTGACAATCTTAACAGAATTTTAGACAGAGTTGCCGCTTATTTGGGTTAAGGAGGATATGCATAATGAGTAAATTTCCCGAATATAAACACGAAAAAAGCCAAGAATGGTTTAACCGAGCATTAGATGCAATTCCGTCCGGCGTTTACGGCCATTTAGGTCCAAGCGAGGGCTTGTTTTTGCCTATAACAAAATGGCCTTTAATGTCTCAAAAAGCAAAGGGTACTTATTTTTGGGATGTAGACGGCAATAAATATCTTGATTTAATGTGTGCATACGGTCCCAATGTTTTGGGTTATTGTGATGATGAAGTTGACGCTGCCGCTATTGAACAGTTAAAAACAGGCAACTGCACAACTTCTCCTTCATATAAAATGGTTGAATGTGCAGAGCTTCTTAAGGATACCGTTGCAAGTGCAGACTGGGCATTCTTTATGAAAAACGGCTCAGATGCCACAACGTTTTCTGTTATGTGCGCCCGTGCTCATACCGGCAAAAAGAAAATGTTTTTCCTTGAAGGCTACTATCACGGTGATTTCCAGTGGGCTCAAAAAATTGACTATCCCGGAATTTTGCCTGAAGAAGTGCAAAACAACATTGTAGTTCCATGGTTTAATTTAGAAGCTCTTCAGCAGGCTTATGACGAGTGCAACGGCGATGTTGCAGGTCTTATTGCACAGCCGTATGACCACGGTAATTTTAAAGATAATGAATGTGCCACCAAGGAATATTGGCAGGCAGTTCGCAAATTCTGTGATGAACACGGAATGGTTCTTATTTTTGATGATGTTCGCACCGGCTTTAGACTTGATATTGCAGGTTCAGACCATTATTACGGCATTAAGGCAGACCTTATTTGCTTTTGTAAAGCGCTTGCAAACGGTTATAATATGTCTGCTGTGTGCGGCGGTGAACATATGAAAGCTACTGCTTCATCCGTAACTTACACAGGTTCTTATTGGATGAGCGCAGAACCTTTTGCAGCTTGCCTTGCTTGTATTCCGAAAATGAAAAGGCTTGATACACCGACAATGTTCAGAAAAATCGGTACTCAGCTTACGGAAGGTTTTGTTGCAGCAGGTAAAGAACACGGTTTTAACCTTGTTGTTTCAGGCGAACCGGCATTGTTCTATTTAAGAATTGCAAATGATGACAGCCTTATGCTTCATCAAGAATGGATTGCCGAATGTGTTTCAAGAGGACTTTTCCTTGCATCACATCACAACCATTTTATTAATGCAGCAATTACGGATGAAGATGTTAAACTTGCCATTGATATTGCCGAAGATGCTTTCGGCGTTGTTCAGGCAAATCATCCGGAACTTGATTTATCACCGATAAAATAATTTTTTAGGGGGAAATTTTATGCCAGCAAATTATAAGCCGTTTGATAAAGAAGAATGGCTTCGCCTTGAAAAAAAGGCGGATGAATTAAGACGTCTTACGGTTAACACAACCGTATGGGGCGGCTCGGGTCATATCGGCGGCGCTTTAAGCGCAATGGATGCTATGACAATTTTATATCACCGTTTTATGAAACTTGATGTTAATAATCCCGATATGGAAGACAGAGACAGATTTGTTCTTTCAAAAGGTCATGCCGCTGTCGGCTATGGACCTGTTATCTGCGATTACGGTTTTATGGACGTTGAGGGGTTACATAATTTTAATTTAACAGGCTCACTTTTCGGTATGCACCTGGATTGTAATAAAATTAAAGGTGTAGACTGTTCCAGCGGTTCATTGGGTCACGGTTTATCTCTTGCTTGCGGATTTGCTCTTGCCGGCAGAGTTAACGGTATTGATTATATGAATTATGTTCTTACAGGTGACGGTGAACTTAACGAGGGTTCAAACTGGGAAGCAGCACAAACAGCAGCTCAGTTTAAACTTTCAAATGTTGTTGTTCTTGTTGATAATAACAAATGTATGATTGACGGCAGAGTTGATGACGAAATGAAAGTTGAACCTCTTGATAAAAAGTTTGAATCTTTCGGATTTGAAGTTGAACGTGTTGACGGTCAAAATATGAAAGAACTTAATAACGCTATTGAAAATGCCATTAATAATCATAAAAACGGCGGCACAAAACCGTATGCAATTATTATGGATACTTTTAAGGGCGCAGGAATAGACTTTATGGAAGATGATTATCATTGGCATTACGGTGCTCTTGATGATGAAAAAACAAAGAAATGCTTTGAAAGTCTTGATAAATATTATGCAAAACGTGTTGAACGTGCAGAAAAGGAGGCGTAAGCAATGGCAAGCGGAATGACTTATACAATGACAGAAACTACTCAGCTTTCAACGGCAGAGTATTACGGCAAGGCTTTGTGCGAATTAGGCGAAGAGCATAAAAACGTTGTTGCTTTAACAGCCGACCTTGCAAAATCCACAAAAATCGGTATGTTCGGTGAAAAATTTCCTGAAAGGTTTTTCAATGTAGGTATTGCAGAACAAAATATGTTCGGTGTTGCCGCAGGTATGGCTAAAAACGGACTTATTCCTTTTGCGTCAACCTTTGCAATTTTTGCTTCTGCCCGTTCGTTAGACCAGGTACATACTGATATTTGTTATCAAAATGTTCCTGTTAAAATTATTGCAACTCATGCAGGCACATCTTTCGGTCAGGCAGGTTCAACTCACCACAGCCTTATTGATATGGCTTGCATGCGCAGTTTGCCGCATATGACGGTTATTTGCCCTTGTGACGGTGCCGAAACTTACCATGCAGTTAAAGCGGCTTATGATATTGACGGCCCTGTTTATATTCGTATTAACAGAGGTTTTGACCAAATTATTTATAAAAATCTTGAGGATTGCACATTTGAACCGGGTAAAGCAAAGGTAATGAATGAAGGAACCGACATAACTGTTATTGCTTGTGGTTCATGTGTTTATCAGGCAATGCAGGCAGCCCAAATGGCAGAGGCTGATGCAGGCATTAAGGTTAGAGTGCTTAATATGCATACCATTAAGCCTATTGATGAAGAAGCCGTTTTAAGTGCAATTATGGACACAAGAAGAATTATTACGGCTGAAGACCATACCGTTATGGGCGGCTTGGGAAGTGCCGTTGCAGATGTTGTTGCAAAAAGCGGTAAAGCTTGCGCATTTAAAATGCTTGGTCATCAGGATGAATTTTCAACAATCGGTTTGCATGAAGACCTTATGTCTCTTGCAAAAATTGATGCAAACGGTATTGCAGAGGCAATAGCAGAGGTTATGCACCAAGATTTTGAAGAAGATGATGCGTGGGATGATGAATTCTAAACTTTTCGGGAAAGGAATGTATTTTTATGGCAAGTGATGTAACACGCTATACAAATAAAGTGTTTATGGCAGGGGCACTGCCGCTTTTAAAAACTATTGCTACCGATGTTCCCGAATTGGCGAAAAAATTTGAGGGCGTTAATGCTGTTTATCAAGTATCGGCAATGGCAAATGCCCAAGATAAGGAGGCTGTTCATTTTATTGTTGAAAACGGTGAATGGTCTTGTAAATTAGGCGAATATTTCGGTCAAAAGAAAATTGATGCCGAGTTGGAATTTTCATCTATGGAAAAAATGAATGAGTTTTTTAAAGGTAAAATGACTTCTCTTCCAAAAATGAAAATCAAATCGTTCCCGAAATTTGTTAAATTTATGGCTGTTTTGCTTAAAATGAGCAGCCTTTTGGGAATTAAGGAACCGCCTGAAGATGAACAGCTTTGCCTTTTGCTTTGCAAGTTGTATTTTTATCTTCTTTCAAGCGGTATAAGTCAACTTAACAAAATGGGCCATCCCGATATTCATGAGTGGACTTTAAAAAGCCCGGACCGTGTTTATCAGTGGGCTGTTGAAGGTCATCCGGAATGTACAGCTTATTTAAGAATCAAAGCCGGTAAATCACGTGCCGGCAGAGGCGAATATAAGCGTTCAAAGCCGTTTTTCTGCATGAAATTTGACACGGCACAGCATGCTTTAATGATTCTTTTGGGTACAGGCGATATGCTTCAAATGACTAAGGATAAAATGCTTATTATGGAAGGCGCCCCTGAATTCGGCGCAATGATAGGCGATTATATGATGCTTGTAGGCGACTTGGCATCTTAAATAATGTGTAAAAACATCCTCATTACTCATTATGAGGATGTTTTTTCTTTTGTTTTCATATGCTATTGAAAATATTTTAATAGTTGATATAATATAAGTATGGTATAATGCCGGAAAATTTTTGTTTTTATTTAAAAGCAATGCATTTGCGGTTTATGTGTATCTTTTTGGGCATTATATTCGGAGGTGTAATATTATGAATAAATACAGAAGAAAAACTAAAATTATTTGCACAATCGGTCCTGCTTCTTGCGAAAAACCTGTTCTTCGTGAACTTATGAAAAGCGGCATGGATGTGGCTCGATTTAATTTTTCACACGGTGATTACGGCAATTTTGAAAAATGGTTTGAAAACATCAAGCAGGTTAGGGAAGAACTTAATATTCCCGTTGCAACTTTGTTTGATACAAAAGGTCCTGAAATTCGCCTGGGTAAGTTTAAAGATTCAAACGGCGTTGTTATAAATGACGGTGATGAATTTGTTTTAACTACAGATGATGTTGACGGAGATGAACATCGCTGTTCTATTTCGTACAAAGGCTTGATAAATGATGTAAAAAGCGGCACAAGAATTTTAATTAACGACGGTTTAATTTCGTTAAGAGTTGAAAAGGTTGCAAAAAACGATATTGTTTGTAAAGTAGTAGAAGGCGGACTTTTAACAGACCATAAAGGCGTTAATGTGCCAAACGTTTCTCTTGCTATGCCGTATCTTTCGGAAAAGGATATGCAGGATTTAAAATTCGGTGCCAAAATGGGATTTGATTTTATAGCCGCTTCATTTTGCAGAACGGCTGCCGATATTGTTTTGCTTCGTGATTTTTGCCATGCTTTGGGTTGGAATGACGTAAGGATTATTGCAAAAATCGAAAATCATGAGGGCGTTGAGCATATAGACAGCATTATTAAAGAGGCAGACGGAATAATGGTTGCCCGTGGTGATATGGGTGTTGAAATTCCTTTTGAGCAAATTCCGTCTTTGCAAAAAATGATTATTGAAAAGGTTTTTCTTGCTGGTAAAATTGTTGTTACGGCAACTCAAATGCTTGAATCCATGATTAATAATCCTCGCCCTACAAGAGCGGAAATTACAGATGTTGCAAATGCTATTTATGACGGCACTTCCGCTATAATGCTTTCAGGTGAAACTGCTATGGGTAAGCATCCGGTTGAAGCGGTAAAAACAATGGCAAGTATTGCAAAAACAACAGAGCAGGATATAAATTATATTCAGCGTTTTGAAAATGTTGTGCGTTCAAACAGACCCGGTGATATTACTTCGGCAATTTCTCATGCAACTGTTACAACAGCTCACGACCTTAATGCCAAAGCAATTATTACGGTTACCAAAAGCGGCACAACAGCAAGGCAAATTTCAAAATACAGACCTATGTGCCCGATTATTTCGGCAACAACAAGTGAAAAGGTTCAAAGGCAAAATAACCTTTCTTGGGGCGTTATGCCTGTTATGTGTGAGGAAAAATCAAATACAGACGAACTTTTTGACCATGCGGTTGAGGTTGCTCTTGCAGCCGGAGCAATTAAAAAAGGTGATGTTGTTGTAATTACCGCGGGAATTCCTTTGGGTCAAAGCGGAACAACAAATATGCTTAAAGTTCATGAGGTTTAATGTATGAAAAAGGGAATAAAAATATTAATATGCCTTTTGGTAATTGTTGCACTTGCCTGCGGCGGTGTTTATGTTTATTCAAAAATAAATGCCGATATTAACGGCACGGGAAAAGGTGAATCAAAAGAATATACGCTTATTATTAACGCAGATGATTTTCAATATGAGGTTGCCAAAGATTTAATGAATAACGGCATTGTGCTTGATGATTCCCTTTGGTCTAATTGGATGGATAAACATTACCCTGATTTTACTTATATTAACGGTGAATATTATCTTAATTCAAAAATGAGTTATGAGGAAATAGCTCAAAAGCTTCAAAATCCGGATATAAGCCATAAAACCGTTTCTGTTTGTATTCCCGAGGGATTTAATGTTTTTGAGATTGCCAAAACTCTTGAAGATAACGGAATTTGCAGTTCAAACGATTTTTACAAAGCGGTTTCCACTACAGACGGATATGATTATGAATGGCTTTCCGATTTTCCTGTTAACAATGAAAATATAGGGTTTATTTTAGAGGGCTTTTTATTTCCCGCAACTTATGATTTGGGTGAAAATACTGCCGCTACAGAAGTTGTGGATGAAATGCTTAATGCATTTGATTTGCGTTACGGCGATTCTATAAAGGATTATTGCAATAAAAATAATATGAGCCTTTATGAATTTATTACTCTTTGCTCAATAGTGCAGGAAGAGGCATTAACGGCAGACAGCGCACAAAATATTGCCTCAGTGTTGATTAACAGGCTTAATAAAGGCAGTAAGCTTCAGTGTGATGTTACGTATTATTATGCAAAAAAATTGCTTGATTACGGTTTTTCAAAACAGGTTTACGATTCTTATTATACTTACCGTTGCCAGGGCTTGCCGTCCGGCCCTATAACAAATTCGGGAACAGATATAATTAATGCCGTTATTAATCATCCAAATACAAATTATTTGTTTTTCTTTTCTGATTTAAACGGCGAATTTCACTTTGCTTCAACAGGTGAAGAGTTTGAAAAATTAAAACAGCAATATCCGTGGAAATAAGAGCTTGTTCGCAAGCTCTTATTTTTTTGAAAGTATAATCATATCGAATTATATATTTTGTGTTGAAAAAAATATCTGCCGTTGATATAATATAAACCTAATCTTTTGAAAGGATTTTAATTGCTATGTCTAAATGGGATAAGGATTATATAGAACTTTGTAAAAGAATTTTAAACGAAGGTATAGAAACCGAAAACAGAACAGGAAATAATACCATTAAGGTGCCGTCACACCATTTTCATTTTGATTTGTCAGAGGAGTTTCCCGTGTTAACAACAAAGCAGTTGTTTATGCGTCAGGCAGTTTTGGAAATGCTGTGGATATATCAGGCACAGTCAAATGATGTAAGATGGTTGCAGGAACGTGATGTTAAAATTTGGAATGAGTGGGAAATAGACGAAAACGGATTTTGGAATGCAACACAAATGCTGCCGGATGAAAACGGAAATCTTGTTAAAACAGAAGTGCATAAAAATTTCGGCAAAGAATATGCCCATACAATAGGCACGGCTTACGGTTATATTGTTAAAAAATTCCAAATGACTCAAAATCTTATTGATAAAATTAAAAATCACCCTGAAGACAGAAGAATGATTATGACTCTTTGGCAAAATGATTATTTGGATACTGCTGTTTTGCCAAGCTGCGTTTGGAGCAGTGAATGGGATGTTACCGACGGAAAATTAAATTGTTGGGTTCATCAAAGAAGCTGTGATGTTCCGTTAGGTCTTCCTTTTAATGTTACACAGTATGCGGTTTTGCTTGAAATGTTGGCACAGGTTTGCGGTTTAAAACCCGGCACGATTGATTGGAGCATAAAGGATGCTCATATTTATGTAAATCAAATTGAAGGTATTAAAGAGCAAATCAGAAGAATGGATGAAGAGGGCGATTTGCCGGCTCCTGAATTTTGGCTTAATCCCGATGTTAAAGACTTTTTTGAATTTGACAACAGCCGTGATTGCCGAGATGTAAAACTTATAAATTATAAGCATTTGGGTAAAATTTCATTCCCGATTTCTCAATAAATTTTAGAATGATTTGACCTAAATAAAGCGATTGCTTTATGGTCGGAAAGATAAGTGTTTTATGAAAATTTCTGTTATAGCCGCAGTCGGCAAAAATAACGAACTTGGAAAAAATAATGATTTGATTTGGCATTTTCACAGTGATATGGTGTTTTTTAGGGAAACCACAACCGGTTCAACGGTTTTAATGGGCAGAAAAACATTTGAATCTTTGCCAAAGGCATTGCCTAAAAGGAAAAATGTTGTTATTACCCGCAACCCGAATTACATGGCAGAGGGTGCAACCGTTTGCAAATCTGTGGAAGAGGCTCTTGAACTTTGTAAAGACGACGAAAAAGTTTTTGTTTTAGGCGGCGGAGAAATATACAAACAGCTTTTGCCTGTGGCAACGGAATTGTATTTGACAGAGGTTGACGATGAGTGTTCGGATGCGGATACGTTTTTCCCTGCTTTTGATAAGAGCAAATATAAGAAAGAAATAATTGCCGAAAATGAGGAAAATTCAATTAAGTTTACTCATGTAAAATATTCATTGTAATTAGTGTTGACAACGGGGCTTTTTTGTGTTAATATATTTGCACAACAAAGAAGAACACACCCGTTCTCCCCTTAAGCTTCAGTGAAAAGGGCAATATTTCAGGTTGAATTATTGGTTAAGTGCGGGCATTTTGTGTTCGCACTTTTAATTTTTTTAAAGAGGTGTTTTATATCAGCAAGGAAGCCCCACAGCTTAACAGTGAAATTAAAGACAAAGAACTTCGTGTAATTACTGCTGACGGTGAACAGCTTGGCATTATGAGTGCGAAAGACGCTATTCATGAGGCTGAAAAAAGAGGTCAGGATTTAGTTAAAATCGCTCCTCAGGCAAAACCGCCGGTTGCTAAAATTATGGATTACAGTAAGTTCCGTTACGAACAGGCTAAGCGTGAAAAAGAAAATCGCAAAAAGCAAAAAACTGTTGAAACAAAAGAAATTCGTCTTTCACTTAATATTGATGTAGGCGATTTTAACACAAAAGTAAATCAAGCAAAAAAATTCCTTTCCAAAGGGGATAAATTAAAGGTTTCTATCCGTCTTCGCGGCCGTGAAATGGCACATGCGGATTTGGGTACAGCCAATATGCAAAGATTTGCAGAGGCACTTGGCGAAGATATTAATATTGATAAAGCACCAAAGCTTGAAGGACGTCAAATTTTAATGTTCGTTTCTTCAAAAGCAAGCAAGTAAATTATATTGGAGGAATAAATTATGCCAAAGATTAAAACACACAGCGGCGCTAAAAAGCGTTTCAAAACAACAAAAAGCGGCAAGGTAAAGCGTGCTCATGCTTATACCTCACACATTCTTACAAAAAAATCAACAAAGCGTAAGAGAAATCTTCGTAAAACAGCTGTTGGCGATGTAACAAACCAGAAGCAAATGAAGAGACTTGTTCCTTACAAATAAAAAGAATTTTTAGAAGAATTATCGTTTAACTATTATCGGAGGTATTTAAGTTATGGCAAGAATTAAAGGCGCTATGGCAACTCGTAAAAGAAGAAAGAAAGTATTAAAGGCTGCCAAAGGTTATTACGGAAGCAAGCATCGTCTTTTCAAAACAGCCAAACAGGCTGTTATGAAGAGCGGTCAATATGCATACATCGGCAGAAAGCAAAAGAAGAGAGAATTCCGCAGAATGTGGATTACTCGTATTTCAGCTGCTTGCAAAATGAACGGCATTAACTATTCAACATTTATGAACGGCCTTAAAAAAGCAGGTGTTGACCTTAACAGAAAAATGCTTTCTGAAATTGCAATTTCAGACCCTGAAGTATTTGCAACACTTGTTGAAACAGCAAAGGCTGCTCTCTAATTACTGATTTTTTAAGACTCGGATTATTCCGAGTCTTTTTTATTAAAAAGTTTTAATTTATTTAATTTTGGTGTTGCAATTTTATTCTATATAATATATTATAATTTATATCTTAAAAGAAACAGTGATTTTCTTAAACTAATGTAAATGTAAACACAAATAAAGCCGAGGTGTTTCGGTATGGAAAAAATCACAAGCAAAAATAATGAATTAGTAAAAAAAGTACGCAAGCTTTTCACTTCTCGTAAAGCAAGGGTTGAAAATAACCGATTTGTTTTAGAGGGTGCAAGGCTTTGTTTTGATGCTTTGAATTCCGATTATAAAATTGAATATTTGTTTTTAACGGAAAGTGCTTGTGATAAATACCAATCTAAATGCGCCGATTTGCAAAACGGTGCGGCAAAAGCCTATTTAATATCAGATGATGTTGCAAAAAAGTTAAGCGACACCGAAAACACTCAAGGCGTTTTTGCTGTTTGCGAAATTCCTGAAAATGATTTTAAGGTAGAAATAGGCAAAAAGTATATTGCTCTTGATTGCTTGCAGGACCCGGCAAATTTGGGTGCTGTTGCAAGAACAGCGGAAGCCCTTGGAATAAACGGCGCAATTTGTTTTAATTGTTGTGATATGTTTAATCCTAAGGCGTTGCGTGCTTCAATGGGAAGTTTGTTAAGATTGCCTATTATTGTAAGCAGTAATCTTTGTGCCGATATTGAAAAAGCAAAAGAAAAAGGATTTGCGGTTTATGCTGCGGTTCCCGATTCTTCTGCAAAAGATATTACAACCGTTAATTTTCCGGATTCATCAATTATGATTATCGGAAATGAGGGAAACGGAATTTCAAAAGAAGTGCAAGACGCTGCTTCTTGCCTTGTAACAATCAATATGCGTGGCAGGGCGGAAAGCTTAAACGCTTCAGTGGCAGGAGCTATTGCAATGTGGGAAATGCTTAGGAGTGATTAAGTGAACAGCAAAAAATCAGTTTATTGGATTTGGCTTTCGTTGGCTCTCGGTGAAGGTTCTTTATCCAAAGAAATTATTGATGATTTCGGAACCGCCGAAAATATTTATAATTCAAATATTATGCAGTGGAGAATGAGTCCGGCTTTTTCACCTGCACAAATTAATAAACTTGAAAAAACAAAGCTATCGGCGGCAGAAAATATTATTGATATTTGCAATAAAAATAATTGGGATATTATTTGTTATGATGATAAAAACTATCCCCAAAGGCTTCGTGATATTGAAAATCCGCCGGCGGTTCTTTATTGCGACGGCGAACTGCCCGATATTGACGGCAGTGCGGTTATAGGAATTGTGGGCACAAGAAAAGCAAGCAGTTACGCAATTAACGTAGCAAATGTTATGAGCAGAGGCGTTTGTGCCGGTGGCGGAATAATAGTTTCCGGCGGTGCATTGGGCGTTGACACTGCGGCACACAAAGGCGCGCTTGCCGTAAACGGTAAAACAGTTGCTGTTTTAGGTTGCGGACTGGGCACAAATTACCTTATGGAAAATTTGCCCCTTCGTCAGGAAATTAAAAACAGCGGCGCTTTAATTACCGAATATCCCCCGTTTACAAAAGCAACAAGATATACATTCCCCATGAGAAACAGAATTATAAGCGGCATTTCATTGGGAGTTTTGGTGGTTGAAGCCGGTGTTAAAAGCGGAAGCCTCATCACGGCAAACACAGCTCTTGAACAAGGGCGAGACGTTTTTGCAATTCCTTGCTCGGTACTTGAAAGCAATTTTACCGGCACAAATAAATTAATAAGCGACGGCGCTTTTGTTGCCGTTAATCCCGCTGATTTGCTTTTCCTTTATGCAGAAGAATTTAATCTTGATTTAAGCGGCGTTAAAACATCGGCGGAAATTTATGAAAGTTTGAAAATAAAAAATATTAATGCTTTGCCAAATGATTATTCCGACGTTTCATTTGAAAATTTAAGAAAATCAAGGGCGTTGCGTGAAAAACACCGTCAAACGGCATTAACATTAAGCGGTAATTCAAAAATTGTTTATGAATCATTAACAGATGAATTTACCCATATAGATATTATTACAGAACGAAGCGGTTTGTCTTCCTCGGCAGTTCTTTCGGCTTTAACGGTTCTTGAAATAGGCGAACTTATTGAAAGTGCAGAGGGAAAAAGGTATAAACTTGCTTGAAAGGAAAAAATAAATGTCAAAACTTGTTATTGTGGAATCGCCTGCAAAGGCAAAAAACATTAAAGGATATTTGGGAAAGGGCTACGATGTTGTGGCATCTATGGGTCATGTTCGTGATTTGCCAGCGGCACGCCTTTCCGTTGATATAGATAATGACTTTGAGCCGAAGTATGCGGTTATCAAAGGTAAAGAAAATTTTGTAAAAGATTTAAAGAAAAAAGCAGACGCTTCCGATTATGTTTATCTTGCAACCGACCCTGATAGAGAGGGAGAGGCAATCAGCTGGCATTTGGCAACATTGCTCGGCCTTGATTTAGACGAAAAAAACCGTGTTACATTTAATGAAATTACAAAGCACGGTGTAACGGAAGGTATGGCACAGCCAAGGTCAATAGATATTGATTTGGTAAATGCACAGCAGGCAAGGCGTATATTAGACCGCCTTATCGGCTACAAATTATCTCCGTTTATCAGTCAAAAAATCAGAAGAGGCCTTTCGGCAGGTAGAGTTCAGTCTGTTGCTTTACGCCTTATCGTAGACAGGGAAAATGAAATCAGGGCGTTTGTACCTCAAGAATATTGGTCTGTAGACGCAAAGTTTACAAATCCTCCCGGAAAAAAAGTTTTTTCTGCCGCTGTTTACAGTAAAAACGGTGAAAAAATTAAAATTAACTGTAAGGAAGAAAGTGACGCTGTTCTTGCCGATTTGGAAAACTGTGAGTTTAAAGTAACTTCAGTTAAAAAAGGAACAAGAAAGAAAAGTCCTACACCTCCGTTTATTACATCAACTTTGCAGCAAGAGGCTTCACGCCGTTTGTCATTCCAAGCAAGGCGCACAATGAAAGCTGCACAGGAACTTTATGAAGGTCTTGATGTTAAGGGCATGGGTACCGTAGGTTTGATTACTTATATGAGAACCGACTCTCTTCGTATTTCCGATGAGGCAAGGGAAGCAGGTAATCAGTTTATTAAAGAAACCTACGGCGAAAAATATTTGCCTAAAAAGCCAAGATTTTTCAAATCAAAAGGCAATGTGCAAGACGGGCATGAAGCGATAAGACCGTCTATGCCGAATATAACACCGGATTCGGTTAAAGATTCTTTAACTTCCGACCAGTATAAAATTTATAAACTTGTTTGGGAACGTTTTATTGCTTCATTGATGGAAAATTGCCTTCAGGAAACAGTAAAGGTTGAAATTTCAGCAGGCGATTATATTTTTACTGCCAGTGGTTACACCGTTAAGTTTGACGGTTTTACAGCACTTTATGAAGAATCAAAAGACGATTCTAAAGATGATAATTCAGTTGCGCTTCCGCCAATAGCTGTTGGTGACAAATTAAAACTTAAATCTATTTTGGGTAATCAGCATTTTACTCAACCTCCTGCAAGATATACGGAAGCAAGCCTTACCAAAACATTAGAGGAAAACGGGGTTGGCAGACCGTCAACATATGTAACCATAACATCAACAATAGTTGCCCGTGAATATGTTAAAAGAGAGGGTAAGCAGTTTGTTCCGACAGAGCTTGGAGAGGCTGTTACAAAATTATTGGAAGACAGAATGCCGAATATTGTTAATGTTAAATACACCTCAAAAATGGAAGAGGATTTGGATTTAATTGACAGCGGCGAGAAAAATTATAAAGATATGATTCACCTTTATTATGATGACTTTGAAAAACCTCTTGAGCAGGCAAAGCGTGATATGCAAGGTGTAAAAATTAAACTTAAAGAAGAAGAAACAGACGAAATTTGTGAAAAATGCGGCAGAAACATGGTAATTAAAGTGGGCAGGTTTGGCAAATTCCTTGCATGCCCCGGTTACCCTGAATGTAAAAACACAAAGCCGCTTGTTTATAAAACAAAAGCAAAATGCCCCGAATGCGGCGGCGATGTTATTGAAAAGAAAACAAAAAAGGGCACTTCGTTTTACGGTTGTTCAAATTACCCAAATTGTAACTTTATGACATGGGATTTACCAAGCGAAGAAGTTTGCCCTAAATGCGGAAAATCTTTATTTAGAAAAAAAGGTAATGTTCTTTATTGCCCGGATGTTGAAAATTGCGGTTTTACAAAGCCGGTGCCAAGAAAGAAAAAGAGTGAAGAGGATTAATGAAGTTTAAGGTTATAGGTGCAGGCCTTGCCGGCGTTGAAGCGGCGTGTCAAATTGCAAATGCCGGCGAAAAGGTTGTTTTGGTTGAACAAAAGCCAAATAAAAAATCACCGGCTCATAAAAGTGAAAATTTTGCAGAGCTTGTTTGTTCCAATTCTTTAAAAGCAAGCAGAATTGATTCTGCCGCAGGTCTTTTAAAAGAGGAAATGGCTGTTTTAGGTTCTTTAACAGTTCCTGTTGCAAGAAAAAACGCAGTTGCCGCAGGCGGCGCCTTGGCTGTAGACAGAGATAAATTTTCATTTGAAGTAACAGAAAAAATTAAATCTCACCCGAATATTGAAATTCAGTATAAAGAAGAAACGGAAATTTCGTTAAACGACGATACGGTAACAGTTGTTGCCACCGGACCTTTAACTGATGGGAAAATGAGCGACGCTGTTAAAAGTATTTGCGGAAACGGACTTTCGTTTTATGACGCTGCCGCTCCTATCGTTACCGCAGATTCAATAAATTATGATATCGCTTTCGGTGCTTCACGTTACGGCAGAGGCGGTGATGAAGATTATATCAACTGTCCTTTCAATAAAGAGCAGTATGAAAATTTTATATCAGAGCTTATTAATGCAGAGGGTGCAGTCGTTCATGATTTTGATGTTTATGAAGGCTGTATGCCTATTGAAAAACTTGCAAAAAGAGGGCTTGATGCACCTCGTTTCGGACCTATGAAGCCTGTTGGTTTGATAAATCCGGCAACAAATCACAGACCTTGGGCATGTGTTCAGTTAAGGCGTGAAAACAGCAAAGGCACAATGTTTAATCTTGTTGGCTTTCAAACAAATTTGAAATTCGGTGAGCAAAAACGTGTTTTTTCAATGATTCCAGGTTTGGAAAATGCCGAATTTGTAAGGTACGGCGTAATGCATAGAAATTCTTTTATTGATTCGCCTCGTTGTTTAAATGGTGATTTCAGCTTAAAAAAGTATCCAAATGTATTTTTTGCAGGTCAAATTACCGGAGTTGAAGGTTATATGGAATCTGCCGCTTCAGGTATTATGGCAGGCATTAACGCATTGCGTTTTGCAAATGGGGAAGACAGTTTGATTTTACCGGAAACTACTATGATAGGTGCTTTGTCAAGATATATAAGTGATGAAACTGTTAAAAATTTTCAGCCTATGGGTGCAAATTTCGGCGTGTTGCCGCCTATTGAACCTAAAATAAGAGATAAAAGGGAAAGATATGCCAAAATTTCACAAAGAGCTTTGGCAGATTTAGAAAAGGAAATTAATAAATGAAAATTATAGTTGATGCTATGAGCGGTGATAATGCGCCGCTTGAAATATTAAAGGGAACGGCTATGGCTGTTAAAGAATATGGAATAGATGTGGTTTTAACAGGCGATGAAGACGTTATTCTAAAATGCATTAACGATAATAATATTGTTGAATTAAAAAACGCACAAATAGCAAACACAAAGGGCGTTATTACAATGTGTGATGATGCGAAAAGCGTTTTAAAAGAAAAAGCCGATTCAAGTATGGGCGTTGGCTTTAAATTATTAAATGAAGGAGCAGGAGATGCTTTTGTTTCGGCAGGTAATACAGGCGCCGTGACTGTTGGCGCAACGCTTATTACAAAACGAATTAAGGGCATAAAGCGCCCGTGTATTGCTTCTGTTATGCCAAGTGCAAAAAAACCGTTTTTGCTTATGGATTGCGGTGCTAATGCAGAGTGCAGACCTGAATTTTTATATCAGTTCGGCAAAATGGGCAGCCTTTATATGCAAAAAATTATGAAGTGTGAAAATCCCACGGTTGCTCTTGCAAATAACGGTGAAGAGGAAACAAAGGGAACGCCTGTAATTAAAGAGGCCTACAGTCTTATGAAAAATGCCGATTATAATTTTATAGGCAATATTGAAGGCAGGCAAATTCCTTTTGGAGATGCGGATGTTGTTGTTGCAGACGGATTTACGGGAAATTTAATTCTTAAAACTTATGAGGGCGTTGCTAAAGTTTTAATGAACGGTATTAACGATATTTTCAAGAAAAATATATTTACAATGCTTTGTGCCGCAGGTGTAATGGGCGGAATCAAAAAAATGAAAAAACAGTTTGATTATAAAGAATACGGCGGCGCTGTTTTACTTGGGGTTAAAAAGCCTGTTGTTAAGGCACACGGCTCGGCAGACGCCCGCACATTTAAAAATGCCGTTAAGCAGGCGGTTTGGTTTTTAGATAATAATTTAATTGAAGAAACAGAGAAAGCGTTTGAGATTAATGAATAAGGATTTATCAGTACTTGAGGAAAAAATCGGATACAAATTTAAAAATATAGAATATTTGAAAGAGGCATTAACTCATTCAAGCTATGCCAATGAAGTGCGAAACGGAATTAAATGCAATGAACGAATGGAGTTTTTGGGCGACGCTGTGCTTTCAATAATTTCTGCCGAATTCTTGTTTGAGAAATTTCCGGATATGGCAGAGGGCGATTTGTCAAAACTTCGTTCAAGCCTTGTTTGCACCGCAAGTTTGTCCGGTTTTGCAAAAGAAATTAATTTAGGCGATTATTTGTTAATGGGTAAAGGCGAAATTAACAACGGCGGTCAAAAACGCCCTTCAATTTTGGAAGATGCTTTTGAAGCGCTTATTGCCGCAGTTTATCTTGACGGCGGAATGGAATATGCAAAAAAACATGTTCTTCATTTTTTAGAAGCGGAACTTAAAAACCACAGAATCAATTTTAAAGATTATAAAACTTATTTGCAGGAAATTGTTCAGCAAAATCCTGATGAAACTTTAAATTATGTAATAACCGGGGAATTTGGACCCGATCATAATAAAACGTTTGAAGCAGAGGTTCATTTGAATTCAAATGTAATCGGTAAAGGTTGTGGAAAAAGTAAAAAACAGGCAGAGCAGGAGGCTGCAAAGGAAGCTTTGCAGTTAATGGGTTTATGAGAAAAGGCAATATTTCAATTTTTGTTCCTCATATCGGTTGCCCTCATAAATGCTCATTTTGCAATCAAAACATAATTACCGGTCAGCAAAAAGCACCTACACCACAGGATGTTAAGGATGTTGTAGACGGTGCACTTGCCCTTAATCTTGACGGTTATGTTTATGAAATTGCATTTTTCGGCGGTTCATTTACGGCAATAGATAAGGACTATATGATTTCTCTTTTAAAGGCGGCATATCCTTATGTTAAAAACGGCGACGTAATGGGAATTCGTATTTCAACACGCCCTGATTGTATAGATAAAGATATTTTGGCTATTTTAAAAAAATACGGTGTAACATCTATTGAATTGGGTGCGCAGAGTATGAATAAAACCGTGCTTCAAAAAAATATGCGTGGACATACTGTTGAAGATATAAAAAAATCTGCCGCATTGATTAAGAAAAAGGGTTTTGAATTAGGCTTGCAAATGATGACAGGTTTGTATGGCTCAAACGATGCCCTTGATATGTACACAGCTAATGAAATAATTAAACTTCAGCCGGATACCGTTAGAATTTATCCAACAGTGGTTCTTGAAAATACATATCTTGCCAAGTTGTATGAAGAAGGAAAGTATAAAGTTAACGGTGTTGAGGAGTCTGTTAAAATATGTGCAAAAATTGTACCGCTGTTTAAAGAAAACGGCATAAGAATAATAAGACTTGGTCTTCATTCGTCGGAAGTATTAAAAAGCGAGATGTTGGCAGGCGGTTTTCACGATTGCCTGGGTGAACTTGTTACATCACGCATTATGCTTAATGAAATTTTGGAACAGCCAAAAGGTAAATATTTGATTTTTATTAATCATAAATCAATGTCTAAAATTTTAGGCAACAGGAAAATGAATTTAGCTGTTTTAAAAGAACAGGGTTATTATGTTGAGATTTATGTTGATGATACTATTGTGCCGGATAATCTTCGCATTGAGACTTACAGCGAAAAGCGTGCCAAAGAATTAAGAGTTATTGCTGAAAAGAATAATACCGGTGTTATTATTCCGGGTGAATTAAGCGACGATAAAGAAAAAAGAAAACGAGAGGCAAGACGAATTATTGCCTTGGAAGAAAATAAATCAAGAAAAAACAAAGGCGCTGTGGGTAAAAAAGCAGTAAATAAGTCAAACAATAATTCAAAAGGAAAGAAAAATGGTTTTAAGAACACTTGAAATGCAGGGATTTAAATCATTCCCGGATAAAACTGAATTAAATTTCGGAAAGGGCATTACCGCTATTGTAGGACCGAACGGTTCGGGTAAAAGTAATATTTCCGACGCTGTGCGCTGGGTTTTGGGTGAAACATCTACCAAAAATTTAAGAGGTTCTAAAATGGAGGATGTTATTTTCGGCGGTACTTCCACACGAAAAGCAATCGGCTTTGCTCAGGTACAGCTTACTCTTGATAATACGGACGGCACTTTGAAAGATAAAGGTGAAATTGTAACTGTTTGCCGCCGTTATTACAGAAGCGGTGAAAGCGAATATAAAATAGACGGCGAAAATGTGAGAAGACGTGATATTCATGAGTTGTTTATGGATACAGGCTTGGGTGCAGACGGTTATTCAATGGTAGGTCAAGGTAAAATTGATTCTATTATTTCTGCAAAAAATGAGGATAGGCGTGAAATTTTTGAAGAGGCTGCCGGTATTTCAAGGTTCAGACATAAAAGAACAGACGCAGAAAAAAGGCTTGCTCAGGCGCAGGAAAACCTTGTAAGGCTGCTGGATATTTTAGGTGAACTTGAAGGCAGAGTAGGTCCTCTTAAAATTCAAAGTGAAAAGGCAGCTAAATTTATTGAACTTTCGGGAGAAAAGAAAAATCTCGAAATCGGCGTTTGGCTTAATAAAATAAATAAATTTACCAATGATTTAAGAGAGCAGGAACATAAAATCGACGCCGCAAACGAGTCATATTCTCTTTGTGAAAATGAGCTGAAAAGCATTGAAACGGAAATTGAAAAGGTTCTTGCTCAAATTGCCGAAATTAATACACAAATCGAACAAATCAGAATGGGTTCGGCAGAATTTGAGGAAGAAGCACTTCGCAAAGACGGCGAGGCTTCCGTTCTTGAAACTACATATAATCACAACAGGAAAACTGTTGAAAGACTTCAAAATGAAATTAAAACCGCTGATGAAGGCAATTTATCTATAGACGGTCAAATCAAAGAAAAAGAAGATTTTATTGAAAAAAATCTTAAAATCAGTGCAGAAAAAAAAGAAGAGTTAAAGGAGTTAACTCAACAGGCAGAAAATCTTTTCTCATCAAACGAAGAATTTTCAAAAGCAACTGTAGAACTTAATCAGCTTATAACATCGTTAACCCTTAAATTATCCGACAGTAGGGTAAAATGTTCACAGGCAAAATCAAGTATAGAGGAAATTCAATCACGTTTCGGCACTGTTGATGAAAGTATTGCCGTTATTGACAATGAAATTAAAGCAGAGAATTCCAGGAAAGCGGAAAGTGACGAAAACCTTAAGTTTTTGCAAGAACGCATTGATGAAAATCAAAACAGTTTAAACGGTTTTCAGCTTAAATTGAAATCTAAAACCGAAAAAACGGAAAATTTAAAAAATCAACTTGAAAAAGCAAACAGAAATCTTGCCGAAAAGCAGTCAAGGGCAAAAATGCTTGCGGATTTGGAAAAAAATATGGAGGGTTACTCCGGCGCCGTTAAAGCCGTTATGCATCGTGCAAAGTCAAATGCACTTTCGGGAATTCACGGTCCGCTTTCTCAGTTAATTCAGGTTGAAAACGAATATTCAACAGCTGTTGAAGTTGCACTGGGTGCCGCTATGCAAAATATTGTTGTTTCCAACGAGGCAGACGGTAAGCGTGCAATGTATTTTCTTAAAGAAAACAATTTGGGCAGAGCCACTTTTTTGCCTATTTCAAGAATTAAAGGCAAAATCCTTAATGAAACAGGGCTTGAAAATAATTTGGGCTTTGTTGCCGTGGCAAGCGATTTGGTTTCGTGCGACAGCGAATACCGTGAAATAGTAAACAGCTTTTTGGCTCGCGTTGCCGTTGTTGATGATATGGATTGCGCAATCGGCATTGCAAAAAAATACAGCAACAGGTTTAAAATCGTTACATTGGACGGGCAGGTAATTAATGCCGGCGGTTCAATGACAGGCGGCAGCCGTGCAAAGGGTGCAGGAATCCTTTCTCGTTCCAATATGATAGACGAGTTAAACGAAGAGGCAGAAAAGCTTCAGCACCAAGCAGATAAAATTGCCGGTGAATTTAAAGCCGCATTGGAAGATGCTAATAAATTTGCAGCAGAAATGCAGGCTGTAGAGGCTGATTTAAGAACTGCCAAGGAAGATTTAATCCGTGAAGAAGGGGAAAATAAACTTATTCAAGATAAAATTTCTTCTTTAAATGCACAAAGAAAATCATTTGAATCCGAAAAAGAAAATGCGCTGGGCAGAATTGAATTGTTTACTGCCGCTTTTGAAAAAGGCGAAGAGGAAATTCAAGCGGCTCAAAGTGAAATAGATAAGGCAGAAAGCAAACTTGAACTTATTTCGGGTAATGCAAAGGACGTTGCCGATAAACGGGAAGAAATTCGCAGTAAAACGGAAGACATTAATTTATTGCTTGTTTCAATTGCAAGAGATATTGAAGCCGCTAAAATAGCAAAAGAAGAACTTGCCCTTCGTAAGTCAACACAAAGCGACAGAGTAAAGTCTATTGAAGATGAAATTGCGGAATATGAAAAACGCAATGAAGTATTAATGGCGAATATTAACGATGTTAAATCACAGGCAGAGCAGTTAAGAGCAAAAGCCGCATCTTCAAACGAAAATATCGGCGAGCAAATAGAAAACAGAAATAATTTGGAAAAGCGTTCCGGCGAATTAAGAATTTTAGAAAGAACAAAAAGCCAGGAAAGAGAAAAACTTTCAGGCGAAATAGTTCGTCTTGATGAGCGTAAAATCGCAATGCGCAAGGAATATGACGAGTTAAATGACATGCTGTTTGAGCAGTATGAATTAACAAGGCGAGAGGCAGAGGCTTTAAACATTGTTATTGAAGATATGACGGCGGCTAAAAAGCGTTTGCACGAAATTAAAGTTGCTATTAAAAATCTCGGCTCTATCAATGTTGGCGCTATTGAAGAATATAAAGAAGTTTCTGAAAGATATGAATTTCTTAAAGAGCAAATTGACGATATTGAAAAATCAAAATCAGAGCTTAACAGAATTATTGAAGATTTAACTTCTTCAATGAGTGAAAAATTCTTAACTCAGTTTAATAAGATTAACGAAGAATTCAAACTTTCATTTGCCGATTTCTTTGGCGGCGGTAAAGGCGAACTTATTTTGGAACAGCCTGATAATTGCCTTGAAAGTCCTATTGAAATTAAAATTCAACCACCGGGAAAATCCGTTCAAAACATTAATTTGTTTTCCGGCGGCGAAAAATCACTTGCAGCCATGGCGTTGCTTTTCAGTGTGTTAAAGGTTACCCCGGCTCCGTTTTGTATTTATGATGAGGTTGAGGCGGCGCTTGATGATGTTAATGTTGAGCGTTTTGCAAAATATATGCGTAAAATGACGGATAAAACACAGTTTATTTCAATTACACACAGGCGTGGTACTATGGAAGAGGCAGATGTGCTTTACGGTGTTACTATGCAGGAAAAAGGCGTTTCAAAGCTTCTTGAACTTCAAAGTGCAGAGCTTGCCGCACAAATGGGATTAGAATAACTTTGTGATTTTTCGGAAAGGAATACAGTATGGGATTATTTGATAAATTCAGAAAAGGCTTGAAAAAAACCCGTGAAGAGGGTATGACCGCACAAATGGACGAGGTTATTGAGTCTTATGAAGAAATAACAGACGAGCTTTACGAAGAGCTTGAAGAAATATTAATAATGGGCGATGTGGGATTTCCAACAGCTGAAAAAATTATTACAAGCTTAAAAAGTAAAGTGGAAAATGATAATATTAAAAGTGTAAAGCAGGTTCGTGAAACAATGAAGGATATTGTTTCCGGTATTGTTTGGGGCGGCAGTTATTTAAGACTTCGTACAAAGCCGTCTGTAATTCTTGTTATAGGCGTTAACGGCGTAGGAAAAACAACTACAATCGGCAAACTTGCTTTAAGACTTAAAGAACAGGGCAGAAGCGTTATTTTAGGTGCTGCCGATACTTTTCGTGCCGCCGCTATTGAACAGCTTCAGGTTTGGGCAGATAGGGCAGATGTTGATTTAATAAAATCTGCCGAAGGTTCTGACCCAGCATCTGTTGTTTTTGATACTATTCAGGCAGGTAAAGCAAGAAATTGTGATGTGATTATTATAGACACTGCAGGCAGGCTTCATAATAAGAAAAATCTTATGGATGAGCTTAATAAAATCAGCCGTGTGATTAACCGTGAATTGCCGGATGCTTCCAAGGAAGTGCTTTTGGTGCTTGATGCCACAACCGGTCAAAATGCAGTTAATCAGGCAAAAGATTTTAAAGAGGCAGCAGGCATAACGGGTATTGTTTTAACTAAGCTTGACGGAACGGCAAGAGGCGGCGTTGTACTTGCCATAAATAATGAACTTGACGTGCCTGTTAAGTTTGTGGGCGTCGGCGAGCAAATAGATGATTTGCAGCCTTTTGATGCAGACGCTTTTGCCGCAGGTTTATTTGACGGAGATGAAAAGTAATGGATTTTATTTTAGCAACAAATAATATGAAAAAATTGGCTGAAATGCAGCGTATATTATCACCGTTGGGTATTAATGTGGTTACTGCCAAAATGCTTGGCACGGAAATTCCGGAAGTTGTGGAAGACGGTAATACATTTGAAGAAAATGCACGCAAAAAGGCAGTCAGCGCCTGCAAGACAATGAATATGCCTGCTATTGCGGATGACAGCGGACTTTGCGTTGATTATTTAAACGGTGCGCCTGGCATTTATTCGGCACGTTTTTCAGGCGGCCATGGTGATGATGAGGCAAATAATGATTTGCTTCTTGAAAAATTGAACGGTGTGCCAACGGAAAAAAGAACGGCTTATTATGTTTGTGCCATTTGCTGTGTTTTTCCCGACGGAGAAGAGATTACGGTAAGAGGTGAATGCCACGGATATATCGGCTTTGAAAGAGACGGAAGCGAGGGTTTCGGTTATGACCCGTTATTTATTATAAACGGAAAAGCCTTTGGCAGATATACGGCTGAAGAGAAAGATAAAATCAGCCATAGAGGTAATGCATTAAGAAAATTAACACAGGAATTGGAGAAAATTATATGACATCTAAAGAAAGAGCGGCATTAAGGGCACAGGCAAATTCACTTGAACCGATTATTCAAATAGGAAAAGAGGGAATTTCCGATAATTTAATTGCTCAGGTAGATGATACACTTGATACACGTGAGCTTATTAAAATACGTGTTCATCTTGAAACTGCACCTGAAACTCCCAGAGAGTTTGCAGATAAATTGGCGGCGGCTTTAGGCGCAGATGTAATTCAGGTTATCGGCGGCGTTATCGTTATTTACAGAAAAATAGATAAGGATAAGGTTAACAGAAAAAAGCAGGAACGTGCAAAAGCATCCGGAAAAAAGGTTGTTAAGAAAAAAGTTAAAATAAAAGGGCTTCGTCAAAGAAAAAAGGAATATGAAGAGTCACATCCGTGGGCTAAGTACAACAAACCAAACAGAGGCGACAGACATTGAAAATAGGCATTTTCGGCGGTGCTTTTAATCCGGTTCATAACGGACATATTAAATTAGCTGTTAAATATACGGAACTTTTAAACTTAGATAAATTAATTGTTGTTCCCACTGCAAATCCGCCTCATAAATCAAATACTGATTTTGCCGGCAAAACCGACAGAATAAATATGCTTAATTTTGCATTTGAAAATGTAAAAAAGGTGGAAGTGTCGGACATTGAATTTAAACTTAAGGGGAAAAGTTATACTTACAACACCGTTTCGGAAATAAAAAAACAGTTTAATAATCCTGAAATTTATTTAATTGTCGGTGAAGACCAATTTCTCAGCTTTGATACTTGGTATAGATATAATGATATTTTAAACAGTGTAACTCTTTGCACTGCTCAAAGAAATGAAAATAAGTGTGCACAGCTTAGGGAATATGCAGAAAACGTTTTAAAATGCCAAAATTACATTGTTGTAAATTATGACCCCGTTGTTGTTTCCAGCAGTGAAATAAGGGGAAAAATAAAAAATAATGAAAAGGTAAATAATTTAATTCCTTTAAAGGTTTTAAATTATATTGTTGAAAATGGATTGTATACGGAATAAAGCAGAAGAGTATAAAAGCATTATTAAGCAGCGCCTGTCAGAACATAGATATATTCATAGTTTAAATGTGGCTGATGCTGCCGAAATGCTGGCAAAAAAATACGGCGCAAATGTTGATAAAGCATATATTGCCGGAATTTTGCACGATATTACAAAGCAGGAAGCTGTTGAAAAGCAAATTGAAATTATTGAAACCGGCGGCGGAAAATTGTTGCCATTGGAAAAATTCACACCTCTTGTGTACCATCAAATCAGCGGTATGTACTATTGCAAAAACGTGCTTGGAGTAGATGATGAGGAAGTTCTTGGCGCAATCAGGTGGCACACTACGGGAAAAAGTGACATGACGTTGCTTGAAAAGGTTGTTTTTACGGCTGATTTTATTTCGGCAGACAGAAATTACCCGGATGTGGATGTTATGCGTGGTTTGGCAAACGAAAGCCTTGAAAAGGCAATGCTTTATTCTTTAAAATACACAATTTGCGATTTGGCGCAAAAGGGAAATGTTATTCATCCCGATACGCTGAATTGTTATAATTATATACTACAAAATAATACTGAAAAGGAATGAATATATGAACTCACTTGATATTGTTAAAACTGCCGTAAAAGCGGCAGACAGTAAAAAGGGCAAGGATATTCAGGTAATCGGAATAAGAGATTTGTCTATAATTGCCGATTATTTTGTGCTTGTTACAGGTGAATCTTCCACTCAAGTAAAAGCACTTGCCGATGAAATTGAATTTAAGTTAAAAGAAGCGGGCGAGGAGCCTCATCATATTGAAGGCAGGCAGTCGGGTTGGATTTGCCTTGATTTTTCAACTGTTGTAATTCATGTCTTTTACAAGGAACAGCGTGATTATTTTAAATTAGAGCATCTTTGGGGAGACGGAGAAATATTAAATACAGAAAAGTTTTTGGAGGACTGATTATGGAATACAATTTTAAAAAGATTGAAAAGAAATGGCAGGACGTTTGGTATTCTCAAAACACTTTTGCCGCAAAACAGGATTACTCACTTCCTAAATTTTATTGCCTTGTTGAATTTCCTTACCCAAGCGGTCAGGGTTTGCACGTAGGTCATCCCCGTTCATATACTGCGCTTGACATTGTTGCAAGAAAGAAAAGACTTCAGGGTTATAATGTTCTTTATCCTATGGGCTGGGATGCTTTTGGTCTTCCTACGGAAAACTTTGCAATTAAAAACCACATTCATCCTGCCGAGGTAACAAAGAAAAATGTTGCTCATTTTAAAGAACAGCTTCAGTCATTGGGCTTTTCATTTGACTGGACAAGGGAAATTAATACAACCGACCCGTCATATTATAAGTGGACTCAGTGGATTTTCCTTCAGCTTTTCAAAAAAGGCCTTGCATACAAAAAGGAAATGGCTGTTAACTGGTGCACATCTTGCAAGTGTGTTCTTGCAAACGAAGAAGTTGTAAACGGCGTTTGCGAACGTTGCGGTTCTGAAGTTATTCGTAAAAATCAAAGCCAGTGGATGCTTAAAATTACAGAATATGCAGACAGGCTTGTTAAAGACCTTGATGACGTTGATTTTATTGATAGGGTTAAGGTTCAGCAAAGAAACTGGATTGGCAGAAGCACCGGTGCAGAAGTTGATTTTAAAACCACGTTGGGCGATACTCTTACCGTTTATACCACAAGGTGCGATACACTTTTCGGTGCTACATACATGGTTATCTCTCCCGAACATCCTCTTATTGAAAAATGGGCAGATAACATTACAAATATGGACGAGGTTCGTGCATATCAGGTTGAGGCATCACATAAAAGCGATTTTGAAAGAACAGAACTTAACAAAGATAAAACAGGCGTTAAGCTTAACGGCGTAATGGGCATTAATCCTGTTAATGACACCGAGATTCCGATTTTTATTTCAGACTATGTATTAACTTCTTACGGAACAGGCGCAATTATGGCTGTTCCTGCTCATGATACAAGAGACTGGGAATTTGCAAAAAAATTCAATCTTCCTATTATTGAGGTTGTTGCCGGCGGTGAAGATGTTCAACAGCAGGCATTTACAGATTGTTATACCGGCAAACTTGTTAACAGCGGATTTTTAACCGGTCTTTCTGTTGAGGACGCTAAAAAGGAAATGATTGCTTGGCTTGAAAAAGAGGGTAAAGGCAGAGAAAAGGTTAACTTTAAACTTCGAGATTGGGTATTCAGCCGCCAAAGATATTGGGGTGAACCTATTCCTATTGTTAACTGTGAAAAATGCGGCTACGTTCCGATTCCTGAAAGTGAACTGCCTTTGGAACTTCCTAACGTTGATTCTTACGAACCTACAGATACAGGCGAATCACCGCTTGCTAAAATGACAGATTGGGTTAACACAACTTGTCCTTGCTGCGGCGGACCTGCTAAAAGAGAAACAGATACAATGCCACAGTGGGCAGGTTCATCTTGGTATTTCCTTCGTTATATGGACCCCCATAATGATAAAGAACTTGCGTCTAAAGAAGCACTTGAATATTGGTCTCCTGTAGATTGGTATAACGGCGGTATGGAACATACAACGCTTCACTTGCTTTACAGCCGTTTCTGGCATAAATTCCTTTATGATATTGGCGTTGTTCCTACAAAAGAGCCGTATATGAAACGTACTTCACACGGTATGATTTTAGGCGAAAACGGCGAAAAAATGAGTAAATCAAGAGGCAATGTTGTTAATCCGGATGAGATTGTAGACCAATACGGTGCAGACACAATGCGTCTTTATGAAATGTTTATAGGCGATTTTGAAAAGGCTGCTCCTTGGAATTCTGATTCAATTAAGGGATGTAAACGTTTTGTTGAGCGTTTTTGGAATCTTCAGGAAATTGTTGTTGACGGAGACGAATACAGTGAAGATTTAGAGGCGCTTATGCATAAAACAATTAAAAAGGTTACGGAAGATATTGATAATCTTAAGTGTAATACTGCTATTGCCGCTATGATGACTCTTATTAATAAAATTTACGAAAAGGGCAGCGTAACAAAGAAAGAACTTAAAGATTTAACAATTATTCTTAATCCGTTTGCCCCTCACGTTACAGAAGAAATGTGGGATGTAATGAATTTCGGCGGCATGGTTAATCAGGCACAATGGCCTGAATTTGACGATGCAAAAACAGTTGAAAACAACGTTGAAATTGTTCTTCAAATTATGGGTAAAGTTCGTTCAAGAATGGTTGTTCCTGTTGATATGCCTAAAGAAAAGGTTCTTGAACTTGCAAAGGCAGATGAAAAAATCGCAGCCGCTATTGCAGGTAAAGAAATTAAAAAAGAAATTTATGTTCCCGGTAAACTTGTTAATATTGTAGCAGTTTGATTTATTGCTTTGGGGGTAAATATGGGTAAAAAGAAAAAAGTTTACACGGTTGCTACAGCTCATTTAGACACTGTGTGGTCTTGGGATTTTGAAACAACCGTAAGTAAGTATATTTATGATACGCTTGTAGATAATTTTGCTTTATTTAAAAAATATCCCAATTATACTTTTTCGTTTGAAGGCTCATATCGCTATGAGTTGATGGAAGAGTATTATCCTGAATTATTTGAAGAGTTAAAAGAATATGTTAAACAGGGCAGATGGAATGTTTGCGGTTCGTCTTTTGAAAACGGCGATGTTAACTGCCCGTCTCCCGAAGCATTGTTCAGAAATATTCTTTTTGGAAATTCATATTTCGATGAAAAATTCGGAAAACGAAGTGTTGACATTTATTTGCCCGACTGTTTTGGCTTCGGTTGGGCACTTCCAAGCATTGCACACCATGCTCATTTAATGGGCTTTACAACTCAAAAACTGGCATGGGGCAGTGCATACGGCACGCCGTTTGATATAGGTAAATGGCAGGGCGTAGACGGAAATTACATATACGCAAGCTGTAATCCTCATGATTATTACTTTACGTTAACAAAGCTTCGTGATTGGGATTTTGTTTTAAATAAGCTTAAAGAAAATGAAAAATACGGCCTTGATTGGACGTATTTGTTCCATGGCATAGGCGACAGGGGCGGTGCTCCTGAAGAAAAATCCGTTAAATTTGTTGAAGATGAAATAGCAAAAAATGACGGCAGCGATATTGAAGTTGTTGCCGCAAGTGCCGACCAAATTTATCATGATATTGATGAAAAACTGCCGGCAGAAGTTAAAGAAAAACTTCCTGTTTGGAAAACAGAACTTGTTATGCAAAATCATGGTGTAGGCGGTTATACATCCCGTGCAATCGGAAAAAGATGGAATGCTAAATGTCAGGATTTGGCAGACATTGCGGAGAGAGCAGGCGTAGAAGCGTCATATTATAATACAGCCGATTATAATGAATATGTGCTTGAAAAGGCTTGGAAAAGAGCCATTGCCCATCAATTTCATGATGATACGCCGGGAACTTCTGTGCAAAGAGTTTACAAGCGTTCTTGGAACGACTATGCAATGTCAATTAATCAATTTGCAGGTGAAATAGAAAATTATACGGGTTCATTTTCAACTTTGTTAAAATCGGATTTTTGCGTGGGCATTCCCGTAAGCGTATATAACAGCCTTGAATTTGACAGGCACGGCGTTGTTAAAATTCAACTTAAAAATTTCGGCAAACCTTATGTCCGTGTTTTTGATAATAACGGAAAAGAGGTTAAAAGTCAGGTTATTTCAATAAAAAATGATATAACGGAAATTCTTTTTGTTGTCGACGTTAAATCATTGGGTACACGTGTTTATGATGTTCGCCCTTCCGATATTCCTTGCCCTGTAAAAAGCAGTGTATCTGTTAACGGCAATTCGTTGGAAAATGAAAAATACATTGTAACTCTTAATAAAAACGGCGATATTTCATCAATCATAGATAAAACAGATAATGAACGTGAATTGCTTGATAAGCCTATTATTTTCGGTTTGTTTAATTATACCGGTTCAAAGTCTTGGCCTGCTTGGGAAATGAATTTTAAAGAAGCAAATAAGGAGCCTGACAGAAATCCGATTTTATCTTCACTTGAAATTACGGAAAGCGGACCTGCAAGGGTTGCCGTTAAGGTTAAGCAAACAGATAAAAAATCAGAGTTTGTAAATTATATTACGCTTGAGGACGGCAGCGAAACTGTTAATATTTACAGTGAAATAGAATGGCGTTCAATGCGCACACTTTGTAAAAATCGCTTTGCATTTACAGCGGAAAATCCAAATGCTACGTTTGATTTGGGTCTTGGCGCAATTCAAAGAGGTAATATGAGTGAAAAGTTATTTGAAGTTCCTGCTCAGCGATGGGCTGATATTACAGATAACAGCGGCGAATTCGGCGTTTCGGTTATAAGCGAATGTAAGCACGGTTGGGATAAGTTCAGCAATAACACTTTGCGTTTAACTGCCGTTCATACGCCTAAATACAGCTACAGAATAGACTCTATGCAGGCTATGATGGATTTGGGCTTAAACAGATATTCTTTTGCTTTGTTCAGCCACAAAGGCGACGTGGGTGCGGAAACTCAAATGCGCTCACGTGAATTTGTAACGCCTTTTGTTGCAAATGTTATTGAAAAACACAGCGGAACTTTGGGCAGCGATTTTTCATTCGGCTCCGTTTCAACAAATGACGTAATAATAAGAGCTGTTAAACGAACTCATCATAATGTTGAAAATCAAGAAGTTATTGTTCGCTTAAATGAAGGTTCAAATAAATTTGTTAATGATTTTGAATTATCGTTGGGCGAAGGTATTGAAAGTGCAAAGGAACTTTATGCAAGTGAGGAGTATTTGGCAGATGCTACTGTTAAAGACGGAAAACTTGTTACTTCCTTTAAACCTTATGAAATTAAAACATTCTCGTTAAAATTGAAAACACCTTCTGCTGTAGGCAATAAACCACAGTGTAGCTTTGTTAATCTTGAATTTAACAATGAAAATAAGGCGCTTCCCAAAGAATTGCTGCCAAAAACAGTTAATGTAGCCGGTGTTGCTTTTGAAACGGGAAACGGCGGCCTTGTTTCCGGCAATGGAAATGAAATTGTTGTTCAAACGGATTGTAACAAATTAAAACTTCTTTGTGCCGGTTTAACAGGTGAAAAATCAACTTTTGTTGTAGACGGTGAAAAAATTGTAAAAACAGTTAATTTTGCAGATAAACCGTTTGCAGGTTGGGATTTGTACGATTTTGAAGAAACAGCTTTTGTTAAGCACGGTCATTTGGGATTTGAGGCAACTCATTCTCTTAATGACGACGGCTCTGTGGCATATGCAAAAGGTCTTTATTATTGGGTAATTACGCTTGATGTTCATAAAGGCAGTAAAATTGTTTTGCCAAATGATAATAAAATAATCGTTCTTGCTGCAACCGAGGTTAACTGTGCAAACACTTCTCTTGTTACTCCTCTTGAGGAGCAGGTTGAAAAGCGTGAATTTGATTTTGAAATGAATTTTAAAGAAAAAATGTGGCGCTTAAATTCAAAACTTTTATGGAATTTATGTGATAAAGATGACTTTATTGCCCACAACAATAACGGAAAAAACGGCAAGCGTGTTGAGCAAAGAGGAAAACACTTTAAAACAAGAACGGTTGAAACCGTTGGCCACTGATTTTAAATGAAAAGAGTAAGATTATGGGATATAATTTTGAAAAGAACTGGACAACCGATAATAACGGCTTTGAGCTTAACGGCGACAAGGTTGAAAGGTATATTTCTGTTGTTCCGTCAGAAAGGCAGCTTGCTTTGGCTGAAAAACCTTTTTATTTCTTTTTCCATTTCGGTATGAATACTGCCACGGGAAGAGAATGGGGAGCAGGCACGGAAACCGTTGAGGATTTTACAATAAAAAGAATTAAGGCAGAGCAGTGGATAAAATGTGCAAAATCTGCCGGCGCAACAGGCGTTATTTTAACTTGTAAGCATCACGACGGCTTTTGTCTTTGGCCATCACAATACACAGATTTTTGTGTGAAAAATACCGGCTTTCACGGTGATGTTGTTAAAGAAGTTTCAATGGAATGTCATAATGCGGGCTTGAACTTCGGCGTGTATCTTTCACCTTGGGATATGCACGAAGAATCATATGGAACAGAAGCATATAATGATTACTTTTGCAATCAATTAACCGAACTTTTAACAAATTACGGTGAAGTTAACGAGGTTTGGTTTGACGGCGCCAAGGGCGCAAACGCCAAAGAATTTGAATATGATTGGAACAGATATTACGATTTAATCAGAAAATTACAGCCTAAGGCAAATATTGCAATATGCGGACCCGATGTTCGTTGGGTAGGTAATGAGGGCGGTAAAACAAGAAAAAGCGAGTACTCTGTAGTGCCTACAGAGTTACAAAATACGCAGTTTGTAAGTGAAAACAGCCAGCATTCCGAAAGCGGCGCAGGCAAACTTCAAAACATTAACGAAATGGACGAGGATTTGGGCAGCCGTTCAATGCTTGATAAGGCAGAAAAACTTGCTTGGTATCCGGCTGAGGTTGATGTATCCATCAGAAAAGGCTGGTTTTGGTCCAAAGATGAAAATAAAACAGTTAAAAGCGTAAAGAAACTTTTAAAAATTTATATTAATTCCGTCGGTAATAATTGCACTCTTTTGCTTAATGTTCCACCCACAAATACAGGTGTTGTTCATTCTAAGGATGCAAAAAGATTAAAAGAATTGGGCAAAAAAATCAAAGAAATTACCGCAAAGCCAATTATTGTTCAAAAGTTTGGCGAACTGAACGATAGGCAGGGATATATTGATTTTGATTTTGATTCCGAGAAGAAACTTAAATACGTTATTTTGAAAGAGGATATAACAAAATCTCAACGTGTTGAAATGTTTGATGTTTATGTAAAAAAATCAAACGGCAAGTTTAAAAAGGTACGCACAGGCACAATTATAGGTTCAAAGAAAATTATTAAGTTAAGACCTAAAAAGTGTGTGGGTGCAAGAATTGTAATTCGTCAAAGCAGAAGCACACCTTATATTAAGGAAATAGGTTTTTACGAATAATAAAAAGCACTTCAATCCATATGGGTTGAAGTGCTTTTTTATAGCCTGTTAATTGCATTTAAAACTCTTTTTTTATCGCCGCTCCACATGGGCGCAATTAAATCTTTTTTTGGCCCGTCTCCAGTTAATCGGTGAATAACAATATTGTTCGGTATTATTTCAACGCAACTTTTTATAATATCTAAATATTCGTCAAATTCAAGTGTTTTAAATTTGCCATCTTCGTAGTCTTTTGCTAAATCTGTTCCCTTTAAAACATGTAAAAGTTGTAATTTAATACCGTCTGTTCTTTCGCATACGTATTTAACAGATTCCAGCATGTCTTTTTTTGTTTCGCCGGGAAGTCCCAAAATTAAGTGGGTAACAACATTAATGTTTCGTTTTTTTAATTCAAAAACCGCTTTGTCATAAACAGATAAATCATAACAGCGCCTAATATATTTTGCTGTGTTTTCGTGAATTGTTTGAAGTCCCAATTCAACAAAAACCGGCTTAATTTTATTTAGTTCATCCAACAAATCCAAAACATCATTCGGCAAACAATCAGGTCGTGTTGCTATGGAAAGTGCAACAATGTCTTTGTGATTAATCGCCGCAGTAAATTTATTTCTTAATTCATCAACAGGGGCATAAGTGTTTGTAAAAGCTTGAAAATATGCAATGTATTTTCCGCTTTTTACTTTGTTTTGTACTTGTTTTTTGCCGTTTTCAATTTGTTCTTTAACAGTAAAATTTGCATTTTCGGCAAAATCGCCGCTGCCGCCGGCAGAGCAAAAAATACAGCCTTTATTACCTAACGTTCCGTCCCTGTTTGGGCAGGTAAAACCGCCGTTTAGGCAAATTTTATAAACTTTTTCCCCAAAAGTGTTTTTTAAATACCGGTTAAAACTATAATATTCCATCTGCTGTGTTGAAAAATTCTTTTAAATTATTTTCGTTTCCGCAAACGTAAGATGTGGCACCGCTGTAATTAATATTTTTGTTATCAACGGTTTTGCAAATACCGCCTGCCTCTTTCAAAACAACTGTTGCTCCTGCCAAATCCCATGGGCGAACTATAAGCTCGTAGTAAAGGTCTGCCTTGCCTGCGGCAACATAACAAATATCAAGTGCTGCAGAACCGCTTCTTCTTATTTCAAGGGAATTATAAAAAATCTTTTCGGTAAGTTCGAATGTCTTTTTTCCAAGTTCTCGGTCATAAGGGCATGTTCCGAATAAAACTACACTGTTTTCCATTTTATTTTGGGTAACAAATATTTGCTTTCCGTTAAGAAATGCGCCCTTGCCTTTTTCAGCATAGTAAATGTTGTTTAAATCCGGGTCAAGCACTACACCTATAATAAGTTCCTTGTCTTTTGCCAATCCAACACTTATTGCACTGTGCTCAAATCCTTTTATAAAATTGGTTGTTCCGTCAATAGGGTCAATTATAAAACAGTAGCCGTCGGTAAGCTCTTTGTTGCCGCTTCCTTCTTCACCTAAAAAAGAACATCCGGGGCAAATTCTGGCAAGTTCGTCAAACAGAAAATCCTGAATCATTTTATCGTATTTTGTAACAAGATTAACTGATGAGCCTTTGTCTTCAATTCCTAAATCATTTAAATCGTTGCAGGCGTTTTTATAAATTTCTCCTGCTTGTTCAACAATATTTATTATTTTGTTTAACATAATTATCACCGTCTTTATTGTATCATATTTTTAAAACTATTCAATATAATTTAGTATGTTTATTGTTATATTGATTACCAAACTTGTGCAGCGAATTTTAAAAATATTTGGCAAAGGTGCCACAACATTGCCCGGCAGAATAGCTTTGTTTTTGAAAAAGGACATACTGTTTCACCTTGCAAAAAACGTAAAAGTTATACTTATTACCGGCACAAACGGCAAAACAACGACTGCCCGAATTGTAGAGCAGGGGCTTAAATCGGCAGGGCTTAGTTATTTTATTAACCGTTCGGGGGCAAATTTAATAACAGGCATTACAACGTCATTTATATCAAATTCCGATTTATTCGGTAAATGTAAAAAGAATTATGCAATTATTGAGTGTGATGAAAATGCATTAAAAAAGGTAAGCGTTTTTATTGACGCCGATTATTTGGTTGTAACAAATATTTTTCGAGATCAGCTTGACAGATTCGGTGAAGTTTCAGCAACATTATCCGCCATTAAAACAGGGGCTGAAAACATGAAAAATTGCACTCTTATTTTAAATACAGACGATTCGCTTAGTTTCAGTTTGTCCCGATTAAGTAATAATTGGGTTGCTTACGGTGTTGATACGCCTCTTGATTTCGGCGGTAAGGGAGATAATGATTATTGCGTTTTTTGCAACTCCAAGTTGGATTTTTATTATAAAACATACAGCCATTTGGGCAATTACCGTTGTTCGCAATGCGGCTTTTTGCGTGTAAGTCCAAAATATGCCGTTGAAGAGATTATTGAACTTGAAGAAGAATATTCTGCCGTGATTGTAAAAATTAATAATGATTGCAAGTTGTTAAAAATTAATTTGGGCGGTATTTATAATGTTTATAACGCTTTGGCGGCAGTGGCTGTTTTAAGCGAAATAGGTGTTGAATCTAACGTAATTGAAACAGCTGTTGCCCGGTTTAACGGCGCTTTCGGCAGAATGGAAAATTTTGGCGGCTTAAAAATGTTGCTTGTTAAAAATCCGGCGGGCTTTACTCAAACAATGAATTATTTAAAAACCACAGACGCTGAAAATCTTGTGTTTGTTTTAAATGATAATAAAGCAGACGGTAAGGATGTGTCATGGATATGGGATGCGGAAATTCCCGTTAGTGACAAAGTGAAAAAAATATATACATTCGGTATCAGAAGCGGCGATATGGCGCTTCGGCTGAAATATGAGGGGTATAATCCGGAAGTAATAAAAGATTATAATCGCTTTTATGAGGTGTGCCAAAAAAACAAAACCGTAATAATTCCCACATACACCGCCATGATGGCTTTGCGACCGTATTTTGCGCAAAAATATAAAAAGGAAGCGTTTTGGAAATGATTATAAAAATTGCTCATTTATATCCTGATTTGCTTAATTTGTACGGCGATTCCGGCAATGTTCTTTGCCTTCAAAAAAGGTTAATGTGGCGTAATATTGAATGTAAAACAGATTTGTTGTATGCCGATTCATATTTTGATTTAAATAATTATGACATTATTTTTATAGGCGGCGGTCAGGATTTTGAACAGCGATTGGTTTTAAAATCTTTAAGCAAAGGCGTGGCTGATAATTTGCACAGCGCAATAGAAAATGAAGTTTGTGTTCTTGCGGTTTGCGGCGGTTTTCAGCTTTTGGGCAAATATTATCAAACAAATAAAGGGGATGTGCTGAATTTTACGGGTATTCTTGATTTTTATACGGTTGGCAAATCCAAAAGGCTTATAGGTAATTACATATTTAAAACAGAAGAAAAAATAAGAATAATGGGCTTTGAAAATCATTCGGGTAGAACCTATTTAAGCAAAAATTTGAAACCCCTCGGTAAAGTGTTAATGGGCTGTGGAAATAACGGAAAAGACGGCACGGAAGGCGTTAGATATAAAAATACGTTCGGCACTTATTGCCATGGACCGATTTTGCCGAAAAATTCTGATTTTGCGGATTTGATTATTGAAAACGCTTTATTGAGAAAGTACGGCAAAGCAGAACTTTCACCAATTGATAACACATTGGAAATCATTGCCCGAAAGCAGGTTAGGGATTTATATATATAATTTATAAAAAAATATTCAAATTTTTCTTGATTTACGGTTAATCTTGTGTTAAAATGTTTCAGCGTGCAAAAGCAATACTTGCACATAAACACACACCTTGCTCTTAATCCTAAGGTGCTTAATGCGGGATTTTGCCATAGGGCAGGTGGAGGATTAACCTTAAAGGAGGAAAAATCAATGGCAAACGTAGTTTCAATGAAACAACTTTTAGAAGCAGGTGTTCACTTCGGACACCAAACAAGAAGATGGAACCCTAAAATGGCTGAATACATCTTCACAGAACGTAACGGCATTTACATCATCGACCTTCAAAAAACAGTTAAGAAGCTTGATGAAGCATATATGTTTGTTCGTGATCTTGCTGCAGAAGGCGGCTCAATTATTTTCGTAGGTACGAAAAAGCAGGCTCAGGAATCTGTTAAAGAAGAAGCAGAACGTTGCGCAATGCCTTATGTTAACGCTCGTTGGCTTGGCGGTATGCTTACAAACTTCAAAACAATCCGTGGCCGTGTTGCTCGTCTTGCTCAACTTAAAAAAATGCGTGAAGACGGCACTTTTGACCTTCTTCCTAAAAAAGAAGTTACAGGTCTTGAACTTGAAATCGAAAAGCTTGAAAAGTATCTCGGCGGTATCACAGAAATGAAAAAAGTTCCGGATGCAATGTTTATCGTTGACCCAAGAAAAGAAAGAATTGCTGTTTCAGAAGCAATTAAACTCGGTCTTCCAATCGTTGCTATTGTTGATACAAACTGCGACCCTGATGAAATTGATTACGTTATTCCGGGTAATGATGACGCTATCCGTGCTGTAAAACTTATTGCAGGCGCAATGGCATCTGCAGTTATCGAAGGCCGTGACGGTCAGGATACAGCAGAAGAAGCTGCTGCAGAAGCAGAAACAGCAGAAGAAACAGCTGAATAATTTATATTTATAAATAATAACTATATTGGTTTGGAGGATTAAAAATGGCATTTACAGCTCAAGACGTAAAAGCGCTTCGTGAGAAGACAGGCGTTGGTATGATGGAATGTAAAAAGGCTCTTACAGAGGCTGACGGCGATATGGACAAGGCAATCGACTTCCTTCGTGAAAGAGGTCTTGCCGCAGCACAAAAGAAAGCAACAAGAATTGCTGCTGAAGGCGTTGTTCTTCCTTATTATGACGAACAGGCTAAAAAAGGCGTAGTTGTTGAAGTTAACTCTGAAACAGACTTTGTTGCTAAAAACGAAAAGTTTATGAACTTTGTTGAAGGCGTTGCTAAAACAATTCTTGCAACAAATCCTGCAGATGTTGACGCTCTTAAAGAAGAAAAGTTTGACGGCACAGACAGAACAGTTACAGAAACTCTTAATGACCTTGTTCTTTCAATCGGTGAAAATATGAAAATACGCCGTTTTGAAAGAATGGACGGCGTTGTTTCAACATACATTCACGGCGGCGGTTCAGTAGGCGTTATGGTTGGCTTTGATGTTGCAGACGAATCAAAAGCTGCAACAGCAGAATTTGAAGCAATGGGCAAAAACGTTGCAATGCAAATTGCAGCTATGAACCCATCTTATCTTGACGAAGCATCTGTTCCTGCAGAAGTTGTTGAACATGAAAAAGGCATTCTTGCAGCACAGATGAAAGAAGACCCTAAAATGGCTTCCAAACCTGAAGCAGTTCTTGCAAAAATTGCTGCAGGTAAAATGGGCAAGTATTATAAAGAAAACTGCCTCGTAGATCAAGAATTTGTTCGTTCAGACCTTTTCCAAGGTTCTGTTAAAGGCTATGTAGATTCAGTTGCTAAAGAACTCGGCACAGAAATTAAACTTAACGGCTTCATCAGAATGATGAAAGGCGACGGCCTTGAAAAGAGAGAAGAAAACTTTGCAGAAGAAATTGCAAAGCAAATCAACGGTTAATATTCAAGAGCATCTCAAACGAGATGCTCTTTTTTCTTGAATGTAGGGTTATTGTGTGATAGTATTACATTAGGAGGAGATATTTATGTCTGAATATTTTGTTGATTTTGAAAATGTTAATTCAGCCGGAATCAGTGGCATTTCTAAATTAGACCTTAATGAAAACGATGATTTTCACATTTTTTATAGTGAAAAAGCAAATTCGATAACAATTGATTTGCATAAAGAATTAGATAAAATTGATGCGAAAGTGAATTTTATTAAAGTAAAGGTCGGTACAGCCAATGCTTTGGATTTTCAGCTTGCAACATATCTCGGTCATTGTATAGCAGAGAATGGATCCAAAAAATATTTCATTATATCTAATGACAAGGGATATGATGCGGTTTGCGAATTTTGGAAGGGTAGAAATGTTGTTATAAAAAGAATTGATTCAATTAACTCAATTGACAGAAACAAAGATGAAGTAGCAAAGGTGCTAACAGGAATAGTCAGCGAAAAAGAAGCACTGAAAGTGTACAATATAATTTGCAATTACAAAACAAAAATGGGCATACATAACAATTTAGTTAAAGCTTTTCCGGGCAATAACAATAAAAAAGCTTCACAGATTTATAATGCTATAAAACCATTAATCAAGGATAAAAAATAAGTTTTTAAACTGTCAACAGGATACACATATTTATTACATTATTTTTACGTTTATTATGCAGAATATGAAGCATCGGTTGGCGTGGATGGTGAATTGTTGGTAGGAAGTTTACCGGTTAAACAATTAAAATTAGTTCAAGCGTGGGCTGCTATTCACGAAGAAGAATTATATAAGGCATGGAATAAGGCTGTAAGACAAGAACCTTTTGGAAAAATAGAGCCTTTAAGATAATTAGAAAGTGTGATTTTATGTATATTTTAGATGGTATTGCTTATGCCGGTAGCAAAACACCTGAATTGAAAGTGTCCGGTGTAAGACCTATGGATAATTATTTGTTATGGGTTAGATTTAACAACGGCGAAGCAAAAGTGTTTGATTTTAAGCCGATTTTGGAAAAACCGGCTTTTGTTCCGCTAAAAGACGTTGATGTATTCAAAAGCGTTTATATTGATTATGGTATTCCGGTATGGAATGACGGCGATATTGATATTTCTCCGGAATACCTTTACGAAAACGGACAAAATGAAAGAATAACAGCATAATCGCAAAGCAAATCAACGGCTAATTAAACATTTAAGAGCATCTCATTTGAGATGCTCTTTTTTCTTGCCTGAATTTGATATATGTGTTATTATTTGCTTGGGTGGTAATATGGTAAGAGAAGCAAATATTAACGATTTTGACGGATTAAGCAAATTGTATACTCATTTGCACAATAACAAGATTATGCCGAAAACAGAGAATAATGAAAAAATATGGAATGAAATTATTGCAGATAAAAATCATCATATTATTGTGGCAGAGGAAAACGGTGAAATTGTTTCTTCTTGTGTTTGTGTTATTATTCCAAATCTTACTCATAATCAACAACCTTATGCTTTAATTGAAAATGTTGTTACTCATAAGGACTTCAGAAAGAAAGGGCTCGCTTCACAATGCCTCTCTTTTGCAAAGCAAATCGCAGTTGAAAATAATTGCTATAAAATGATGTTGCTTACCGGTTCAAAAAAGATGTCCACACATAAATTTTATAGAAAAAACGGTTACAACAGCATAGAAAAAACCGGCTATATTCAACGACTTTGATTTACTTTGTTGTTTAATTATTGTGGGTAATTTTATTGTCTTGTAAATTTAGTTTATATATGTTAAACTTAATGTGTAATAATGAAATGAGGTTAATTTATGATTTGCAAAAATTGTTCTAACAATATTGATGATAATGTTGCTTTTTGCCCATACTGCGGAACTCCTACTAATTCGGCACAAAATAACGGGCAAAACCCAAATGTATATTATAATCCGAATACACAGCAGAGTAATCAATATAATTCATATAATCAGCAGGGCACACAACAACCGACATATCAGCAGGCTAATATTAACTCTGCACCTGCCAAGGATAAACTTGTTGCAGGATTACTTGCTATTTTTCTTGGTTCATTAGGTATTCATAAGTTTTATCTCGGCTATACAAAAAGTGCCGTTATTATGCTTTTAGTGTCGCTTCTTACCTTTGGTATCGGTGCTTTTGTTATGGAAGTTATCGGCCTTATTGAGGGAATACTTTATTTAACAAAGTCTGATGAAGAATTTTATCAAACTTATGTTCAAAATGAAAAAGAATGGTTTTAGAAGTAAAAATATTTTCAAAATATAAAAAGGCTGAAGAATTTGTTCTTCAGCCTTCTTGTTATAATTTTTTGCCGTCAACAGAAATTGTAACAACTTGCCACGGAATGAACTTTCCGCTTTTTTGAAGTGCAGACTTTGCCGCATTTTCAAGTCTGCCGCAGCAGGGAACTTCCATTCTTATAATTGTAACGTTTTTTATATTGTTGGTTTTAATTATAGATTCAAGTTTTTCGCTGTAATCTGTATCGTCAAGTTTCGGGCAGCCGATAATTGTAATTTTACCTTTCATAAATTCATTGTGTAAATTAGCGTAAGCATAAGCTGTGCAATCTGCCGCAATCAGTAAGTCTGCACCGTCAAAATACGGTGCGTTAACAGGTACAAGCTTGATTTGGCATGGCCATTGACCCAGTTGTGAAACAGGTGCAACAGTATTGTCAATATTTAAATTACCGCTGTTTTTATTAAAAGTGCGCAAAGCACTGCCCGGACAACCGTGGTTAATGTGTTGATGAGAAATTTTTTCTTTTTTCTTCATATTTTCTTCAACTGCTTTTTTGTCATATTCTGCAGCTTCACGCTCAACAAAAGTAATTGCTCCCGTAGGACATGTCGGCAAACAGTCGCCAAGTCCGTCGCAGTAATCATCACGCAAAAGTTTTGCTTTGCCGTCAACCATGCCTATTGCACCCTCATGGCAAGCATTTGCGCATGCACCGCAGCCGTTGCATTTGTCTTCATCTATTTGAATAATTCTTCTAATCATATTTAAAACTCCTTTTTGTTTATGTTATTTGCTTGTGTGGCATCATTATAGTATAATTGAGTTGTTAAATATGTTGGAATTGCAACAAAATACGGTGATTTTATAATGAAATATATGGAAATTTTAAATAATTGTGTGCTTTTTAATGGGTTAACAGAAGATGAAATTAATATGTTTTTTTCAAGTGTAAGCCATGGCATCAGGGCATATAAAAAGGGTGAGTTTATTATGCATGCCGGTGATAAAACCGAAAGTCTTGGACTTTTACTAAACGGCAGTGCCCTTGTTGTTCAGGAGGATGTTTGGGGAAACAGAAACATTATTACAAATTTAAAATGTTGTGATTTTTTCGGCGAGGTGTTTGCAAGCCTTGGAAATATACCGTTGAATGTAAGCGTGGAAGCAAATGAAGATTGCCAAGTTTTATTTATAAATATGAGCAGTGTGTTTTCCTCAGATTACTTGTGCAAAAGCAAAATTAATTATAATTTAATTAAAATACTTTCAAGAAAAATTTTGGTATATAATGACAAAGTAACACATTTGAGTAAGCGAAAAACAAAAGATAAAATTTTATCATACCTTTCTGCCGAATCTGTTAGATGCGGTTCTTTTGAATTTGATATTCCTTTCAATCGCCGTGAACTTGCCGATTATTTGTGTGTGGAACGTTCGGCAATGACGGTGGAACTTTTAAATTTACAAAAAGCCGGAATTATAAAAATAAATAAAAATCATTTTAAATTGCTTAATGTTAATGCCGACAGGCAGTAAAAATAAAAGCAGGCTACGGCTGTTTCATTGCCTTAACCTGCTTTTTCTTTTATTTGTGATTCCAAGGAATTAATTTTACTTCCTTTTGCGGAATTATATTTAATTTTTTCAAATAATCGTTTGCCTTTTTAAGATTTATTTTGTCATCATAAACGTTTGGATTATGAGCGTCTAAGCCGATAACAACCTCGTTGCCTGTTTTTGCGGCAATTTCCCAAAAGTCTTTGTTAGGATAATTCCTTTTGTCTGTAAATCCCAAAAAGTTAAATTCAATGGGAATGTCAATTTCATTCAAGGCTGTAATCATTTGTTCCATTTTTGCTTTGTAAATACATTTGTCGCCTGTAAAATTAATTAAATCAGGGTGTGCAATGTAAGTAAATTCACCGCTTTTTGCCGCTTCGATAACCTGCGAAACATATTTGCAAAGTGTTTCTTCGGAATCTGTTTGAGTGCCTGAATATTTGGCATAATCTTCATATTCATTATCAACAAAATGTTGACCCAAAATTATAAAATCATAGTGAAAACTTTTTAAATATTCCAATTCTTTTTTAATTAATTTTGGGTAGTATTCAACTTCAAATCCTAATTTAATTTCTATTTTATCTTTGTATTTTTCTTTCAGCTTCATCACGCTTGAAACATAATCTTTTGTTTTATCAAGTTCCATTCTGAATGTGCTTGTATGACCGTTTGGAAAAATATAAGGTGCGTGGTCGGAAAATCCTATTTCATTATATCCGTTTTTTATTGCCTTAATAACATATTCTTCGTCGGTACCCTTTGCGTGGTGGCATCTGAATGTGTGGTTGTGATAATTGTACATTTATTTAACGCTTTCAATAAATTTAATAAATCCGGCTTTGCCGTTTTCATCTCTTGAATAAACACCGCATTGCTCTAAAATAGATGCAAAAACAGTGCCTATTTCTTTTTGCAAAATTTCGTGGCAGTTATCTGCTGTAATGTCGTATTTATTCATTATCATTTCTGCCCATTCTTTATGGCTTGCAATAGACGGAATTTCGCCGATATCTTTTCCGTTTACCATAGCGTCCGCCAATTCAGCCATTTCATTTTTAAGTCTGCTTGGCAAAACCGCAAGACCCATAACTTCTATTAATCCTATGTTTTCCTTTTTAATGTGGTGGTATTCGGGGTGTGGATGATAAAATCCTAACGGGCATTCATCTGTTGTAATGTTATTTCTTAAAACAAGGTCAAATTCAAATTCGCCGTTTCTCATTCTTGCAATAGGTGTTATTGTGTTGTGCGGCTCATCGTTTGTATTTGCGTAAATGAATGACTCTTCATCTGTGTAGTTGCGCCAAGCGTTAAGAATTTTATCTGCTAAATCAACAAGTCTTTCCTTGCTTTTTCCGCTTATTCTTATAACACTCATAGGCCATTTTACTATGCCGGCGCTAACATCTTCAAATCCGTTAAACGTTACTTTTGTTTCAACAGGTGCTTTTGCCATTGCAAATTCGTAATTGCCGCCTTGAAAATGTTCGTGGGTTAAAATTGAACCGCCTACTATCGGCAAGTCGGCATTTGAACCTATAAAGTAATGCGGAAATTTTTCAATAAAATCAAGCAGTTTTGCAAATGCACTGCGGTCTATTTTCATCGGTGTGTGTTCTGCATTAAAAACAATGCAATGTTCGTTGTAATAAACATACGGCGAATATTGAATAAAGAATTTTTCACCGCCCAGTTCTGTAGGAATAATCCTGTGGTTTTGGCGTGCAGGGTGGTTGATTCTGCCGGCATAACCTTCATTTTCTTTACAAAGCAGGCATTTGGGGTAAGATGTGGTTTTCATTTTTAAAGCCGCTGCAATGGCTTTTGGGTCTTTTTCCGGCTTTGAAAGATTTATTGTAATATCAATGTCGCCGTAGTCCGTTTTTGTAATCCATTTAATGTCGTTTTTAATTCTGTATCGGCGAATATAATCGCTGTCATTGCTTAATTTATAATAGTAGTCTGTTGCTTCTTTTGGTGAGGATTCGTAACGCTTGTAAAATTCGGAAATAACTTCGCTTGGCTTTGGAGTAAGCAAACCCATAATTTTTGTATCAAACAAATCACGGTAAACAACACTGTCTTCGCACAGCCCGTTTTGTATTGCAAAATCTAAAATTGATGATAAAATTTCCTGCAAGTCGGTGCTTGTTGCTTCACAGTCTTCAAAAGAATCTAAATTTAACGCTTCGCAAATTCTGTTAATTGCCCAAATTTCATCTTCTTTTTCAATCATTTGGTTTGATATTGCATAGTTTGTTAACGATTTAACGGCTGAATAAATGTTCATGTTTTTTCCTCTTTCCGAAATTTATATTTTATATTATAATATTAGGACTTTGTTTTTTCAATATTTAAAACAATATTTGCTCATTTTTATTTGCTTGAAAAAATGTGAATGTTATGTTATCATTGTTTGGCTGTGCTTTGCACAAAATGTTTGCTATAAATGTTTGCTATAAAGGATAGTTTATTATGGAAAGAGAAAAGTTTGGCTCAAGGCTTGGGTTTATTTTGGTTTCAGCAGGCTGTGCCGTGGGAATAGGAAATGTTTGGAAATTTCCTTATATTTGCGGAATGTACGGCGGTGCCGCATTCATTGTAATGTATTTAATATTCTTGGTTTTGCTTGGTTTTCCCATTTTGGTTTCTGAATTTGCAGTAGGCAGAGGCAGCCGGTTGGGTATGGGCAGAGCATTTGAAAAGTTAGAACCAAAGGGTACAAAATGGCATCGTTTAAAATGGATTAGTATTATCGGTTGTTTTCTTTTGATGTCCTTTTACACAATGGTTGCCGGTTGGATGCTTTATTATGCGTATTTGGAATTAACCGGTAAACTTGCCGGCCTTGATGTTAACGGCGTTGGCGATATGTTTGGCACAATGCTTTCTCAACCTCAAACTATGGGGCTTTGGGCATTCATTGCTATTGTTATTTCTTTTGGTATTTGCGCTCTCGGTGTGCGAAACGGCGTTGAAAAAGTAACCAAGGTTATGATGAGTTTACTTATAATATTAATGCTTGCGCTTGCAATTAATTCTGCAACATTGCCAAACGCTGGGGAGGGGTATAAATTCTATCTTGTTCCCGATTTTAAGGCTGTTGCCGGGCAGGGATTCGGCACTGCTGTGTTTGCCGCTATGAGCCATGCTTTCTTTACTCTCAGCTTGGGCATAGGCGCTATGGAAATATTCGGCAGTTACCTTGATAAAAAGAAAAAGCTGGCGGGTGAGGCTGTAAGCGTTATGGTGCTTGATACTTTTGTTGCCTTAACAGCAGGTTTTATTATTATTCCCGCATGCTTCGCTTTTGGTGTTCAACCCGATTCGGGACCATCTCTTTTGTTTATAACATTGCCTAATTTGTTTAATCAAATGAAAGGCGGCAGAGTTTGGGGAACAATGTTCTTTGTATTTATGTCTTTTGCGGCTCTGTCTACAGTTGTTGCTGTTTTTGAGAATTTAATTGCAACATTTATTGATATGAAAGGTTGGAGCAGAAAGAAATCTGTTTTTGTAAATTTCATAATAGTAACCTTAATTTCGGCACCTGCTGTTTTAGGCTATAATTTGTGGACAAAGGTTCAGCCATTGGGTGCAGGAACAAGTATAATGGATTTGGAAGACTTTATAGTTTCTTATAACCTGTTGCCTCTCGGCAGTTTGCTGTTTTTAATGTTTTGCGTTCGTAAAAACGGCTGGGGATTTGAAAACTTTTTAAAAGAGGCAAATACCGGCACAGGCTTGGAGTTACCCAAGTGGGCAAGAGTTTATATGCAATATGTTTTGCCGTTAATAGTAACCGTTGTTTACCTTAAAGGTTATTACGATTTCTTTGCAGGTCAGATTTTGGCGGTAAGAATCGGATGGATGATTTTTGCTCTTATTTTATTATTGGCAATTTTCGGCGTTTCCTTGTTTACCGGTAAAAAATCAATGAAAAAACCTAATAATTAACTGTTAATGTGGGCGTTTATGGCATTATGTACAAAATTTTATGCATAATTCTGTTAAACGCCCTTTTTGTTTTTGTATTTACATTGCCATTTTACTTTGTTATAATTGTTATATAGCAAAATTTGGGAGTAAAAATTATGAAAAAAAGAGTTTTGGCTGTTTTTTTATCACTTGTAATTTGCATTGGAGCATTTGCGGGTTTCGGTTCAAATGCTGTTTTTGCGGCTTCGGCTACATCGGGCAGCTGCGGCACAGGTGTAACATACAGCTATAATAAAGACACAAAGGTTTTAACAATCAGTGGTTCGGGCAGCATTAAGGATTACGGTCAAACAACTCTTAACCATGTTCCTTGGTATGATTTTAAAACCGAGTGCGTTAAAGTTGTTATTAATGAGGGTATAACCGGCATAGGCGACAGAGCGTTTTATAATATGTCTGTTTTAACAAGCGTTACATTGCCGTCAACACTTAAAACAATAAGCGATTATTCGTTTGCCGAATGTCCTTTGCTGAATAATGTTACATTACCGTCAAACCTTCAAACAATTCGTTCATATGCGTTTCAAAAATGTACTTCCCTTACTAAAATTGTTATTCCCGACAGTGTAACAAGTTTTGGTAAAACAAGACTGGGTTCTATTGAAACGGGTTATGTTTTTGCAGATTGCACAAATCTTAAATCGGTTACATTCGGCACAGGTTTGTCTTCAACGGGTAATAGCTGCTTCAGAGACAGCGGCGTTTCAACAGTTACCTTATCCGATTCCATAACAGAAATATCAACTTATTCTTTCTTTAATTGTAAAATTCAAACAATAGAATTGCCTCAAAGAGTTGTGAAAATCGGAACCAGGTCATTTGCCAATAATGGCTTAATTTCAAAGGTTACGGTTAATAACAGCGAATGCACTTTTGAAGGCTTGATAAATGAGGACCCGTTTAACGGCAGTCAGCAAAGTTTGGTGTTTTACGGTCATTCACAGTCAACTACACAAACATATGCAAACGAGCATAATTACGGATTTGTGTCATTAGACCCGTGCGCTCATGATAATCTCAGCGAGGTAATAACATTAGAGCCTACCTGTACCGAAAAAGGCTCTAAAAATATTGTTTGTGATGATTGCGGCGCAGTAGTAAGAACAGAAGAAATTGACGCTTTAGGTCATGATTTTAAAACCTTTAATACTGCCGATATGACAGAGGCGGACGGTCATATTTACGAATATCAGGAATGCAGCAGATGCGGACAGGAGAATTGCATTTATACACATAATGAATGGGTAGATGGCAATTACGACGAAACATACACGGGAAAATGTACTACGGTTTTGCGTGTAACAAAAACCTGCAAAATTTGCGGAAAAACAGACAGTCAGTTTACTACAGGCCATAAAATGGGTAAGGTTACTTCCGAAGTACCGGCAACTTGCACAGAAGCCGGAAGTCAAACCGGAACATGTTCAAGATGCGGCGAAACCTTCACGCAGGAGGTTGCGGCTTTGGGTCATAAAAATGTTGTAACTCAATCCTATGATACCGATGACGGACATACTTACACTTATTACAAATGCTCTGTTTGCAACGAGGAATCAACCGTTTGCACTCATAATGAATGGGTAGAAGGTTATTACACAGAATTTGAAATTTCGCCTGTTTCCTGCACTGCAAACGGAACAGTTGAAAGAACATGTACTGTTTGCAAGAAAGTGGAAGATGAAACAATTTTAATGACCGGTCATGATTATGATGAGGGCGTTGTAACAAAAGAACCGGATTGCACAAACACAGGTACAAAAACACGTACCTGCAAAAATTGCGGCAATACCTTGGATGTTCCTATTGCAAAATTAGGCCATAATTATGAAGAATCCGAAGTCTTGAAAGAGCCAACATGCACAAGCGTGGGAACAGGAACAAGAACATGTACACGGTGTGGAGATAAGGTTTCTTACACTCTTAACGCATTGGGACATGATATTTCAAATGCACAGGATTATAAGTACATAAAAGAACCTACTTGTATTGATAACGGCACAGCATCAGGCACTTGTGCTAATTGCGGCGAGGTTGTTGAGGAAACCGTAAATGCTTTGGGTCATGATTTGGATACGGAAAATCAAACGGTTGAAACTGCACCTACCTGCACGGAAAGCGGCACGGCTACGGTTGTTTGCAAGCGTTGCGGCTCAAACGAAACTGTTATTTTGGATGCATTGGGTCATAACTACACATTTACAAAGAAGAGCGACAGCGGCGAAACATTTATTTATAACTGCACAAGATGCGGCGGCGAAACGATATATCTTCAAAGAGTTCTTGTGCCTTTGTTTAAACCGAACATTAACAAAAATGTTGCTGATTTAGATAATGGTTACAGGCTTGATATTAACAAAGACGGCGTTATCAATATGCGTGATTATTCGTTGATTAACGGATATACTCAAATTAAAAGCGAGAACTAAATAAAATATTTTGGGCATACGGCATAAAGGTGTTTAATTATTCTTTAAGCGGTGTGCCCTTGTTTTTTTATCGGTATCTTTAACAAATATCGACTGTTAAATTTAGGGAGTTTTTTCATCTTAAACTATTTACTTTAAACTTAATTTATATTATTATATATAATATAAAAAAACGGAGGTCTGATATGAGCACTCAATATAAACGCATTTTGTTAAAATTAAGCGGAGAGGTTCTTGCCGGTTCAAAGGGAACAGGCATTGATAATGAAACAGTTGTAAAAATTTGTAAATCAGTTAAAAAAGTTGCCGATTTAGGAGTTCAGGTTGGCATTGTAGTCGGCGGCGGAAACTTTTGGCGCGGCAGAACAAGCGAGGGTATGGACCGTGCAAGGGCAGACCATATCGGCATGCTTGCAACGGCAATGAATTCACTTGCACTTTGCGATGCACTTGAGCAGCTTGGCGCAGATGTAAGAGTTCAAACAGCTATTGAAATGAGGCAAATTGCCGAACCGTACATCAGAAATAAAGCAATTCGTCATTTTGAAAAAGGCAGAATTGTTATTTTCGGTTGCGGCACAGGTTCACCTTTCTTTTCAACAGACACTGCTGCCGCTCTTCGCAGCGTTGAAATTAATGCAGATGCTTTGCTTAAAGCAACTAATGTTGACGGCGTTTATGATAAAGACCCGAATAAATATGACGATGCGGTTAAGTTTGATACCGTTTCATTTAAAGAAGTTATTAACAGAGATTTAAAGGTTATGGATTCAACCGCATTTTCACTTTGTAAAGATAACGATATGTCAATCGTTGTGTTTAACCTTGAGGAAGACCCTGAAAATGTTGTTAAAGCCGTTATGGGCGAACCTATCGGTACAGTTGTAAGTAATAATTAACGGAGGTTTTAGTAATGGAAACTGTATTTAATAAAACGAAAGAAAAAATGGAAAAATGCCTTGATTCTTTAAACAGAGATTATAAGGCTGTTCGTGCAGGTCGTGCAAACCCTGCTATTTTAGACAGAGTAACGGTTGATTATTACGGCGTACCTACTCCGTTAAATCAAATGGCTGCAATCAGCGTTCCGGAACCGAGAATGCTTATGATTCAACCGTGGGATGCAAGCACACTTAAAGAAATCGAAAAGGCAATTAACACTGCCGAAATCGGAATTAATCCAAGTAACGACGGTAAAGTTATTCGTCTTGCTTTCCCTGCATTAACGGAAGAACGCAGAAAAGAACTTGTTAAAGATATTTCTAAGCGTGCAGAAGAAGGCAAGGTTGCAGTTCGCAACGTTCGCCGTGACGCTATGGATGATATTAAAAAGCTAAAAAAAGATAACCAGATTACAGAGGATGACCAAAAAGACGGAGAGAAAAAGCTTCAAGATATAACAGACAGTTATATTAAACAAATTGAAGAAATGGAAAAAGCAAAAGAGCAGGAAGTTCTTTCAATTTAATTTTTCTAAAATAAAGGCGGGGGATTTCCTCCGCCGTTCTGTCATTTTAAAGGAGCAATAAAAATGGCTATTTTTAATAAAAAAGAACAGGTAAAAACAGAATTTTCTCTTCTTCCGAAACATTTGGGCATAATTATGGACGGTAACGGCAGATGGGCAAAAAAGCGCGGTTTGCCAAGAACCGCCGGTCATAAAGTGGGCGCCGATGTTTTTAAAAAGATTTCAAAAGAATGCGGCAGACTCGGTATTGAAGAAGTAACGTTTTATGCTTTTTCTACCGAAAATTGGAAGCGCCCCAAAGAAGAAGTTGACGCTTTAATGAAACTTTTTCACGATTATTTAATTGAGGCAAAGGAAGATTTGGAAGAAAGCGGAAATATGCGTATTCACTTCGTAGGCGAGCGTGAGGGTATCAGCCCCGACCTTTTAAAACTAATGGATGACGCTGTTGAAACCACTGATTCCAGAACAGGCACAATAATTAATCTTGCCGTTAATTACGGCGGCAGGCAGGAAATTGTTTCAGCCGTAAATAAGCTTATTGCTTCAGGTAAAACATTAATTACGGAAGATGATATAAGCAATAATGTTTACACTGCGCCTGATTGCGATTTAATAATTCGCCCCAGCGGTGAAGAAAGACTTTCAAATTTCCTTTTGTGGCAGGCAGCTTACAGTGAGTTTTGGTACAGCGATGTTTTGTGGCCTGATTTTACAGAAAAGGATTTACACAGTGCACTTGCTGAATTTGAAAAACGAAACCGCAGATTCGGAGGATAAAAAATGAAACAAAGAGTTATTACGGCGGCAGTATTACTTGCGTTACTCGCCATTGTTGTTTGGCAAATAAATACACCTTTATTTGTTGTTGTTATTGCATTTCTTTCGGCTGTTGCCACAAATGAAATTATGAAATGCGCAAAAGTGAAAAATAGATTTCTTTTAATTGCAGGCACTGCTTTTTCGGCTTGCGTTCCTTTTTTTGCAAGCGGCAAAGTTTTGCTTCCTATTGTAAGCGAAAGTACGTGGTCCGGTGTAATCGGTGCTGTTCCCGGTGTTGTTTACATAATTGCGGTTGTGCTTGCATTTTTGCTTGCTATGTTAAAGGGCTATTCTCACACAAGTTTTGAGGATGTGGCAATTTCTGCTTTTGCTTCTGTTCTTGTTCCTTATGGATTTTCCGTGTTTATTCGCCTTCGTGATATGTTTGCGGATAATGAGCAATTCGGCATCTATTTAATTTTCTTCGGACTTATTTGTGCTTTAGGAACAGACAGCGGTGCTCAACTTGGCGGAATGGCGTTTGGCAAACATAAAATGAGTCCTAACATCAGCCCAAAGAAAACAGTGGAGGGTGCTGTATGCGGCTTGATTTTTGCCCTTGTATTAAATGTTGTGGCTATGGTGCTTTATAATAAGCTTGCCGCTGTTACTTTAACAAAAACTCAAACAATCGTTCTTGCGTGCGTAAGCGTTCCTGTTTCGTTTATGGGTATGATGGGCGATTTAAGTGCGTCTGTTCTTAAAAGAAACTTCGGCGTTAAAGATTTTGGAAAAATCTTTCCGGGGCACGGCGGAGTTATGGACAGATTTGATTCATCATTATTCACAATTCCGCTTACATATGCAGTTGCTTTAATTGCTTTTTGTTGAGGTGCTTGATATGAAAAAAATATCAATTTTAGGTTCAACCGGTTCAATAGGCGTTCAGTCTATTGATGTTTGCAGAATGCACGGTTATGACGTTAAATGCTTAACGGCAAATACAAATGTTAATAAAATTGAACAGCAGGTCAGAGAGTTTCATCCTGAACTTGTTTGTATGATGAATGAGGATGCTGCTTCCGATTTAAAAACTAAAATTGCCGACACAAATACAAAAGTTGTTTGCGGTATGGACGGCCTTATTGAATGTGCTATATATGACGGCGCCGATATTACTCTTAATTCGGTTGTGGGAATGATTGGACTTCAACCTACATTAGAGGCAATTAAGGCTAAAAAAACAATCGCACTTGCCAATAAGGAAACACTTGTCGCCGGCGGTCATCTTGTAACAAATGCCGCAAAAGAAAACGGTGTTTCGATTTTGCCTGTAGACAGCGAGCATTCGGCTATTTTTCAGGCAATGCAGGGCAGTCCGAGAAAAGAAGCTGTGAAAAAAATAATATTAACCGCATCCGGCGGACCGTTCTTTGGCAAAACTTTGTCAGAACTTGAAAACGTTACTCCGGCAGACGCTTTAAAACATCCAAATTGGGATATGGGCGCAAAAATAACCATAGATTCTGCCACAATGATGAATAAGGGCTTGGAGTTTATTGAAGCAAAATGGCTTTTTGATATGCCTAATGAAGATATTGAAATCGTTGTTCACAGGGAATCGGTTGTTCATTCCGCTATAGTTTATCAGGATAATTCGGTTATTGCACAACTTGGTGTGCCGGATATGAGAATCCCTATTCAGTATGCTCTTACTTATCCGGAGCGTGAGCCGAGCCCCGTGGCTCCTTTATCTCTTGCCGATTACGGTAAATTAACATTTTTTGAACCGGATTACGATACTTTTAAATGTATTAATGTTTGTAAAAATGCTATTGCAATGGGCGGTTTGCATCCTGCAGCAGCTAACGGTGCAAACGAAGAAAGCGTAAAACTTTTTCTTCATGGCAAAATTAAATTTACAGACATTGCATATCTTAATGAAGAGGCTATGCTTAAAGCTGCAGATGTGAAAGATTTTACATTGGCAGATGTGCTTGAAGCAGATAAACAGGCAAGAGAATTTGTAAGAAATACCGTTAATGCTTGAATATAATCTTTAGGAGTGGTGAATTTGACTTCTGTTTGGAGTTCGGTTTATCCCGTTTTAATTGCAATTTTATTTTTTGAATTAATAATAATTATTCACGAGGGCGGGCATTTTATTGCCGCCAAGTTAATGAAAATTCGTGTTAATGAATTTGCAATAGGTATGGGACCTAAAATAATTTCTTTTAAGAAAAAAGAAACTCAATATTCTTGGCGTCTTTTTCCGATAGGCGGTTATTGTGCTATGGAAGGGGAAAGCGAGGAATCCGAAGCAGACGGCTCTTTTTCCAAAAAAAGCGTGTGGGCAAGACTTTTTGTTGTGGTTGCCGGTGCGTTAATGAATCTAATTTTAGGTTTTATAATAATTTTCGGTTTAATTTGCAGCCAGTCAAGTATAGGCACAACCACGGTTGCAAAGTTTGACGAAAATGCAGTCAGCTCATCATACGGCTTGCAGGCAGGCGATAAAATTAAAAGTATAGACGGTATGAAAGTTTATACAACAACAGATGTTCAAACAGGCTTATCACGTTCTAAAGACGGCAGTGTGGATATGACGGTTCAACGAAACGGAAAAACAGTTAATCTTTCCGTTACCTTTGATACCGAGGGTTATGAGGGAAAACAATATATTGTTATGGATTTTTGGCTTTTAGGTAAAGAAAAAACTCCGTTAAACGTTATTTCCAACGCAGGAAATGTTTTTGTTTCTTATGCAAGAATGGTTTTCCTTTCTGTTTATGACCTTATAACCGGAACATACGGCGTTTCGGATTTAAGCGGCCCTGTTGGTGCCGTTTCGGTTGTATCAAGCGCAGTTAAAACAAATTTATATTCTGCGTTTAAAATGATGGCGTTGCTTACGGTAAATATAGGTTTGTTTAATTTGTTCCCGATTCCCGCTTTAGACGGCTGGCGGCTGTTTTTATTATTGGCAGAGGGAATTACAAAGAAAAAATTACCGGAAAAATGGGAGTACGGAATTAATGCGGCAGGTCTTGTTTTGTTGCTTGCCTTAATGGTATTTGTAACTTTTTCCGACATAACAAAGTTATTTTGATTTTTGCAGGTGGTAAAAATGATTAAAAGAAGAGAAAGCAAAAAAATTAAATTAGGAAACACATATATCGGCGGCGATGCACCGATTCTTGTTCAGTCGATGCTTAACATTCCTGCCGATAATATTGAAGGTTCGGTTAATCAGGCAAAGGAACTTGCGGCAGCGGGTTGTCAGGTAATCAGGTTTGCCATTCCAAATGAAAAAGCACTTGATTTAATTGAACCTATAAAAGAGGCTGTGAATGTTCCTCTTGTTGCAGATATTCATTTTGATTACAGACTTGCGCTTGGCGCCGCAGAAAGAGGAATTGATAAAATAAGAATTAATCCCGGCAATATCGGTGATGAATCGAGAGTTAAAGCGGTTGCAGATATTTGTAAGCAAAAGCAAATACCTATCAGAATCGGCGTTAACAGCGGCAGTCTTGAAAAAGATATTCTTGCAAAATACGGTTCTCCCACTCCCGAAGCAATGGTGGAATCTGCTTTGTATCACGCTTCCTTGCTGGAAAAATTTGATTTTGATGATATTGTTATTTCCATTAAATCTTCAAATGTTGTAACTATGATAAATGCTTATGAGATTGCCGCAGAAAAATGCAATTATCCGCTTCATTTAGGCGTAACAGAGGCAGGCACAGAAAGAATGGGCATTATTAAATCGTCTGTCGGCATAGGTTCTTTGCTTGCCAAGGGCATTGGCGATACTATTCGTGTAAGTCTTTCCGATACACCTGTTAAAGAAGTTTTTGCCGCATTCGATATTCTTAAAGCAGTGGGCTTGAAAAATGATTGTCCGTATTTGATTTCCTGCCCAACATGCGGCAGAACAAAAATTGATTTAATCGGCTTGGCAAAGCAGGTTGAAGAAAGATTAAAAGATTGTAAAAAACCGATTAAAGTTGCGGTTATGGGTTGTATCGTTAACGGACCCGGCGAGGCGAAAGAGGCAGATATAGGAATTGCAGGCGGCGACGGAAACGGACTTATATTTAAAAAAGGTGAAATTTTAAGGAAAGTGCCTGAAGATAAATTGCTTGATGAATTGATGAAAGAGATAGATAAATTATAATGAATTTGTTTAAAGAATATTTTTCGGATTATGTAGATAATTTTCCCCTTTCAAGTTTGGGAAACGGTGAAATTACCCGCTTTGCAATCAGAAAAGAGGAAAGAGAACTTATTGTTGTTTTAAATCTCGGCGAATTGGTAGATTATTCAGTGTTTGCCGCTGCACAGGAAAATTTAAAGGCAAATATGAATTTGAAAAAAGCAACAATTAAGCCACGTTACATAAGCGAACTTTTTGAAACTTCATATTTTGGCAGTATTGTTGAGTTTGTTAAAAAGCAAAATTCAGCTGCAAACGGATTCTTTGATGATGCCGATGTTGAAGTTAATAATAATGAATTAACCGTTTACTTAAAAAAAGGCGGAAAAGATATTTTACTTGCCCAAAAGGTAAACGAGGATATAGAAAATGTAATACTTGATTTGTTTGGCATTTCTTTTAAAATTTCTTTTGTGGAAACACAGGCTTTTGACATTGAAAAGGCTGTTAAAGAGGTTGTTGCACAAAAAAATGCACATGAAGAACAGGTTAAAGCAGAGCAGGCAAAAAATATTAAGCACACCCTTTTGGGCGACTTGCCTATTTATGAGGATACGCAAAAAATTATTTTCGGCAGAAGTATTCGTGAAAAGCCAAAGCCGATGAATCAAGTGCAAATAGACGACGGCATTATTACCGTTTGGGGAGATGTTCTTAAAACAGACGTAAGAGATACCAAAAGGGGCGACAGCAAAATTTTCTCTTTTGATATTTCTGATTACACATCATCGCTAACATGTAAAATGTTTGACAGTAACAAGGTTATTGAACCTGTTATTGATAAAATTGCAAATGCAAAAACGCTCATAGTAAGCGGCGGTTATCAGTATGATAAATTTGCAAACGAATATGTTTTAAGACCAAACAGTATTGCAACGGTTTTAAAAGCCGAAAAGGAAGACAATGCACCCGAAAAAAGAATAGAACTTCATATGCATACCTCTTTGTCTGAAATGGACGGAATTTCTTCTCCCAAATCACTTGTTAATCAGGCAATAAAATGGGGGCATAAGGCTGTTGCAATTACAGACCACGGCGTTGTTCAGGCTTTGCCGGAGGCATATGCAGCAGCAAAAGGCAAAATTAAACTTATTTTGGGAATGGAGGGCTATTTGGTTGATGACACTAAGTATCCCGATTTCATGAATATGAAATTAAATCAATTTAAACGTCATCATATTATTTTTCTTGTTAAGGAAGATACATCTATGGATGAATCTATTCCCAAGGAAGAAAGAAAGTACGGCAGAAAAAATCTTTACGAACTTATTTCTGCATCAAATGTTAAATATTTTAAAAACAGACCGCTTATTCCAAAATCTCTTCTTGCCAAAAAAAGGGCAGGCATTATTGTTGGTTCGGCTTGTGAACAGGGCGAAGTTTATCAAGCAATATTAGAGGGCGTAAGCGACGAAGAACTTGAAAAAATCGCTTCATTTTATGATTACCTTGAAATTCAGCCAAACGGCAACAATGAATTTATGCTCAGAACAAGTAATCAGGAATATGTGCTTAATAAGCGTGGCGAAGAAAAGAAAAACGTTTATTGGCGTGTTAACTCGGAAGAAGATTTAATTAACATAAATAAAAAAATCATTTCAGTTGCGGATAAATTGGGCAAGCTTACCGTTGCCACCGGCGACGTGCATTTTTTAAGTGAAAAAGACGCTAAATTCAGGGCTATTATTATGGCGTCAAAAGGTTTTGACGATGCTGATAATCAGGCACCGTTGTATTTTAAAACTACTGATGAAATGCTTGCCGATTTTGCATGGGCAGGAGACAGGGCAAAGGAATTTGTTGTAGACAATCCGCAAAAAATTGCTGATAGCATTATGGACGATATTCCGCCTATTCCTCCCGGAACGTTCCAACCGCATATTGACGGCGCAAATGAGGAACTTACGGAAAAATGCTGGAAAAGAGCAAAGGAATTGTACGGCGACCCTGTGCCGGAATATGTTGCCTCAAGACTTCAAAGAGAGCTTGATTCAATTATCGGGCACGGCTTTGGCGTTCTTTATGTTATTGCAAAACGTCTTGTTGAGGAAAGTGAAAGAAACGGCTATCTTGTAGGCTCAAGAGGTTCTGTAGGCTCTTCTTTTGCCGCTCATATGGGCGGTATTTCAGAGGTTAACCCTCTTGCACCACACTACTATTGCAAAAAATGCAAGCATAGTGAATTTTTCTTAAACGGCGAATACGGTTCGGGATTTGATTTACCGCCTAAAAATTGCCCTAACTGCAATATTCCTATGAAAAGGGACGGTCATGAAATTCCTTTTGAAACATTCCTTGGATTTGACGGCGATAAAGAGCCTGATATTGACCTTAATTTCAGCGGTGAATATCAATCCCGTTCCCACAGATACACGGAAGAATTGTTTGGTAAGGAATATGTGTTTAAAGCCGGAACAATGGCAACAGTTGCGGATAAAACCGCTTACGGTTATGTTAAAAAGTACCTTGAAGAAAGAGGTCTTAAAGTAACCCGTGCAGAAGAGGACAGGCTTACCGTTGGCTGTACGGGTATTAAAAGAACAACCGGTCAGCACCCGGGCGGAATGGTCGTTGTGCCGGATAAATATACGGTTGAAGATTTTACACCTATTCAATATCCTTCAAACGATGAAAAGAAAGGCACTTACACAACTCACTTTGACTTTAAAAATTCTCTTCACGACACACTTTTAAAGCTTGATGAACTTGGTCATGATAATCCTACGCTTTATAAATATCTTGAGGATTCCACAGGTATTCCTGTTATGGAAGTTGATTTGTCTGACCCTAAATTGTATCAGCTTATCACTTCTACAGAACCTATAGGTGTTTCTCCCGAAGATATAGATTGTTCAACAGGTACTCTTGCTATTCCTGAAATGGGTACACCGTTTGTAATCGGTATGCTTGAAGAAGCAAAGCCAAAAACATTTGCCGATTTGCTTCAAATTTCAGGCCTTTCTCACGGTACGGATGTTTGGCTTGGAAATGCACAAGAGCTTATTGATAACGGCACTTGCACAATTTCTCAGGTTATCGGCTGCCGTGATGATATTATGACTTACCTTATTCATAAAACCGAAAAGTATGAAAAGGAAACCGGCAAGGAATCGCCTCTTTCAAAAAAAGATTGCTTTAAGATTATGGAATATACCCGTAAAGGTAAAGCACCAAAAGAATTGCCTCCTTATGAACAGGCAATGAAAACCGTAGGTGTTGAACAGTGGTATATTGATTCCTGTTATAAAATTAAATACATGTTCCCCAAGGCGCATGCTGCGGCTTATGTTATTGCCGCTCTTCGTCTTGCTTGGTATAAAATATATTATCCTCTTGATTTTTATGCGGCATACTTTACTGTTCGCGGCGGCGCTATTGATGCTGTTTCCGCAGTGGCAGGTAAGGATGCGGTAAAAGCAAAAATGCTTGAATATCAGGAAAAGAAAAAAGCCGGCGGCGTTACGGCAAAAGATGATTCAACTTATGTTGTAAACCAAATTGTTATTGAAATGCTTGCAAGGGGAATTGAATTTTTACCTGTTGATATTTATAAATCGGATGCAAGAATTTATAAAATCGAAAACGGAAAAATTCGTTTGCCTTTCGGCGCTATTGACGGTATTGGTGAAAATGCGGCAAAAGCAATAGCACAGGCAAAGGATGACGGAAACGGCGAATTTATATCTTATGACGATTTAATGGCACGTGCCGGAATAGGCAGAAGCGTTGTTGACGCTCTTAAAGAAGCAGGCGCATTGGGTGATATGCCGGAATCAAGTCAAATTTCGTTGTTTTGATTTTATGTTTTGTATTGACATAATCAATTTGATATGTTAGCATATTACCACATTAGCACGCTAAAGTGAAAGAGGTATAAATTATGAAACGTTATGCAAAGCTTACTCCCCAGGGAAGCAGAGATTTGCTTTTTGAAGAATGTGATGACAGAAAGAATATTGAAACTGTTTTGTCTTCGCTTTATAAAGAAAACAATTATCGCAAAGTTATTACTCCTACTATTGAATATTTTGATGTGTTTGACAGTGATAACATAGGCATTGAAGCTGAAGAAATGTATAAGCTTACAGACAGCTACGGCAGAACAACCGTTCTTCGCCCAGATAATACAATGCCTATTGCCCGCCTTGTTGCCACAAGACTTACAAAAAACGATTTTCCCGTTAGGTTATACTATAATCAAAACATTTTTGTAAGAAATAAGGCGCTTGCCGGCAGAACAGATGAAATTGCCCAAAGCGGTATTGAGTTTATCGGCGACGGTTCTCTTGAAGCTGATTTGGAAGTTCTTTCAATGGCTGTTGAAGCATTGAAAAGGGTTAATCTTAATTTTAAAATTGAAATCGGTCATGCCGGATTCTTTAATGCCGTTTTAAATAATATGAATATTACAAAAACGGAAAAAGCAGATATATGCAAACTTACAGAGGGAAAAAATTATTCCGCTTTAGGTGATTTGCTTAATAAAATAGGCGATACCGCAGAAACTGCCGTGCTTCATAAACTTCCACGCCTTTTTGGCGGAATTGAGGTGCTTGAAGTTGCTAAAGAACTTTATAAAAATGATGATGCAAATAAAGCACTTGATTATATTAAAACAGTTTATGAAAAACTTGTTGATATGGGCATGGAAAACAGCGTAATGATAGATTTGGGGCTTGTTAACAGGTCAAATTATTACACAGGCATTATTTTCCGCGGTTATGCACAGGGTTCTGGGTTAACAATTCTTTCCGGCGGCAGATATGATAATCTTATAGGCGAATTCGGCACAGATGCTCCGGCAGTAGGTTTTGGCGTTAATGTTACGGCGTTAACAAACGCAGTTAACGAAACAATAAATGTTGAGCGCCCAATCAGAATTGCATTAACAAAAGGCAGGCTTGAAAAAAGCTCCGTATCCTTGTTTAAAAAAATGGGCATTGATACAAGTGAACTTGAAAATAAAGGCAGAAGGCTTATTCTTCCTATAGGAAAATATGAGGCCGTTTTGTCAAAAGCACCGGATGTTATAACTTATGTTGAACACGGCGTTTGCGACATTGGCGTGGTAGGTAAAGATACTATTGTTGAACACGGTAATTCTTTTTATGAAGTTATTGATTTAAATATAGGTAAATGCAGATTTGCTCTTGCATGTCCTAAAGGAACAGACTTCTTTTCCGGTCATAAGCGCAAAACCGTTGCTTCAAAATATCCTAAGGTTGCTAAAGAATTTTTTAAATCAAAGGGTATGGATGTTGATATAATTAAAATTGAGGGCAGTGTGGAATTGGCACCGCTTCTCGGCTTGGCAGACGGAATTGTTGATATTGTTGAAACAGGCTCAACTTTAAAAGAAAACGGACTTGAAGTTGTGGAAGAAATTTTGCCTATTTCAGCAAGAGTAATTGTTAATATGGCTTCAATGAAGTTAAGAAAAGATGAAATTGAAACTTTTCTTGCAGATATGGAAAAAGCAAGTAAGGCGTGAGGTTGAATATGAAAATAACAAAGGCAAACGGTAAAACCGAATACGAACTTATTAAAAATCTTAAATTAAGAAGCGGCGAAACAGATAAAAAAATTGTAGATATAGTTACATCAATTATTGACGGAGTAAAACAAGGCGGTGATGAAGCCGTTAGGGAATATACCGTAAGGTTTGACGGCGCAATGCCTAAAAAAACAATAATTGAAAAAGACGAGCTTCAGCAATATTTGGATATGGTTGATGATGATTTTAAAAAGGCTGTTACAGACGCCAAAAATAATATTTATGATTTTCATCAAAGACAGGCTCAGCAAAGTTGGATGACAACCAAGGAAAGCGGCGTAATTATGGGTCAGCGAATTCGTGGTTTGCACAGAGTAGGAATTTATGTTCCCGGCGGTACCGCTGCTTATCCGAGTTCTGTTTTAATGAATGCAATTCCTGCAAAAATTGCAGGAGTTAAAGAAATTATTATGGTAACGCCTCCGTCTAAAGACGGTTCGCCTAATCCAAATATTATGGCGGCTGCCGCAGTTGCCGGTGTTGATAAGGTGTTCCTTTGCGGCGGCGCTCAGGCTGTTGCCGCTCTTGCTTTCGGAACGGAAAAAATTCCTAAGGTTGATAAAATTGTAGGTCCCGGAAATATCTTTGTTGCCACAGCTAAAAAATTGCTTTACGGTGTGGTTGATATAGATATGGTGGCAGGACCGTCGGAAATATTGATTGTTGCAGATAAAACCGCAAAACCGTCTTTTCTTGCCGCAGATTTAATGAGTCAGGCAGAGCATGACAAAATGGCTTCGGCAATTCTTTTAACAACATCGGAAACAATCGCAAAGGCAACTGTTAAAGAAATTGAAAAGCAAATAAAGTATCTTGAACGTCAAAATATTATTGAGCAGTCATTAAATGATTACGGCGAAATTATTGTGTGCGAGAATTTAAATCAGGCAATAGAATTTGCCAATGAACTCGCACCCGAGCATTTGGAACTTTGTGTGGAAGAACCTCTTAAATATGTTGGTATGATTGATAATGCCGGCTCCGTATTTTTAGGTAATTGGTCGCCGGAACCATTGGGCGATTATTTTGCAGGTCCAAACCATGTGCTTCCCACAAGCGGCACTGCAAGATTTTTCAGCCCTTTGTCTGTAGACAGTTTTGTTAAAAAATCTTCTTTTATTTATTATACGGAAGAGGAACTTGCAAAGGCAAAGGATGAAATAATTACTTTGGCTGATACGGAAGGCTTAACCGCTCACGCTAACAGCATAAAGGTAAGATTTTAATATGAAATCAAAAATTACTGCGCTGCTGCTTGTTGTATTAACCTTGTTTTCGTTTACCGCCTGTTCGGCAAATATTTCACAAAATACCGTTGAAGAAACAACGGCGGCACAAACTGAAAATAACAATGACTTAATCGTGCATTTTATTGATGTGGGTCAAGGGGACAGCGAGTTTATTCAGTTCCCAAACGGTACTAATATGCTTATTGACGCCGGTGAAACCGATAAGGGTCAGGTTGTTTGCGATTATTTAAAATCCCTTGGCGTAAATACAATTAATTATGTTGTTGCTACTCATCCTCATTCGGACCATATCGGCGGTTTTGGCGATGTATTTGATAATTTTAATGTTCAAACGGTTTATATGCCAAATGCCGTATCAACTTCATATTGTTTTGAAACATTGCTTGATAAAATAGAGGCGCAGGGATGTAAAACCGTTCAGGCAAAAAACGGCGTAACCGTTATAAATGAAAACAGCTTAACAGCGTCTTTTCTTTCGCCTGTAGATGATGAGTATGATGAGTTAAACGATTATTCCGCTGTTTTAAAAGTCAGCTATGGCGAAACGTCGTTTTTGTTTATGGGCGATGCCGAATCGCTTGTGGAAAATGAAATAAAGTCCAATGTTTCGGCAGATGTTATAAAAGTTGGGCATCACGGCTCTAAAACCTCGTCAAGTGAGGATTTTGTAAATCGCGTACACCCTAAATATGCCGTTTTTGAAGTTGGCAGTGACAACTCATACGGACATCCCGTTTCTTCTGTTGTTGAACGTTATAAAAATGTTGGGGCAGAAATTTTAAGAACCGATAAAAACGGAAATATTGTAATTACTTCTGACGGAAAAAATATAAATGTTTCCGTCAGTGAAGATAAAAATGTAAATTCAAATGACGCCGCACAAACAACAAGTGAATATAAATGGGTTTTAAATAAAAAATCCAAAAAAATTCATTATCCAAGTTGCGGTTCTTTAAATAATACAAAGGATGAAAACAAGGAATATTCAAACGAAAGCATAGTAAATCTTGAAAAAAGCGGATATACCTGTTGTAAATCCTGTAATCCAAGTGAGTAATATGAAAATAGTTATAGACAGAATTGAAAATGAAATTGCTGTTTGCAACCTTGAAAACAACAGTGTTGTTAATGTGCCTGCCGTTATTTTTGAAAATGCAAAAGAAGGCGCAGTTTATGATATTGTTTTGGATTCAAAGGAACAGCAAAGGCGTGAGGAAAAAGCAAAAAAGCGTTTAAACGCATTGTTTGATAAGGAGTAAATTATGAGAACTGCTGAAATTGAAAGAAACACAAAAGAAACACAAATTAAGCTGTCTTTAAATCTTGACGGCGGCGATGTTAATATTTCAACAGGCATCGGCTTTTTTGACCATATGTTAACTGCTTTTGCGGTTCACGGCGGTTTTGGCTTAACTGTTAATGTTGCGGGCGATTTAAATGTAGACACTCATCATACGGTGGAGGATACAGGCATCGTTTTAGGCAAAGCTTTTAAAATTGCTCTTGGTGAAATGAATAATATTAACCGTTACGGCTCTTTTTATATTCCTATGGATGAAAGTTTGGCTCATTGTGCTCTTGATATTTCAAACAGACCGTTTCTTGTGTTTAATGCCGATTTCAACGAAGAAAGATGCGGCGAATACGAAACTTGTTGCACCGAGGAGTTTTTCCGTGCTTTTGCCGTTAACGCAGGCATTACATTGCATTTAAATGTGCTTTACGGTTATAATTCTCATCATGAAATTGAAGCTTTGTTTAAAGCTTTTGCTCATGCAATGAAAATTGCCGTTGCCCATAATGATAATGAAATTCTTTCTACAAAAGGTGTTTTATAATGATAATTTTTCCTGCTATAGATGTTATAAACGGTAAGCCTGTAAGGCTTTTTAAAGGCGATTTTTCTACTGCTCATCAAGTTGCGGCAGACGCTCTTGAAACTGCAAATAATTTTGTAAAAGCCGGTGCAAAGTGGATTCATATGGTGGATTTGGACGGTTCCTTGAAAAAAGAACCGGTAAACAGCGAAACTTTTATTGCAGTTGCTAATGAAACTTCACTTAAAGTTGAATTAGGCGGCGGTATTCGCAAAATTCAAGATATAGATTTTTATATAAACAAGGGAATTGAACGGATTATTTTAGGCTCTGTGGCGCTTAAAAACCCAAATCTTGTTAAAGAGGCTGTTGCCGAATTCGGAGAAAAAATAGCTGTTGGCATAGATGCCAAAAATGAATATGTAGCTACCGAGGGATGGACGGAAAGTTCAAACGTTCATTATATTGAACTTGCAAAGCGTATGGAAAATGCAGGTGTTAAAACTATTATTTATACGGATATTTCCAAAGACGGAACTTTGACAGGCCCTAATTTTGAACAGTTAAATAAAATAAACGGCGCTGTTTCCTGCAATATAACCGCTTCCGGCGGCGTAACAAATATCGGTGATATTAAAGGCTTAAAGGATGCAGGGCTTTACGGCGCAATTTGCGGAAAAAGCCTTTATAATAAAACTTTGGATTTGGCTGAAGCAATTAAGGTGTGTGAAAAATGAATTTAGATAAATATTTTGTAAAAAGTGATTTAATTCCCGCTGTTGTGCAGGAAGAATCAACGGGTGAGGTTTTAATGCTTGCCTATATGAATAAAGAATCAATGGCAAAAACCATTGAAACAGGTTATACTTGGTTTTGGTCAAGAAGCAGGCAGGAACTTTGGAATAAAGGGGCAACAAGCGGTCATTTGCAAAAGGTTGTTTCTATTTCAGGCGATTGTGATAACGATACTTTGTTGGTTAAAGTAATTCAAACCGGCGCTGCATGCCACACAGGCAATCACAGCTGTTTTTTCAATAAAATTTTATAAGGTTTAAAGGTTAATATTATGGATTTAATTAAAAACGAATATCAGGTTATTATAGACAGAAAAAACGAGCAGGCAGAAGGTTCTTATACTGCTTACCTTTTTGAACAGGGAATTGATAAAATTCTTAAAAAGGTGGGCGAAGAATGTACAGAAACAATAGTTGCCGCAAAAAATAACGATAAAGACGAAACCGTTTATGAAATTACGGATTTAATTTATCACACCTTGGTTTTAATGGCTTATCAGGGAATAACTCCCGAAGATGTTGAAGCAGAACTTGAAAAAAGAGCTGCTAAAAGAGGCAATCTTAAAAAATTTCATCAGGTGGATAAAAATTCATAATGGCGTACAAAAAATGGATTATAGCAGATGCAGACAAAGAAAAAGCTTCTGTTTTAAGTGAAAAATTTAATATAGACCCGTTTATTTCATTTTTAATGGTTGCAAGGGGAATAGACAATGATTTGGCATTTTCCGATTTTCTTTCGTCTTCTTTTGAATTTTCCGACCCGTTTTGTTTGGCAGATATGGATAAAGCGGTGAACAGAATTGAAGCCGCTGTAGCCGATAATGAAAAAATAACTGTTTACGGCGACTATGATTGCGACGGTGTAACATCTACGGCACTTCTTGTATCTCTTTTAAAAGAGATGGGTGCCGATGTTGATTTTTATATCCCTTCAAGAGAAAAAGAGGGTTACGGTTTAAATATTTCCGCTATTGATAAAATAAAAGAAAATAATACAGATTTAATTATAACTGTTGATAACGGCATTGCTTCTGTTGATGAGGCAAATTATATTTCCTCATTGGGTATGGATTTGGTAATTACAGACCATCACCAACTTGGTGAAACTTTGCCAAATGCTGTTGCCGTTGTTAATCCCTACAGACCTGAAAATAACATTCGTTTTCGTGATATTTGCGGCGTCGGCGTTGCTTTTAAGCTTGCATGTGCTCTTTACGGCGATACGGATGATATGCTTTATACTTACGGCGATCTCGTTGCTATCGGCACAATCGCCGATATGGTTCCTCTTTTAAGTGAAAACAGAGGCTTTGTTAAAACCGGATTAAAACTTATAAATTCCGGCAACCGACCCGGTATAGCCGCATTGAAAAAAATTGCCGGCGGTGATAAAATATTTACTTCCACAGACACGGCATTTTTAATTTGCCCAAGAATTAATGCAACCGGCAGAATAGACAGCGCGTCTGTTGCTGTTGAATTGCTTTTGTGCGATAATGAAGAAGATGCAAACCGCCTTGCGGCAAAGCTTAACGATGATAATGTGCGCCGTCAGGAATTGGAACAGGAAATTTATAATGATGTAAAAAAACAAATTGAAAATAACAAAAGCCTTGTGGAAAACAGAGTCATTGTTATTTCAGGTGCAGAATATCATCACGGCATAGTCGGCATAGTTGCATCACGAATTCTTGACGAATATTCAAAACCCGTAATTATTATCGGCGAGGGAGAGGACGGATTTGCCCGTGGCTCTGCCAGAAGCGTAGACGGATTTAATATTTTCGAGGCAATATCATATTGTAAAGATTTATTAATTCAATTCGGCGGTCATCCCCGTGCCGCAGGTATGGGGCTTGTTAACAGTGCCGTTAATGATTTTCGTGAAAAAATAAATGAATATGCCAATAATAATTATGACGTTATGCCTTGCCAAGCAATAAATATTGATTGCAAGCTTTCACCTTTTTATCTTGATATCGGTCTTGTAGACAGTTTGAACATTATGGAGCCTTTTGGAGAAAATAATCCAAAAGCGGTTTTTGCTTTAACAGGGCTTAATTTATTGGCTGTTGTTCCCCTTTCAAATGGAAAGCACGTTCGACTTGAATGTGAAAAAAAGGGTAAAAAAATTAAAATAGTAAAATTCAGAACTTCGGCAGATAATTTTCCGTTTAAAGCTCACGATAAAATAGATGTTGCCGTAAGAATATCAAAAAATTTATATAACGGCAAAGAATATCTTTCCGTGCAGGCTGTTGATGTTCGATTGTCCGGAATTGATGAGAAAAAATATTTTAACGAAAAAACGGTTTATGAAAAGTTTTTGATTAATAAAAACAATGATTCTTCCGTTGTCCCCAATAAAACCGACTGTGCATATATTTATAAGTTTTTAAAAGCAAATAACGGCTGGCACGGTGATTTTGACAGCTTGTATTTTAGATTGAAAGATATTACATACGGTAAATTAAAATTTGCTTTTGCAATTTTTGAAGAATGCGGATTTATTAAGTATGACGGTAAAAAAATCACTCTTTTAAACGTTGCTTCTAAAGTTGATTTAACTCAAACAAATACTATGAAATCCTTGAAAGGAAGACTTAATCTTGGCTGAATATAACGATGGATTTGCGGCTTTTTTTGAAGAAGTAAAAAAGAATCCTCAATATGATTGCGATAAAATTAAACAAGCGTATGATTTGGCAAAAGAGGCTCATAAAAACCAAAAAAGAAGGTCCGGCGAGCCGTACATTATGCATCCGGTTGCCGTGGCTCAAATTTTGTTTAAATTGGGTATGGATAATGAATGTATAATCAGTGCGTTGCTTCATGACGTTGTTGAAGATACGGAATATGATTTGCCTTATATTAAAGAGCATTTCGGCGATGATGTGGAACTTCTTGTTGACGGCGTAACAAAATTGGGTCAAATTCCTTTGTCAACACGTGAAGAGGTTCAAGCCGAAAACATAAGAAAAATGTTTATGGCAATGAATAAGGATGTGCGTGTTATTATTATTAAACTTGCCGACCGTCTTCACAATATGCGCACTCTTCAGCATATGCCTGATTATAAGCAAAGAGAAAAAAGCCTTGAAACTCTTGAAATTTACGCTCCCATTGCTCACCGTTTAGGTATTCGTGCCATTAAAGAAGAACTTGAGGATTTGGCTGTAAAATATCTTGACCCTATTGCTTATAAAGAAATTGAAGACTCTCTTTCAATGAAAAATGAAGAGGGTCAAAAGTTTTTAAATGATATTAAAGAACAAATAAGCAGCAGAATTACTCCTGTTATTAAAAATGTAAACATTACATCACGTGTAAAATCGGTTCACGGCATTTTCAGAAAGGTTTATATTAAAGGTAAATCTTTTGAAGAAATTTATGATATTTATGCAGTTCGCATTATAGTTGATACTATGATAGACTGTTATAATGCACTTGGTATTGTTCATGATATGTATAAACCTATTCCCGGCAGGTTTAAAGATTATATTTCAACACCTAAGCCTAATATGTATCAATCTTTGCATACCACTGTGCTTTCGGATAAGGGCGTTCCCTTTGAAATTCAAATAAGAACTTGGGAAATGCACAAAACTGCCGAATTCGGTATTGCCGCTCACTGGAAATATAAGTTGGGCAAAGGCGGAAAAGACAGTTTGGACGCAGGACTCTCTTGGATTCATCAAATGCTTGAAACAGGTGAAGAATCTTCTTCTGCCGAAGATTTAATGGCAAACATTAAAGGCGATTTGTCTGTTGAAGAAGTTTATGTGTTTACGCCAAAGGGCGACGTTAAAAGTTTGCCCACGGGTTCAACTGTTATTGACTTTGCTTACGCTATTCATTCAGCCGTAGGTAACAAAATGATTGGCGCAAAGGTTGACGGCAGAATAGTTCCGCTTGATTATAAAGTTAAAACAGGTGAAAGAATTGAAGTTTTAACTTCAAATCAGCAGGGTAAAGGCCCCAGCAGAGATTGGCTTGCCATTGTTAAAACAGGTGAGGCAAGAAATAAAATACGTTCTTGGTTCAAAAAAGAAAAGCGTGAAGAAAATATTGAAGAGGGTAAGGCTGTTGTTGAAAAAGAACTTCGCAGAAATTTCATAAGGCTTTCCCAAGAACAGTATGATAAATTTATAGAAAAAATTGCCGAAAGGCAGCATTATACCCATGTAGATGAATTTTATGCCGCAGTAGGTTACGGCGGTATTCAGTTTAACAGGCTTATGCCTGGTATAAAAGATGAATATAACCGTAATTGGAAAGAGGATAAGGAACTTGAAAAAGCGGCTAAAAGCATTATAGAAAAGCCTAAAACCGCACCTTCCGGTAACGGCGTTATAGTTGAGGGCATAGATAACTGCCTTATTAATATGGCAAAATGCTGCAGTCCTCTTCCCGGTGAAGAAATTATAGGCTTTATTACCCGTGGTCACGGCTTGTCTATTCATAAAAGAAACTGCGTTAATGTGCCGGAAGATTTGGAGCATTGCGCAGAGCCGGAAAGATGGATTAAAGCCCATTGGGACGAAAATGTTAAAATTGAATCCAAATCCACTCTTGATGTTTATGCTATTGACAGAGACGGCGTAGTTCTTGATATTACAAGTACGTTAATGAATATGCATGTTAAAATTCATTCCATTAACGCCCGACCTATTAATGACGGAAATTGTTTAACAACTTTAACCGTTGCCGTTAACAGCAAAGAGCATCTTGATAATATTGTAAGAATTATAAGAAAAATCGAGGGTGTGTATCATATTGAAAGAAGTGTGGTTTAATGAAGGCTGTTTTACAGCGTGTTATTAATTCAAGTGTTGAAATAAACGGTGAAATTGCAGGCTCCGTAAACAAAGGGTTTATGATTTTGCTTGGTGTTGAACAGGGCGATACTGCCGCAGATGCCGATAAATTAATTAAAAAAATTCCGTTCTTGCGTGTTTTTGAAGATGAAAACGGAAAAATGAATTTATCTTGTCTTGATATAAACGGTGAAATACTTGTAATTTCTCAATTTACTCTTTGCGCCGATTGTTCTCACGGCAGACGCCCCGGCTTTACCGATTCCGCACCTCCGGACATTGCAAATGAGCTTTATGAATATTTTATTGAACAGTTAAAACAAAGCGGAATTTCAAAGGTTGCAACCGGTAGGTTCGGTGCCGATATGAAGGTGGCGTTGGTTAATGACGGACCGGTAACAATAATACTTAACAGCAAGGAATTAAAATAATGATTAATGTAAAATCTGTTTTATTGGGTGAAATTGCAAATAATTGCTATTTGATTACAGACGCAGAAACAAATAAATCCGCTTTGGTGGATTGTACAGAGGCTTCGGCTAAAATGCTTGATTTTATAGGCAATGCCGATTTGGAGTACATCCTTTTAACTCACGGCCATTTTGACCATATAGGCGGCGTAAAAGAAATTAAGGAAAAATTCGGCGCAAAGGTTGTTATAAGCAGTCAGGACGAACCTATGCTTTCCTCCGGCAAACTCAGCCTTGCTGCCTTTTGCGGCGGTGTACAAAATAACACAAGTGCCGATATTTTGGTTAAAGACGGAGATGTTATAGAACTTGGTAAAACAAGCATAAAGGTTATGGCAACCCCGGGGCATACAAAAGGCGGCGTTTGCTATATTGCCGATGATTGTATTTTTACAGGAGACACACTGTTTTTTTGCTCTTGCGGCAGAACGGACTTTCCGGGCGGTTCATTTGATGAAATAAAGCAAAGTTTAAATAAATTAGCCCGGCTTAAAGGCAATTATAAGCTTTATCCGGGGCATGACAGGGTAAGTACTCTTGATTTTGAAAGAGAAAATAATCCTTATATCAGGTAGTTTATGGTTATTACAGTTAAAAATCATTCATATGATTATGATATAGAAAACATTGGGGAAATATTTTTTCCTTATGAAAAAATTAAAATGTGCTTTGGCGAAGATTATCCCGATGACCCGATTACGGTTAAAACAGAAATTTTAGGCAAAAATGCCATAGCAGACGCAAAGGTTTATGATAAGCAATTAAGGCGAGAGCGTGAAATTGCCCCCGATTCGGACGGTAAAAGCGAGCTTTCGCTGGTTTTTTATGATGTTTTGTCTTCATTGCTTGGCATAGAATATCCTTGGGGCATTCTTTACGGCGTTCGCCCGGCAAGATATTTCCATTCTTTAACAGATAAATTCGGAATTGAAAATGCAAAAAGTATTTTTAAAAATCAATATCTTGTTACAGATGAGAAAATCAATTTAACACAAACTGTTGCAAATTCGGAAAATAAAATTATTGCTCTTTCAAAAAGCAACAGCTTTTCTCTTTATGTTTCAATTCCTTTTTGCCCAACCCGCTGTTCGTATTGTTCTTTTGTTTCTCACAGTATTGAAAATACTCATAAGTTAATAGGCGAATATGTGGAACTTTTGGCACAAGAGCTTGTTGAAACCGCGAAATACGCAAAGCAATTAAATTTGCGCCTTGAAAGTATTTATTTCGGCGGTGGAACGCCAACAACACTTTCTGCATCTCAGCTTGAATTTTTGTTTGAAACAATAAAACAAAATTTTGATTTGTCGTTTTTGCGTGAGTATACTGTTGAAGCCGGCAGACCCGATACCGTAACGGATGAAAAATTTGAAGTTATGCAAAAATACGGTGTTGGCAGAGTCAGCATAAATCCTCAAACATTTAATGATGATGTGCGTGAATTTATAGGCAGGCACCATACAACGGCTCAAACGTTAGACGCTTTAAAATCTGCACGAAATGCAGGGTTTGATAATATTAATATGGATTTTATTGCAGGTCTTCCCACAGAAAGCGAAAAATCTTTTTGCAACAGCATAGATAAAGCTATTGAGCTTGAAGTTCCATCCGTTACCGTTCACACTCTTTCTTTAAAAACAGGTGCTTATATGGCAACAAGGGACAGGGCATTTGATTTAACGGATAAATTGCTTGCAAAAAATATGGTCGATTATTCTGCTTATGCTTTAAAAAAAGCCGGGTATAAACCTTATTATATGTACCGTCAGGGTAAGTGTTTGGGCAACCTTGAAAATGTCGGTTGGTGTAAAGACGGTTATGAATGCCTTTATAATATTTTTATGATGGATGAAACTCACACTGTTTTGGCGGCAGGTGCAGGGGCGGTTATAAAATTAAAGGATTTTAATACCGGTAAAATAGAACGTATTTATAATTATAAGTATCCGTATGAATACATAAGCGGTTTTGATGAAATTTTACGCAGAAAAGAAAAAATTACAAAATTTTACGATAAATATAAACAAAATTAAAATAATATACATTTAGTATTGAAATACTTTGCAAATTGTAATATAATTACCGTTAATTACTAATGTAAAGGAGTGGCTTTTATGAGTAAAACCGATAACGTGTTTAACGGTTCTAAAATTTCAAATTTTGAAGATGTAGTTGCAAAAACAAAATCGGTTGCTGAAAACCTTAATAAAAAAAGTGCTCAATGCTTGGAATTTTCACGCAAAAGAGTTGAATATTTAGATGCAAAAACAAAACTTGCAAAATGCAACGAAAAATTCGGAAATCTTCAGTTTGAAATGCTTTTGGGCAACCAAGTTGACGAGGTTGAAAGAGATACTTTAATTGCCGAAATTACAGCATACCGTTCAAGAATAGATGTGCTTAAAAATGAACTTGAAGATACTAAGTCAATTAAAGATACCGAAGATTTAAAAAAAGGCGCACAAGATTTAAAAAATGAAGTTATAAGCGCTTCAAAAGAGGCTATTGAAATTCTTAAACAGCGTGCAAAAGAGGCAACAATGGCTGTGCAAAACGCTGTTGATAAGGCAAATTTTGAAAAATCTTCAGATGATGTTGAAATTGAAGTTGAACCGGAAGCGGTTAACGGTGAAAGCGTTAAAAATACGGAAGAATAAATTTTATATTTGTTATTAAATTAAAAGGCAGTGCAAATTAATGCACTGCTTTTTTGTTTTGGTGATTTAATGAATAATTTAAAACAAAAATATATTAACTCGGCTGTGTTGTTGCTTTTGTCTTCCGTTCTCGTTAAAGCAATAAGTGCTGTTTATAAAATTCCGCTGACTTCTTATATAGGGGCAACCGGCAGGGGCTATTTTAATGTGGCATATAATATTTATATGCCCGTTCATGCTGTTATTATGGGGGCGTTTCCCATTGCTCTTTCTCATCTTGTAAGCAAGTATAATCAGCAGGGTAACAAAGCAAAAATTGTTGCTTTGCGTAAAAGCAGTAAAATTTTATTTTTCCTTTTAGGTGTTGCAGGCACACTGTTAACAGTGCTTGTTGCAAAGCCTTATGCACAAATTGTGGCAGCTCCAAAAAGTATTTATACTGTTTATGTTTTGGCACCCACGGTTTTGTTCTCTGCAATTTGTGCCTCAAACAGAAGCTTGGCAGAGGGCTTTATGAATATGGTGCCAACCGCTGTAAGCCAAGTTGCAGAGGCGGTGTTCAAGCTTGTGTTCGGCTTGCTGTTTGCCAAATATTCTATGGGCGTTCTTTATGATATGTATGTTCAAAACGGCTTTGTTTTGGGTATTTATTGCGAATCCGAGCAAACGGCGCTTTCCGTTATTTATCCTTTAACATCCGCTGCGGCAATGGGCGGTGTAACAGTTGGCGAATTTGCTGCCGCAGTTTATACGGGTATTTACAATTCCGTTAAATACAGCGATTATAAATTTCAAAAAAAGTATGGTGTGGGTGAAAGTATGGCAGAAATCTTTTCTTTTTCCGCACCTATAATTATCTCTACATTAATTCAAAGCGTTTCTACATTTTTAGACAGTTCCTCGGTTCAGTATTTTTTAACTTATTGCAATGAAAACACCTTGTATTCGACTTATGAAAATTGTATTAAAATAAGTAATACTTCTAAGTCGGATTTGGTAACATATGTTTTTGGGCTTTATTCTTCGGCACAGGATTTTAAAAATTTAATACCCGGTTTAACAATGGCGTTAGGCGTTGCCGCAGTGCCTGCAATTTCCGCAGGGTATGAAAGTAATAATTTTGAAAAATTCAATTCTCTTGTAAACAGTATTTTTAAATATACGTGTATTATCGCTTTCGGCGGCGGCTGTTATCTTTCATTGGTTTCAAAAAGTCTTTTGTCGGTGCTTTATGAGGCAACTAATTACGACATAGTTTTAGGCGTTTGTAAATTGGTGGAATATTACGGTTTTACAATCATTTTTTATTGCTTTGCCGGCATATCCGTATTTGCCGTTCAGGCAATAGGTTTTGCAAATAAAAGTATATTTGCCGTTGTTATTTCGGCAGTGTGCAGAATTGCAATTAATTATTTTCTTGTTTCAAACGAAAATGTTAATATTTACGGTACTGTTGTATCGGGTGCTGTGGGTTATTTGATTATTTGCGTTTGTAACTCCGTAATTTTAAAAAAATATTCCGGCATAAAATTTAATTATTTTAAGTTGATTGTAATGCCGCTTGTTTGCTCTTTCTTTTCGTTTTTTATAACTCAATTTGTTTTTAGAGGATTATTTTCAGGTCTGAACAATTTTGCTTGCTTTGTAACACTTTCTGCAATATTTGTCGTGTGTTTTACAGTTTTGCTTATTTTGTCAAAAACTATAGAGTTTTCTGAACTTAAATTCTTACAATACAGTAAAAAAACGGTTTAAATGCTTGATAAAAACTATCACATATAGTATTATTACAGTAACACGAGTTAATCGAAAGAGGGCACTTTATTTGGCAGTGGATTTTGAAATTAAAGACAGATATGATATTGACGATTTAATTCAACTTGTTACTGTTTTAAGAGCTCCCGGCGGCTGTCCTTGGGACAGAGAGCAAACGCATCAATCAATAAAAAAGAATTTTATTGAAGAAACTTATGAAGTTGTTGAAGCAATAAATAAAAATGATGCCGAAAGCCTGAAAGAAGAATTGGGTGATATTCTTTTGCAGGTTGCTCTTCATGCCGAAATGGAGCGTGAAAGGGGTTCTTTTGATTTTAATGATGTTGCAAACGATATTTGCCAAAAGCTTGTTATTCGTCATCCTCATGTTTTTGGGGATGTTGTTGCCAATAACGAAAAAGAAGCGCTTGACAGTTGGGATGCAATTAAGTTAAAAACAAAAGGAATGAAAAAGCAAAGCGAATCAATGCTCAAAGTTCCAAGGGAATTTCCTGCGCTTATGCGTGCGCAGAAAATTCAAAGCAAGGCGGCAAAAGCCGGCTTTGATTGGAGCAGTGTTGACGGTGCCTTTCTTAAATTGTTTGAAGAGATTAACGAGTTAAAAGATGCTTTGGAAAAAGGCAGTCGGTCTTCTGTTGAAGATGAATTCGGCGATGTTCTTTTTTCTTGTGTAAACATAGCCAGGTTTATAGATGTTGATTCAGAGGAGGCACTTACTTCCGCTACCGATAAATTTATGAACCGTTATGTTTTGGTTGAAAAACTTGCAGAGGAAAAAGACGTTGATATGAAGAATTCTTCAATAGACGAGTTGGATGCACTTTGGGACGAAGCAAAGAAAATGATTGCCGATAAGGCAAAAACGGAGGAAATTTAAATGAATAAAACAGAACTTGTAGCAGCAGTTGCTGCTAAGGCAGAACTTTCAAAGAAAGACGCAGAAGCAGCAGTTAAGGCTGTTGTTGATTCAATCTCAGAAGCTCTTGCAGACGGCGATAAAGTTGCTCTTGTAGGCTTTGGCACATTTGATGTTAAAACTCGTGCAGCTCGCACAGGTAAAAATCCTCGCACAGGCGAAGTTATTGAAATTCCTGCAGCAAAGGTTCCTTCTTTCAAAGCAGGCTCAGCTCTTAAGGATGCTGTAAAATAATTTAATTTAAAATACAAAGCCGTCGCCAAAACAGCGGCGGCTTAATTTTTAGGTGATTTTATGCGACTTGATAAATTTTTAAAGGTTTCAAGAATTATAAAACGCAGAACCGTGGCAAACGAGGCTTGCGATGCAGGTAAAATAGAAATAAACGGCAAGGTTCAGCGTGCTTCATATGACGTTAAGGTTAACGATATTATAACTGTTAATATGGGCAATAACAGCCGCAAATTTCAGGTTCTTGAAATAAGTGAACACGCATTAAAGGAAGATGCGTCAAAAATGTATAAAATTTTATAATTCATTAATCAATCATCCGTTTCATATATTTTAATCGGGTGATTTTTTATGGAAGAAAATTTGAAAAAGCAACACAGTCTTTATCTTGAAAACAGAAGCGGTCTTAAATTAACCGGCGTTACTGATGTAGAGTTTTTTGATGAGGAAACGGTAAGTGCTTTTACCGATTACGGGTTAATAACCGTCAGCGGTTCTTCTCTTCATGTGGAAGAACTTAATTTGGAAACAGGTTTGCTGGAGGTTTCGGGCGAAGTAACGGCACTTGTTTACAGCAGTAAAACAAAAAAAGAAAAAAATATTTTAAAAAGGCTGTTCAGTGCTTAATTCAATAGGTGCTTTTTTTGTTTTAGGCGTTGCCTTGGGCGCTTTGTATGATGTGTTTCGCTTTTTTAGATTTGTTTTTTCAAAAAAATTAATGGTTTTTATTAATGACTTTGTTTATTGCTTGGTTTTCGCACTTTGCTTTTTTACAGTTTTGCTGGCTTATAATAACGGCAGGGTAAGAATGTATTTTGTGTTTGCCGTTTTTGCCGGCTTTTTTGCGTATGTGTTTACTGTTTTCAGGTTTACGGAGCCGTTTCAAAAAAAGGTGTCATACACAGTTGTAAAAACTTTTAAAAAGGTGTTGCATTTTGTAAAGACTGTGTATTATAATACTTTTGTGTTAAGGTTTAAAACTTTACGAAAAACGCATAAAAAGGAAGTTGAAAATTCTGATGAAAACATTTTTTCTGAATTTGAAAAATAACAAAAAAATGCGTTTAACGGTAATTGTTATTGCGGTTGCTATTGTGTTTTTTGTTTGTGCCGGCATTGTTGTAACTCAAGGTGCCGATATTAACAGACTGAAAAAACAGCAGGCGGCTTACAGCCAACAGTTAGAGCAACAACAGGCAGATAACGACGAGTTACAGGGCATTGTTGAATCGGATAATAAAGATGCTTATATTGAAAAAAAAGCACGCGAAAAGGGCTATGTGAAATCCGATGAAGAAGTGTTTTATGATGTTTCGGGTAAATAATAATTTTTGTTTATTTAACAGCCGAGAGTAATCTCGGCTTATTTTTTGGAGTTGTGATGAGAGAAATAAACGCAAGCAGTATAACAAACTGTGTAAAAGAACTTGTAATAAAAGCAAATAAAATTTTGCCTGATGATTTGGTGGATTGTATAGGTTGCTTTGAAAATAAAGAAAAAAATCAGACGGCAAAATCAATTTTAGGAGATTTACAAAGAAATATAGATGCGGCAAAGGAACTTGATATTCCTGTTTGCCAAGATACGGGAATGGCTGTTATTTTTGCCGAAATAGGGCAGGATGTGCATATAATCGGCGGCAGTTTTGAAGACGCTGTTAATAAGGGCGTAAGCCTTGGCTATACAGACGGGTTGCTTCGTAAGTCTGTTGTAAAAGACCCGTTTTTTAACAGGGTAAATACAAACGATAATACACCGGCAATAATTCACACTAAAATTGTAGACGGAGATAAAATAAAAATCACCGCCGCTCCAAAAGGTTTTGGCAGTGAAAATATGAGCTCATTAAAAATGTTTACTCCCAGTGCAACAAAGGATGATATTGTTAATTTTGTTGTTGAAACAGTACAAAAAGCAGGTTCAAACCCTTGTCCGCCTGTTGTTATAGGTGTTGGCATAGGCGGTGATTTTGAATACAGTGCAATTCTTGCAAAAAAGGCTCTTTGCAGAAGTATCTCAAAAAGAAACGATAATGAACTTTATGCAAATCTTGAACAGGAAATTTTAACTAAAATCAACGGTCTTGATATAGGACCTCAGGGATTCGGCGGCAACACAACCGCTCTTGCCGTTAATATTGAAACATATCCAACTCACATTGCAGGTTTACCGGTTGCGGTTAATGTAGGCTGCCATGTAACACGACACGCTTTTACGGAGATTTAATTTATGTATTTATATATGGTTGCGCCCTGCCTTTTCGGAATAGAGGCTTTAGTGGCAGACGAACTTAAATTTATGGGCGCAGAAAATGTTTGTGCCGAAAACGGCAGAGTATTTTTTGAAGGCGATGAAACTATATTGGCACGTGCTAATATAAACAGCCGATTTGCTGAAAGAATATTAATTGTGCTTGACAGATTTAAGGCTGTAACATTTACTCAGTTGTTTGACGCCGTTAAACTTATTAATTGGAGCGATTTTATCGGCAGTGCCGATACTTTTCCCGTTAAGGGATACAGTTTAAACTCTGCTCTTCATTCTGTGCCGGATTGTCAAAAAATTATTAAAAAGGCTGTTGTTGAAAGTCTTAAAGAGGATTATGGCATTAATTGGTTTGAAGAAACAGGTCCTATTCATCAAATTCAGTTTTCAATTATCAAAGATGATGTAACGGTTATGCTTGATACTTCCGGCGCCGGACTTCATAAAAGAGGTTACAGACCGGAAGCAAATGAAGCCCCTATTAGGGAAACTTTGGCGGCAGCTATGTGCAGCCTTTCAAAACTTCGTCATTATCATACAATGTATGACCCTTGCTGCGGCAGCGGAACTATTTTGATTGAAGGTGCAATGCTTGCAAATAATATTGCGCCGGGAATTAACAGAAATTTTGAGGTTGACAGGTGGGGATTTGTTCCCGAAGCCGTGTGGAAATCGGAACGTGAGCGTTGCCACGATATTATAAAAACAGATACCGATTTTGTTGCTTTCGGCAGTGATATTGACGGACATGCCCTTGATTTAACCGTTGCAAATGCAAAACGAATTAAGGTTGATAAATTTATTCGGCTTTCTCAAACCGATATTAAGGATTTTGACCCTACCACGGAAAAGGGAACTTTAATTACAAATCCGCCTTATGGTGAAAGAATGCTTGATATTAAAACGGCAGAAAAAATTTATAAAATTATGGGTGAAAAATTTGTGTCAAAAAAAGGTTGGAGTTACGGCATAATTTCACCTGACGAAGAGTTTGAAAAGTGCTTTGGCAGAAAAGCAGACAAACGCAGAAAACTTTATAACGGCATGATTAAATGCCAATACTATATGTATTTTAAATAAAAAACAGAGGTGTTTTTCACCTCTGTTTTTGTTTTGCTTTATTCGTTTTTGGTTTTAGGTTTCATTGCATTGTAAGATGTTAAAACAGCTTCTTCGCTTATGTTACAGCCTAAATCCCAAATAGGCACCTTTGAAAATATTTCTTCCAAAACATCAAAAAGCTTTTCCATGGCGTTTGGTCCTATTTTTCTTATTGTTTGCGAAAAAATATTGTAAACCGCTTTTGATGTTTCAGCTTTTTTTATCCAGTTTGTTTCGCTTCTTTGTAAAAAGCAAATTCCTGCAAGTTCTGTAATTTCCGGTGTTGAATAATCGTATTTTCCGCTCCACGGTGTGCCGCAGGCATATACTTTGCCGTCAATAATTCTTATTGCCGGTTTGTCATCGTTTAAAATGTGGGCTTTGTCTTTGAAATATTTAAGCCATTGGCTTGTGTGGGTGGATTTTCCCGTGCCGCTGTCTGCCGAAAAGGCATATGCGTATCCGTCAACTACAACGCATGATGAATGAAGCAAAATGCCGTTGTATTTAATCAGGTTTTCGTAAAAATCACTTCCCGAAAGCATATATTCCCAGTCGTTTGCATCTAATTCGGGATGGTCTTTTAAACATGCGTCAATTCTTTCTTTTGTTATATTAATTTCAATATCTATGTGTTGGTTTTCACTTTGATTTTTTGCTAAGTACGGACGTGCCTGCTTTTCTGTTCTCCCTGTTGGATTTTTTATATTAACCGTTAATCCGGCAATGTTGTAAATTCCCATAATAACCTCTTGTGTTTATTAGTCTATAACAGTATAAATTATATTTTTTTTACAGTCAAGTGTTGACAATTTTTAAATAAAAAGTTAAAATGGAACAAACGTTCTAAAAAAGGAGTAAACATAATGGAAAGAACTGTTCTTCATGTTGATTGTAATAAATTTTATGCTTCCGTTGAATGTTTGCATAATCCGGAAATACGAAATAAACCTGTTGCAGTAGGTGGTAGTGAGGAATCACGCCACGGCATAATTTTAACTAAAAATGAAATTGCATCAAAATATGGTATATCTGTTGGAGAACCTCTGTGGAAAGCACGTCAAAAATGCCCTGATTTGGTTGTTGTTCCGCCTAATTTTCCTTTGTATATGCGTTTTTCAAAAATGGTTCGCAATATTTTATCCGATTATTCCGATTATATAGAACCGTTCGGTCTTGATGAAAGCTGGGTTGACGTTACGGGTGATTCAAGAAGCGGTGAGGAAATTGCCTTGGAAATAAAAGAGCGTGTTAAATTTGAACTCGGCATAACCGTAAGCGTTGGCGTTTCATGGAATAAGGTGTTTGCAAAATTCGGCTCGGATTATAAAAAGCCGGATGCCGTAACGGTTATAAATAAAAACAATTTTCGTGAAATTGTTTGGCAGTGCCCCTGCGGTGATTTGTTGTTGGTAGGTCCTGCCACGGTTAAAAAACTTAACGGCTACGGAATCTATACAATAGGCGATTTGGCAATTGCCGATGTAAATTTTTTAAAAAATATTTTAGGAAAAAACGGTGAGGTTATTCATTCGTTTGCCAACGGGCTTGATTATTCTCCCGTTCGTCATAAGGACGATAAGCAGGCTGTAAAAAGTATAGGAAATTCAACTACAACACCACGGGATATGGTAAATAATGATGATGTTAAAACCGTTTTAACCGTTTTGGGCGAAAGTGTTGCAACAAGAATGCGAGAACAGGGGTTAAAAGGCAAAACCGTAACGGTAACAGTTCGTGATAAAAATCTTTATCATTTTACACGCCAGTGTAAATTAAGAAGCGAAACCGATGTTTCCGGGGAAATAATAAAAGCGGCAATGAAAATTTTTAAGGAAAATTACATCTGGAATAATCCTGTTCGCAGCATAGGATTGTCTGTTACAGATTTTAATGCCGACGGATTTGAGCAGTTTGATTTGTCAGGTTCTGTAGAAAAAAGAGAAAAAATGGAAAATCTTGAAAAAGCGGTAGACGATATACGCCGCAGGTTCGGAAATTATGCAGTTCAAAGGGCGTCTCTTCTTAAAGATTGCGGATTAAGTCGTTTTAATCCTCATGATGACCATGTAATTCACCCCGTTGGATATTTCAAAAATTATAAGGAGGCATAATTATGAAGCAATATGTTGAAGTAACCGCTAAATTTGATTTAGACGGAAATATAACGCCTCTTGTTGTTAAAATGCAAGAGGGAAAATTTTATGTAGACCGTGTTTATGATGTTCGCCCGGCTGCGTCTTTAAAGTCAGGCGGTGCAGGTATCAGATACAAATGTGATGTGTGCGGAGTGAAAAGTTATTTGTTTTTGGAAGAAAATAAATGGTTTATTGAGCCTGCTTGTTAGTTTTTTGTTGCAATAGGTAATAAAAAGTGATAAAATATTTGCCGTATTAATGTGTTGGAGGACATAAAAATGGCAAAACTTTTCAGCGAAATGACAAAAGATGAATTGCTTGCAAAGCAATCTGAACTTCAAAAAAGATATGACGCTTTTAAAGCAATGAATTTAAAACTCGATATGAGCAGAGGTAAGCCGGGTGCAGACCAGCTTGATTTATCGGCAGGTGTGCTTGATGTTGAAGACTATGTGGCAGACGGCGTTGATTTAAGAAACTACGGTATGCTTGAAGGAATCCCAAGCTGCAGAAAGTTGTTTGGCGATTTAATGGGCGTTGATGCAAAAAATGTTATTGTTGGTCCCAATGCAAGCCTTTCTTTAATGTTTGATTATATTTCACAGTGTTATACTCACGGCGCAGGCAGTACACCGTGGTGTAAACTTGATGAAGTTAAGTTTCTTTGCCCTGTTCCGGGTTATGACCGTCATTTTACAATTCTTGAGCATTTTGGCATTAAAATGATTAATGTTGATATGAAAGAAGACGGCCCCGATATGGACGCTATTGAAGAACTTGTTAAAGATGAAAGCGTTAAAGGTATGTTTTGCGTTCCTAAATATTCAAATCCGCAGGGCATTACTTACAGTGATGAGGTTGTTGAAAGAATTGCGGCATTAAAGCCGGCTGCAAAAGATTTCAGAATTATTTGGGATAATGCTTACTGTGTGCATGACCTTGTTGAAGACGGCGATGTGCTTTTAAATATTTTCGACGTTCTTCCTAAATATAATAATGAGGATATGGTTATTGAAGTTTGTTCTACTTCAAAAATTACTTTCCCGGGTGCAGGCATTTCCGCTATTATTGCAAGTGATAATAATATTGCGGCAATTAAAAAGCGTCTTAATGCTCAAACAATCAGTTACGATAAAATGAATCAGCATCGCCATGTTGAATTTTTCAAAAATGCAACCGGTGTTTTGGAACATATGAAAAAGCATGCGGCAATTCTTAAACCTAAATTTGATATTGTGTTAAAGCATCTTGATAATGAGCTTTCAGGCACCGGCATTGCTTCTTGGTTTAGTCCAAAAGGCGGTTATTTCATCAGCCTTGATGTTATGGAAGGCACTGCAAAGCGTGTTGGCGAGCTTTGCAAAGAAGCCGGTGTAACTTTAACAACTGTCGGCGCAACGTATCCTTACGGCAAAGACCCTAAAAATAGCAACATTCGTATTGCTCCAAGTTATCCGCCTGTGGATGAACTTAACATTGCCGCAGAACTTCTTTGCATTTGTGTTCAGCTTGCGGCTGTTGAAAAGCTGGCGGATTAATTATGGCTGTCCAAAATAATAAAACAAAGGGCGTTGTTTTTATTCTTTTATCTGCCCTTTGTTTTACGGGAATGAATACATTTGTGCGCCTTTCCGGCGATATTCCCACAATGCAAAAAGTGTTTTTCAGAAATTTTGTGGCAATGATTTTTGCCTTTTTTGCCATATTAAAAGCAGGTGAAAGCTTTAAACCTAAAAAGGGCAGTTTTAAATATTTGTTTTTACGTTCTGCTATCGGTTTAGGCGGTGTTTTCGGCAATTTTTACGCTCTTGATAAAATTGAACTTTCAAATGCTTCCATGCTTAATAAAATGAGTCCCTTTTTTGTGCTTATTTTTTCCGCAATTTTTATTAAGGAAAAGGTTAAGCCAAAACAGGCTGTGGCAATAGCCGTTGCGTTTTTGGGTGCATTGCTTATAATTAAACCCACATTTGCAAATGAAAATCTTGTGGCTTCTCTTGCGGGATTTGTGGGCGGAATGTGTGCCGGTGCGGCATACACATGTGTAAGGTGGCTTGGAATAAAAGGTGAAAACGGCAAAATAACAGTGCTGTTTTTCTCTGCTTTTTCAACTGTTGTAACAGCACCTTATCTTATTTTTAATTATCATTATATGACTGGCTTGCAATGGCTTTACCTTATTATGGCAGGTGTTTGTGCGGCAGGCGGTCAGTTTTCAATTACTGCGGCGTACACATATGCGCCAAGCCGTGAAATTTCTGTTTATGATTATTCGCAGGTCGTTTTTGCCGCTATTGTGGGCTTCATCGTTTTCGGCGATGTTCCCGATTTACTTTCCTTTGTGGGTTATTTTGTAATATGCGCAATGGCAATTTGGATGTTTATATACAACAATAAGTTGCAACATAATAAAAATGCTTAATTAATCAATATGTTGGTGTAAAGTACAAATACTTGCATTTCTCTATATATTGTGTTATAATGCTTTTTGTGAAAATCTTAAAGGGGGATTTTTGTTATGAAATGTCCGTTTTGCGGTTGTGAGGAAAGCAAGGTAATTGATTCCCGTCCTACAGACGAAAATGAAAGAATTCGCCGTCGCAGAGAGTGTATTTCCTGCGGAAAGCGTTTTACTACTTATGAAATTATTGAAGACGTTCCTATTATCGTTATTAAGAAAGATAAAAGCAGGGAAGTTTTTGACCGTAATAAGGTTTTGAAAGGCATGCTTCGTGCTTGCGAAAAAAGACCTGTTTCCACAAGCGAGCTTGAAACGGCTATTTCTCAAATTGAAGCCACTCTTCAATCTGCTACAGACAGGGAAGTATCCAGCGTTTATATCGGCGAATTGATTATGGAAAAACTTCGTGAAATTGACGAAGTTGCATATGTAAGATTTGCTTCTGTTTATAAAGCGTTTGATTCGGCTTCTTCGTTTATAGAAGAGATTTCTAAATTAAAGTAATAATTAAAGCCTATCTCGTTTGAGATAGGCTTTGTTATTTGTATGCTTAGTATTTATATTCTTCTTTGTATTTTCCTGCAGCGTAAAAGTTTTCAATAACTGTTTTGTATCGTTCATATGCCTTGGCAACGGCATCATCCCAGCTTATGTAAATTTTTTCTTGGGCATTTTTTCCAACTGCTTTAAGCAATTCCTTGTTGTACATAACGCTTTTTAATTTTGATGCTATTGATTTTGCACTGTCTTCACATAAAAAACCGGTTTCATTGTCTGTTATGCCTTCTGCGGCACAGGAACCTTCAATGAGCAGCGACGGCGTTTGGCAAGATGCCGCTTCCCTTACCACTAAACCGTTTGTGTCAAATACCGAAGGGAAAAGAAGCAGGTCGGACGCTGCATAGTATTTTTGAATTTCATCTCTGTTTAAAATTTTGCCCGTCCAAATTATTTTGTCTTGCAAGTTAAGCTGTTTGTAAAGTTTTTTTATTGCATGCTCGTCTGCTCCAAATCCTAATAATATAAGTCTGAAATCTTCGCCGTAATCCTTTAAAAGCTTGCAGGCTTCAAAAATTTGGCGAATGTTTTTATACCAAATCATTCTGCCGGCATAAATAAATACAGGCATATTTTCAGGCAGGTTATGCCTTTTCTTTAAAGCGGAAATTTCAGTAGGGGTAAACGTTTTTTTAGGCATATCACATCCGTTTGGCATTACAACAAAATCACCTTTGTAGCCTACTTTGCGCAAGCTTTCGGCTGTTCCGGCGCTTGTAACCCACACTTCATCTGCCGAATTTATGTTGTTAAGTAAAAATCTATAAGCAAAGTCTCTTGCCGCCTTGGTGGGAATTCTTTTGTCAAAATCAAATTCGTATTTTGTGTGGTATGTAAGTATTGTGGGTATGCGCTTTTTTCTGTTAACGCATCTGAAATAATAACTTGTTGCCAACGGCGCATGACTGTGTAATATATCAAAATCACGGTTAATTATTTCATAGTGAAGTTTATCTTTAAAAGGCCAACCAACGCTGTATCCTTCTTTTGACGGAATCCACCAGCTTTTGTATCTGAATATTTCGTAGGGATACTTGCTGTCTTGCTGGTTGGGATTCTTAGGAGTAATGATTGTTGCTTTGCAATGGTTTTTGTTTAAAACCGCCGCATAGTTTTGCGCAACATTGCTTATTCCGTCTGTTGTGGGGGGAAAAGCGTCTGTTCCTATTGCGATTTTTAAATCTTTTTCCATAATTTCTCCTGTATTGGTTCAAAAATGTAAAAATAATATATCATAAATATGTCGTAAAGTAAATTACAAAATAGTTATAAAAAAGATTTTTAATAAAAACTTGTTAATTTTGTTGCTTTAAATATATAATTAATATATAATAGATTTGTATGACTATGGGAGGTGGAGCGTATGCCTGCCGATTACTCGGTATCATTGCAAAAAATAATTGATGCTCACGATTTGGAAATAATGTATCTTCCCAAATCGGCAGAAGAAATTTTAATTACCACTAACGAAGTTAACAGACCCGGCATTGTTTTAACCGGTTATGTTGATTATTTTGACCCGCTTCGTATTCAAATTTTGGGATGGACGGAATTCGGCTTTCTTAAAAGTATGAGCAGGGAAGAACAGGAAAAGGCGTTAACTTATTGGCTTGGGTTAAAACCTGCTGCCGCAGTTATAACAAGAGGGCTTGATGTTCCCGAATTATTTCTTTCTTTGTGTGAAAAATATGAAGTGCCGCTTCTCAGAACAGTTGATGAAACATCGAATTTCCTTGCGGCTTTAATTCAATTTTTAAATGTTAATCTTGCGCCTCGTATTACACGCCACGGCGTTTTGTGCGAAGTATACGGCGAAGGCGTTTTGATTATCGGCGAAAGCGGCGCAGGTAAATCTGAAACAGCCGTTGAGCTTATTAAAAGAGGTCATCGTCTTATTGCCGATGACGCTGTTGAAATACGTCGGATTGACGCCCACACTTTAACAGGCTCATCGCCTAATAATATTCGTCATTTTATTGAACTCAGAGGTATAGGCATAATAAACGCACGTCGTCTTTTCGGTATGGGTTCTGTTAAGGACTCGGAAAAAATTAACATGGTAATTCAGCTTGAACCTTGGGATGCAACCAAGGCTTATGACAGGCTGGGGCTTGATAACGAATATACGGAAATTCTTGATATTAAGGTTCCTGTTATAACCGTTCCGGTTAATCCGGGCAGAAACCTTGCAGTAATCATTGAAACGGCTGCAATGAATAACCGTCAAAAGAAAATGGGCTATAACGCCGCTAAAGAGTTAATGGTGGGGCTTGGTATGGAAGATACTGTTTCCCAAGATAAAGAAATTAAGATTTGGTAAAGGGGCATATGTATTATGTATAATATCGGAATAGATTTAGGCGGAACAAATATTGTTGCCGCAGTTGTGGATGAAAATTATAAAATCGTGGGCGTAGGTAAAACACCTACCGCCACTCCTCGTTCGGCAGATGCAATTTTTGATGACATTGCAAGTGTTTGCAGAGAGGCTATGGATAAAGCAGGAATTACGCTTAAAGATATAGATTCAATCGGGCTTGGAACACCGGGTACCGTTAATGATGACGGAGTTATTGAATTTGCAAATAATCTTGGTTTTGAAAATGTTCCCGCACGTGAAATGATTAACGCACGTCTTGGCAGTGAGGTGCCGGTTTATGTTGCAAACGACGCTAACTGTGCCGCTCTGGGCGAGGCTTATGCAGGTTGCGGAAACGGCTGTGATAATTTTGTTGCCGTAACTTTGGGTACAGGCGTAGGTTCGGGTATTATTATTGACGGCAAAATTATTACAGGTGTAAACTGTGCCGGCGGCGAATGCGGTCATATGGTTATTGCTGTTGACGGCGAGCCTTGCACTTGCGGCAGAAAAGGATGCTGGGAGGCATATGCTTCGGCTACTGCTCTTATTCGTCAAACAAAGCGTGCTATGGACGCTCATCCGGAATCTGTTATGCACGAGCTTGTAAAAGCAGAGGGCAAGGTTTCCGGCAGAACTGCGTTTGACGCTATGCGTAAGGGCGACATTGCAGGTATTGAGGTTGTTAACAACTATGTTAAATATGTGGCTTGCGGACTCATTAACCTTGTAAATGCACTTCAGCCTGAAATCATTTGTATCGGCGGCGGAATTTGTAACGAAGGTGAAACACTTTTAACGCCTCTTCGCAGATATATTCAGGCAGAAAGATATTCTATTTACAGTAAGATTCAAACTAAAATTATGAAAGCCGAACTTGGAAATGACGCCGGTATTATAGGCGCCGCTCTTCTTGGTCAGGCAGCAAATAAATAACGGTGATTTTTTGGATAATTTAATTAAACTTTTAAATCAAATGAATATTAAATATGCTCAAAACGAGCCAATGTCAAAGCATACAACTTTTAAAATCGGCGGTAATGCCAAAATAATGGTTTTTCCGGGCAGTGAAAACGATGTTGCAGAGATTGTTAAATGCTGTAATAAAAATCAAATTCGCTTTTTGCCTGTGGGCAACGGTTCAAATTTGTTGGTTGATGATAACGGAATAGATGCCTGCGTTATTTGCTTTGATAATAACTTTGCAAATATTGAATTGATTGATGATGAAACAATATTTGCACAAAGCGGCGCTTCACTTATGAAAGTGTGCCGTTTTGCATTGGAAAACAGTTTGTCAGGCTTGGAATTTGCTTTTGGCATTCCGGGTTCCTGCGGTGGCGGTGCATTTATGAATGCCGGTGCATACGGCGGTGAAATGAAGGACGTGCTGTTTAAATGCAGTCATATTGACGGCGACGGAAACAAAGGCTTTCTTGAAAGGGACGCTTTAAATTTAACTTACCGTCATTCTGCGTACTATGATAATAATTGCGTTATAACAGGCGTTTATTTGAAACTTAAAAAGGGCGATAAAAAGGAAATTAAGGCAAAAATGGATGATTTTCTTCAAAGAAGAAAAGATAAACAGCCACTTGAATATCCAAGTGCAGGTTCAACTTTTAAAAGACCCGAGGGGTATTTTGCCGGCGCTCTTATTGAAGAATGTAATTTGAAGGGAAGCTCTGTGGGCGGAGCACAGGTTAGTGAAAAGCACGCAGGCTTTGTAATTAATAAAGGCGGCGCTACCTGCAAAGATGTTTTGGATTTATGTAAACTTTGCAGTGAAACGGTGCTGAAAGAAAAAGGCGTTAAGCTGGAAATGGAAATTAGGGTAACAAAATAATGATAAAAGAAGAAAAAGAATTAGTAATTATTACAGGTCTTTCCGGTGCAGGTAAATCAACCGCTATCGGATTTATGGAAGATGTGGGTTATTATTGTATTGATAATATGCCGCCGTTTTTGTTAACTTCGTTTTTGGATTTGCTTTCAAAGCAAACAGACCATCGCAAAGTTGCAATAGTTATTGATATTCGTTCAACCGAAAATTTTGATTCTGTTGCAAATGTTTTGGCAGATGTTGAAAGATACGATTATAACGTAAAGGTTGTTTATCTTGATATAAAAACCCATATTGCTCTTAAAAGATATAAGCTTACACGCAGAAAACATCCTTTTGCAGACAGGTTTAACGGCGATATTTCAAAGGCTCTTGCTTATGAAAAAGAAATTATGACTCCTATTCGCTCAAGGGCTGATTTTATTATTGATACATCCGATATTTCCGGCAATCAGCTTCGTAACCGTTTAACTCAAATTCTTATCGGCAGTGATAAAGATATAATGCACATAAACGTTATGTCATTCGGCTTTAAACACGGTATTCCCACAGAGGCTGATTTTGTTATAGATGTTAGATGTTTGCCTAATCCTTATTGGGTTGAAAATCTTAAAACAAAAACAGGTCTTGACAGTGAGGTTCGTGATTACGTATTTTCGTTTAAAGAATCAAAAGAATTGTTGGATAAATTAATTGATATGCTTGACTTTCTTAATCCTCTTTATATTAAAGAGGGCAAAAGTCAAATTGTATTTGCAATAGGCTGCACGGGCGGTAATCACCGTTCTGTTGCAATAGCAGAGGCGTTAAAAGAGCATTTTGAGAAAAAGTGGGATAACGTTTCTGTTAATCACCGTGATATTAACAGAAATTAGGTTGTAATTATATGTCATTTTCAATGGAAGTTAAGGACGAACTTGTTAAAACGGAATATGAGTCTAATTGTTGCAAAAAATCATTGCTTTACGGAATGTGTATTTTTGGCAAAAGTTTTGATGCGTATGATGTTTCGTTGCAAACGGAAAATGAAAATGTGGCATTGCTTTATGCTGATCTTATTAAAACTTTGTATAATATTAAAACCGATTTTAAACGTTCGCCCAAGGGCAGAAATTTTACGGTTTCCGTTGTTGATAAACAGGATTGTGCCAAGCTTTTAAAAGCTTTTGACCATACCGGAAAGGGTAGCTTAAAAATTAATCATTCTGTTTTTGACTGCGAAAATTGCCGGCATGCGTTTGTTGCCGGCGCTTTCTTGTCCTGCGGCACTGTATCTACTCCGAAAAAAGATTATCATTTGGAATTTACGGTGCCTTATTTAAACCTTTCCAAAAGTCTTTTAACATTGCTTGAGGAAATGGAATTAAAACCGAAATATACAAACAGAAAAGGCTATAATATAGTGTATTTTAAGGAAAGCGAATCTATAGAAGATTGTTTGTATATTATGGGTGCATCCGGCGCAATGTTTGAAATGATGAATATAAAAATCGTTAAAGATTTCAGAAATAAGGCAAATCGTCAGGCAAATTGTGAAACGGCAAATATAAATAGAATGGTAAATGCCGTTGCCTCTCAAATGATTGCTATTGAAAAAATATGGGCAGAAAAAGGAATGGAATATTTGCCTGAAAATTTGCAAAGCGTTGCCGTTTTGCGCAATGAAAACCCTGAAATGAGCCTTTCTGAACTTGCAAAAAAATGCAATCCGCCTTTAAGCAGAAGCGGACTTAATCACAGGCTTAAAAGAATAGTTGAAATTTCAAAGGAATTATAATTATGTTTACTCATTTACACGTGCACACCGAATACTCGCTTCTTGACGGGGCTTGCAGAATTGAACAACTTGTGCTTCGTGCAAAAGAACTTGGAATGCAGTCCCTTGCAATTACCGATCACGGTAATATGTACGGGGCTGTTGATTTTTATAAGGCTTGTAAAAAGCACGGAATTAAACCCATAATAGGCTGCGAGGTTTATGTTGCTCCGCGAACAAGATTTGATAAGGAAAAAGTGCTTGATAAGGAGTATAATCATTTAATTCTTCTTTGTGAAAACGAACAGGGCTATAAAAATTTAATTAAGCTTGTTTCAAAAGCATATATTGAGGGATATTATTATAAACCCAGGGTTGACCATGATATTCTTGAAAAATATCATCAGGGAATTATATGCCTTTCGGCTTGTTTGGCAGGGGAAATACCCCAGCGCCTTTTAGCTAAGGATTACGATGGGGCAAAAAATGTTGCCTTATGGTACCGTGATGTTTTTGGCGAAAATAATTATTTTTTAGAACTTCAAAATCACGGTTTAGATGAGCAAAAAAGAGTAAATGAGGGTTTGAAAAGACTATCGGCTGATACGGGTATACCTCTTGTTGCCACTAATGACGTGCATTATATCGAAAAGCAAGACAGCAAGGTGCAGCAGGTTCTTATTTGCATTGCCACAAACCATATTTTGGGCGAGGATACAGGACTTGAATTTCATTCAAACGAGTTTTATTTAAAAAGCGAGCAGGAAATGGCAACGATTTTTGCCGACACTCCACAGGCAATTTCAAATACGGAAAAAATTGCAAAAAGATGTAATTTTGATTTTGAATTCGGCAATACTAAATTGCCTTATTACGAAACGCCGAATAATATGGACCATTTTGAGTATTTTAAGCAGTGTTGTTATTCGGGTATGAAAAAACGGTACGGTAATCCTCCTGATGAATATTATAAACGCCTGGAATATGAGCTTAAAACCGTTAACGAAATGGGGTATACGGATTATTATTTAATCGTTGCGGATTTTGTTTCATTTGCAAAAAGAAACGGAATTCCCGTTGGTCCCGGCAGAGGCTCCGGTGCAGGCTCATTGGCGGCTTATTGCATAGGTATTACCGATTTAGACCCTATGAAATATAATCTGCTTTTTGAACGATTTTTAAATCCGGAAAGAGTTTCAATGCCGGATTTTGATATAGATTTCTGTTATGAACGCCGTGGCGAAGTTATTGATTATGTAACTCAAAAATACGGCGCCGACCATGTGGCTCAAATTGTAACTTTCGGCACATTGCAAACCCGTGCTGCTATTCGTGATGTTGGGCGTGTTATGGGTATGCCCTATGCTTCTGTTGACGCCGTGGCAAAACTTGTGCCAAGTGATTTTCATATAACTATTGACGGCGCGGTTCAAAAATCAAAAGAATTGCGTGAATTAATGGAGTCTAACAGTAATGTAAAGGAACTTATAGAAACAGCTAAAAAAGTAGAGGGTATGCCGCGAAACACCAGCACTCATGCCGCAGGTGTTGTAATTACGTACGATGTTGTTTCATCTTATGTTCCTCTTGCCACAAATGACGATTTAATAGTTACTCAGTATATTATGACCTCGCTTGAAGAGCTTGGATTGTTGAAAATGGACTTTTTGGGCTTGCGAACATTAACCGTTATTAATGACGCTTCAAAGCAGGCAGGGGTAGATATTGAAAAAATTTCTATTGATGACCCAAATGTATATAAATTGTTTGCTTCCGGTCAAACAGAAGGCATTTTCCAGTTTGAATCTGCAGGAATGAAGCAAATGCTTATGAATTTGAAGCCAACAAAATTAGAGCATTTAATCGCAGCCAATTCCCTTTACCGCCCGGGTCCGGCAAAACAAATAGATACTTTTGTAAATAATTCTCATCATCCTGAAAATATAACTTATGCCACTCCTTTGCTGGAGCCTGTATTAAAAGATACTTTCGGCTGTATAGTATATCAGGAACAAGTTATGCAAATTTTCCGTGTTTTGGCAGGGTATTCCTACGGCAGAGCCGATGTGGTGCGCAGGGCAATGAGTAAAAAGAAAAAAGATGTGCTTGAGGCAGAAAGAGTAACGTTTATTAAAGGCTGTGAAAAAAATAATATTTCCCGAGAAGTTGCAATCGGTATTTTTAATCAAATCAGTGAATTTGCAAAGTATGCTTTTAATAAATCCCACGCTGCCTGCTATGCGCTTGTTGCATACAGAACTGCATATTTAAAATGTTATTATCCGGCAGAATTTATGGCTGCGCTTTTAACTTCTGTTCTTGATTCATCAAATAAAGTTGCCCGCTATATTGCTGAATGTAAGCGGCTTGGGTTAAAACTTGCCGTACCGGATGTTAATTCATCGGTTAAAGGCTTTTCGGCAAACGGCAAAACTATTAATTACGGTTTGTTGGGCATTAAAAATTTAGGCTCTGAATTTATTAATGATATTATAAAAGAACGTGAAAACGGCAAATATAAAGACTTGTTTGATTTTTGTTCAAGACTTCAAACAAGCCATTTTAACCGCCGTGCAGTTGAAAGCCTTATCAAATGCGGTGCGCTTGATTCTTTGGGGGCAAACAGGCGTCAAATGCTTCAGGCGTTGCCTGCCCTTGTTTCAAATCTTGATGAGTATAGAAGAAAAACAATGTACGGTCAGGTTGGCTTTTTTGATTTAGGCGGAAGCGATAACAGTTTCGGCTTTGAATTTGATATGCCGGCTGTTGATGAATTTTCAAAATCCGAGCTTCTTAAAATGGAAAAGGAAATGACAGGACTTTATCTTTCAGGTCATCCTCTTGACAAGTATGATTCCGTTATTGAAAAATTAGGCTATGCAAAAACATTTGATGTTCTTGAAGCCGGAAAAAATGATTTTTCAAGTTTAAAAGACGGAAGCAAGGTGATTTTGTGCGGCATAATTTCACGCATAACAATTAAACAAACAAAAAGCGGAAAAAATATGGCGTTTGTTTTGCTTGAAGATATGTCCGGCAGTGTGGAAGTTATTGTATTTCCCAATACACTTGAAAAGTATGCTCAATATATACGAAACGGCGGAGTAATGACCGTAAGCGGCACGATTTCCTGTGAGGAGGAAAAGGATTCAAAAATTTTGGCAGACGTAATATTCGGTGCACCTAATGAAAACAGTATGCCGGCTCGAAAAGCAGCTCCGGCACAAAATTTAAAAAAGTCAAAAAGAACAGGTTTGTTTTTAAGGTTTTCATCTGAAAATGATAAAAATATTATTGCTGCCAAAGATTATATAGAACAAAATAAGGGCGATTTACCTGTGTATTTTTATTATCTGAATACAAAAAAATATGTTCGCTTAAACAATCAATTTTGCGTTTCGGGCAATAAAATGTTTATTGACGGGTTAAAATCTTTATTGGGCAGTGAAAATGTTGCTCTTATTTTATAATTATTAATCATAATCTATTGACTTTTTATGGCAGATTAAGTAAAATTAAAAAAGTTTATGTTTTATTGTACTATATTTTTTACCGAATATTTTATTCTTGAATTGGAGGATATTTATTATGAAAACTATTGCAGTATTAACAAGCGGCGGCGATGCGCCGGGAATGAATGCGGCTGTTCGTGCAGTTGTAAGAACGGCTTGCGTTAACGGAATTAAAGTTTTAGGCGTTATCAGAGGTTACAACGGTTTAATCAACGGTGATTTTGTTGAAATGGACCTTCGTTCCGTTTCCGATATTATTCACAGAGGCGGTACAAAACTTTACAGTGCACGCTCGGTTGAGTTTGCAACAGAAGAGGGTATGCGCAAAGCAATTCGCACTTGTAAAGAACACGGTATTGAGGGCGTTGTTGTTATCGGCGGCGACGGCTCTTTCAGAGGCGCAAGAGATTTGTCTGAAAGAGGTATTCCTTGCGTTGGTATTCCGGGTACTATTGATAATGATATTGCCTGCTGTGATTATACAATAGGTTACGATACTTGCCTTAACACAATTATGGAATGTGTAGATAAGGTTCGTGATACAACAGAATCTCATGACAGATGTACTGTTGTTGAGGTAATGGGTCGCCGTGCAGGTTATCTTGCTCTTAATGCAGGTATTGCTGTTGGTGCCACATCAATTCTTATTCCTGAAATTGAATTTGATATTCAAAAGGATGTTATTGAAAGAATGCAAAGAACTCAAAAAACAGATAAAAAACATTTTCTTATTGTTGTGGCAGAGGGCGTAGGCGTTGACGTTACCGAACTTGCAAAGGAAATTCAGGCAAAAACAGGCGTTGAATCACGTGCTTGCATTTTAGGTCATATTCAAAGGGGCGGTTCTCCTACTGTTCAAGACAGAGTTATGGCAACCCGTATGGGTCATTATGCTGTTAAAGAGCTTTTAATGAAGGGTATCGGCAACCGTGTTGTTGCTGCTCAAAAGGGCAACGTTGTTGATTTTGATATTTTTGAAGCACTTAATATGACAAAGCATATTGATGAAAACCTTTATCAAATTGCACTTGACGTTTCTATTTAAGTGTTAAATATAAAATCTATTTAAGCACTGCTTTTGCAGTGCTTTTATTTTTATTTTTTCAAATTTTTTCAATAATTAATATTATCAAGATTGTAAATAATGTTATTAGTGCTTTTCGCATTTTTAATTTGCGTAATTTGTTTTGTTATTTGCGTTCGAAAGGTTTTGGTGATATTTTTGAAAAAAGCCGTTAGAATAATAGATTCTTTTTTTGCATTGTTTACAGCCGTTATTTATTCTCTTATAATTTACGGCACGGTGGCATTGCCAAATAATGTGGTGGTTTACGGTAATGATTTGCCTGAATTCCAACAAATTTATAATGTTACTGCACATAAAGATTATGAAAGCGTTGATTTTCAAAGTGCCGATTCTGTAGGCGGTACAGACGGTGAATTAAAACTTCTCGGCGTTATTCCCGTTAAAAATGAAACAATTATAAGCAGTGAAAGTAATAAAGTTCTTGTTTCAGGCAAATCGTTTGGAATTAAACTTTATACCGACGGCGTTATTATTGTCGGCACAAAGGATATAAATATTGACGGCAAAACCGTAAATCCTTCTAAATCGGCAGGTTTGCAGGTTGGTGATGTTATTGTTTCTATAAACGGCAAGCGTGTTTACTCGTCTGATGAGGTTGAAAATGTTTTAAACGATAATAACGGCAAAGATTATATTATTAAAATTAAACGAAATTCTGTTTATAAAACGTTTACGCTTCACCCTGTTTATGTGCAAAATGAGGGTTGCTATAAGGCGGGTATGTGGGTTCGTGATTCTACGGCAGGTATAGGTACTGTTACATTTTATTATCCTAAAACTTCAACTGTGGCAACTTTGGGTCATCCTGTTACAGATGTGGATACAGGCGATATTATGCCTATTTTAAACGGCGAAGCGGTTGAAACCTGCGTTACATCGGTAACAAAATCTTCTGCCGATGAAACAGGTTCCTTAAGCTGTGATTTTTTAAATAAATCCATTGCGGCTTTAACAAAAAATACAACCTACGGCGTTTACGGCAAATACACAAATCAAACCGATTTATCCGGCACAAATGCATATGAAATAGCATCTGTTCAGGAAATTGAAAAAGGTTTTTGCCAAATAATTTGTACCGTTGAAGGGGAGACGCCAAAAACATATTCCGCACAGATTCAAAGAATTTTTTATAATGAAAACGAAAAAAATATGATTATTAAAATTACAGATGAGGAATTATTGCAAAAAACAGGCGGAATTGTGCAGGGTATGAGCGGCACACCCATAATTCAAAACGGTAAGCTTATAGGCGCAATAACTCATGTTATTGTAAACAATCCTCAAAAGGGTTATGCTGTTTTTGCCCAAACCATGGCAGATGAATGCAAGTAAAATATAACGTATATAAATAATTAAAGCAGTTGGTTGTTTAATAATTTCCAAACTGCTTTTTTATTTGTTGAAATGTTGTATTTTATATGTTAAAATGCAATAAAATGGATTATTATGCGTATGCAAATAAAGATTGGCGGTGGAAAAATGAAATCATTTTTCAAAAAACATGGCAAAACAATATTGCTTTTGGCAGTTGCTTTTGTAATCCCATTGGCACTTTTGTGTGTTGCGTTTGCCTATGAGGGCATTGCTCCTTTCGGCGACTTAAATGTTTTTATGTGGGATTCTAAACTTCAATATAAAGATTATTTCGGCTATTTGTGGGATGTTTTACACGGTAATGCAAGCCTTGCTTATTCTGCTTCAAAATCACTCGGCGGTCAAATGGCAGGTTTGGTTGCGTATTATCTTACTTGTCCGTTGAATTTGCTGATTTACTTTTTTGATAAATCACAAATCGGTTTGTTTTTATCATTGGAAACAATTTTAAAAATGTCTTTCGCCGGTTTAACGGCAAGTTACTTTTTAAAGAAAAGGTATAATATTAACAGCGTTGTTACGGTTATACTTTCAACTTGCTATGCTCTTATGGAGTATAATGTTTATTATTGCAGAAACATTATGTGGCTTGACGGTGCGGTTTTATTGCCTCTTGCCTGCCTTGGCGCATACGAGCTTCTTCATAAAAACAAAAAAGGCTTGCTTTATTTTTCTGTTGCAATAGCAATTATTTCAAACTGGTATTCAGGCTTTATGGTTTGCCTTATGACAGGCTTTTACTTCCTTTTTGAGCTCGTTTTGAAATATGATTTTCATGATTTTAAAGGCAAGGTTAAAAACTTTGTTTTGGATTGCGTTAAATTTGTTGCAGATATGATTTTGGGCGTGCTTACAAGTTGTGCCGTTCTTTTGCCGGCGTGTCTTTCTCTTGTAGGCGGTAAAGCAACGTTTAAGCTTATTTATGCTCAAATGAATTTCAGCTTTCTTTACACTTTCAGAGGATTTGATATAAATTCTTCTGTTAATACCAAAACTTCGCCTTTGCTTTATGTCGGCGGCATAGTTCTTCTTCTTACGGTTTATCTTTTGTTTGATAAAAGAATTGACCTTAAAACAAAAATATGCTCTGCAATGCTGTTTGTATTTATGATTTTCGGATTCTGCTTTAAAGAATTTGAATTAATGTGGACGGCTTTTGTTAAAAGTAATTCGTATAATTTCCGTTTTGCATTCGTTTTCGGCTTTGTTATGATAATGCTTGCAGGTAAAGCTGTTAAGGCAATTCAGGATAACGGAAATGTTGTTGAAAAGCCTGCAATGTTTAAAGCACTCGGTCTTATTGCCGGCGTTGCTTTAATTCTTGATTTACAAAATGCATTTGAAAACAGATTTGTTGCAAATGTTTATCTTTTCGCATTTGCATTTTATGCTCTGTTTTTTATTGTTTACTATTGCCAAAAAAACAATAAGGCGGTTAAAACCGTTTCAGTTGCACTTGTGGCTTTGCTTACATTCGGAGAATTAGGTGTTAATTCGCTTTTGGCATTCAGAGATTACGATGTGTCTGACAGCGTTTATTCCGATTATACAAAAAATATGTCTGCCATTGTTGATGAAATGAAGTCTAAAGATACTTCTTTTTACAGATTTGAGAAAAACTACTCTTACCTTTCAAAACTTAAAAGCGATGTTGCAACTTGCGAGCCGCTTTTGTTTAATTATAACAGTATAGAACATTACAGTTCTACTTATGACGGTAATGTGGATGAATTTATGGCGTCAATAGGTTATTCGGATTCAACCTATATTCCGGATGAAAATTCAAACGATAAAATTATGTTCCCAACAGATACTTACTGGAACAGTCCAATGATTTTAACTGAAACTGTTTTGGGCGTTAAGTATGAATTGGCACAAAGTCAAACCTTTGGAATGACGCCTTATGAAATGGAAAGCGAAATGCCTGATGGTTATGCGATGTATGAAAATATAAACGCTTTGCCTCTTGCATACAATGTTTCCGAAAATGCGGCAGAAAATGTGGAATACGGTTTAAATCCTTTTGATAATCAGGAAGTTTTTGTAAATCAACTTTTGGGTGAAGATAATGAAATTTACGAAAATCTTAATCCTGAACTTGTAAGTTTTAAAGACGGCTCGGAAAAATATTCCGTTACCGCTTCAGTAAACGGACCGCTTTACTTTTATACCGACGGCTACAAGCTTCACAGTGATGATTATAAAGAAAATTGCCGCTTGTATGTAAATGGGGAATTAACCCAAAATATTTGCCAGCGTTTTCTTGAAAATGCTGTTTATTTGGGTAATTATAATGCAGGTGATGTTGTTGAAATAGAAATTAAACATGTTTCAAAAAATAAAAAGGAACTTTCAAAAGAACATGAAATTTATGTTTCACAGCTTAATGAGGATGCATATAATCATGTTTGCGAAAAATTATCCGCAGGTTCAAGTACCGATTTAAATGTAAACGGCAACGTTATTTCCGGAACTTATAAAACAGATAACGACAGTTTGGTTATGTTAACAATTCCTTATGCCGAAGGTTGGACGGTTTATGTTGATGGTGAAAAAACAGAGTATAAAGAACTTTGCAAAACATTTATGGGTATTGAACTTACAGCAGGTGATCATCAAATTGAAATGAAATTTGAAACTCCGGGTCAAAAAGCAGGCAATGCCGCAACTGTTTTGGGCATAGCAGGATTTGCTGCTTGGTGCGTTTGCGAAGCTGTTGTTTCTAAAAAGAAAAAAGTTAAATAAGTCATTTAAAAAGTGTCGGTGAAATTCATCGGCACTTTTTTGTGCATTCATAATATGTTTACTTGAATTATATTAATCATCATTATATAATGTATTTGTAAAATTTTATCAAAGGAAAGGGGTAAAACTTATGGAAAATATTGATGAAATTAAAGCCCAAATCTGTGATGTTTGCCATAAAATGTGGCAGCTTGGTTGGGTTGCCGCAAATGACGGTAATGTTAGCGTAAAACTTGAAAACGGCAACATTCTTGCAACACCTACAGGTATGAGCAAATCTTTTATTACACCCGAAAAACTTGTTTTGTTAGACAGCAAGGGTAATGTGCTTGAGGCTGCCGAGGGTTTAAGACCTTCAAGTGAAATTAAAATGCATCTTCGTTGTTATGATAAGCGTGATGACGTTAAAAGCGTAATTCACGCTCACCCACCCGGAGCAACAGGCTTCGCAGTGGCTCATAAAGCAATGGATATGTATAATATGATTGAAGATGTTGCAGTTATCGGTGCAGTTCCGTTAACACCTTACGGTACACCTTCAACAACAGAGGTTCCCGATGCTATTGAACCTTACCTTGAAGAACATGATGTTATGCTTCTTGAAAACCACGGCGCTCTTGCAGTGGGCAGTGATGTTATAACTGCTTTTTACAGAATGGAAAGTCTTGAACTTTGGGCAAAAATCACAATTAATGCCGTTATTCTGGGCGGCAGTCACGATATCAGCAAAGAAAATATTCAAAAACTTATTGATTTAAGAGGTTATTACAGAGTTACGGGTAGGCATCCGGGCTATAAGCAGTTTAATCCGGACGACCCAATGCTTCATGCAGAGAATAAGGAGTAATTTATGTTAAAAGGAATTCCAAGTGTTTTGTCGCCGGAATTGTTAAAAGCCCTTTGTGAAATGGGTCACGGCGATGAAGTAGTTATTGCAGACGGTAATTTTCCGACCGAAAGCGTAGGTAAAAACGCTGTTGTTGTCAGAGCAGACGGTCATGGCGTACCTGAAATATTGGATGCGGTTTTAAGCCTTATTCCTCTTGATACTTATACAGAAAAACCGGTTGCTCTTATGCAGCTTGTTGAGGGCGAAACCTGCGGCGTTCCTCCTATTTGGGATAAGTACGACGAAATTATCAAAAAGCATGAGGGCAAAAGTGCAAATATTGAATATACCGAGCGTTTTGCTTTTTATGAACGGGCAAAAAATGCTTATTTAATCATCGCAACAGGCGAAGAGGCGATTTATGCCAATATCCTTTTGAAAAAAGGAGTAGTTAAATGAAAACTGTAGTTGCTTTTGATTTTGGCGCTTCAAGTGGCAGGGCAATTAAAGCGGTTTATAATAACGGTAAAATTTCATATGAAGAAATTCATCGTTTTGAAAACATTCCCGTAATTGATGACACGGGCGTTCATCACGATGTTCCTATGATTTTAAATGAAATCAAAACTGCCGTTTTAAAGGCGGGCGATATAGATGCCTTGGCTTTTGATACTTGGGGCGTAGACTACGGCTTAATCGGCAAAAACGGTGAATTGATTGATTTACCTTATCACTACAGAGATTTAAGAACCGAAAGCGCATTGGAAAAGGTTGAAAAGGCTATAAATTTTAATGATTTGTATTCCGAAACAGGCAATCAAATTATGAACATTAACACGCTTTTTCAGCTTGTAAGCGATAAAAAGTTAGACGATGCCGAAAAAATCGTTTTTATGCCTGATTTGTTCGGCTATCTTTTAACAGGCAATATTGTTTGTGATGAAACTATAGCGTCAACATCTCAAATGCTTAACCCTGTAAATAAGCAGTGGAGCGACAGTGTTGTTGAAAAATGCAGTATAAACAAAAACATTTTGCCTAAAATTGTTAAAAGTGCAACCGTTAACGGTGAATATAACGGAATTAAAGTTATAACCGTTGCAGGTCATGATACTCAGTGCGCGGTAGCCTCAATGCCGTGTAACAACGGTGAAAATCCAATATTTTTATCTTGCGGCACTTGGTCTTTAATCGGGTGCGAGCTTGATTCTCCGGTGCTTACGGAAAAAAGCAATTCGCTTGAACTTTCAAATGAACTCGGTGCAAACGGGAAAATAGATTATTTAAAAAACATTAGCGGATTGTGGCTTATTCAGCAAACAAAAAAAGAGCTGGAGGCGGCAGGTCAAAAACTTTCTTATAATGATTTGGAAATTGCCGCAAGGGGCAGTGAACCGTTTAAGTGTTTTGTAGACCCTGATGCGCCTGTTTTGTCTGCACACGGTAACTTAATTGAAAAAATTAAAAAGTATTGTGAAAGTACAAATCAATATGTTCCGCAAACAGTTGGTGAAATCGTAAGGTGTATATATGAAAGCCTTGCTTTAAAGTACAGGTATGCCGTTGAACAAATTAAAGAATGCACAGGCAAAACTTTTAATGTTCTTCATATTTTAGGCGGCGGCACTAAGGACGGCTTTTTGTGTGAGTTAACGGCAAACAGCACCGATATGCCGGTGGTTGCAGGTCCTGTAGAGGCTACGGCTCTCGGCAATATTATCTTACAGCTTATTGCTCTGGGTGAAATTAAAAATGTTGATGAGGGCAGAAAAATAATTAAACAAATTGAAAAAACTCATAACTATAAACCTAATCACACTAATGAGTGGGATAAGGCGTTTAATCGTTATGTGCAAATTATAAACAGGGGGTAAATATTTATGGTATATCCTAAAATAGGATTAAGACCTGTCATTGACGGCAGATGGGGCGGAGTAAGAGAAAGCCTTGAGTCTAAAACAATGACAATGGCTGAAGAAGCCAAAAAACTTATTGAAACAAATTTAAAGTATCCTGACGGCACACCGGTTCAGTGCGTTATTAATAACGGCACTATCGGCGGCGGTGCAGAGGCTGCCAAATGTGCAGAATATTTTTCAAATCAAAATGTTGTTGCCACTCTTTCGGTAACACCTTGTTGGTGTTACGGCTCGGAAACATTTGATATGGATCCACAAACAATTAAGGCAGTTTGGGGCTTTAACGGTACAGAACGTCCGGGTGCGGTATATCTTGCTGCTGTAATGGCTGCTTATGCACAAAAGGGTCTGCCGGCATTTTCTATTTACGGTCATGACGTTCAGGATATTGATGATAATTCAATTCCTGCCGATGTTGCAGAGAAAATTCTTCGTTTTGCAAAATCGGCAGTTGCCGTAGGTTGGATGAAAAATAAGGCATATGTAAATTTGGGCGGCGTAGCAATGGGTATTGCAGGCTCATATTGTAATGCCGATATGTTCCAAAAATATTTCGGCATCCGTGCAGAATGGGTTGATATGACTGAAATTGTTCGTCGTATAACTCTTGAAATTTATGATCACGATGAATTTAACAAAGCATATAAATGGGTTAAAGAAAACTGCAAAGAAGGTTTTGACTGTAACGCAGGCAAAGATTTGCCCGAAATTATCAGAAAATCAAAAGTTGTTGCACCGGATAAGGATTGGGAGTTTATTATTAAAATGACTCTTGTTATCAGGGATATTCTTTACGGAAATAAAAAACTTGATGAAATGGGTTGGCATGAAGAGGCTTTGGGCAAAAACGCCATTGCCGGCGGCTTCCAGGGTCAAAGAAACTGGACAGACTGGCTTCCTAACGCAGACTTTACAGAAGCAATTATGGCAAGCAGCTTTGACTGGAACGGTCCTAAAGCACCAACTCCTTTTGCAACTGAAAACGATACTTTAAACGGCGTTGCAATGATGATTGGTAATCTTGTTTCAAATACTGCACCCTGCTTCCATGATGTTCGTACATATTGGAGCCCGGAAGCTTGCGAAAGGGTTACAGGTGTTAAGCCAGACGGTGTTGCCGCAAACGGCTTTATTCATCTTATTAATTCAGGCGCTACTGCTCTTGACGGTTCAGGTGCATCCAAAAACGAAAAGGGCGAACCTTGTATGAAACCGTTCTGGGAAATGACAGACAGCGATATTAAATCTTGCCTTAATGCTACAGATTGGTGCAGAGCAAACTATGAATATTTCCGTGGCGGCGGATTTTCAAGCCATTTCCGTTGCCGTGCAGAAATGCCTGTTACAATGCTTCGTGTTAATGTTGTAGACGGTGTCGGTCCTGTTATTCAGCTTGCAGAAGGCTATACTGCCGATTTACCGGATGAAATTCATAATAAAATTGATGTAAGAACCGACAGAACATGGCCTACAACTTGGTTTGTTCCAAATCTTACCGGTAAGGGCGCATTTAAGGATGTTTACAGTGTTATGGCTAATTGGGGCGCAAATCACGGTGTAACTGTTTACGGCCACGTAGGCGCTGATATTATTACTGTTGCTTCAATGCTTCGTATTCCTGTAAATATGCATAATGTTGATGAAAGTAAAATATTCAGACCTCATGCATGGGCTGCTTTCGGTACAGAAGATACTCAGTCTGCAGACTACAGAGCATGTTCAAATTACGGCCCTTTGTATAAATAAATTTAAATAATATTTTACATTAATAGGCGAAGAGTGCTTTTGCGGCATTCTTCGCTTTTTTTTATAAAATTTACATTCGATCAATATATAGTGGTTTTAGTGTGTTAAAAGCACAAGAACCACAAAATATTTTATTGTGAAATAGTACAAAATTTTAAGCCTTAATTTTGGTGGAAATAACGAAAAAATTTTTTAAAAAATTCTCTTGACAAAGGGTGTTATATATAATATAATAGCACAGCGTGATGAAAAGGGCATATTATATATATTTATATAGTAACGTCCTATTTCTCACAACAAGATATGCGATGATGCCGGAGGTGGCGCTTAACCCAAGCGGGAATTTCGGCGGAGTATGTCCGATTTTAAACCGGGCGAAATCATATTAGTAAATTTGCACTCACAGATGACTTGCGAACATCAAAAGCCTGTGGTGTCCGGCCCGAATGATATACTGTCATTCGGTTTCTAAATGGGCAGGGTTGAAACACACGGGTGGGTGTTAATTGAAAGTAAAGACTCGCACCAAATTTTTCAGGAGGAAAAATCAATGGCAGCAAGCAAAGTTAAGATTCGCATCAGACTTAAAGGCTATGATCACAGCCTTGTTGACCAGGCTGCAGAAAAGATTGTTGAAACTGCAAAGAATACAGGCGCTCAGGTTAGCGGTCCTATTCCTCTTCCTACAGAGAAAGAAGTTGTAACAATCCTTCGTGCCGTTCACAAGTACAAAGACAGCCGTGAACAGTTTGAGCAAAGAACACACAAAAGACTCATTGACATTCTCAGACCTTCAAACAAAACAGTTGAAGCTTTGACAAGTCTTGAGCTCCCGGCAGGCGTTGACATCGAAATCAAATTATAATTTCAAAATCGGCGCAGCTGAGGTCAAGTTGGTAAAACCAACCAATAACCAAGGAGGAAAAATATGAAAAAAGGTATTATCGGTAAGAAAATCGGCATGACCCAGATTTTTGACGAAAACGGAAAAGTTATTCCGGTAACAGTAGTTGAAGCTGGTCCATGCGTAGTTACCCAAAAGAAAACAATGGAGAATGACGGCTACGAAGCTCTTCAAATCGGCTTTGGCGATGTTAAAGCAAGCAGAGTTAATAAGCCAATGAAAGGTCACTTCGATAAGAATGACGTTGCTCCTAAAAAAACACTTAAGGAATTCCGTCTTGAAGATTGTTCAGCACTTAACGTTGGCGACATCATTAAGGCAGACACATTTGCAGAAGGCGAAATCGTAGATGTAAAAGGCACATCAAAAGGCCACGGTACAGCCGGTGCAATTAAGCGTTGGAATTTCTCAAGACTTCGTGAATCACACGGTACAGGCCCTAACGCTCGTCACCAAGGTTCACTCGGTGCTTGCTCAAGTCCTTCAAGAGTATTCAAGGGCAGAAAGATGGCAGGCCACTACGGACATGAAACAGTAACAATTCAAAACCTCACAGTTGCTAAGGTTGATGCAGAAAACAATCTTATTGCAATTAAGGGCGCAATTCCGGGTCCTAAGGGCGGAATTGTTGTAATTGCAGACGCAGTTAAAGCTTAACGAAAGGAGAGACAGAAATGGCACAGGTTCAGGTTTACAGCCAAGAAGGTCGTAAGACTTCAAAATTAGAACTTGCAGATTCAGTGTTCGGTATTGAACCAAACGCTAATGCAATGCATCTTGCTGTTGTAAGTTATCTTGCAGCACAGCGTCAAGGCACACAGTCAACTCTCACTCGTTCAGAAGTATCTGGCGGCGGTGCAAAGCCTTGGAGACAAAAGGGAACAGGTCGTGCCCGTCAGGGTTCAACTCGCAGCCCACAGTGGACACACGGCGGTATTGCTCTCGGTCCTAAACCGAGAAAATATAAAGTTAACATCAACAAGAAAGTTAAAAGACTTGCTATGAAGTCTGCACTTTCCAGCAAGGTTGCTGCATCTGAAATGATGGTTGTTAACAAAATTGAGCTTGAAGCAATCAAAACTAAAGCAGTTGTTGATATGCTTGCAAAGCTTAAAACAGGAAAGAAAGTTTTACTTGTTCTTCCTGAAAACGATGAAGTAATCTACAAGAGCGCTCGTAACATTGAAGGCGTTAAGGTAGTTACAGTAAACACTCTTTGTGTTTATGATATTCTTAACTGCAACAATTTTGTTGTTCTTAAGGAAGCAGCAAAGAAGATTGAGGAGGTATATGCATAATGAAAATTGCTCACGATATTATCATTAAGCCAATCATTACCGAAGAATCAATGACAGGCCTTATGATGAAGAAATATACCTTCAAAGTTGCAAAGGATGCAAACAAAATCGAAATCGCTAAGGCTATTGAAGAAGTTTTCCCTGGCACAAAGGTTGCTAAGGTAAACACAATCAATGTAAGAGGTCATGAGCGTCGTCAGGGTATGAACAGCGGCTACACTCCTTCATGGAAAAAGGCTATCGTTACTCTTGCTGAAGATTCAAAAGACATTGAATTCTTCAACGATATGATGTAATTCATCCCTTATATAATAATAGTATAGCGAATAATGAGAATATTTCGGGTGATGAGGTATGAAGAGTGCCATCTCTTCGCAAAGTTACTCGGAAAGGAGAAATAATAATGGCTATTAAGAATTATAAGCCGACTACTCCTTCAAGAAGAAATATGTCGGTTACAGATTATTCTTCCCTCTCAAAAGTTGCTCCTGAAAGATCTTTGCTTGAACCAATCAGCAAAAAATCAGGCCGTAACTCTTACGGAAGAATCACCGTTCGTCATCGCGGCGGCGGCAACAGAAGAAAATACCGTGTTATCGATTTCAAAAGACAGAAATTTGATATTCCGGCACAGGTTAAGACTATTGAGTATGACCCAAACCGTTCAGCTCACATCGCTCTTATTCAGTATGAAGACGGCGTAAAGAGCTACATCATTGCTCCGGAAGGTCTTAAAGTAGGCGCAACAGTAGTTGCAGGTCCAAACGCAGATATCGTTGCAGGTAATGCTCTTCCTCTTAAGAACATCCCTGTCGGTACTATTGTTCATAATGTAGAGCTTTATCCGGGCAGAGGTGCTCAGCTTGCTCGTTCAGCAGGTAACAGCGCTCAGCTTATGGCTCTTGAAGGACCTTATGCACTTCTCAGACTTCCTTCAGGCGAACTTCGCAATGTTCCTTGTGAATGTATGGCAACTGTTGGCGTTGTTGGCAACACCGATCATGCAAATGTTAAAATCGGTAAAGCCGGCCGTAAACGCAACATGGGTTGGAGACCTACAGTACGTGGTTCTGTTATGAACCCGAATGACCACCCTCACGGTGGTGGTGAAGGTAAATCACCTATCGGTCGTCCGGGTCCTGTTACTCCTTGGGGTAAACCTGCTCTCGGTTATAAGACACGTAATAAGAAAAAGGCTTCTAACAAGATGATTGTAAGACGTCGTAACGGTAAATAAGAAGAAAGGAGAAGATTAAATGAGTAGAAGTACTAAAAAAGGCCCATACGTAGAAGCAAGCCTTTACAAAAAGGTTGAAGCACTCAACGAAAAGGGTGATAAACAAGTTATTAAAACTTGGTCAAGAAGTTCAACAATCTTCCCTGAATTCGTAGGACACACATTTGCTGTTCATGACGGAAGAAAACATGTTCCTGTATATGTTACAGAAGATATGGTTGGACATAAACTCGGTGAATTCGCACCGACAAGAACATTCAAAGGCCACGCAGGCTCAAAAACATCTAAGTAATTGAAAGGAGATTTAAACTATGGAAGCAACAGCTAAAGCAACATACGTTCGTATTTCTCCACGCAAGGTTCAGATTGTTCTTGACTTAATCAGAAACCAGCCTTGTGATAAGGCAATGGCTATTCTTCAGTACACACCAAAAGCTGCTACAGAACCTCTTATGAAAGTTCTTAAATCAGCAATGGCTAACGCTGAAACTAACCACAATATGGACGTATCAAGATTATATGTAAGCTACTGCAACGTTACTGCAGGCCCAACTCTTAAAAGAATTCAGGCCAGAGATCATGGTAGAGCTTACAGAATTAATAAGAGAACATCACACATTACCATTACCGTTAAGGAAATGGAAGACTAAGCGAGGAGGAAAAAGTTAAATGGGACAGAAATGTAATCCAACCGGTCTAAGAATCGGCGTTATTAAGAACTGGGACTCTCGCTGGTATGCTAAGAAGGGTGAGTTTGCAGATACTCTTGTTGAAGACTACAATCTTCGTAAGTATCTCCTTGACTCTCTTAAAAGCGCAGGTGTTCCTAAGGTTGAAATTGAAAGAGACGCAAAGCGTGTAAGAATCAACATTCACTGTGCAAAGCCGGGTATGGTTATCGGTAAGCAGGGTGCTGAAATTGAAAAGCTTAAAGCAATTTGTGCAAAGAAGCTTAATAAGGGTGTAGATGAAGTATTTATCAACATCATTGAAATCAAGCAGCCTGACCTTAACGCTACACTCGTTGCTCAAAGTATTGCAACACAGCTTGAAAAGCGTGTTTCATTCCGCCGTGCAGTTAAAATGGCTATTCGTAACACAATGAAGCTTGGCGCTCGTGGTATTAAAGTACAAGTTTCAGGTCGTATCGGCGGCGCTGAAATTGCTCGTACAGAAACTTATAAAGAGGGTACAATTCCTCTTCAAACAATTCGTGCAGATATTGACTACGGTACAGCAGAAGCTGCTACAACTTACGGTCGTATCGGCGTAAAGACATGGATTTATCAAGGCGAAGTTCTTCGTGAGTCAAGAAATAAAGCTCCAAGAAGAAACAACAATCGTCGCAGAGATAATCGCAAGGAAGGAGGAAATCAATAATGCTCTTACCTAAGCGTGTTAAACACCGTAAGCAGCACAGAGGTCGTATGACCGGTGAGGCTACAAGAGGAAATAAAGTAACATATGGTCAGTTTGGTCTTCAGGCTACTGAACCAGCTTGGATTACAGCAGCTCAAATTGAAGCAGCTCGTATTGCAATGACCCGTTACACAAAGCGTGGCGGTCAAGTTTGGATTAAGATTTTCCCTGACAAGCCAATTACAGCAAGACCTGCCGATACTCGTATGGGTAAAGGTAAAGGTAATGTAGACTACTGGGTAGCAGTAGTTAAGCCGGGCAGAGTTATGTTCGAACTCGGCGGCGTAAGTGAAGAAGTTGCTCGTGAGGCTATGCGTCTTGCAGCAAACAAACTTCCTATCAAATGTAAATTCGTAGTTAAAGAAGAGGGAGGCGAGCAGTAATGAAAGCAGCAGAAATTAAGGCTTTAAGCGCAGATCAGCGTGCAGCTAAGCTTGCAGAGCTTAAAGAAGAACTCTTTAACCTCCATTTCCAGCAGGCTATCAACCAGCTCGACAACCCAATGAGAATCAAAGCTGTCAAGAAAGATATCGCTCGCATCAAAACTGTTGAGCGTGAAATCGAACTTGAAAGCTCAAATTCTTAAGATAGGAGGTAGTTTATTATGAGCGAAAGAAACCTCAGAAAAACAAGAGTTGGTATTGTATCAAGCGATAAAATGGATAAAACAGTAGTTGTTTCTATTAAAGACAAAGTACGTCATCCGCTTTATGGCAAAATCATTAACCGTACAGTTAAGTACAAAGCACACGACGAAGAAAATACTTGCGGCGTAGGCGATAAGGTTCTTATTATGGAAACTCGTCCAATGAGCAAGGATAAAAGATGGCGTGTTGTTGAAATTATTGAAAAGGCAAAGTAATCATTACGATTTACTGGCTTTATAAATTAGTTTTAAAAAATAATAACTGCAAGATGCAAAGTGTTATTTTGCAGTACGAAGGAGGAAAATGCTGTGATACAACAGGAAAGTCGTCTTAAAGTTGCAGACAACACAGGTGCAAAAGAGCTTCTTTGTATTCGTGTTCTCGGCGGCTCAGGAAGAAGATATGCCAATATCGGCGACGTTATTGTTGCTTCAGTAAAGAAAGCAGCTCCAAACGGCGTTGTTAAAAAAGGCGAAGTTGTTAAAGCAGTCATCGTTCGTACAACTAAAGGTGTACGTCGTGACGACGGTCAGTACATTCGTTTTGATGAAAATGCTGCCGTAATTATCAGAGAGGATAAAACTCCTCGTGGCACCCGTATTTTTGGACCGGTAGCAAGAGAGCTTCGTGATAAAGATTATATGAAGATTCTCTCACTTGCTCCCGAAGTACTTTAATGGAGGTGCATGATAATGAGTAAAATGTTTATTAAAACCGGCGATACCGTTATGGTACTCAGCGGTAAATCAAAGGGCGTTAAGGGTGAGGTTCTCGCTGTTAGCCCTAAAGAAGGTAAAGTTATCGTAAAGAAGGTTCAAATGGTAACAAAGCACGTTAAGCCTCGTAAAATGGGCGACCAGGGCGGACTTATTGATGTTGAATCTGCACTTTACGCTTCAAAAGTACAACTTGTTTGCCCTAAATGCGGTGAAGCTACCCGTGTAGGACACAAGGATGGAAAACGTGTTTGCAAAAAATGCGGATATGAATTTTAAGTAAAGGGAGGACATAACAATGGCTGCAAGATTAAAAGAAGCTTATAAGAGCGAAGTTGCACCTGCATTGATGAAGAAATTCGAATACAAATCTGTTATGCAAATCCCAAAGCTTGACAAGATTGTTCTCAATGTTGGTTGCGGTGAAGCCCGTGAAAATTCAAAGGTAGTAGATGCTATCGTTAACGACCTTGGTATTATTACAGGTCAAAAACCGGTTATCTGCCGTGCAAAGAAGTCTGTTGCTAACTTCAAACTTCGTGAAGGCATGCCAATCGGTGTTAAAGTTACTCTTCGTGGAGATAAGATGTATGAATTCCTTGACAGATTATTCAATCTTGCTCTTCCAAGAGTTCGTGACTTCAGAGGTATTAACCCAAATTCATTTGACGGTCGTGGCAACTATGCTATGGGTGTTAAAGAACAGTTAATTTTCCCTGAAATCGAATATGATAAAATCGATGCTGTTCGTGGTATGGATATTATCATGGTAACAACAGCTAATACAGATGAAGAAGCAAGAGAGCTCCTTAAATTAATGGGCGCTCCGTTTGCAGAGTAAGGAGGGAATATCGTGGCTAAAACATCTATGAAAGTTAAAGCAGCAAAGCCTGCTAAGTATTCAACAAGAGCTTACAACAGATGTAAGATCTGCGGTAGACCTCATGCTTATCTTCGTAAGTATGGCGTATGCCGTATCTGCTTCAGAGAGCTCGCTCATAAGGGCGAAATCCCCGGAGTAACAAAATCTTCTTGGTAAGAACTGAGATTGCTAAATATATAAGGAGGAAATATCAATGCATATTACAGACCCAATCGCTGATATGCTTACAAGAATTCGTAACGCTAATTCAGCAAAGCACGATACAGTAGATATTCCTGCGTCAAACATGAAGAAGGCAATAGCTCAGATTCTTGTTGATGAAGGATATCTTAAAGGATATAAAGTAATTGATGACGGAAAACAAGGCGTAATCCGTGCTACTCTCAAATACGGTGAGGGTAAAACACAGGTTATCACAGGTCTTCGCAGAGTTTCAAAACCGGGCCTTCGTATTTATTCAAATGTTGAAGAAATGCCAAAGGTTATGAAAGGCCTCGGCGTTGCTATTGTTTCTACATCAAAAGGCGTAATGACAGACAGAGAAGCTCGCAAACAAAATGTTGGCGGCGAAGTATTAGCATTCATTTGGTAAGGAGGTGCAGTTAGGATGTCTCGTATAGGCTTAAAGCCAATCGCAATTCCTGCCGGTGTTGATTTTTCAATCAACGGTAACACTGTAACCGTAAAAGGACCAAATGGTACTCTTACTATGGATAAACATCCAAACATCAGCGTTAGCGTTGACGGCAGCGAGGTAAATGTTTCAAGACCAAACGACGATAAAGAAAACAGAGCTCTTCACGGACTTACTCGTTCTCTTATCGCAAATATGGTTGAAGGCGTAACAAACGGCTTCAAGAAAGTTCTTGAAGTAAACGGTGTAGGTTACAGAGTTCAACTTCAAGGCAACAGCCTTGTAATGAACCTTGGTTTCTCACATCAGGTTATTATGAATGCACCGGAAGGTGTTAAGATAGAATGCCCATCTGCAACTCAAATCATTATTTCAGGTGCAGATAAACAGGCAGTTGGTCAGTTCGCAGCACAGGTTCGTGAAAAGAGACCACCTGAACCTTATAAGGGCAAAGGCATTAAATATGCAGAAGAGCATATTCGCCGCAAAGAAGGAAAAGCAGGTAAGAAATAAAGGAAGGAGTGAATTACAATGGTTTCAAGACAAGATGCTAACAAAGCAAGACAAAAGCGTCATAAGAGAGTGCGTGGTAAGATTTCCGGTACTGCTGAATGTCCAAGACTTAACGTATATCGCTCCCTCAGCAATATTTACGTTCAGCTTATCGACGATGTTGCAGGTGTAACTCTTGCACAGGCTTCAACAGTTGAAAAAGACTTCGCACAGTACGGCGGAAATGTAGAAGCAGCTAAGGCTGTAGGAAAAACAATCGCAGACAGAGCCAAGGCAAAGGGCATTGAAAAATGCGTATTTGACCGCGGCGGTTACGTATATCACGGTCGTGTAGCTGCTGTTGCAGACGGCGCTCGTGAAGGCGGACTTGAGTTCTAACGAAGGAGGGAAATACTTTATGGCAAAGATTGACGTATCTTCAATGGAACTTGAAGAAAGAGTTGTAACTATTAACCGTGTTTCCAAAACAGTTAAGGGTGGTAGAATTTATAAGTTCTCAGCGCTCGTTGTTGTTGGTGACAAAAACGGCCTTGTAGGTTTCGGTGTCGGCAAGTCAGGCGAAGTTCCTGATGCAATTCGTAAGGGCATTGAAGACGCAAGAAAAAATGTAATTAAAGTTGCTTTAAGAGGAACAACAATTCCTCACGAAGTTAAAGGTAAGTTCGGTGCAGGTGAGGTTCTTCTTATGCCGGCTCCGAAAGGTACCGGTGTTATCGCCGGCGGCCCGGTTCGTGCCGTTATCGAAACAGTTGGTATTGCCGATATTCGTAGTAAGGCTATTCGTTCAAATAACCCTTACAATGTAGTAAGAGCAACTATGAACGGACTTGCACAGCTCCGCACAGCTGATGAAGTTGCTGCTGTTCGTGGCAAGTCAACAAAAGAAATTTTAGGTTAAGGAGGGTGGAATTATGGCAGATATTAAAATCAAACTCACAAAGAGTTTAATTGGCAGAAAACAAGACCAAATTGCCACCGCCCACTCACTTGGACTTCGCAAAATCGGCAACGTAACAGTTCAGCCGGATAACGATCAAACAAAGGGTAAAATCACAAAGATTTCTCACCTTGTTGAAATCGTAAAGGATTAAGGGGGAGGTGCAGACTATGAAATTACATGAACTTTCTCCTGCTGAAGGATCTAAGAAGGCAGTTAAAAGAATCGGTCGTGGTGCCGGTTCAGGTCAAGGTAAAACAGCCGGTAAAGGACACAAAGGTGCTAAAGCCCGTTCAGGCTACAGCCGTCGTCCCGGTTTTGAAGGCGGTCAAATGCCTCTTCAAAGAAGATTACCAAAAAGAGGCTTCAACAACATTTTCAGAACAGAGTATGCAGTTGTAAACGTTGCAGCTCTTGAAGAAAGATTTGAAGCAAACGCTACAGTTGATGCTGAAAGCCTTAAGGCTTGCGGCCTCATCAAAAAAGAACTTGACGGTATCAAAGTTCTTGGTAAGGGCGAACTCACAAAGGCATTAACAGTTAAAGTTAACGCAATCAGCGAAAGCGCAAAAGCAAAAATTGAGGCTGCAGGTGGCAAGGTGGAGGTGCTTTAAATGATAAAGACCCTTGCAAATGCTTGGAAAGTACCTGATATCAGAAAAAAGATGCTTTTCACTGCATTTATCGTTCTTGTCTTCCGTATAGGTTCAATGATTCCTGTTCCGTTTCTTAACATTGTTGATGAAATCAATGTTGGTAAGGGCAACACAATCTTAACCTATTTAAGCCTTATGACCGGTAGTGCATTCACATACGGAACTATTTTCGCTATGTCAATCACTCCATATATCAACGCATCAATCATCATGCAGCTTCTTGCAGTTGCAATCCCTCCTCTTGAAAGACTTCAAAAGGAAGGCGAAGAAGGCAGAAAGAAAATTGCTTCAATTACTCGTTTTGTAACAGTAGGCTTGGCAATTCTTCAATCACTTGCTTATTTCTTCTATCTTCGTGCAAACGATTATTTGCTTAAAGATGCAAGCGGCAACGCATTCACAGGTTTTGCTGCAGTGTTCCAGGCTATTGTTATTATTTGTGTATTAACAGCCGGTACAGCAGTAATTATGTGGCTTGGTGAACAGATTACTATCGACGGTATCGGAAACGGTATTTCAATTATTCTTTTTGCTGGTATCGTTTCTCGTTTCCCAACTCTTATTAAACAATACATCCAGTATCTTGATACAGGACGTACAGTTTATAAATTCCTTGTTCCTGCCGTATTCATTTTGTTCATCCTTATGGTATGTTACATTGTGTTTATGGATAACGCAGAAAGAAGACTTCCTATTCAATACGCAAAGCGTGTTGTAGGCAGAAAAATGTATGGCGGTCAGTCAACACATATGCCTATTAAGGTTAATATGAGCGGCGTACTTCCAATCATTTTCGCTTCATCTATTCTTTCTCTTCCGGGAACAATTCAAATGTTTATTTCATCAGATAAGTACAAAGGAACCGGCTGGGAGAAGTTCTTTAATGCTTTCCAAAGCGATTCTTGGTGGTACGCAATAATGTATTTTGTACTTATCATATTCTTTGCTTATTTCTACAGCACAATTCAGTACAATCCTATTGAAATGGCAAATAATCTTCGTAAGAATAACGGTGCAATTCCGGGTATACGTCCGGGTAAACCAACATCTAATTACATCTTTAGAGTTCTTTCAAGATTAACACTCATCGGTGTTCTTATGCTTTCTGTAGTGGCATTGCTTCCAATCATCATTTCTCTTATCTGTGATTCAGCAATTCCTCCTATGACGGAAGGCGGCAACGACGGCGGCTTCTCTGTAAGCCTTGGCGGTACATCAATCATCATCATGTGCGGTGTAGCTCTTGAAACAGTTCGTCAGCTTGAATCACAAATGATGATGCGTCATTATAAAGGATTCCTTGATTAATAATAAGAAAGGGTTAAGCTATGAATTTAATTCTTCTCGGTGCTCCCGGTGCCGGCAAAGGCACTCAGGCAGAAAAAATTGTTGAAAAATACGGAATCCCCGCTATTTCAACCGGAAACATTATTCGTGCCGCTATTAAAGACGGCACGGAGATGGGACTTAAGGCTAAATCTTTTACAGAATCAGGTCAGCTTGTTCCGGATGAAATTGTTATCGGAATAATCAAAGAAAGATTACAAGAAAAAGATTGCGAAAACGGATTTATTCTTGACGGTTTTCCAAGAACAATCCCACAGGCTCAAGCTCTTGAGGATATGGGTGTCGTTATTGACAAGGTTCTTGATATTGAAGTTCCTGATGAAAAAATTACTGCAAGAATGTCCGGTCGCCGTGTATGTTCAAAGTGTGCAAATTCCTATCACATGCTTTATAAAAAGCCAAAAGTTGAAGGCGTTTGTGATGCTTGCGGCGGCGAACTCGTACAGCGCAAAGACGATGCTCCCGAAACAGTACAGGCAAGGCTTAAGGAATATCATGAAATGACTGAGCCTCTTAAAGATTTCTATTCAAATCTTAACAAGCTTGTTGTTGTTGAAGGACAGGAAGAAGTAGCTGATACAACTGCTCTCGTTTTTGCAGCATTGGAGGATTAACATGGTAGTGCTTAAAAGTAGCAGAGAATTAGAGCTTATGAAAGAAGCTTGCCAAATTTCTGCCGAAGCATTAATGGTGGCAGGTCAGGCTGTTAAGCCGGGCGTTTCTACAAAAGAAATAGATAAAATTGCTTATGATTTAATCAAAAAGCGCGGTGCAACTCCTAACTTTTTGGGATTGTACGATTTTCCTGCCACTGCATGTATATCTATAAATAATGAAGTTATTCACGGCATTCCTAAATCTAACAGAATCATCCAAGAGGGTGATATTGTAAGCATAGATTTAGGAGCTGCCAAGAATGGTTATAACGGCGATAATGCTGCAACATTTGTGGCAGGGACTTGCTCTCCCGAAGCACAGCGGCTGATAGACACAACCCGTGAAAGCCTTTATAAAGGAATTGAACAGGCTGTGCCCGGCAACAGAATCGGCGATATTGGCCATGCGGTTCAAACATATTGTGAAGAAAGAGGTTACGGCGTTGTTCGTGATTTCGTCGGACACGGTGTGGGAACCAAACTTCATGAAGATCCAAGTGTACCTAACTTCGGGCACGAAGGTCGTGGTATCAGACTGTTACCCGGAATGACATTGGCAATTGAACCGATGATCAATCAGGGAACCTATAAGGTAAAACAACTTGCAGACGGCTGGACGGTTGTTACGGCAGACGGAAAGCTTGCTGCTCACTTTGAGCACACTATTGCAATAACGTCTAACGGACCGGTTATAATGACAGTCGTTTAGGTTAAATCAATTGTAGGCGATTACGTCGCAATGTGATTCCAGTTAAATATTAAACATCTTAAATCGTATTAAATACAGCGAGGTAAATTGATGTCTAAGTCAGATATGATTGAAGTTGAAGGTACTGTTGTTGAAGTTTTGCCTAACACAACTTTTAAGGTATCACTTCAAAACGATCACATTATTTTAGCCCATATCAGCGGAAAGCTCAGAATGAATAACATTCGTATTCTTCCCGGTGATAAGGTAACAATTGAGATGTCTCCTTACGATCTCACAAAAGGTCGTATAATTTGGCGCTCAAAGTAAATTAAAGGAGGATATTCAAAAATGAAAGTTAGACCTTCTGTAAAGAAAATTTGCGATAAATGCAAAGTAATTAAACGCAATGGAAAAGTAATGGTTATCTGTGAAAATCCAAAGCATAAACAGCGTCAGGGCTAATCCTGAACTAATAATCGGAGGTAAACTGTAAAATGGCACGTATTTCAGGTGTTGACTTACCTAATGATAAAAGAGTAGAAATCGGCCTCACCTATATCTACGGTATCGGCAGAACAACAGCTACTCAAATTATCAACGCAACAGGAATTAATCCGGACACTCGTTGCAGAGATTTGTCAGAGGATGAAGTTTCTAAAATTCGTGATTATATTGAAAAAAATGTAACAGTTGAAGGTGATCTTCGCAGAGATGTTGCATTTGATATCAAAAGACTTATAGAAATCGGTTGCTATCGTGGCATTCGTCATAGAAAAGGTCTCCCTGTAAGAGGTCAAACTTCTAAGAACAATGCTCGTACTCGTAAGGGTCCGAAGAAAACAATAGCTAACAAGAAGAAATAATTGTAGGAGGAAACAAATATGGCTACAAAGAAAACCACAACTTCTCGCAAACGCCGTGAGAAGAAGAATATTGAGCGTGGTACAGTTCATATCCAGTCAACCTTCAACAACACTATCGTAACTATTGCTGATATGCAAGGAAACGCTGTTTCTTGGGCATCAGCAGGTGAAATGGGCTTCAGAGGCTCAAGAAAATCAACTCCGTTCGCTGCTCAAACAGCTGCTGAAACAGCTGCAAAAGCTGCAATGGAACACGGTATGAAAACTGTTGAAGTTTATGTTAAAGGACCGGGAGCCGGCCGTGAATCCGCAATAAGAGCACTTGAAACAGTAGGTCTCAGCGTTACTCTTATTAAAGATGTTACTCCTATCCCGCATAATGGCTGCCGTCCGCCAAAGAGACGTCGCGTATAGTATAATTGGAGGTTACTTGATATGGCAAGATATACAGGTCCTGCATGCAAGCTCTGCCGCCGCGAAGGAAAAAAGCTTTTCTTAAAGGGAGACAGATGCTACACAGGTAAATGTGCACTTGAACGTCGTTCATATGCACCAGGCCAACATGGTCAAAACCGCAAAAAGACTTCTGAATACGGTCTTCAGCTTCGTGCAAAGCAATCAGCTCGCCGTTACTACGGTGTTGCAGAAGGCCAGTTCCACAAATATTTCCTTATGGCTGAAAGAAAGGCCGGTGTAACAGGTACCAACCTTCTTCAGATTTGTGAAAGTCGTTTAGATAATGTAGTTTATGAAGCAGGTTTCGCAAGTTCAAGAGCTCAGGCTCGTCAGCTTGTTAACCACGCTCATTTCACTGTTAACGGAACAAAGGTAGATATTCCTTCTTACCTTCTTTCTGCCGGTGATGTTGTTGCTGTTAAAGAAACAAGCAAATCAACAGATGAGTTTAAGAACCTTGTTGAAAGCAATGGTTCACGTCCGGTTCCGATGTGGATGGAAGCAAACAAAGATGCTATGGAAGTTAAGGTTCTTAGAACTCCTGAGAGAGAAGAAATCGAAACTCCGGTTGAAGAGCATTTAATCGTCGAGTTCTACTCTAAATAATAGTTGATCATTTCTTTTATTTAGTGCAACAAAATTTATTTTAGGAGGCTTTTAAATGATTGAAATTGATAAGCCTAATATCGAGATAGTAGAGTTATCTACTCAAGGAAGCAGAAGCGTAGGTAAGTTTGTTGTTGAACCTCTTGAAAGAGGTTTCGGCACAACTCTCGGAAACGGTATGAGAAGAGTTCTTCTCTCTTCACTTCCCGGCTATGCTATCACTTCTGTTAAGATTGATGGTGTTTTACACGAATTTTCTACTATTCCTCATGTTAAGGAAGATGTTACAGAGATTGTTCTTAATCTTAAAAATGTTATTCTTAAAATACATGATGATTCAGCAAAAACTCTTTACATTAAAGCAAGCGGCGAAGGTGAAATCACTGCCGGCGATATTGAACACAGCTCTGATGTAGAGATTCTTAACCCCGACCTTCACATTGCTTATCTTGATGAAGGTGCAGAAGTTATTATGGAACTTACTGCAGACGGCGGCAGAGGATATGTTCCTTGCGACCGTAATAAGCAGATTATGGATTTGCCAATCGGCACAATCGCCATTGACTCAATCTATACTCCTGTTCTTAAGGTTAATTATACTGTTGAAAATACCCGTGTAGGCCAACAAACAGACCTTGATAAGTTGATTCTTGATGTTGAAACAGACGGAACTATTCCGGCAGATGAAGCAGCTTCTCTTGCTGCTAAAATCCTTAACGACCACCTTAAATTATTTGTAGACCTTTCAGAAGAAGTTGGCAACAAAGAAATTATGGTTGAAAAGGATGATGACGGAAAAGAAAAAGTTCTTGAAATGACCATTGAAGAACTTGATCTTTCAGTTCGTTCATTTAACTGCTTGAAGAGAGCAGGTATTAACACAGTAGAAGATTTAATCGGTAAATCCGAAGAAGATATGATGAAGGTCAGAAACTTGGGAAGAAAGAGCCTTGACGAAGTTATTGCAAAACTTTCTTCACTTGGATTCGGACTTAGTCATGAAGAGGACTAAAGGAGGGAATTTCTATGCCAGGTACCAGAAAATTGGGCAGAACTACTGACCACAGAAAAGCAATGCTCAGAGGAATGGTAACTTTACTTTTAACAAACGGCAAGATTGAAACAACCGTTACCAGAGCAAAGGAAGTTCGTCCTATGGCTGAGAAAATGATTACTCTCGCCAAAGAGAACACCCTTCATTCAAGAAGACAAGTGCTTGCTTATGTTACTAAAGAAGATACTGTAAGCAAACTTTTTGATGAAATCGCTCCAAAGTATCAAGACAGAAACGGCGGTTATTGCCGTATTATCAAAACAGGTCCACGTCGTGGCGATGCTGCTGAAATGTGCATCATCGAACTTGTTTAAGATAATGCTTATATAAAACCATTCAAAAGGCAATCTTCGGATTGCCTTTTTCTTTTTTTATTTTTTTCGCCCTTGCTATTGAAAATAAACGGCTTATATTGTAAAATATTTAAAAATCTGTTATATATAGGTTTTTTCTTAAATTTTGTTAAATTACCTTCAAGCTTTTTGTGCAGACCGCAGCATTAAGTACGGTTTTTTAATTATATGGCGGTCGGAAAGGCTATGGATTATTGTATGAAAAAAGTTGCAATCATTATGGGTTCAGACAGTGATTTGCCTGTTGTAACACCGGCAATCAAGCAGTTAAAGGAATTGGGCATTGAAACAGAAGTCAGAGTTATGAGTGCTCACAGAACGCCTAAACAAGCCCAGGAATTTGCTGAAAATGCCACATCAAACGGCTTTGGCGTAATTATTGCCGCAGCAGGAATGGCTGCTCATTTAGGCGGTGTTCTTGCCGCTTCCACAACTCTTCCCGTTATAGGTATACCTTGCTCGGCAAAGGTACTTGACGGAATGGATGCAATGCTTGCAACTGTTATGATGCCTCCTGGAATTCCGGTTGCAACTGTTGGCGTAAATGCTGCTAAAAATGCCGCATTGCTTGCTGCAGAAATACTTGCGGTTGGGGATAACGAACTATCCGAAAAATTGCAAAAAATGAGAGCTGATATGGCACAGGCTGTTATTGAAAAAGACAAGGCTCTTCAAGAAAAAATCAAGGAATTATAATAATAGGAGAATAGATATGGAAAAAAGTTTCAGCGAAAGCTATGCAGCTGCAGGTGTAGACGTTACTGCCGGTTATGAATCGGTAGAACTTATTAAATCTCATGTTAAAAGAACAACTATTCCCGGGGTAATCGGCGGTATCGGCGGTTTTGGCGGAATGTTTGAAATTGCTGCAAAAGATTATAAAAATCCTGTTCTTGTTAGCGGAACAGACGGCGTGGGAACTAAACTTAAACTCGCTTTTCTTATGGATAAGCATGATACTATTGGTATTGACTGCGTTGCAATGTGCGTTAATGATGTTGCTTGCAGTGGTGCAAAACCGTTATTTTTCCTTGATTATATTGCTTGCGGCAAAAACTATCCGGAAAAAATTGAGCAAATTGTTAAAGGTGTTGCAGAAGGCTGTGTTCAGTCGGGATGTGCCCTTGTTGGCGGTGAAACAGCCGAACATCCCGGTTTGATGCCTGATGAGGAATATGACCTTGCAGGCTTTACTGTTGGTATTGGTGATAAGGATAAGCTTGTTTCCGGTGAAAATCTTAAAGCAGGTGATGCACTTATTGCTGTTGCATCTTCAGGCGTACATTCAAACGGCTTTTCTCTTGTAAGAAAAGTTTTTGACATTAATGAAAAAACCATTAATAATAAATATGATGAACTTGACGGAACATTGGGCGAGGTCCTTTTAACTCCAACAAGAATTTATGTTAAACCGCTTCTTTCACTTATGGAAAAAGTTAATGTTAATGCTATTTCGCATATTACAGGCGGCGGATTTTACGAAAATGTTCCTAGAATGTTAAATTATAACACACTTGCAGTTATCGAAAAAGATAAGTGCTTTAAAAAGCCTATTTTTGATTTAATTCAAAAAGTTGGCAACATTCCCGAAAGAGATATGTATAATACATTTAATATGGGTAACGGTTTAATCATTGCAGTAGATAATGATAAGGCGGACGAAGCAGTCAGAATTCTTAACAACGCAGGCGAGCAGGCAGCAGTTGTTGGTGAAATCAAAAACGGCGAAAAAGGTGTTGAATTGGTATGATGAATATTGCTGTTTTCGTATCAGGCGGCGGCACAAATCTTCAGGCTCTTATTGACGCTGAAAACCGTGGCGAAATCAAAAATGGCAAAATAACTTTTGTTCTTGCTTCAAACAGTAATGCTTATGCTATTGAAAGAGCAAAAAAGGCAGGCATTGAAACTGCTGTGGTTGCAAGAAAAGACTATTCAAGTAAAGAAGAGTATGACAAAGCGATTTTGTCCGTTATTGAAAATAAAAATATAGATTTAATTGTTCTTGCAGGTTTTCTTTCTATTTTGGGTGAAGAACTTGTAAGCAAATACAGAAACAGAATTATTAATATTCATCCAAGCCTTATTCCGCTTTTTTGCGGTGACGGATTTTACGGCAAAAAGGTGCACACCGCTGTTCTTGAAAGCGGTGTTAAGGTAACAGGCGCCACGGCACATTTTGTTAATGAAATTACAGATGGCGGCGCAATAATTCTTCAAAAAGCCGTTCCTGTTGAACAGGGCGATAATGAGGATATTCTTCAATATCGTGTAATGCGCCAGGCTGAATGGGAAATTCTTCCAAAAGCAGTATCACTGTTTTGTCAGGGCAGAATTAAAATTAACGGTAATAAAACAGAAATTATATGAGGTGCAAATATGGAAGTAACAACACTTGAAAAAGAATTATCAACTAATTCTTATCCGGGCAGGGGAATAGTTTTAGGCAAATCAAAAAACGGAAAAAATGCCGTAATTGTTTATTTTATTATGGGCAGAAGCGAAAACAGCAGAAACAGAATTTTTGAAGAAAATGAAAGAGGCGGAATTCGCACAAAGGCATTTGATGAATCTAAAATGACCGACCCGTCACTTATAATTTATAATCCTGTTTTAAAACTTGACGGCAAAACAATTGTTACAAACGGTGACCAAACAGATACTATTTATGATTTTATGAGTGAAGGTCATTGTTATCGCCACGCTCTTTTAACACGTGAATTTGAACCTGATGAACCTAATTATACCCCAAGAATTTCAGGCGTTGTAAAGCCAAACGGCGATTATAACCTTTCTATTCTTAAATCAAATATGGGCAAACCTCAGTGTTTAAGATTTTTCTATGAATATCCTGCTACAGCAGGCTTGGGTCACTTTATTCATACATATAAGTGCGACGGAAATCCTATTCCTTCATTTGAAGGTGAACCGACACCTGTTGAAATCAATACAGATGATATTGACGAATTAACAAATCTTGTTTGGAATAACCTTAATGAAGATAATAAGGTTTCTCTTTTCACTCGTTTTATCAATCTTGAAACAGGTGAGGAGCAATCAAGAATTATTAATAAAAATAAGTAATTTTAACAAGGGAGCATAGCCTCCCTTTGTTTGTTGTATAAATACTTTAAAATATAAGCAATAAAATTTATTACAGATTGCCATGCGAATTATTTAAAATTCGTGTGCAGTCGGAAAGGCTGTAAATTAGTATGAAAGTATTGGTAGTAGGCGGCGGCGGAAGAGAACACGCTTTAATAAAAAAAATCAAAGAATCAAAAAAGGTAACCGAAGTTGCATGTTGCCCGGGTAACGGCGGCATTTCTTATGATGCAACATGTTATAATGTGTCGGCAACAGATGTTAACGGCGTTGTAAACCTTGCAAAAGAAATTAAGGCAGATTTTGTTGTTGTTGCACCTGATGACCCATTGGTTGCCGGTATGGTTGATGCTTTAAATGAAGCCGGATTTAAAACATTCGGACCTAAAGCAAATGCAGCAATAATTGAAGGCTCAAAAGTGTTTTCAAAAAATCTTATGTTAAAATATAATATTCCTACTGCCGAATATAAAGTTTTTAATGATCCGGCAGATGTTATAGATTACATTAAAGAAAAAAATGAATTTCCAACAGTTATTAAGGCAGACGGATTAGCTTTGGGCAAGGGTGTTATTATTCCCGAATCTTTGGAAGAGGCTGAAGTCGGTGTTAAAGAAATTATGGAAGATAAAATTTTCGGCGAATCCGGCAATAACGTTGTTGTAGAAGAATTTTTAACAGGTCCTGAAGTTTCGGTTCTTGCTTTTACAGACGGTAAATGCGTGAAACCTATGGTTTCATCAATGGACCATAAAAGAGCCCTTGACGGTGATAAGGGTCTTAATACCGGCGGTATGGGCACAGTTTCTCCCAACCCTTATTATACAGATGATGTTGCAAAGCAGTGTATGGAAGAAATATTTATTCCTACAGTTGAAGCTATGAATAAGGAAGGCAGAACATTTAAAGGCTGCCTTTATTTTGGATTAATGCTTACTCCAAAAGGACCAAAGGTAATTGAATATAACTGCCGCTTCGGCGACCCTGAAACACAAGTTGTTTTGCCTCGTCTTAAAACAGATATTATGGATATTTTTGAAGCAATTAATAATGAAACATTAAGCGACCTTGATATTCAGTGGAGTGATGACGCTTGTGCTTGTGTAATCATGGCTTCCGGCGGTTATCCTAAATCATATCCGAAAGGACTTGAAATAACAGGACTTGAAAACGGTCAAATGTCAGGCGTTACGGTTTACCATGCAGGTACTGCAATTAAAGACGGCAAACTTGTTACATCCGGCGGCAGAGTTCTTGGCGTAACAGCTACAGGCTGTGATTTGCAATCTGCCCTTGATAAAGCATATTCGGCAGTAGAAAAAATCAATTTTGACAATAAACATTTCAGAAAAGATATTGGTAAAAAAGCACTTAGCGTTAAGATGTGAATAAAAAGTTAACACAAAATGAATTTTACAATTAGTTATTGACATTTATACAAATAGGAATTATACTATTTTCAACTTAAAATTATAAGTTAGAGGTTAGTGAAATGGCAACTATAAAGAAAAACAAAAAGAAAAAAACAATCATTATCGTTTGTGTTGTTCTTGCAGTTGTAATCGCCGTAACCGCAGGCGTTTTAATTGCTCAAAAGAATAAGAAAACGGAAGTAACTCTTTCCACTATTTCCACAAGCGACATTAACGAAACCGTAAGCGCAACCGGTAAAGTTACTGCCGGTTCTACAAAGGAATATAAAGTAGGCACTGTTGCAACCGTAAAAGAGGTTTTCGTTAAAACAGGCGACCAAGTAAAGGAAGGGGATAAGCTTGCTACTTTTGACACTTCCGCTTTAGACGGTGAAGTTAAAAAATTGCAAAGTACATATAATTCTGCAAAGGCAGGTTATAACGAGTCTGTTGCAGCTCAAAAGCAGGCAAAAGCTAATGTTGCGGCTATAGAAAAGCAAATTGAAGCACTTGAAAAGCAACTTGGCGCAGTAAGTCACACAACAACAACCACAACAAGGCGTCATACAACAACCACTACAACAACACGCCCGTCAACTTCAAGGGAAACTATTACAATTCCACCAACAACAACGCAGCCTACTGTTTCATATCCGGCTACGTTTGACGGTCTTGTTGCGGCTTTAACAGACCTTGTTAATACTATTAATAATGTTGCGTCAGATGTTTCATCTACAAACCAGCTTATTAATATTGTTTTAAATGTTATTATTCAGGAAATTGAAAACGGTAACCTTTCGGCAGACGCTATTGCTGAAAAAGTAGGCGCAGCCGTAAGACAGGCAATTCAAGACGGCATTGTTGAAGTAGTTGAAAGCGGTGCCGCAGCTGATATGATTGAAGCAGCAGTAAGAGCAGTTGACTGGTCTAAAGTTGCCGCAGAAATCGCAAACAGCGGCAGTGTTAAATCTGCAACACTTGAAGTACAAATCGCTGCATTAACAGCACAAAAAGAAATTTATGCCGCTCAGTCATCTTCTTCAATCGTAAGCGCTAAAAAAGAAGTTATGGATTCTGCTAAAAGTGCCCTTGACGCAGTTAAAGAATCCAGTGAAACTCTTGCAGCAGGTTGGGTTGCTACTTTTGACGGCACAATCACATCATGTGATTTAACACCGGGTGAAGTTACATCTGCACTTACAGCAGGTATTACACTTGAAAATATGGATTCAATGGTTGTAACAGTTTCTCTTAATGAATATGATGTTCAAAAGGTTAAAGTAGGCATGGCTGCCACAATCACAACGGCATACGGAAAATACAGCGGTGAGGTCGTTTCTAAAGCACCTACAGCAACAGGCGGCGATTCCGGTTCAATTCTTGATTCTGTAGGCTCTATGGCAGGAATCAGCGGTCTTTCAAGTTTAACCGCTTCAGGTGCCGGCGTTGAAGTTCAGGTTAGAGTTGATAATCCTGATGAATATATTATTGTTGGCTTTGATGCAGACGTTGAGGTAGGCGTAGGCGATCACAACGGCGTTGTAGTTGTTCCTATTGAATCAATCGTTCTTGAAAAAACAGGTACATATGTTTACCTTTATAACGAAGAAGAAAAATCAGTAACCAAAACACAAATTACAACCGGTGCTGTTTCAGATACTTACTATGAAGTAACTTCAGGTTTAAATGTTGGCGACCAAATTGTTGCCACTCCGTCATCGGATTACAAAGAAGAAACTTTTGATGTAAAAGTTGCTAAATAATCGGGTGATAGTCTATGAATTTAACAGAAAGTTTAAAAATTGCAATTAAAAGCATTAAAGCAAATTGGATGCGTTCCCTTTTGACTATGCTTGGTATTATAATCGGTATCAGTTCTGTTATTATGATTGTCGGTGCAGGTACCGGCGCAAGAGATTACATTGTTTCATTAATTGAAGATATGGGTTCAAATGCAGTTATGATTTCTGTTGATGCAACAAAAGCAACAGATAACGATTATATTACACTTGAAGATGTTGATAACATTAAAAAAAGAGTTAGCGGTGTAGACAGATGCTCACCTATGATGATGGGCTTTGCCAATGCCACTATTGATTCACAGGCTAAGGAAGCCACTGCAATGATCATCGGCGTTAATGCAGATATTCAGTATGCTATGCCTGAGGCTTGTGCTTACGGACGATTTATTACAGATGAAGAATATGATGCATCAAGCCCTGTTGCCGTTATAGGCACAAACAGCGCCGATATGGCTTTTGGCTATCAGGATGTTGTAGGTGAATATGTAACCGTTTCTTCATCAGGCAGCACAATGAAGGTTAAAATTATCGGTTGTGCCGATATTGATTCTCTTGTAAACACTGTCGGCGGTTCTTCAAGCATTTCAGATATGTTTAAAACCGGTGACACTCTTTCTATTGCGTTATTTATGCCTTGCACAACACTTGCACAATTAACAGGCAGCGATGCTAAGTTAAGTTCAATTTTTGTAATCGGTGAGGACGAGGCTAATAACGAAGCTGTAGGTAATGCAACCGTTAACTATTTAAAGGCTGCCCACGGTAACTATTCAAACAGTATGTATACTGCTCAGGATATGGCAACATATGTTGAACTTGTTGATGTTATTATCTCTGTATTAACAACATTTATTGCTTGTATCGGTGCTATTTCTTTGCTTGTAGGCGGTATAGGTGTTATGAATATTATGCTTGTTTCCGTAACCGAACGAACAAGGGAAATCGGTATCAGGAAATCTCTTGGTGCAAAAACGGGCGTAATTGTTACTCAATTTCTTACAGAATCAATAATTTTGTGCTTAATCGGTGGTATTATAGGCGTTGTTTTAGGTGTTGCAGGCGCATATGCGGCGTGTGCAATAGTTAAGATTCAACCAAGTATTACAATAGGCACAATACTTATTGCGTTGTTCTTCTCAAGTGCCGTAGGATTAATATTCGGTGTATATCCTGCCAAAAAGGCTGCCCAGCTCAGTCCTATTGAGGCTTTAAGAAGAGATTAACAGTTTAATTTTAATTTTTATTCCGGTTAAGTGTTTTACTTAGCCGGAATTGTTTTTATTATTTACAAATTGTTGTAAATATGATACACTATCATCTACGGAGGAAAGTTATGGAGAATTTAACAGATATTATTACTCAGTTTGATTTTAAAGGTGATTATGTAAACTGTGAACTTTTCGGTTCGGGTCATATTAATACTACTTACCTTGTAACATATAACAATAACGGCGTTGAATGTAAATATGTTTTTCAAAGGGTTAATCCCAATGTTTTTAAAAATATAGAACAGTTGATGGATAATGTTTTCAGCGTTACTTCTTATCTAAGAAAAGAAATTGTTAAAAACGGCGGCAATGAAAACCGTGAAACGTTGCATTACATCAGAACGAAAGACGGTCAAAAGTTTTATAAAGCAGAAGACGGCGGATATTACAGAGCTTATATTTTTGTTGAAAATTCCGTTAGTTATGACAGTGTGGAAAATGCAGAAACTTTTGGAGAAAGCGGCGTTGCTTTTGGTAAATTCCAAAAATTATTGGCAGATTTTCCGGCAAATACGCTTTATGAAACTATTCCTGATTTTCATAATACAATTAAAAGGTATAAAACCGAGTTTATCCCTGCTGTTGAAAATAATCTTTCCGGCAGAAAAGATACTTGTTTTAATGAAATTGAGTTTGTAAAGAGAAGAAAAAAATATTGCTCAAAACTTGTTGATTTAATTGAATCCGGCGATTTGCCTTTGCGTGTTACTCATAATGATACAAAGCTTAATAACGTTATGTTTGACAGTGATACCGATAAAGCAGTTTGTGTTATTGATTTAGATACAGTTATGCCCGGCCTTGCACTTTATGATTTCGGCGATTCTATTCGTTTTGGTGCCAATACGGCTGCCGAGGACGAAGCGGATTTGTCTAAAATAAAAATAAATTTAGATTATTTTAAGGCATATGCTCAGGGATTTTTGTCTCAAGCAGGGGAGAGTTTAAATCAATGTGAAATTGATAATCTTGCTTTTGCTTCTGTTCTAATGACTTTTGAGTGCGGAATGAGATTTTTAACCGACTATTTAAACGGTGACACTTATTTTAAAATTGATTATCCGGAACATAATTTGGTTCGTGCAAGAAATCAATTTGCACTTGTTGCAGATATGGAAGAGCATATGAATGAAATGGAAGATATTATAACCGAAATTTCTTCTGCCTGCAGAAAATAAAAAAATAACACCCCAAGGATTTTTATCCTTGGGGTGTTTTGTTATTTTTTAAGTTCTCTTTCAAGCCAAACAGCGCCTAAATCAAGGGCGTTGAAAAGACCTGTTTTTTCGCTTTTTTTAATAACTTTTTCCTTTGGGTTAGTAATTTCCGGGTCGGTGCTGATAATTTGAATAAGCACCTTATCGGAAAGGGTAATATCGTTAAGTTCTTTGTTTGACATAACAGTTAAACAAACAACGTACGGGTCAGACATATTACCGTAGTAAATAGTTTTACCGCATCTAACCAAAGGCTTTCCTTTGTAGGTAAGAAATGTATCTTTAATCTCTGCCAAAGAAAACCCTCCCTTTCTTAATTTAGTTGTTAAGATAAGACTTTACCATAGCGGCTAAAAGTTCATCCCTGTCAAGCCTTCTTATAAGACTTCTTGCATTGTTATGCGTTGTAATGTAAGTTGGGTCTTCGGAAAGAATATAGCCCACAATTTGATTAATCGGATTATAACCCTTTTCTTTAAGCGCATCAAAAACCTGCGTAAGGGTTTCTTTCATAATATCGTCTTTTTCATCACCGATTTTAAATGTCATTGTTTTATCTGTCAAGTAAAGCCACCTCCTAATAAACTAATTATATACAAAATTAATGTTAATTACAATCTTTTTTTTATTAATTACAAAAAATTGTACTATGAACGAAGATTAATACCCATTTTAGCAAGTGCCTTAACAACACGCTTCATTGCTGCATCTGCCTCTTCGTCTGTTAAAGTTCTGTCTGCACTTCTCATTCTGATGTTAAATGCAACGCTCTTTTTGCCGCTTTCAATTTGGCTGCCTTCATAAACATCAAATAATTTAATGTTTTCAAGTGTTTTGCCAACTGCTTCGCCAATAGCTTTTTCAAGTTTAAGAACAGGAATGGATTTTTCGCATACAAATGCTAAATCTCTTGTCGTTGCCGGGAATTTAGGCAATGGCTTGTGTGTTCTTGTGCCAAGTTTATTTTCGTATGCAGTGTCAACATCAATCTCGGCAAGGTAAACTCTTGTTCCTATTCCGTAATTTTCCGCTACGGTTGGGTGAACTTCACCAAGTGTTGCAATTACTGTTGAATTAACAATAAAGTTTGCTGTTCTGCCAGGGTGGAATGTTGGGTTGTCAACAACAGGTTCAACATCACATTCTGCTACATTAAGAACAGATAAAAGTTTTTCAACAATGCCTTTTAATGTGTAAAAATCAGCGTCTTTGCCGTACATACCGATAGCAATTTTTTGCTTTTCAACAGGAAGTTTGCCTTTTTCTGTAGGCGTATATACAGTGCCGATTTCATAAAGGCTTGCTTTTTCGTTTTTATGGTTGTAGTTTCTTGCAAGCACATTAAGCATAGACGGCAAAATTGTTGTTCTCATAACACTTGTGTCTTCGCCCAATGGGTTGCTGATAACAACAGATTCTCTCATTTTACTGTTTTCTTTAAGATTAATTCTGTCATATGCTTTTGGGCTGATAAAGCTGAATGTTGAAACTTCGCTGCATCCGCAAGCAAGCAACGTGTCATTAATTGTTCTTGTAAATTTTTGTTTGTCTGTCAGTTTGCCTATTGCCACACCGCTTAACACTCTGTTAGGAATGTTGTGGTAGCCGTAAAAACGGGCAACTTCTTCTGAAATATCGGCAATGTGCTCAATATCGTTTCTAAATGAAGGGGCAATAATTTGGTCGCCTTCAAATTTAAATTCAATTTTTTCAAGAATTTTCTTTTGTTCTTCTTCACTTAAATCAATGCCTATAAAATTGTTAATCCATTCATAATCAAAGTTAAGTGAAACCGGCTGTTTCGGCTTAACAAAGTTATCAACAACGCCGTTAACAACATCGCCTGCGTCAAGTAATTGAACAAGTTCAAGCGCTCTGTTAAGTGCGTCAAGAGTTGCAGATGGGTCAAGCTCTTTTTCATATCTGCTTGAAGCCTCTGTTCTCATTCCAAGGGCTTTTGCCGTTCTTCTTACTGAAATGCCGTTAAAGCATGCGGATTCAAAAACTATTGTTGTTGTATCATCCATAATTCCGCTGTATTCGCCGCCCATTACGCCGGCAACTGCAACAGGCTTGTTCTCATCTGCAATAACAAGCATTGAATCGTTAAGTTCTCTTTCAACTCCGTCAAGCGTAGTGATTTTCTCACCGTTTTTGGCATTTCTTACATTTACTGTATTGCCCTCAAGAAAACGAAGGTCAAATGCATGCATAGGCTGACCGTATTCAAGCATTACGTAGTTTGTAATGTCAACAATGTTGCTTATAGGTCTAACGCCGCTTGCACGTAATCTTTCACGAAGCCAACGTGGGCTTTCTTTAACTCTTACATTTTCAACAACGGCGCCTGAGTAGCGGTAACATTTTTCAGGTTCAAGAATGTTAACTTTAAGAATGTCGTTAACATTGCCGTGTCCTGCTTTAACAACAGGCTTTTTAAATGTAAATTCTCTGTTAAATGTTGCGGCAGCTTCTCTTGCAAGACCTGAAACAGACATACAGTCGCATCTGTTTGAAGTTATTTCAAATTCAACGCAAGTGTCGTCATATCCGATTGCTTTGTGTATATCAAGTCCCAATGTTTTGTCGCAGTCATCGCCTAAAATAAATATTCCGTCTGTTCCTGCATATGGAAAATCATTTTCGGTAAGTCCCAATTCGTCAATAGAGCAAAGCATGCCGTTTGATTCAACACCGCGAAGTTTGCCTTTTTTAATTTTTTCAAGGCAGTGGTCTTTTCTGTTAAAAACAACTGCACCGGGAAGCGCTACCGGAATATAGTCGCCTACAGTTAAGTTTTGAGCACCTGTAACAATTTGTTCCGGTGCTTCGCCGCCAACATTAATTGAACAAATCCAAAGATGGTCTGAATCCGGATGTTGTGTAAGTGATTCAACCTTGCCCACTACAACGTTTTCGATTTCCGCACCTTCAACTTTAAATTCTTCAACTTTTGAGCCGGAAAGAGTCATTTCATCGCAAAATTCTTTGTCTGAAATATCGTCTAAATTAACATAATCTTTAAGCCATTTTCTTGATAAAATCATTTAACACACCTCCTTAAAACTGTTCCAAAAATCTTAAATCGTTTTCGTAAAGTAATCTCATATCGTCAATGTTAAAACGGAACATAACAAGTCTTTCAAGACCGATACCAAATGCAAAGCCGCTGTATTCTTCAGGGTCAACGCCACCGTTTTTAAGAACTTTCGGGTGAACCATGCCGCCGCCCAAAATTTCAATCCAGCCTTCACCTTTACACATAGAGCAGCCTTTTCCGCCGCATTTAAAGCATGAAACGTCAATTTCACAGCTTGGCTCTGTAAATGGGAAGTGGTGCGGTCTTAAACGAATTTTTGTGTCTTCACCGTAAAGGCGCTTTGCAAATGCTTCAAGTGTGCCTTTAAGGTCTGCCATTGTAACGTTTTTATCAACAACCAATCCTTCAATTTGATGGAAAAGAGGGGAGTGCGTTGCGTCAACAGCATCAGAACGGAAAACTCTGCCCGGTGCAATCATTCTGAAAGGAGGCTTGTTGTTCTCCATAAATCTGATTTGAACAGGGCTTGTTTGTGTTCTTAAAACAATGTTGTCGTCAATATAAAATGTGTCTTGCGTATCTCTTGCCGGGTGGTCTTTAGGAATGTTAAGGGCTTCAAAGTTGTAGTAATCGTATTCAACTTCGGGTCCTTCTGCAACGTCAAATCCCATGCCCATAAATATTTCTTTAATTTCGTCAAGAACTATTGAAAGCGGGTGTTTATGACCTATGGAGGCTTCCTTGCCCGGCATAGTAACGTCAATGGTTTCTTCCTTTAATTTTCTTTCAAGTTCTTTCTTTTTAAGTTCTTCGCTTTTTGTTGCGATTTTTTCTTCAATGTCTGCACGAATTTCGTTGGCAAGCTGACCTATTACAGGTCTTTCTTCGGCTGAAAGCTTACCCATTTGTTTTAAAATTGCAGTAAGCTCGCCTTTTTTGCCAAGGTATTTAATTCTTGCTTCTTCAATTTGTTCTTTTGTTTCAAAAGAATCAAGAGCCTCTTTAGCGGCGTTTCTGATTTTTTCAAGCTGCGTTTTCATTAGCTTCTTCCTTTCTTTGCTTTTTGGGACAAAAAAATACTTGCCCCTAATTTAGGGACAAGTAATAATAACCTGCGGTACCACCCTTATTTTTGCATATGAGCAAACACTCTTTAAGCCGTTAACGGAGCTTGCCCCGTCTGCACCTACTTTTATTTTCAGCACAGCCGCTCGGAAGGGAACTTCGCTTTTAGTTTTCGTGCAAAACTTACAGCCGTGGTTTCGCTCTCTAAAACGAAAATTTAAAAGTTACTTTTCTTCGTCATTGCGTTTTATTTTATAATATTATAATATATTTATTTTAATTTTGCAAGTGTTTTGTAAAAGGTGTTTATTTTGTTATTTCGTCAATTTTAAATGTTTTAAACTCTATGTAACTGCTTGGCTGTGATTCATAAAGCAAGCCTATTGTGTTGTCGTCAATTTGAGTAAGACATGAATAAGCAAAAAATCCATCGTTAATTTTAACGTGATTTAACCATTCAATGTGTGAGTAAATGCCTTTCTTTACTCTTATTTTACCTACAGACAGAACGCCGCACTCTCTTTTCTTTTTGCTTGGGTGAGAGCAAAAAACATATTCTCCTGCCGTAATAACACTTTTTTGGCATTTAGGCGCTTTAATTGCGGTTTTTCCGTTTTTAACCCAAGTTTTTCCGTTATCTGTTGAAATTGAAACAGGTGTGCTTCCAAATGTTTTTTGCCTGCCAAGTCCTATTACGGTTTCATCCTTGGCTTGAATAAGCTGCCATTCATCTGTGTTTTTGGCGTAAGGCTCTCTTGTTATTCTGTGCCAGGTTTCGCCGTTGTCAACGCTGTATATCGAAACACATTCTTTTTTATCAACGTAAAGAGGCATAATAATTCTTCCGTCTTTTGCGGTAAGACCCACACCGGGGGCAACGCCCAAAAATGTTCCGTCGGTTTCGTGTAATATCATATTTGTAATGTCTTTTGGCTCGCTCCAGGTTTTGCCGTTGTCTTTGCTTGTCAGCATAAATACATAGCATCTTTTTGGTGCTTTAAGAGGAGCGCCGAATGTGGTTTTTGCACCTATTTCATTTTTGCCCATGGCACCGTTTAAATATATGTTGCCAACATATTCTTCACCCTTGTAAAGGCTTCCCATTCCGTCCTTAACGGTATATTCAGTGGCGTTTTTCTTGCTGTCAACAACAGTTCCGTTTTCATCTATGTAGTAAAAATTACCGTCACGGTCATAAATAAGAGGGCGCATTTTACGGTTGAGCATTGCATACGGAACTTTTTTCTTGTCAAGTATTTTTTGATTGTGTAATCCTTTGCATTCAGGCCAAAAATCAACAAGCATAATAACATCGCCGTTTGGTGCTACAGCCATGCAAGGGTCAATAAAAAATGCCGAGGCGTAGCTTTCTGCCGAAATGCGGGTTTCTCTTGCCGGCGGAATTGCAACAGGCTCAATGTCGCTCCAGCTCTTTCCGCCGTCTTCACTTCTCCTTATTGCAATTTCAATATATCCCCAGTCTGCACCCGATGAAGCACGGTCTATTGCCGCAATAAGAGTTCCGTTTGCATTTATCAGGCTTGGTATTCTGAATGCCGTGCCGCCGTTGCTTTTATTGCTGTTTTTTGTTAGTTCTTCGTTTAAAAATACAGAACTGTTTCCGCAAAATAATACTTGTTCGTTTGCCATACGATTAACTCCATTATACATTTTTTAGGTATTATAACATAAATTATAATATTTTGAAAGAATTTAATAAAATCTGTTGCATTGCTTTTACTTTTTTAGTAAAATATATATGAAAATTTATTGAAAAGGAGGTTTTATGATGCTTTGGGAAATTAAAAAATGCTGTTATCGTATTTACCAAACGGTTTTTAAAGTTGCCATGAATTTCATGGATTGGTCCGAGCCTGAATTGCTTGAAGGTCAAGGCTCAATTTTAAAATTACCCGAATTTGTAAAAAACAAGGGCGTTAATAAAGTTCTTGTTGTAACCGATAAAGGGCTTATGGGACTTCACCTTCTTGACCCTATGTTTAAGAAACTTGAAGAAGTTGGCGTAGAATACGTTGTTTATGACGAAGTTCAGCCAAACCCAACAATTCCAAACATTGAGGCTGCAAGAGAAATGTACATTAAAAACGCTTGTCAGGGCTTTATTGCTTTCGGCGGCGGTTCTTCAATGGACTGCGCAAAAGCTGCTGCTGCAAGAGTTGTTAAGCCAAATCAAACTGTTCGCCAAATGCGTGGATATCTTAAAGTACATAAAAAATTACCACCATTCTTTGCTGTGCCGACTACTGCCGGAACAGGCTCAGAAACAACTGTTGCTGCTGTTGTTTCCGACCCCGAAACTCATGAAAAGAATGCAATCAACGATATTTGTCTTCGTCCCAAATATGCTGTGCTTGACCCGGATTTAACCGTAGGTTTGCCACCTCATATTACATCGACAACAGGTATGGATGCATTAACTCATGCTGTTGAGGCTTACATCGGCAGAAGCAACACAAAAGAAACCAGACGTCAGGCTGAGGAAGCAACCAAACTTATCTTTGATAATGTTGAGGAAGCTTATAAAAACGGAAAGGATATTGAAGCAAGAGCTAATATGCTTAAAGGTTCATATTTGGCAGGCTGTGCTTTCACCCGTGCTTATGTTGGCTATGTTCATGCAATAGCTCATAATTTGGGCGGTCTTTACGGCACTCCTCACGGTCTTGCAAATGCCGTTATTTTGCCTTACGTTCTTGATTGGTACGGTTCTTCAATTTATCCGCAGCTTGCAAAACTTGCAGATATTGTAGGTGTTGAAGGCTATGGTGAAGGCGATAAGGCTATGAATTTCATTTCTGCTATCAGAAAACTTAATGCAGATATGAATATTCCGGCTAAATTTGATATGATTAAGGAAGAAGATTTGCCTACTCTTATCGGCAGAGCTCTTAAAGAGGGTAACCCGGGTTATCCTGTTCCAAAGATTATGGATTATAACGATATGGAAAGCGTTATCCGTAAATTTATGGCTTAATTATAAATAATATGCATATTAACGCACAGAATTAAATTTCTGTGCGTTATTTTTAATTTTATTAAAATATTTATTGAATTTTTGTGCAGTTTGTTGTAAAATGTTGTGGTATTAAAAAGTTAGGGGTGAATTTATGGGGCAAGCTAAAACTTACACCAAAAAAGAACGAAATATGTACTTGGCAGGTATGTTTGGTCAAAATATGATTTATAACATAATTGCCACAGGCTTAATCGGTTATTATCTTCAGTATGTAATTTACATTCCTGTTGTTGCAATCGGCTGGATTGTTGCCATTGCCCGTGTTTGGGATGCTGTTAATGACCCTATGATGGGTACTATTGTTGATAAAACCAGGTCAAAATGGGGAAAATGCCGACCTTATCTTATTATTTTCCCCGCAATTATAGGCGCTATTACAATTTTAACCTTTGTAAACGGCAACTACACAACAGCCTCACCGACAGGCAAAGTTCTTATTGTTGCTTGGGCGGCAATTTCTTACGTTTTATGGGGCATGCTTTTCACTGTTTGTGATATTCCTCTTTGGGGTATTACTTCTCTTATGACAGAAGATGAAAACGACCGTTCCAAAATCCTAGGTCTTGCAAGAATTGCAGCAGGCGTAGGCGGTATCGGCGTGCTTGTTGTTCAAATTGCACAGGTTGTTGCAAGTTTATTTGTTTCAAAAGGTTATTCAACAGATAAAGCAAATCAAATGGGCTTTATTTTAACTGTTGTTGTTTTAACTGTTATCAGTACTGCTTTATTTGAACTTGCCGGTTTAGGAACTGTTGAAAGAGTTCAAACAAGTGAAGAAAAGCACACAATGAAAGAAAACTTCCAAATTATGTGGAAGTGTAAACCTTTCCGTCAAATTCTTATTTCCGGTATTTTAAGAAGCCCTATTCAGCTTCTTATGCTTGTAGCAATGTCTTTTGTAACCTATTATTATGCAAACGGTAACTTTATGAATTTATTTACCGATAACGGCATTAACTTTACAATGCTCATTAGCATTGCAATTATTGCTCTTGGCATTTTTGTGGGCCAGTTTGTTGCTATGGCTATTACTCCAATGCTTACAAAAAAGGTTGAAAATAAAACACTTTATAACATTTATTCTATCGGCAGTGCTATTCCGTTTGCTCTTCTTTTTGTTACATACAAAATTGCAGGCGGCGATTTAACACCAATCGGTTGGGTTATTGTTACAGGCGTTCTTTTCACTTTCGCAAGTGCAGGTATGGGCGGTATTAACGTTCTTCAGTCTGTTATGATTGCCGACTGCGTTGATTATGAAGAATATACAAATGGCATTCGTCCTGACGGCGTATTTTTCTCGGGTCAAAGCTTTATCACAAAGCTTTCAGGCGGTATAGCTGCTCTTATTCAGTCTTTTGTTTACGGTGCAATCGGATTTTCCGATAAAAATATTGAAATTATGAACAATGCTTTGGCAGACGGTTCCGCTAATTTCGTAACATATAACGACGGCAAATATGCCGCAGCAATGTTTTTCTTAATTTCTATCCCTCCTGCAATCGGTATGCTTCTTTCTGCAATTCCTACTTTTAAGTATGCTTTGCCTGATAAAGAACATGCAAGAATTCTTGAGGTTCTTGTTAAAAAACATGCTGAAAATAACAGCAGTGTTTCCGAAGAAAAATAAATTTAATTTAACTATAATAACAAATAACGGCACAGTTTGTTCTGTGCCGTTTTTTTTCTTGTAATTTTGTTGTATTAAATGTTATACTTATGTTTATAGAATATATTAAGGGGTGTTATTTATGGAATACAGTGAAAAGGACTTTTTGGAAACCGGCGATTCTGCAAATAAGGAATTAAGCATTTCCTGCCGTGAGCTTACCAGAGAGTATTATCTTTGCGATTACAGAGATACGGAAAAGAAATCGGCTATATTGAAAAAACTTCTTGGTAAAGTCGGAAAAAATGTCGGCATAGGAGTTCCTTTTTATTGCGATCACGGAAAAAGTATTTTTATCGGCGATGATGTTATTGTAGGCTTAAATTGTACTTTTGTAGATAATGCCGAAATACACATAGGTAACCGTGTAATGATTGCACCTAATGTTCAAATATATACTGCTTCACATCCTACATTGCCCCAAGAACGGTTAATTGATAATTGGGAGGGCGTAAGCCCCACTTATTTCAGAACCTATGCTAAACCGGTAATAATAGAGGATAATGTTTGGATTGGCGGCGGTGCAATAATTTTGCCGGGCGTTACAATCGGTAAAAATGCTGTAATCGGTGCAGGCAGTGTTGTAAATAAATCAATTCCCGAAAATTGTGTTGCCGCAGGCAATCCCTGTAAAGTAATAAAAAAATTATCAGTTTAACTTCATAAATCAAAGGCTCAAGGGAAATCCTTGAGCCTTTATTGTTTATATTGCCATGTAATTGTGCAATTAATTTGTTATTTTTTCCTTGCTTTAACAGCAGGTAAAATAACAGGTGCGTCTTCGCCTGCATTTGTCATTTGTTCAATAAGCATATATTTTAAGTCTTCTCTTACATTTTTGTATGCAGGGTCTTTAACTAAATTATGTTTTTCAATAGGGTCTTTTTCCAAATCATACAAATAGTCTTCAAAATATGCTTTGTTTGTGTGATGAATATATCCTATCGGCATTGCGTCTCTTATTGCATATTTGTATCTGTCTGTTCTTATTGCTCTTCCGCATTGACTTTCGCTTATTTGCATAAATACGCAATCACGTTTTTCCTTTGGATTGTTAATTTGTTTTGTTAAATCAATTCCCGCATATTGCTTTGGAATATCAATTCCTGCCATTGAAAGCATTGTTGGCGGCAAGTCAATTAAAGATGAAAGGCGTTTTTCTCTTTTTCCGCCTTCAAATCCGCCGCCTTTAATTATTAACGGTGTGTGGCTTGCACTTTCGTGGCAAGTACGCTTGTATTCGGGGTTTCTTGTTTTAAAGTGCGCACCGTGGTCGGATGTGTAGATGATTATTGTGTCATCATAAATTCCAAGCTCCTTTAATTTGTCAACAAGTCTGCCTACATTGTAATCAAGCCTGTTAATTGCAGAAATGTAATCAGGGTATTCTTCTTTGTAATTGCCTTTTAAAAATGTTAAGTCATCCGGCAGGGGATAATCTTTAAATTTATCAACCGTTTCTTTGTAACCCTCAATGGTGTGGTGGTCGTTTTGGTGGTGAGGTTCAAGTTGACTCACAAACATAAAAAACGGCTTTTCTTTATCACATTTGTCAAGGTATTCCAACGCAAAATCATTAATACAGTCGGCACGGTAGCCTTTAAAATCAATTTTGTTTCCGTCGCCGTCAAAAATGTAACCGTCGTAACCGTGAGATGTAAATTCAAGGCAGTCTGCCGCTCTCCAATATTGGTATTCGCCCTGTCTGTCTTTTGGCACGGCTTTGCTTTCACAGTGTAAACCTATTCCCGGGTATCTGTCTGAAGCTAAATGCCATTTTCCTATGTAAGCTGTTTGATAGCCGGCGTCGTTAAAATATCTTGCAAGGGGAGTAATATCTCTGGGTAATGCTATGCCGTTCCAATAACAGCCCACTTGTGTTGCATACATGCCGGATTGCAGGCAAGCTCTTGCAGGGCCGCAAACAGGCTGGCATGTAAAGTTGTTTTCAAACAACGTGCCTTCCTCTGCAAGTTTCATAACATTGGGCATAACCTGCTCATTAACAGTGTCCCATCTTTGCTGGTCGGAAAAATAAAATATAATATTTTTTCTTTTCATGTTTTTTACCTCTTTAAATTATATTTATTAAACCATTGCAATAAAGCCTGCAAAAGCATTGTAAAAATTAATTAATGCAAGTGCTGCCACAACAACGGTAAAAATTGTTTTAATAACTTTTTCATTTCCTTTTTTATTCATTTTAGCACCTAATATGCCGCCTAAAACAGCACAGCATATTGCCGCAATAAGCGTTATTGGACTAACTGTGGGTATTGTTCCTTTTATTCCCATTGTAACAAGTTTTGAAAGTTGACTGAAAAATATTGTGCCCACACTGTAAACAGCCGCTTCTTTCATTGTCATTGAAAAGAATAAAACTAAAAACGCCACGTTAATCGGACCGCCGCCTACACCTAAAAACGATGCTATAAAGCCAAGAGCAAGTCCTACGGTAATAATTCCTACAGGATTTTTAACATTAAAACTTTTTGCGTTTTTAATGTTAATGTAAACAACCGATAAAACAAGCAGTATTCCTAAAATAAGTCCTTGAATGCTTTTTAATATATTGTTGTTAAATATTGTAAGTAAAAAGTCAAAAAGCGAGGAACCGCCTATTCCTCCGGCAACTGCACCGATTGAAATCAAAAGTAAAAATTTAAAATCAATTTTTGTTTTTGCCCTAACATGTTTAATTGTTGAGCTTATGCTCATACTGAATACCGAGCAGGTTGATATAAAATTAACCACATCAATGGTGTCATGACCTATTAAATCAAGCAAAGGCTTAATTATTACTCCTCCGCCCAGACCTACAAAAGCACCCAAGAAAGTGGCAGTTATTATTATTAGCGAGTAAATTATTATGTACATTATAAGTTTTGTTCCTTTTCAATTTGTACTGTAGTTGTGGGGAAAGCAAAATCAGTGTTGTTTTCTTCAACTATTTTTTTAATTTCAAAATTTAATTCTTCGTTGAATTTGCAATATTCTTCATAGTCATATGTGTTAATATAGCACCGTATTTGAATGTTTTGGGAAAAATCGTCAAATTCGCAAAAGCGAACTCTTACACTTTCAGGACAAACTTTTTCATTGCCGATTAAGTAATCGGCAATTTCCTTTTCACATTTTTTTAAAGTTGCTTCATCGGCAGAATAAACAAGCCCTATTTTAAATTCAATAAGCCTTTTTGTAAGCTTTGAAAGGTTTGTAATTGCCGCATCGCCGATTTTGGAATTCGGAACAATAACAACGGTATCGTCAAGAGTTCTTATTCTTGTTGAACGCATTGTAATATCTTCAATAACGCCTTTAAATTCACCTGTTTCTATTAAATCACCCACATCAAACGGTCGGTCTAACATAATAAAAAATCCCGAAACAAGATTCTTAAGGGAATCCTGCGCCGCAAGTGAAACTGCCAAACCGCCTACTCCCAAACCGGTAAGCAAACCGTTTATGTTGTATCCCAATTCGGAAATTACCATAACAACTGCTATGCATATTACAAGAAATTTCAGTATGTTTGAAATAAATTTAACTGCAATTCCGTTAATTTTATTGTTATTGTCTTTTTCAAAAGCGTCATTTAAGCTGTCTGAAAAATAGTTTATAACACACCATGCAACAATCAGTATGGAAAATACTTTGTAGGTGTTTAAAACTATAGGCTTGGGGATGTTTATGTAAACGCCTAAAATTGCTCCGGTCAGCATAATAAAGAATGCAAGTGGTTTTTTTAAACTGCTTTTAAATCCCTTTCGCTTTTCAGGCTTCCTTGCAAAAATTATTTTAGAGAGCAATGTCAATATTCCGGATGAAACAGGGTTTCTTAACGCAGTGCACAAAGCAAATATTCCTACTCCAATCGCTATGTTAACATATGTGGGCAGTTCGCCGAATAAAGTAATTATTTTGTCTGCCATATTAATTTCACAGCCTTTCTAACTTATATAGTCAGCCTATTTTAAATTTATACACAGTAAAAATTGCTTTCCCAGGCAGGCAGGTAAGGGCTGTGCCTGAAAAATATTTTATAGTTTTTGTTATATTCAAGTATTTTAAGCGGCAAATCAAACATATCTTCATTTCTGTGATATGCGCAAATGTAAAGTTTAGGCTTGTATTTTATGATTGTTTGCCTGCAACCTTCAAGGGCTTTTAATTCCGAGCCTTCAATGTCCATTTTAAGCATTGTAACAGGCTCGCTTATCAAACTGTCAATATCCTGCACTTTAACCGGCACGCCTTCTCCTGAAAGTTTGGAATTTCTGCCTGCTTTTCTTGCAAAAATCAGCGTATCGGCTTTATTCCATGCTCCCATGTTAAATAGGGTAACGTTTTTCATTTGTGCAGTGTTTTTCGTTAGCTTTTTAAAGTTTTTTTCATCAGGTTCAAGGGCGTATATGCTGTTGTATTTGCCGTTTGTAAAATCGGTGAATTCTTTAATTGTATCTCCGTCATATGCTCCCATATCCACAATGGTTTCGTTATCATTAAGCTTTAAAATGTCTTTGTATATGTTGTTTTTATCTTTTTCCATAGAGTTCAGCAGGTAGTCTATTTTGCCGCTTATTTTAAAATTTATAACATTTTCGTAAACACGGCGGCTTTCTTCATCTGCAAGGTTGTTATAAACAAATTCAAATTTTTCTCTGTTTTTTTCAAAATATTCTTTTGTAAATATACCGTCGCCGGCAACGGGAACATCAGGTGCAAAAACTTTATGCTCGCCGTTAATGCGTTTAATGTTTTCTAAAACACTGTCTATATGTGTGGCAAATGCAAGCACAACGTTAAAATCGTCAAATTTGTTGCAAATATCGCTGTATTTCTCAACTTTATAGCCTAAAAAGGAATGACCTCTTACAAAATCGTCGCTTGCAAAAACAGCGGCAACTTTTACATCGTATTCTTTCAAAACAGAAATGATTTTTTCAGCTCCGTTACCCATTCCGTAAATAACAACCGGCTTTTTGTCTTCGGCAAGAAACTGCCAAATGTCTTTTTCTTCAACTTTTAAATTCATATTACCACCTTGAATATTATATACTAAATATAACATAATTCAATACTCTTTACAAATAAAATAAAAAAGTATATAATGTAATTTATTAAAAAATAATGGGGGTTTGTGCCTTTATGGCAGGCAATCTGTTCAAAAAATTAGTAAATAAGCCGTCTGCGCAAGATGAAATTATGAATTTTGTTGAAGACGAAAATAATTCGTCATCGCTTGAAACTTCGCAGCGTGAAATGATAAATAACATTTTTTTGTTTGATGATATTACAGCCGGTGATATTATGACTCACAGAACCGATATTGAGGCTGTTGAAATCAGTTCGTCAATAAGTGATGTTGTTGATTTGGCTGTTAAAGAGGGATTTTCACGAATTCCTGTGTATAACGAAGATTTAGACAATATAGTGGGAATTATTAATATTAAGGATTTACTTAAACTTGTTGGCACTAAAATCAGTGCAGACGATTGTCTTAAGGATTATGTAAGAAAACCGTTCTTCGTTCCCGAAACCATTTCCTGTGTAAAGCTTTTTAAACAAATGAAGGACAAGCGTGTTCAGCTTGCCGTTGTTGTTGATGAATACGGCGGCACGGCAGGTATTGTTTCTATGGAGGATATTCTTGAAAGCATTGTAGGTAATATTCAGGATGAATATGACGACGAAGAAAAGGAATACGAAAAAACAGACGATAAAACTTATATTTTTGACGGCTCTGCGGAAATAGAAATACTTGAAAAAGTTTTGGGGGTAAAAATTCCTCAGGGTGATTATGATACTGTTGCGGGCTTTGTTATAAACCTTTTGGGCTTTGTTCCCGAAACAGTAAAGAAAGATGATGTTATTTCGGCACAATATGAAAATTTTGTGTTTACCGTTTTGAAGGTTGAAGAAAGAAGAATAGAACAAATTAAGGTAGAGATTAATTAATGGCAGAACAAATTATTACTTTTGATGCAATAGACCAGGCGGTTAGCCTTTTTGGTTCTTTTGACGAAAATATTAAAATAATTGAAGATGAGTTGGACGTTTCCGTTATAAGCCGTGGCAGTGATTTAAAAATCTGCGGAAATGAAGAAAATGTTTCAAAAGCCGTGCGTGCTTTAAACAGCCTGCTTGTTTTTATAAAAAAAGGCGAACCTTTAACAAGCCAAAATGTGCGCTATGCAATAAGCCTTGTTAATGAGGGCAATGAGGATAAATTAAGCTCTATTTCAACAGATACGGTGTGCATTACTTCAAAAGGAAAGCCTGTTAAAGCCAAAACTTTGGGTCAAAAAAAATATTGCACCGCTATTGATGAAAATACTGTAACTTTCGGTATCGGTCCCGCCGGTACAGGCAAAACCTATTTGGCAGTCGCAAAGGCAGTTACGGCTTTTCGTGCCAAAGAGGTTGATAAAATAATTTTAACACGCCCTGCTGTTGAAGCCGGTGAAAGCTTGGGCTTTTTGCCGGGTGATTTGCAAAGTAAAGTTGACCCCTATTTACGACCTCTTTACGACGCTTTGTTTGAAATGCTCGGCGCAGAGAATTTTCAGCGTTGCCAGGAAAGGGGAACCATAGAAGTTGCTCCTCTTGCATATATGCGTGGCAGAACTCTTGACGACAGTTTTATAATACTTGACGAAGCACAAAATACAACGCCGGAGCAAATGAAAATGTTTTTAACAAGGCTTGGATTTAATTCAAAAATGGTTGTTACCGGTGATATAACTCAAATTGATTTACCGTCGGGGAAAAAATCCGGTTTAAAAAAAGTAATGCGAATATTAAAAAATGTGGATGATATTGCAATGTGCAAATTTACACAAAAGGATGTTGTTCGCCATAAGCTTGTACAAGATATAATCAAAGCTTATGAAAAATATGACAGTGAGGAGAGGAATAAATAATGAACAGAGTAAAAGTTTCAATATCAAATATTCAAAAAGACGTTAAAGTACCTACGGGTATACGACTTTTAATTCGCCGTTGTTGCCATGCGGTTCTTGAATTGGAAAATTTTGACGGCTCTGCCGAAGTTTCGGTAACTTTTGTAAATAATGAGCAAATAAGAGAGTTAAATAAAAAACACAGAAATATTGATAAGGCAACAGATGTTCTTTCTTTCCCTTTGGGTGAAAACGGCGTTTATGATGTTAATATGGACACAGGCGCAAAAATGCTTGGCGATATTGTTATTTCAATGGAAAAGGCTGTGGAACAGGCAGAATTATACAATCATCCACTTCAGCGTGAAATCGGCTTTTTAACAGTACATTCAATGCTTCACCTTTTAGGATATGACCATGAAAACGGCGGCATGGAAGAAGTAAGAATGCGTGAAAAAGAGGAAACTGTGTTAACTCAAATCGGCTGGAAAAGAGATAACAGTTATTATATGGAGGACGAATAATGACCAAAACCGCATTTATTGCAATAGTGGGCAAGCCCAATGTGGGCAAATCTTCAATACTTAATAAAGTTTTGGGTGCAAAAATTGCCATTGTTTCTTCAAAGCCGCAAACAACACGCACACGAATTATAGGCGTTTTGACTATTGATGAAACACAGCTCGTTTTTACCGATACTCCCGGTTATCATAAACCTCACAACAGATTGGGCGAGTATATGAATAACGCCGTGGGCGACAGTATCGGCGGCACAGATACTGTTTTGTTTGTTGTTGAACCTCAAGGTGAGCTTGAAGAAAAAGAACTTGAATTAATTGAAAGATTTAAAAAAGAAAAGCTGCCTGTAATTCTTGCAATAAATAAAATTGATATGGTTAAAGATAAAAAGGTTATTCTTCAGCGTATATTATACCTTTCAAAGTTATATGATTTTACGGCTGTTGTTCCGGTTTCGGCATCCGAAGGTACGGGAATGGATGAGCTTGTTGACGAAATGAAAAAAACAGCCTTTGAAAGTCCTCATTTCTTCCCGGATGATACTTTAACCGACCAGCCGGAAAGAGTGCTTGCGGCAGAAATGATAAGAGAAAAAATTCTTCGCCTTATGGATAAAGAGGTCCCGCACGGAATTGCCGTTTCCATTGAAAAAATGAGTGAAAGAAAAGATAAGCCCATTCTTGATATTGATGCCGTTATTTATTGCGAGCGTGAAACTCATAAAGGTATGATAATCGGCAAAAACGGTGCAATGCTTAAAAAAATTTCAACTTTTGCAAGGCAGGATTTAGAGTCGTTTTTTGATGTTAAAGTTAATTTGCACACTTGGGTTAAGGTTAAAGAAAATTGGCGCAACCGTGAAGGTTTGATTCATAACTTCGGTTTGGATTAAAATGGCACAAATTAATCACTTGTCATAGGATAAAATAATTGTGGCGGTGATTGTTTTGATTGATTCAAATTGGGTTCATTTTACAGAAACCGGAAATATAAATTATTATTTGAAATATAAGGAAAATCAAAAATCAAAGGCAGAAAATAATGCGAATTGTAACAAAGGGATTAGTGATAAAGGAGCAAACAATAGGGGAGAGTGACCGTTTAGTTACTCTCCTTACTGCTGATTACGGGCTTGTTAAGGCATTTGTTCGCAGGGCAAAACAAATGAAAAGTAAGCTTAATTCCGCTACAACCCTTTTTGCTTACAGCGAATTTGGACTTTACAGAACTAAAGACGCTTTTGTTGTTGATGACGCTGTGCCTATTGATGTATTTTTTGATTTAAGAAAAGATATAGAGCGTTTATCTTTGGCACAGTATTTTGCTCAACTTGCTTATGAAATGTCGGCAGAAGAACAGCCTGAAAAGGAAATGCTTGTTTTAACATTAAATTCTCTTTACCTTTTGTGTAAGGGTGAAAAAAATATTAGGCAAATAAAAGCCGTTTTTGAATTAAGGGCAGTATCTTTGGGCGGTTATATGCCGGCAGTTCTTGCCTGCGATAATTGCGGTACATATGAAACGGATGTAATGTATTTTGATACTTCGGCAGGCAAAATATATTGCGAAAACTGCCCTAAATTCGGTGCAATTAAAGTTCCTAAAAATGTTATAACGGCTGTTCGTTATATTTGTTTAACGGAACCTAAAAAAATATTCGGCTTTAATCTTGATGATAATTGCCTTAATTTATTGGTTGATATTGCCGAAAAATATGCGCTTACCTGCGTTGGCAGAAATTTAAGCGCACTTGATTTTTATAAAGGATTACTACAATGAATAAACACTTTAAAGCACTTGAACTTGACGTTGTGTTGGAAATGCTGGCACAGCAGGCAAGCTGTGACGATGCAAAAGAGGAGGCGTTGTCATTAATTCCGGCGTCGGATATTAACGAAGCAGAACTTTTGCTTTCGCAAACCGAAGATGCGTTTTCGTTGCTTGCACGTTTTGGCTCTCCGTCATTTTCAGGTTTGAAAAATGTAAATAACGCTTTGGCAAGGGCGGCTGCAGGTGCGTCTTTAAATCCAAAAGAATTACTTGACGTTGCTTATAATCTTCGTGCTGTTCGTTCGCTTTATGAGTGGTACGGCCATTGTTCAAATGTTCATACGAATTTAGATTTTTTCTTTGAAAATATAACCGTTAATAAATACCTTGAAACAAAAATATTAACGGCTATTGTAAGCGAAGAAGAGATTGCAGACCAAGCCTCTGAAGAATTGGCAGAAATAAGGCGTAAAATTCGTGCCAAGTCAAATTCCGTCAGGGAAAAACTTGATTCTATTATTCACAGTTCTCATTACCAAAAATTTTTGCAAGAGGCTATTATAACTCAAAGAAACGGCAGGTATGTTGTTCCCGTAAAAGCAGAAAACCGTGGCGAGGTGCAAGGTCTTGTGCACGATACTTCCGCTTCCGGCGCAACTGTTTTCATCGAGCCTGTTTCCGTTGTTGACGCTAATAACGACATAAAAATGCTTCAGGGCAGGGAAAGAGAAGAAATTCAAAGGATTCTTTTTGAATTGTCTGTTGAGGCAGGCAATTTTGCAGACAGTATCAGGCAGTCTTACGAAAGTGCAGTTAAAATTAATTTGATTTTTGCAAAGGCACAGCTTGCATACAAAATGAAAGCTTCAAAGCCGATTTTAAACAATGAGGGAATTATTGAATTGAAAAATGCACGCCATCCTCTTTTAAACCCCAAAACGGTTGTGCCTACAAATATTTCCCTGGGAATAGATTTTGACACGCTTGTAATTACCGGTCCTAACACAGGCGGTAAAACCGTTTCAATTAAGACTATAGGCTTATTTACATTAATGGCAGAATGCGGCTTGCTTCTTCCTGTTTCCGATATGTCAAAAATATCCGTTTTTAAAAATGTTCTTGTTGATGTGGGCGATGAGCAAAGTATTCAGCAAAATCTTTCCACTTTTTCATCACATATGGTTAACATTATAGATATTATGAAGCGTGCCGACGAAAATTCTCTTGTTTTGATTGATGAGTTGGGTTCCGGCACAGACCCTGTTGAAGGCGCTGCTTTAGCAGTTTCTATAATTGAAAATTTAAGGTCAAAAGGTGCAAAAATTGCTGCCACAACCCATTATGCCGAGTTAAAAGCATATGCCCTTGAAACTGACGGAGTTTCAAACGGTTGTTGCGAATTTGATGTAAATACATTGCAACCTACTTATAAATTGTTAATCGGCGTTCCCGGCAGGTCAAATGCTTTTGCAATTACCCGCCGTTTGGGTATGGATGAATCGGTTGTTAATAAAGCAAAAGATATTGTCAGCAGTGAAAACCGTTCTTTTGAGGCAGTTCTTGAGCAGTTGGAGCAAACACGCCTTGAACTTGAAAAAGAAAAGGAAAAAGCAGAAAAGGCAACAGAAGCGGCAAACAGAATGCGTTCTAAGGCTCAATCGGAAAAAGATAAAATAGAGCAGTTAAAAGCTAATGAAATGGAAAAAACAAAGCGTGAGGCTGAAAAAATAATAAATGCCGCAAAACGCCAAAGTTCCGATTTTCTTTTGCAACTTGAAAAATTAAAAAAAGAAGTAAGCCAATCAAATGCTACAGAAGTTGCAAGAAAAACAAGGCGTGAAATAAAAAATCGTCTTGGTGAAATGGACGATATTGTTAATCCCCGTGAACTTGCCGATAATTGGGATAATGATTATAAATTGCCACGTTCTGTTGTTAAAGGCGATGCCGTAATCATTCGCTCTTTAGGCGAGGGAGAGGTGCTGGAAGTTTCAAACAATAATGTTCTTGTTCAGTCCGGTATGATTAAAACCCGTGTTAAAATGAGCGATTTAATGCTTACCGAAAAAAAGAAAAAGCCTCCTGTTAAAACCGGCAGGTCTGTTTACAGAACAACATCCAGAGCTGATGCCGACGTTAAAACAGAACTTGATTTAAGAGGTCAAACCGTAGATGAAGCCCTTGCAAATTTAAGTTTGTTTATAGATAAATGTGTTTTAAATAATATCAGCGAAGTCAGAATAATTCACGGCAAAGGCACCGGTGCTTTGCGTTCTGCCGTTACGGATGAGTTAAAGCATCACCCGAATATTTCCGAATTTAGGCTGGGCGTTTACGGCGAGGGCGAAAACGGTGTTACCATAGCAAAATTAAAGTAATTTGTATTTATACTTTTAGTGGGCGAAATTGATTTTTCGCCCATATTTTGTGTCAATAGAATTTTTTGAAATTTTATTAAAAAAATTATGTGTTTTTTACTTGACTTAGCGAACGTACTTATGTATAATATCTCTTGCTGTAAAGATTAAATACTTTACACAAAGTTACATAGGTTCGGGAGGGAAAATCGTGGCAAAGAATTTAGAGATTTCTTATCTTCTTGATTTTTACGGCGAAATGCTTACTAAAAAACAGCACGATTTTCTGGATTATTATTATAATGATGACTTGTCCCTTTCCGAAATAGCCGAAAATGAAGGTATTACACGCCAAGGGGTTAGGGATGCGGTTAAGCGTGCCGAAAACCAGCTTTTTGAAATGGAAAAATCTTTGGGATTTGCCAAAAGATTTACCGAAATGCGAAAAGGCTTGGCAGAAATAAAAGACTGTGCCGAAAGTATTAATGAATATAATCTTGAACACAGCCTTTCAAGAGAAATTAACGATAATGTTTCACGAATTAAATCCATTGCGGATTTTTTGTGCGAATAATCGTTTTAAGGAGTTGATTGCTTTTGGCATTTGAAGGTCTTTCCGAAAGGCTTGAGAATTCCTTTAAAAAACTTCGTGCCAAGGGAAAATTAACCGAGGCAGATGTTAAAGAGGCAATGCGTGAAGTTCGTTTGGCTTTGCTTGAGGCAGACGTTAACTACAAAGTTGCCAAAGATTTTACTAAAAAAGTAACTGAACGTGCCGTTGGTGAAGATGTTATGGAATCATTAACACCCGGTCAAATGGTTATTAAAATAGTTAATGAGGAATTAACGGCTCTTATGGGCGGCAATGAAAGCAGGCTTGCTATTGCTAATCATCCGCCTACAGTTGTTATGATGTGCGGTTTGCAGGGTTCAGGTAAAACCACACACAGCGCAAAGCTTGCATTAAAGCTTAAAAACGAAGGTCACAGGCCAATGCTTGTTGCCTGCGATATATACAGACCTGCGGCTATTAAACAACTTCAGGTTGTGGGCGAGCAGGTTGGCGTTCCCGTGTTTGAAATGGGAACGGAAAATCCAGTTAAAATTGCCGAAGAGGCAATTAAATATGCAAAAGACCACGGAAACGATTATGTTTTCCTTGATACAGCCGGCAGACTTCATATTGATGAACAGCTTATGCAGGAGCTTCAAAATATCAGAAGCACCGTTCATCCAAATGAAATTCTTCTTGTAATTGACGCTATGACCGGTCAGGACGCTGTTAATGTTGCAAAAAGTTTTAATGAAACTTTGGGCATAGACGGTGTTATCTTAACAAAGCTTGACGGCGATACAAGAGGCGGCGCCGCTCTTTCCGTAAGGGCTGTAACAGGCAAGCCTATTAAATTTGTAGGTACGGGTGAAAAACTCGGCGATTTGGAAACTTTTCATCCAAGTCGAATGGCTTCACGTATTCTCGGTATGGGCGATGTTCTTTCTTTTATTGAAAGGGCAGAGCAAACTCTTGATGAGAAAAAAGCCGCAGAGCTTGAAAAAAAACTTGCAAAAAACAAATTTGATTTAAACGATTTGCTTGATCAGTTTGACCAAATTGAACGAATGGGCAGTCTTAAAGATACAATTAAAATGATTCCGGGTATCGGAAGTAAAATTAAAGATGAAGATATTGATGAAAATGCATTTACACGTTTTAAATCAATTATTTATTCAATGACATTTGAGGAAAGAAAAAATCCCGATATTATTAATTCATCAAGAAAACGCCGAATTGCCGCAGGTTGCGGTATGAAGGTGGAGGATGTTAATAAACTTCTTTCTCAGTTTAAACAAATGAAAAAAATGATGAGTCAGTTCGGTGGCAGAAAAGGTCCTAAAGTAAGCAAGAAAATGCGCCGAATGATGCAGGCAAATCCTGAAATGGCTCAAAAAATGATGGGTATGACCGGCAGCGGTAAAAATAATAACCCTTTCGGTTTTTAAACGGTATTAATCCAATATAAATTGGTTTAGTTAATAATTTTATTTAATATATTTTTTGGAGGTAACAAAAATGGCAGTAAAAATCAGACTTCGCAGAATGGGTGCAAAGAAGGCTCCTTTCTACCGTGTAGTAGTAGCAGATTCAAGATTCCCTCGTGACGGCAGATTCATTGAAGAAATCGGAACATACAACACAATGGTTGACCCGGCTGAAATCAAAATCGACGCTGAAAAAGCAAAGAAATGGATTGCTAACGGTGCACAGCCAACAGATACTGTTAAAGACATTCTTAAAAAAGAAGGCATTCTTTAATCTTTAACCTTAAGTAACAAGATTAAGGATTATGGAGGTGTGTTCTTTGAAAGATTTGTTAATGTCTATTACAAAAGGGTTAGTAGATAATCCTGATGCTGTTTCCGTTGATGTTGACGAAATTAACGAAGAAGGCGTAACTGTTTATCATCTTCATGTTGCAGAGGATGATATGGGCAGAGTAATCGGAAAGCAAGGCAGAATTGCAAAAGCTATCCGTGTTGTTATGCGTGCAGCAGCAACAAGAAACGATGAAAAAATTTCAGTTGAAATAGACTGATTAAAGCCTCCCAACGGGAGGCTTTTTCAAACGCCGAATATTCGGTAAATCTTATTAACGGTGATAAAATGAAACAATATCTTGAATTGGGAAAATTAATAAACACTCACGGCATTAAAGGTGAAATGAAACTTGATTATTGGTGCGACGATATAAGTTATTTGAAGCAGCTTAAACTCGTTTATCTTGATGATTCGGGTAATAATCAATTAACGCTTTTATCTGCACGTCCGCAAAAAAACAATGCTATAGTTAAGTTTGCGGAAATCACTTCAATAGAGCAGGCAGAAGATTATAAAAACAAAATTATTTACTGTAACCGTGATGATGCCGAAATAGATGAAGAAGCAAACTATATTGCCGATTTAATCGGTTGTTCTGTTGTTGATGTTGATACAAATGAAAATTACGGCACAGTTTTTGATGTTGTAAATTACGGCGCTTCAGATATTTTAGATGTTGTTTTTGAAAAAAAACACAGGTTTGTTCCTGTTATTGAAGATGTTGTTAAGTCCGTTGATATAAATGACGCTGTTATAAAAATTAAGTATATGAAAGGCCTTTTTGATGAAGATTAATATACTTACTCTTTTTCCCGAAATGTGCAATGCCTATTTAAACGAAAGTATTATCGGCAGAGCAAGAAAATCGGGTAAAGTTGAAATTGAATGTATAGACATAAGAGATTATACAAAGGATAAACACAGGCGAGTAGACGATACTCCTTACGGCGGCGGTATGGGAATGATAATGCAGGTTGACCCTGTGTATGATTGCTATAATGCCGTTCGTGAAAAAACAGGCAGCAAGCCTCATTTAATTTACTTAACGCCACAGGGTAAAACCCTTACTCAAAAAAGAGTTGTTGAACTTTCAAAGCTTGACAATATCGCTCTTCTTTGCGGGCATTACGAGGGTATTGACGAAAGGGTAATAGAAGAATTGCAGCCTGAGGAAATTTCTGTGGGCGATTATGTGCTTACAGGCGGCGAATTGCCGGCGTTGATTCTTGCGGATTCAATTTCACGAATGTTGCCCGGCGTTTTGTCCAACGATGAATGTTTTGAGGAGGAAAGTCATTTTAATTCTTTGCTTGAATATCCTCAGTATACACGCCCTTATGAGTGGCACGGCAGAAAAGTTCCCGATGTATTATTAACGGGTCATCACGCAAATATTGAAAAATGGCGCCGTGAGCAATCTCTTGAAAGAACGGCAAAACGGCGACCGGATATGCTTGAAAAAGCGGATTTAAATTATGATGATTTAAAATATTTGTCAAAACTCAAATAATAGCAAAAAATTATGTGTATTTTGCACAAATCAAGGTGTAATATTTTGTGTTAAATTTATGTTACCTACGAACTTTACCACAATTTGTTGACCTTATTAAGTTTAGTGATATAATAGTAATGTGTGAGAACAGAGATATTTATTTATTAATGTTTTTTATTAATTGATGAGAGGTTTTAATTATGTTTGTTAAAGATGTAAAAGTTGAAAATCAGGTTGGTCTTCATGCTCGTCCTGCAACATTTTTCATTCAAAAAGCTAATGAATTCAGATCTTCAATCTGGGTTGAAAAGGAAGAAAGAAGAGTAAATGCTAAGTCTCTTCTCGGTGTTCTTTCATTAGGAATTATGGGCGGCACAGAAATTCGTATTATTGCAGACGGCGCAGATGAAGAAGATGCTGTTAACGGCCTTGTTGCTCTTGTTAAAAGCGGATTTACAGATTAATTAAAGCTTTTTAACTATTATTCGGCACAGATTATTCTGTGCCTTTATTTTTACTTTATTTTAGGGGGTGATTGAATGACACAGGCACAGCTTCGTAAAAAAGCTATGGCGTTGCCTTTGCAGCCGGGCGTGTATATTATGAAAAACAAAGATAAAAAAATAATATATATCGGCAAAGCAAAAAAACTTAAAAATAGGGTTTCTTCCTATTTCGGCTCTCATTCAAATCACTCATTAAAGGTAATCAGAATGGTTGAAAATGTAGACGATTTTGATTACATCCTTGTTGATACAGAGTTTGAAGCACTTGTGCTTGAATGCTCTTTAATAAAACAGCATATGCCCAAATACAATATTCTTCTTAAAGATGATAAGGGCTATAATTATATTAAAATTACAAAAGGAGATTTTCCCAGAATTTCCGAATGTAAAAGAATTGACGATGACGGCGCAACTTATATCGGTCCGTATATTTCAAACTTTTCCGTTAAGCAAGCTGTTGAGGAAACTTTAAAAATTTTTAAGCTTCCAAGATGTAATAAGCAGTTCCCAAAGGATTACGGTAAATCAAGACCGTGTCTTAACGGCTTTATGGGGCTTTGTTCATCACCTTGTGCCGGCAGAATAACACAGGAAGAATATGTTAATAATGTTAATGAGGCTATTGCATTTTTAAAAGGCGGAAGCACAGCGGCTGTTAAAAGTTTAACCGAAAAAATGAATGAGTGCGCCGAAAATTTGCAATATGAAGAAGCCGCTAAATTAAGAGATAGAATAAAAGCAATTAAAAATCTTGACGAAAAGCAAAAGGTTGTTTCTATTAATGTTCCCGAGGAAGACGTTTTTGCGCTTGTTAACGGTGCAAAAAAATCTTGTTTTGAGGTTATTAGGTTTGAAAACGGGCGCCTTACAGACAGTGAGTTTTGGCTAATTGATTCAGTTGATGATTTGCCTGCCGCAAGGCTTGAGCTTATTGAACGTTATTATTCTATGCGAAGCCGAGTTCCTGCACGAATTGCGGTAGACGGCGAAATTGAAGACGAGAAATTGCTAACTCGTTTTCTTGAAAGCAAGCGTGGCAAAAAGGTAGAATTTATTCATCCGCAAAAGGGAGAACATCTTTCCATTGTTAATATGTGCATCAGAAATGCAAACGAGCATCTTGCACAGCAACAAGGCAGATTGGGTAAAGAAATAGCCGCTCTTGATGAACTTGCCGATTTGCTCGGGTTGCCTAAACCGCCGGAATATATTGAAAGCTATGATATATCTCATACCTTCGGTGCAGACAATGTGGCAGGTATGGTCGTTTTTCACAACGGCAGACCAATGAAATCTGCATATAAAAAATTTGCCATAAAAGGTTTTGACGGTCAAAACGATGTCGGCTCTATGAATGAGGTTTTAACAAGAAGATTTAATCATTATTTAAATGATGAAGAAGGTACTTTTAAAATCAAACCCGATTTAATTTTGCTTGACGGCGGTCAGCCGCAGGTTAATGCTGTTTTGCCTGTAATTGAAAAAATGGGTATTGACGTTCCTGTTTTCGGTATGGTAAAAGACAATAAGCACAGAACACGTGCCATTGCTTATAACGGCGGCGAAATTGAAATTAATTCTCACAGGAGTGCGTTTACTCTTGTTTCAAATATTCAAGAGGAAGTGCACAGATTTGCTGTTTCTTATCATCATAAAAAGCACACAAAATCGTCTTTTTCTTCAAGTCTTTTAAGTATAAACGGCATTGGCGAAAATAAAGCAAAGGCATTGCTTAAGTATTTTAAAACTATTTCTAAAATTAAAGAGTGCAGTGTTGATGAATTGGCTGAATGTCCGTCAATCTCAAAAAATAATGCCAAAGATATTTACGAATTTTTTCATAAATTGTAAAAATAAAATTAATAACCTTGACTATGCAGGGTTTGCCTTGTATAATGTTTTTGTATAAAAATTAAGGATTTTCAGTTATGATGAGAGTAATAACAGGCAGCGCAAGGGGCAGAAGATTGGAAACTCTTGCAGGTGACGATGTTACAAGACCTACTGCCGAAAGCGTTAAAGAAGCGCTTTTTTCAATGATTCAGTTTGATATTGAAGATAAAAAGGTTCTTGATTTGTTTGCCGGCTCAGGTCAGCTTGGAATTGAGGCTTTGTCCCGTGGGGCACGTTTTTGTACTTTTGTTGAAAATAACAGAAACGCAAAAGCAATGGTTGAAAAAAATATTTCACATTGCGGATTTGAAGATGTTTCGCAGGTTGTTATGTGCGACAGCGTGGCTTTTTCGGCACGCAAGGGTAATTTTGATATAGTTTTTTTAGACCCGCCTTATCATAAAGGTTTGATTGAAAATTGCGTACCTAAATTACTAAACAGTATAAGTGATGACGGTATTATAATTTGTGAAACGGCAAGAGATGAAAATTTGCCGGCATCATTTGGCGAATTTAACTGTGTTAAAGAAAGAAATTACGGTAAAACGAAATTAACGCTTTATCGGAAGGATTAATATAAATGAAAATTGCAGTTTGTCCGGGTAGTTTTGACCCTGTAACTTTGGGGCATGTTGATATTATAGAACGTGCCGCAGAACTTTTTGATAAAGTAATTGTTTTGGTAACAAGCAACAGCGCAAAAAAATCTATGTTCTCTCTTGAAGAAAGGGTGGAACTTATAAGGCGCTCCGTCTCAAAAGAAAATATTGAGGTTGATACATACGACGGCTTGCTTGTAAATTATGTAAAAGAAAAACAAGCTGTTGCCATTGTTAAGGGTTTAAGAGCCGTGTCTGATTTTGATTATGAATTTCAGCAGGCCTTAACTAATAAAAGTCTTTTACCTGAAATAGAAACGGTGTTTCTTGCAGCGAAAGGCAAAAATATGTTTTTGTCTTCAAGTATGGTAAAGGAAGTTTGCAGGCTTGACGGCGATATTTCACGCTTCGTGCCTAACGAAATTTTACAAGATGTAATTAAAAGATGTAAAGGAGATATAAATAATGACTAATACAGATATTTTGCTTGAAGATTTAGAGGATGTTCTTGATGACGCCACATCAATGCCTATGACTAAAAAAAGTCTTGTTGATGTTGATAAAATTAAAACTATAATTGAGGATATTCGTCTTAATACTCCTCAGGAAACAAAACAGGCAAAAGCTATTGTTGATTCAAGAAACAGCATTCTTGAAGAAGCAAAAAAAGAGGCAGCCGAAATTATTCAGGAAGCACAGGCTCAGGCTCGTGAACTTGTAGCAAGAGACCAAATTACTCAAACAGCACAGGCAGAGGCTGCAGATATTCTTGCAAAGGCTAAAGAAGAAGGGGAAGCACAAATTCGTGACGCTCAAAATCAAGCAAGCGAAATTTTAGGTAATGCTACCGCACAGGCTAACGAAATGGTAACAACAGCTCAAAATAAGAGCCGTGAAATGTTAACTGCCGTTAACAACTATGCCGACGATACACTTCTTGCTATTGACGATTCACTTTATAAAGCACTTGCAGATGTAAGAAGAATTCGCCAAGGCATTATGGAAAAGAAAAAAAATAAATAATGATTAAATTATTAAAGAGCGATTTATATCGCTCTTTTTTTATTGTATTAGTTATTCTGCAAATCCTCATCCGTTTTGGTTGCTTTTCTCAAATCCTCGATAACCTTATTGGCTGCGCTTAACTGTGAAACAATATTTTCTTTTTCTGTTTCAAGGTCTTTAAACTTATTTTTGCTTGTATATTCGCCCGAAGCCAAATTTGCAATTTTAATTTGCTTATCTTTGTTCGCTTCGTCCGAATTATAAGCATTTACTTTGTTTTCAACCTGTGAGAACAAATCATCACCGAGAATTGATTTTAAAAAGTCCATACTTTTTCCTTTCTGCCTTTTCGTTTTTATATGCGGTGTCTTCCGCTGAAGGCGCAACAGTTTATATCTCATATTGTAGGAGTAATTTTTTTGATAGTTTATATCACTTGTCAAGGTGTGAAGATATGAAAAAAGCACCTAACATAATTGCAAAGTGCTTCATCAACTGTATTAAATTTGGGCATAAGAAAAGCGCCATACAGTAGTACAGCGCTTATTTTTAAGTTTTATAATTCGTTTCTGTATGACGATATTGACATCAAAGTTAATTCTTCAGAAGTTATTTCCGGATTTTGTTCAATAAATTTTATAAAGCCCTCTCGAACATCATCCGTAACCAAATGTGCCATTATACACATTATAAACTCATCGTCATCAAAAATTTTTCTTAAAGCTTTTTCAAGTTTGTTTTTTATTTTTTCATTCACCTTAATCACCTATTTTAATTTTATCAATTACTCTGTAATTTCCAAACCCTTTATTTTCAACAGTATAAATGTAATCACCAATATGCTTACTAAACACCTTTTTATTTCTTTGATCCTCAGTAAGATTTGTAGCAATTTCAGACATTACATGAGCATATTCTTTTTTCGGTAAAATTACAGTTTTGTAATCTTCCGCTTTTTTAGCAAAGAGTTGCAATTTTAATGGTAATTTCGTTGATGTTATTTTATCTTCATTTTTAATATTATTCAAGTATTTTTCTTTAAATTCGGCGTAATTTTTACATTCTATAATTTCACCTGTAATGTTGTTACGCCGATATTTAAAGCCGCCTTGCTGTGCATACCATCTTGGCACATCATCAAGAGAACAACGGCAATTTATTACTTCCGCCGCTTTGCCTTTTGGGTCACCCGGATACATTAAACCATTTGAAAAAGGTTCTTCAAGCTCTTTCCACTCTTTATCAATAGCTGCGTGGGAATCTCTTGTTTTTCCGTCAAGGGTTGCGTTCCATTGCTTAACGGTATCACACCCCATTTGCCTTGCACGATAAGCACAATTTAAATCAGCTTTACATTGCACACGGTGCCCTTCCGTTCGTGCTATTCGCATTGAACGGTTTAAATCGGCTGTCCCCCGATTACTGATATTTCTTGCAATATCGGCATACGCCATATTGGTTGAAAAGCCCCTTTGCAACTCCGATATAACATTTTTCTTCAAAGCTTCAGTGGGTTGTATAGGTGATAAAAAACGCAGTCAACACATTTGTGCTGACTGCGTTTTTGTTTTTATTCTGCTTGTTCTTCCGCTCTTTTTGCTGAAATATAATCATGCACTTCTGTGCGTAATTTTCCGTGAAGTTTAAATTTAACGCTGAAAACAATTAACGAAATTATCATTAATACAGGCGGAACGGCAAAGCAAATAATGCCGATGGCACTTTTTGTTTGCGCGTTAATTTTACCGGTGCCTGTAATTATTTGTTGGTTGTAATTCATTATACCAAGCCCGCCGAAAAGAATAACGGTTTGAATTGTGTAAGCCATTTTTTGTAAAAAGCCCTTCATTGAAAATGTAATGCTTTCATTTCTTTTTCCGGTTTTGTATTCGCCGTAGTCTACTATGTCGGCAAGGAAAATTGTTTGTGCCACAAACATAGAGCCTATTCCTATGCTTGCTAAAATGTAGCTTATGTCAAGTGCTATTGTGATTTTAAGAACAGGTCCGAAAATAAACATCAGTACATAACCCACAATAGCCATAATAAGTGAAATTTGATAAATAGTTCTGTTTGATAATTTTTTGCTTAAAATCGGAATAACAAGCAGTCCTAAAACAGAGCCGACTGCACCAATCATGGAAAACAGGCTTTGTGCAGTGGGTTCTTCCAAAACGTCTGCAAAGTAATAAACAGCCGTGCCGCTTGTTAAATACCAGCCTGCGTTTGAAATCATTGCAAAAATCATAAAAACAATAAGTTGGTCATTTCCGCTTATAACTTTAAACATCTTTTTAAAGCTGAATTTTTCTGCGTTATGTACAACTCTGCGTTCTTTTGTTGATGCAACGCAAATTGAGGAAAATGCAATAAGGCATCCGCCGCAAATAATTGCCCATTTTGAAAAGCCTGATGCACTGTAGCCTTTTTCTGTTGTTACGCCGCTTGAAAGCATCGGCAAAATAATCGGCGTTAAAACAGTTATTATGCCTTGCCCCAAACCGCTGAATGTTCTTGCAACGGTGGCAATAAGGTTTCTGTCTTTAGGGTCATTTGTAAAACTTGGCACCATAGACCAATAAGGAATGTCTGCCATTGTATTTGTCATACCCCAAAGCACATACATTACGGCAATGTAAATATAAAGCTTTGTTCCGCTCATTCCGAATGATGTAAATAAAAGGGAAAGCACAACGGCGTTTGAAACCGCTCCTATTACAATCCAAGGGCGGTATTTGCCCATTTTTGTTTTTGTGCTGTCTACTATGGTTCCCATAATAGGGTCGTTAATACCGTCCCAAATTCTTGCAAGGGGAGTTAATAAAAGTAAAAATCCTTCTTTAAGTCCCAATACGCTTGAAAGGTAGTAGGAAAGATATGAATAAAATAAGCCGTAGGATAGGTCTAATCCAACTGCGCCCACGCCATAGCCTATTTTTTCACGCCATGTGGTTTTGTAATCTGCCATAATGCGTTCTCCTTGTGTTAAATTGTGTTTTGTTCCCATTTGTTAAACGGCGAACTTATGATGTAAATTATATCATATTGGCGTATTTTGTACAACAGTTATTACAATTCTGTTACAATTTTAGCTTCGGGTAATTTGTTCTTGACAACCACCCGTCGCCCTACTATAATGTAAATAGTGGTGCTAATTCCATTAAAATCCCATTAAATTCAACTATTTCCCATAAATATTTGAGTTGAATTCATTAAATAACCATAAAATTTGTTTTGAAAGGAGAGATGGCTTGTGCGTTTGTTTGTCGGTACGCTTGAAAATTATAAGTTAGACAGCAAGGGCAGGCTTTCTGTTCCTACAAAATGGCGTGAAAGATTGGGCAGGGATTTTTATATGGTTTCACTTACGGTTAAAGAGGCTAATTGCTTGGTTCTTTATCCTGTTGATGTTTTTGAAAAACTTTATAACTCAATGTTAGAAGGCTCACAAATGCAGGTTTATGACACCACAAGCAAGCTTTTAACCATGGCAGAAGAAACAACGCTTGATGCTCAGGGCAGATTTACCGTTAATCAGCGACTTAAAGAATCAAGTAATCTTGCCAATGAAAGTTCCGTTATTTTTATAGGTCATGGCGAAACTATCGAAATTTGGGATGCGGAAGAAAGAAGCAAATATCTTGCAACACAGGATTCCAAAGAGGGAATTTTTGAGTTGATGGACAAGGCTAAAGCAAGCAAAACAGGTGAGCAATAATGGAATTTGTGCATAAAAGCGTTTTGTTTGATGAGGCAATTCAAGCTCTTGAACTTAATGAAAATAAAATTATTGCCGACGGTACTGCAGGCGGAGGCGGTCATTCCCGTGAAATTGCAAAAACGGCAAAGCAGCTTATTGCAATAGACCAAGACCCGGATGCTGTCAGTGTGTTAACTGAACGAATCGGCAGTTTGCCTAATGTTAAAATAGTGCATGATAATTTTTCAAATATAAAAAACATTGTTGCCGATTTGGGAATCGGCGGAATAGACGGAATGTTGCTCGATTTGGGAGTAAGTTCGTTTCAACTTGATAATGGCGACAGGGGATTTTCATTTCACCAAAACGCCCCTCTTGATATGAGAATGAGTAAGCAGGGCATTTCCGCTTACGATGTTGTAAATACATATGACGAACATAGCTTGGCAGATGTTATTTGGCGCTACGGCGAAGAAAAATTCAGCCGCTCAATAGCAAAAAATATAGTTAAGTACAGGCAGGAAAAGCCCATAGAAACAACGTTTGAATTAGTAGATATAATAAAGGCGTCTATGCCGGCGAAGGAATTAAAAAAAGGTCATCCGGCAAGAAAAACTTTTCAGGCAATAAGAATTGAAGTTAACGGGGAGTTAGACAGGCTTCGTGAGGCTCTTGACAATGCCTTTGATGTGCTTAACCCCGGCGGAATTATTGCTATAATTACTTTTCATTCTCTTGAAGACAGAATCGTTAAAGAAAAGTTTGCCGAATGGACAAAGGGATGTACATGCCCAAAGGAATTTCCGGTGTGCGTTTGCGGCAATAAGCCTAAGGGCGAATTGCCTTTTAAGTCAAAAGCACCAAGTGAAAATGAACTTAAAGAAAATCCAAGGGCTCGTTCATCACGTTTAAGAGCATTTAAAAAATATTAAATCAGGAAAGAGATGAGTTAAGATGACAAATACAAACGATTTCAGAAGATATTCTTATCAATATGACGCATCATACGCTGTAGATGCGTTTAATCGTTCACGATCATCTGTTGCTCCAAAACTTGACCAGCCGACAAAAACAAGAAAAAGAAAAGGCTTAAGCATTGCTCCAAACACAAAAGCAAAAAGCAAACGCCAGTTAATAGCAGAACAAAAAATAGGCTTTAGAAAAGCGGTTGCGGTTTTTACCGTTGCGGCTCTTGTTATGTCTATGTTTTTTGCCGTAGTGTTTACATATGCAAAGAAAAATGAGTTAACACGTGAAATTTCAAGGCTTAAAACTAATATTGCCGTTGCTCAAAGTGAAAATATAAGCTTAAATGCAGAACTTGAAGCAATGGTGTCTGTTTCTCAAATAGATGCTTATGCAGTTGAAAAATTGGGTATGGTAAAAGTTGACCCAAGCCAAATTAAGTATATTGATTCAAAACAGTATATGGCAGAAAGAAATGCTTCTTCCGATAATTCACAGGTTGCTGAAAATTCGGGAGAGTAATATTTTAATGCTTTTTTAAGTATTATATTGAGAGTTGAGATTTTTTTCTTAACTCTCTATAATATTAATTATA
>USJL01000002.1 GCA_900555015.1 uncultured Oscillospiraceae bacterium
TATTGGAATTGTTATTGAATTTTGTGTCTTTATCATCAGAGTTTGATTTAGTTGTTGCTTCTTCAGTTTTTGTTTCAAATTCTTCAGTTGTTGTTAAAGCTTTGATTTTTTCATTATAATCATTTATTGATGTATCAATATTATTAATCAAATTTACAATATTCTTATCGTCTTTAACATCAGAATTGTTTATATCATTTTTTAATGATTCAAGAAGTGCTTTAGCAGAAGTATAATCTTCTTCTGTGGAATAATTTTTATATGTTATTTCATCATACTGTTTTTTATAATATGTAATTAAGTCGGTTTTTGAAACTTGGACACTGATACTTATAGATTCCGCTTCCTTTACAGCTTTTTGGTGATTGTTGACGGTAATCCCCACAATTACAGCAGTGATAACTACAACTGCAATAGCTATTCCGATAGTGATTTTCTTTTTCTTTTCCATATTTTTTCTCCTTAAAATTTTTGCTATTATTAAATAATAAGCTTTTTATATTATAACAGTAACAAATCAAAAGGTCAGCTAAAAGTATACTTGTCAATTTAAAATAAACACGACAAGAGTATACTAAACACAGGAGAGATTGTTATGATATATTTTGGAACACGGCTTAAAGAATTACGAAAAGAAAAGAAGCTGACACAGCAGGAACTTGCCGATAAAGTAGATCTTGTGAAAGGCTCTATTTCAGCTTATGAAAAAAGCTTAAAATATCCGTCAGTTGAAGTCCTTATTAAACTGTGTAATTATTTTAATGTATCATCAGATTATCTCTTGGGACTGTCAGATGAAAAAGAAATCAAAAAGTATGATTTGACAGAAGAACAAATGGAATTGGTTACAAAAATGATTATTCAATTTCATCAACTTAATAATAATTAATGTGTGTTAGAAAACACCACTGTGCGTTTGAATTGTATAGTGGTGTTTTTTGTATTATATGAATATCTAAAATATCAATTATTTCAGGAAACTTTTTTTGTGTTCCAATGCATTTTGAACCATTTGTATAAATTTATTTTTAAGAGTTACAAAGTATTCAGAAGTTCTTTTTTATTAAATTTCAGTTAATCCATTCACAACGACTCACACTCTTATAAACAACAAAAGGCTTGGGAATTCCCAAGCCTTTTAAAGTTGCGTATAAATGAAAAGCACCACTAAATAACTTAGCGGTGTTTTCAAAAGGGGTAAAAATTTATGTAAAAGCCAAAAGCTTTTAGCAAGAAAGCATTTCGTTTGCTTTCTTTAATTTGTATTATATCTTTATTTTAAAAAAAATCAATATTTTTGTTGACTTTTCTGTTGTTTATCTATATTTTACAAAGATATATTTGCAAAATTGTGCAAAATGCACATAAAAGCAAGCTTTTTTAATTTAAAACAATCCTCATAATTTGTAAAGATAAAAATTTTTACTGTTTGCAAGCGGCAAAAAATATATTATACCGCTTGCATTTATTCATTATTCCATTTGCTTTCCTAAAAAAGCTGCCGCAACCTGAACAAGCTTAATATCAGCTTCATCGGGCAAAGTATGCTTATCGTCTTCCATTAATGCTACTGCGCCGGAAACATCGCCGCCGTAAATAATTGGGTAAACAACATTTGCCTTTCTGTCAAACCCTTCAATGGCATTAATTGGCGGCACTTCTTTTGTAGAAATATGAATTTGCCTGTTCTCCATTAAATCCTCCATGTTTTTTGTTATGCGCCTTTCAAGAACTTCCCGTTTGCTTAATCCGGAAGCGGCAATAACATGGTCGTTATCAACAATGGCAATGGGCAAGCCGCCGTTTTTGTGCAAAACTTCGGCATATTGACTTGCAAAATTAGAAAGTTCGCCGATTGGCGAATATTTTTTAAAAATAACTTCTCCCTCAGCATCTGTATAAATTTCCAACGGGTCGCCCTCTTTTATTCTAAAGGAGCGGCGAATTTCTTTTGGAATAACAATTCTGCCCAAATCGTCTATTCTTCTAACAATTCCTGTTGCTTTCACAATAATTTCTCCCTTGTTTATAAATGTAATTTTCTCTGTAATATTTTGCACATTATTTTTTATAAAATACAATTTGTGTTAAGGAATTTTTATCCAAAAAACTTTAAAATTTTTACAAAATGTGGTATTATATCAAATAAACAAGTATTATATTTGTAGTGCTTTTACATAAAAATAATAATGTAAATGAAATTGGATGATTTTATGGAATATAAATATGAATTACACTGCCACACCGGTTGCACATCAAGGTGCGGCAGGGTGGAACCGGAAAGAATTGTTGAGCTTTACAGGCAACACGGCTACAGCGGAATAGTTGTTACAGACCATTACAGCCCTCTTACATTCAGACCGAATTGGAATCCTCAAAAGCAAATTGATTTTTACCTTGAGGGGTACAGACGAATGAAAGCGGCGGCTGACGATGATTTTACAGTGCTTTTGGGCATGGAACTTCGTCATTATGCCACGGGTAACGATTATCTTGTGTACGGCGTTACAGAGGAATTTATTTATAACGCAGGCAATCTTATGATGTGCGGTGCAAAAAAAATGAAAAAAATTTGTGAAAAGAACGGATTTTTGTACATGCAGGCTCATCCGTTTAGGCCTTATATTACCCGTTGTAACCCTAAATATATTGACGGGGTGGAAGTTTATAACGGCAAAACGTCAAAATCTGAAAACGATAAGGCTTATGCTTGGGCAAAGGCAAATGGGAAAATTATGGTATCCGGTTCTGATTTTCATAAGGAAGAACACGTGGCAAGAGGCGGCATAATCACTAAAAATATTATAAAGAGTAATGCCGATTTGTTGCAAATACTTCAAAAAGGTGATTATACGCTTGTAAAAACAGAATAAATAATATATAATCTTTCATAATAATTAAGATTATAATACTAAAACCATATCGTAATGATATGGTTTTGTTTTTGCGGAGAGGGTATTAATGTATAAAATTTTAGAAAAAGAACAGTTAAATGCATCTGTTGCAAAAATGGTTGTAGAGGCACCGTTTGTTGCAAAAAAAGCAGAGCCCGGTCAGTTTATAATTTTGCGTGTTGATGAGGACGGAGAAAGAGTACCTTTTACTATTGCGGATTTTGACAGAGAAAAAAACACCGTTACAATTATTTATCAAATTGTAGGCGCCGAAACAGCCCGTCTTAATATGAAGCAGGCAGGAGATTATCTTCACGATTTTGTCGGTCCTTTGGGTAATGCCACTAAAACAGAAGGCTATAAAAAGGTTGCCGTTATCGGCGGCGGCGTTGGCACAGCTATTGCATATCCGGTTGCAAAAAAGTTTTTTAATAACGGCACAGAGGTTCATACAATCGTTGGCTTCAGAAATAAAGATTTGGTTATTTTGGAAGATGAATTTAAGGCTTGCTCAAATAAATATGTTCTTGTAAGCGATGACGGCTCAACAGGCAAACAGGGCTTTGTTACAGACGCATTAAAAGAACTTATTGAGGCAGGGGAAAATTACGATTTGGTTATTGCAATCGGTCCGCTTCCCATGATGAAATTTGTTTCAAAGTTAACCAAGGAGTACGGAATTAAAACTGTTGTTTCAATGAACCCAATTATGATAGACGGCACAGGCATGTGCGGTGGTTGTCGATTAACAGTAGGCGGCGAAACAAAATTTGCCTGTGTTGACGGACCTGAATTTGACGGGCATTTGGTTGATTTTGACCAAGCAATGGAACGTTCGGCAATGTACAAAAGTTTTGAAAGAGAAGCAAATTGTAACCTTCTCAACAAGGAGGTAAAATAATGGATATATTAAAAAAACATCCTATGCCAAGCCAAGACCCGCTTGTAAGAAACAGGAATTTTAAAGAGGTTGCTTTGGGCTATGATGAGGCAACAGCCATTGAAGAGGCAAAGCGCTGCCTTAATTGTAAGCATCGCCCTTGCGTTTCAGGCTGCCCTGTAAATATTGTTATTCCTGAATTTATTGAATGTGTTGCAAACGGCGAATTTGAAAAGGCTTATCAGGTTATTCACCGTTCTTCATCTCTTCCTGCTGTATGCGGCCGTGTTTGCCCACAGGAAAGGCAGTGCGAATCTAAATGTGTAAGAGGCATTAAGGGCGAACCTGTTGCAATCGGCAGGCTTGAAAGATTTGTTGCGGATTATCATAACAATAATGCAGAAAAAACAACAATTAATATAGAGAAAAACGGCAAAAGAGTAGCAGTTATAGGCTCCGGTCCCAGTGCACTTGCTTGTTCAGGTGATTTGGCAAAAATGGGTTATGATGTAACTGTTTTTGAAGCACTTCATATTGCCGGCGGCGTTCTTGTTTACGGAATTCCTGAATTCAGACTTCCAAAAGCAATAGTTGCTCAAGAAGTAGAGGGCTTAAAATCAATAGGTGTTGACTTTGAAACAAACGTTGTTGTTGGTAAAAGCATTTCCGTTGAAGATATTTTAAACGAATATGATGCAGTGTTTATCGGTTCAGGTGCAGGTCTTCCCAGATTTATGGGTATCGAGGGTGAAAACCTTAAAGGCGTTTATTCTGCAAATGAATTTTTAACAAGAATTAACCTTATGAAGGCGTATAAGGATGACAGCAGAACTCCTGTTCAGCACGGTAAAAAGGTTGCAGTTGTAGGCGGCGGTAATGTTGCCATGGATGCTGCCAGAAGCGCAATGCGCTTGGGTGCGGAAAAAGTTTATGTTATTTACCGTCGTTCCCTTGAAGAACTTCCTGCAAGAGCAGAAGAGGTTGAACACGCAATGGAAGAGCAAATAGAGTTCAAAACTCTTACAAATCCTGTTCGTATTGTGGGTGATGATGACGATAATGTTTGTGCAATCGAATGTGTGTCAATGGAACTTGGTGAACCGGACGCTTCAGGCAGAAGAAAGCCTGTAACTATTGAAGGCAGTGAGCATTTAATTGATGTGGATTGCGTTATAATTGCCATCGGCACTTCGCCGAACCCGCTTATTAAAACAACTACTCCGGGATTGGATGTAGACAGTAGGGGCTGTATTATTGCCGATGAAATGGGCAGAACATCCCTTGCAGGCGTGTTTGCCGGCGGTGATACGGTAACAGGTGCCGCAACCGTTATTAAAGCAATGGGCGCAGGTAAAAAAGCCGCAGAAGCTATTGATGAGTATTTAAAACAAAAGTAATTAAACGTTTATATTAAAAAGAACTGAGTTCATTTGAACTCAGTTCTTTATTTTTGAACGAATCTTATTAAAAATATCTTTAATATCCTGTTTAGGTAAAATTATTAACCCGCTTATAATATAGCCGATAATGCCGCATATGCCGCATACAACAATTAATTTTAACCAGCTGTTTAAAACAACACGGTTAGCTACAAAAAAGTAAAAGGCAAGCAACAGCGGAATAGGAGAAAGAGTTTTTAATAATGTTTTGTAAAAATATTTTGATTTTGTGTTAAGCACTTTTGCGGCGTACCAAGAGTTAAAGAAAATATATCTGCAACTCATTATAACCGTGCTTGTAAGTGAAAGTGTCAAAACGCCTAAATTTGTTGTTTTGGCAACAATTAAAACAGCAATAATGTTTAAAATACCTGCGCCGAAGCTTACAAAAACAGGCAGTTTAAGTTTGTTGGTAACAACGCTTAATTGAGAAAGAGCACTGGTTGAAGAATTAAAATAAGCCTGAACAACGGTTATGCTTGAAAGTAAAATAATTGTTTTTACAGTAGCCGGATCCGTATCTTTAAGCCAAAGGCTGTAAAACGGCTGTGCAAATCCTATAACACCTGAAACGGGAACAAGTAAAATTAATCCGTTAATGCGAATACTTTTTTTTGCCTGTTCAACAATATCGTTTATTTTGTTTTGGGAATAATAATAAACAAATGTAGGTGTAAATATTGTTCCCACCGTGTTTATTATTGTTGTAATGGCATTTGGAATGGTTCGTGATGTAGAAAGGTTGCCCATTGCAACCTGGTCAAACATTAAATTTGCTATAACATTGTCTAATCCACGAATTAAAATATTGCTTAATGATATGAATGACATCCAAATTCCGGAAGACGCAATTTCTTTTATTGATTGCAATTTTGCATATTTTAATCCTAATTTTAATTCCGGCAAATACTTTTTCGTTAAACTGAAATTTGCAAATGCCAAAAATATTGTGCTTATAAGTGTTGCAAGCGGCATAAAATATATTTTCATGGGCAGGCATGTAAATAAAATTACAATGGCAACAACTCTTAAAAGGTATGATATAATATTTCGCACCGCATTAACATCCAGCTTGTTTTTTACATATGTTCCCACAGTAAAAACAGATGTCATAACAGATATGATAAATGAAATCCATGTAATAAGAAAGGTTAGTTTAACTTCGTTAACATATTGCGGTGTTATATTTAAAAAGCGCTCTGCATTTGGAATAAAAATAATACCTGCCAATGCAATAATTGCGCTTAAAACAGCATTTGCGGCTATTACGGAATTAAGATATTCGGTTGCCTTTTGTGAGTTACCTTTGTTTATTTCAATAGATATAAAGCGCCCTGCAACTGAATTAAAAACTATTGTAAAAACAGAAAAGTATGATGTAATATCTGTTGAAATGTTAACATATCCAACCGCTTCTGTACCGAAATTGGAAATGATTTTCGGAATGATTAAAAAATTAATTGAAAATTGAATAATAAGTGCTAACAAATTAGATGTTAAATTTAAAAAATTTTGTTTTTTTGAATCATTCATTTTAATTTATGTATCCTTTTTGTTAGGTTAAATACTTTTGTAAATATTTTTGAAATAATAATCATTTGATTTACTGATAATTTTTTGTAAAATCCTGATGAATTGATTTTGTTTATTATTTTTAAAAATATATTCAGCGGAAATTTTTTTGCGATTTTATTTTCTTTAAATTCAAGCGGAAATCCCTGCGTTTTAACAGCATCTTCTTCACTTATGATTTTTACTGTTTCTATGTAATTTAAGTTTATTGCACCGTTAAAAATTTTTTCTGCCTTATCGTTTCTTATAATTACGGCAGAATTACCCGTTTTTTCGTTTTTCATTTCATCTTTGTTCCAAAAGTCAAAAAGTGAAATGTCGGCGCAGGTTGCAAATTGGTCATTGCAATTATAACATGCAGGATTTTTAAATATTTGTGATGAAAACAGTTTTTCGAAATCACTTTTTGAATGCGGAGTTTCTTTTACATCATTATTTAAAATTAAACTGTTGTACCCCGGCCATCCGTTGCCCCTGTAAAAAATATGATATTTGTTGTTTGCATATTTTTGTTTAATTACTTTTGTGGCATTATAGCTTATCATTCCCGAACAGGAAATGCCTATTTTAAAAATATTGTTAAAACTTTCAATGGCTTTAATTTGACACGGTGTACCAACAACGGCAATTTTTTCGTTTTTAATTTCATCTGCGTTTAGGTATGCCAAAACAGGCACACCAACATATCTGGACGCAAAATCACGCGGTGCGGATGATAACTTTTCTATATTGTCCTTTGTAAGCTTAACGGCTGTTGAATCAAAAATATTTTTATTGTCTTCTTTTACAACAAGGGCAAAATCAATTATGTTATTCTTTATTAAATATCTTAAAAGAGAATTTACAACGCCGCCGGATGTTGCCGCTTTACGAATATTTTCGTCTTTACTGTGGGCAAGCACAATTTTTTTATTTTTTCCAACGGGAGAGCCGGTTTTATTAATTGGATTTGCGCCGGGGCATAGGGCAAGGCATTTGCCGCAATTTTTGCATAAGCTTTGGGAAATATTAAAATCATAAAAACCGGTTTTTTTGTTTTCCTTAAAACTTACAGCGCCAAAAGGGCATATGCTTTTGCACATGCCGCATTTGTAACACTTATTTGTTTTTATAATTTCACTTACCGAATTTTCCATTAAAAATTCAACTTCTTTAATTCATTTTCCAAAATCATTGTGGTTTCTTTTGATTTTAATGTTATTTCATTATTTATTTCACAAAGATGGTTTTTAATTTTTGAATAATTGTTTTCTAATTTATTGATTTTTTCTTTTAAAGCGTCTGCACTTAAATCAGAAATATTAATGCAGTAATCTTCTAAGCCTATAAGCTGTGTGAAACCACGCATCTTTTGCTCGTAAGATATTGATATAAACGGCGTTTTCATTTTTGCCGAAAAAACGTTTGAATGGTATCTTAATCCGATTACAAAATGCAGCTTTTCAATAATGTATTGTTGAAAATAACAGTCGTGTTTGTCATCAATAACAAAGCAGTTGCCGTTAATTGCAAACTCCTTCATATAATCGTAATCGTTTGCCAGTCCAAACAGTTGTGGAATAAAAACAATTTTATAACCGCTTTGTGTTAAATATTTTATTGTTTTTTTAAAAGTGTTTTCTATATTGCTTTTAATTTGCGGATTGTTTAAATAATTTGGGTGCCACATTAAATCGGTTATAGTTATTCCTACAATTTTTTTGTCTGTTTTCAAAAAATCGTTTAATTCGGAATAATCTTTTAATTGATTTTCATATTTTTCATGGTTTATTTTATGTTGAACCGCACTGTCAAGCGTTACAATAACATCTTTTTTTAAATTTAATTTTTTTGCATATTCGGCTGAAAGGGCTTCACGTGTAGTAATGAATTCAGCACCGTTGTATATTTTTTTTCTTAAAATATTTTGCGCTTTTTTGTTAAACGGGCCCATTGACGGAGCGTAAAATCCATAAGGCTTTTTTAAAGCTTTTGTAATTAAAAATTTGAAATATGAATTATATTGTGTTGATTTATATATATCACCCATGGAAGGTCCGCCCGGGGCATGTAAAACAAAATCCGCTTTTTTTATTTGGGTAATAAGGCTTTTCATTTCTTTAGTAACGGCAAACTTGCCTTTGCTTAAAATTAAAAAAGGAATGTCTGCATAATTTTTTCTTGTAAAGCATTTTTCAACAACTACGTTTATGTTGCTGTCGTTTTCATATGGAAATTGCTGCATTTCTTTTCCGACAAAAAAAGTAAATTTAATGTTGGGGTAGGTTTGGCGAACTTCATCAATCATGGCTCTTAATGCCGATTCATCGCCTCTGTTGTTCCAAGCGCTGTTAAATAAAAGTATGTTCATTTTATTTGTCCTTAAATTCAGGGTTATGTTGTTATTGTAATTTTAGGTTTTGCTAATTTCTTTACTTTAAATTTTGGTTTTGCTTTTTTTATTTGGGCGTATTCATACTCAAAAATTGCCCAATATAAAACAAGGTTTAGCATTCTTTGACCGTCAAATATGCACAGTGATGCCTGTGTAGATGCAATAAGTACGGTTATACCTATTATAATAAGTTTGTTTTTACTGTTGCTTAAAATAATATTTACAGCGCAAAAAAGCATTCTTCCAAGCACCAAAACGGCTAAAATTATTCCTAAAATACCATAGTGGTAATACATGTTTGCTATGCCTAAATCATCCAGGCAGTAAACGCCGTCTTTACCAAAGAAAACGGCGGTTCTTGCAGCTGTATCAGGGTTAAGAAATCCTAAACCAAGCAGCATATTGCTTTTTGGAAATTGCCTGAAATAATCTCTTGCTAAATCTCTAACAACAGATGAAAGTCCAAGTTCGTCGGATTCTCTTGAAAAGGATTCAACAAAGTTTTCAAACATACCGGATGATAAAATCAGGGCTGCAACGATTATAATAAGTATTACGGAAACTATTTGCTTGTTTTTCGGTCTTTTTTTTGCAATCAGCATAACTGTAAATGCTGCGGCATAGCCAATAATATCCATTCTTGTCATATCAATATAAAGAATGTAAAAAATTAAAAATAAATCTGCTGCTAAATAGCCGTAGAAATTGCGCTTTTTAGGCGAGCTGTTAAGCAACTTGTTTGTAAAATAAATAAATGAAAGAGCACCGAATCCCATAAGCATAATTCTTGTTCTGCCATATCTTATTGAACTTTCAAACCAATTTAGAATTGAAATCCCGGCAATGTTATATACAAGTGCTTTAAGTGCTTTAAATGCGGTAACTATAAGCATAATTATTGAAATGTCTTTCAAAAGTGTTTCGTAGCCGTTGTTTGATTCTAAAATGTATATAAACGGCACAAACATTAAAAAATATGCAAAATATTTTGCCGCACCGTATATAGAACGGATTCCTTGGTCATATTTAATAACGCCGTAAAGGCAGTGAATAAACAAAAAAATTGCAAGATAAAACAAAAATATGTAAAAATATGTTGTGTACGCCTTTGTGGCGTTTTTAATTTTTTTGTTAATTATGCTGTTGAAAAATAAACCTACAGATATTACAAAAACAATGCTGTATTGCATTGCGGCACTTCTTAAAATCGGCATGGAAATTATGCAAAAAAGCCCGCAAGAAACCATTATCATAAAAAGTGTTATATTGTAGATTATACTGCTGTTGTATTTGATTTTCATTTATTATGTGTTCCTTAATATTTTTTTGCTTGATTTAATAAACTTTAAAGCATTTTTAAATTGATGTTCCTTAGTAAATGTAAATAAAACTTCAAGGCATCTTATGTTTCTTAAAAGATTTAATTTGCTTTTGCTGAAATTTTTATAGTTTTTAAAAAAATACAACTCGGATTTTAAATTTTCCGTGCGTGTAAATAAATTTGCATTGCCGCCCGTGGAGGCACCGTGAAAATGATACGCTGTTGCCAGGGGGTCAATGGCAATTTTTAAATTGTTTTTTGCCGCTTTTTCGGCAAGTATGTATTCTTCAAAATAAAGAAACGTGTTTTTATCAAAATAACCTATGCTTTTAAATTTGCTTGTATCTGCAATAAAAACAGCGCCGGAAATCCAGTAAACATATTCAAATTTTTTTGCAACATAGGTGTTTTGGTATTTTCTTTTTTTGTCAAAGTTGTGAAAGTATGTTTCACTTAGAATATATTTTTTAAAATTCGGAGCCTCTTTTTTTATGTTTTGCTGTATTGCGCCGTTTGGATATTTCAGCCTTGGAGCTATTGCCAAACAGTCGTTTTCGCAAATATCGTTATATAGCTTGTCAATAGCGTTATCGTCAAAAATAATGTCGTTGTTTGAAATAAGAATTTTGTTGCAGCCGTCTTTTTCGGCAAGGTTAATCAGCAGGTTGTTGCCGTTTGCATAGCCTGTGTTTTGTTTGTTTTTAATAAATGCAACTCGTTTATTGTTTTTATAAATTCGCTCTAATTCCTGTGCGGAATCATTTGCAGATGCATTATCAAGCAAATATATTTTATACGGTGATTTAACTGTTTTGAAAACAGAATTTATGCAATCAACGGTTTTTTGCCATTGATTATAGTTAATAATCAGTATTCCTAACATAATTAATACAGGCTTTCTAATTCTTTTACTGTTTTTTCAATAGAAAATTTTTGGGCGCTTGCATTTGAATAACGGCACATTTCTATGTATGAATTATAGTTGCCGCTCCAAATATCATAAACTTTTTTTATGGCTTCGGCAAGTGCGGAAATTGTAAAATCATTTGCAATAAATCCGTTTTTGCCGTTTTCTATTATTTCTGTCATTGCACCTTCGTTATATGCAATGCATGGCACTGCACAGCTTAATGCTTCGGCAAGGGTAAGTCCGAAGCCTTCGTTAATTTTTGCCGGGTGAACAAACAGGTGTGCGTTTTTTAATTGATTTTCCACATCTGTTTTTTCTCCGCACAGATAAACCTGATTTTCAATGCCGTTCTTTTTTGCAAGTTCTTTTAATTCTTTGTCGTATCCGTTGTAGCACTTGCCTACAATCATAATATTAATGTTGGGCAGGTTAAGTGTGCCTGCGGCGCTTATTAAATTATGAACTCCCTTATATTTTATTACACGCCCTACATAATAAATGTTAAATGCATCGCCGCTCTTGTTGTAATTTGGCTTAAATTTTTCAGTGTTGATTCCGTTGTAAACGGTTTGAATTATACCATTTTTTAAATTGTATTTTTTTTGGTAGCTTTCTTTAACGGAATTTGAAATTGCAATGGCTTTGTCGCAATGGTTAAAAGAAGTTATATCTATGTAATCGCTTAAAGCGTTTTTTATTTTGTTTTTATAGTTAACTATTCCAATGCTTGAATGAAGGTAAACAAACATTTTAATGTTTTTTAAATGTTTTTTTGCAAATGTTGCAATATATCGTATAATCGGTGCTCCGCTGTGGGCAATTAAAACATCAGCATTGTTTTCTTTGCAAAATTTTACAAGTTTAATTCCTTCACCTATAAAATTTGCGTGGCTTCCGTTTTTTACAACAACTTTGCACCCCATTTCTTTCATTTTGTCTGCAACAATGCCGCCTTCAAAAAGAAAGTAAAAAATATTATTGTTTTTTGATTTTTCGGCAATGTCTTTCGTTAAAACGGAAATTCCGCCTGTGCCGCCGGATAATTGTAAATGAACAACATTCATTTTTGCTCTTTCCTTTTTTGAATAATTTTTTTAATTTTTCTTTTTGCGTCGTTGATTCGGCATTTAATGTAAGTCGCTTTGTCCTTAATTGGAGTTTTTGGGTTGTATTTTTCAATAATTTCTTTTGTAACTTTTTCGTTTTTAGGGAAAAATCCTTTATTTGTTATGTAAAAGTTTTCACTGCCGTTTGTGTGGTCAACCATTTTTCTTGATGAAAAATGAATATAGTTAAATTCTTGAGTTTTTATTTCATTGTTAATAATAAAATCTCTGTAAACTCTGCCGTTTTCGTAATAAAAAACCTGATAGTCGTAGTTATTTGTTAAAAGCTCTTGCTTGGTAATAAATGCGTCTGTAAGCGTAAATCTGTATCGGCGCTTTGTAATGTCGGCAAAATCACGGGAAATATATGTAGGCACATTTAAAATTTTAAATTTTTTCTCCATTCCAAGCACTTCGTCAAAAACAGCAATGTTAGCCGTTGTAAAAACATCTTTGTAATTCATGCCGCCGTCTTTTGTAAATCTTTTGTTGTTTTCATCTGTGTTTTTGTAAATGCAAAGATGCCCGAATCTGTAAATTTTTTCGTAATCTTTCTTAGGTAAAAAAGATTCTAAATCACCAAGTACAGTGTCTATGTCAATATGACCCCAATAATCGTAATTTTTTATGTATTTTTGAAAAACCAATCCGTAAGCAGGCTTGTAATCACACAGTTTATAAGGGGTGTTAAGCGTTATTTTAAAGTCAAAAAAACTTTGAAAATCCTTTTGAATGTCGGTAAAAGTTTTTTTTATTATTTTAACGTTTTTAGGCAACGGTTCAAACTCTTCCCGGCTACAGTCTGAAAAAACCAAAAAATCGATATTTTTATTTTTTTCGGCACTTTTAAGCCAAATTCCGAAATTGCTTGGAAATTTGCCGAAATATGTTGTAATGAGAACTAATTTCATAATTCACGCCTGTTGCTTTCAGTTTGATTTACCTTTAATTGCTTTGTAAACGCTGTAAATAAATTTGTTGTTTTTTGCTTTTCTTTTTAAAATTCTTAACGGGTTTGTTTTTTTATAAGCTTCCGCTAAGCCTTTTCTTAAGTAAATTTTTTGAAATTTTTTATAACTTCTCGGTTTTTGGAAAGGGTGCTTTAATTGACTGTTTCCGTTAATTGCTTCTTCAATGCTTCTTTCTTCAAAAATTAAATCTTCTTTACAGTCGTTAAATAATTTTATTCCTTTGTTTGTAATCGGAAGTGCAACGGATACGCCGTTTTCGTTATTGTTTAATAAACGGGAATCGTTACCAAGCCCCCAAAAATCCCCAATAGTTATGTCGGAAACTCTTTCAGGCTTTGCAAAGCGGCATTTGTAGCAGCTTTCTCTGTAAAACATTCCAAAAATAAATGAACTGTAAAAATCCGAATCCGTCATTTGTGTTTCATTAACAGCTTTTTCGTTTTTAAATGTTTTTAAAATGAAATCGTTTTTACTTCTAAATGAAACGTTTGTAAATCCGGTGCCTATTTCATCTTTAAGGTATTTTTGTGATGGCACGCCGTGGCATATAACGTCTGCCGTAAACAAATTGTCGTAATCTTTTTGTAAAAAGTTTTTAAGTCCTGCAACTTGGCACGGAGTTCCTGTGAAAAGCACGGTTTTTCCGCTGTTTAAGTCATTTTTAACATCCTTAAATGTGCTCAAAATATAGCTTTGAACGTATTTTGAACCTTGAAGTTTTTTTAAGTCGGCAAAATTGTCAACTCTAATGTGTTGTACGGTGTCGTTACAGTATGCGGCACCGTAAACAACGCCGGATTGATTTATAATGTGTTTTGAAAAAATTGCCGCAATTCCTCCGCTTGTGCTTGATTCATGAATATGCTTGTCTTTTGCATATGCGGCAAAACATTTTTGCGGGTATTTTACTTTCGGCACATTTGAAATAGGGCAAACTTTTTTGCATAAGTTGCAATTAATGCATTTTGTACTGTCAATTTTCGGAAAAACATATCCAAATTCATCTTCGTTTAATGAAATTGCGCTTTTAGGGCAAATGTTTTCACAGGCGCCGCATCCGCAACAGTTTTCTTTTTCGTTAAACAAAGAATTCATAATTTTGTTTTTTCCTTTCTTAAATGTTTATGATTTTGTTTATAAAATCAAATGATTTCTTTCTTTCTGCCTGTAATAATTTGTTTGCTGTTTTAAAATTTGTTTTTTCATTTATAAAATGAAAATCGTCGTAATTTTTTAATATCCTGTTTTCTAAATCGGTGAGTTCAAGAATGTTTTGATTTCGTGTTCGTGTTTTGCTTGGCAAAATTTCAATAAATTCGGTATTAAAATTAATGGCAAATGCCGTTCCGTGAAAGGAATCCGTTATCATATAGTTTGCATTTTTTATGTAAGATAAAAATGTTGCCACAGTAGGTAAGTATACAGGTGTGCCGCCCTTTACCGTTCTGTGTAAAAGGGGAGTAAGCCGTATTAATTTCATACCGGCTTTCTTTGCAAATTTTTTTGCATATCTGTCCATTTCATCATTGCTGTGCAGTTGATATAAAAGAACATAATCGCTTTTTTTGTTGCTTTTAATTAATTTACTCCACTCATCTCCTGTTAATAACAAGGTTGGGTCAAGCACTTGAACAGCATTGATATTTTCTTTTTGCAAAATTTCAACTGCGCTTTTTTCACGAACGGAAATTAAATCATATTGGTTAAGAAAATTTTTTATTGCTTCAGAATTTTGTGGGTTGAATTCCGTTTTTCCAAAGCTGGCGGCATAAGCAACTCTTTTTGCCCCTTCCGGTGCAAAAGATAAAAAATAGTTTTCATCAAATGGCTCGGCGCCTATTTCACCCCAAACCTGGTCGCTTCCCGTGCAATAAATATCTGCTTTTGGGCAGTTTTGTTTTAATTCTGTTGAATTGCCGAATAAAGCGTTGCTTTGGTTTAAATATTTGTTTCTTTCTTTTTCAAAACGGCGTTGTGAAAAAACATATTCCGGTGCCTGAATGGCTTTGTATACAAATCTTGTCAGTTGATTTTTATTCCATTTAGGCGATTTCTTTAAAAGTGTATTTGCAATGTTTGTGCCACGCTCATCGTAACGGATGTAATTTATAATTTCACATTTTGCGTTTGCTTTTTCAAAAACAGATTGAAGTGCATATGCTTGCAATAAAGAACCGTAATTTGTAATTGCATGCCGTGTAATAACCGCAATTTTTATTAAGTTGTTATTTGGTTGCATTTCAGCACCTTCAATCGGTTGTGATTTTTTGCTTGCTTTTCTTTATATATTTTGTTGGGTAAAAGAAAAAGTCAATAAATTTAATTTTTTCCCCTATCATTGCAACAATAATAGGTCCTGCAAAGCTTATTAAAATGCCAAGTGCAATATGTATTGCGGAATTTGTTATGCCGACTTTTATTAATATTGCTCGTAATGTTGCCGCAAAAATTGTGTGCAGCAGAAAAACAGGCATGGTGTATTTTGATAAAAATTCAAGTGCCTTTGGCTGTTTGTTTCGCTCAAATATGTAACAAAAAAGCAGCACAAACCCAAGGCAGGCAAATATGCTCATAATAAAATCATAACACGGAAAATTAATATTGTATTTAAAATAAACAGCGTTTAATATTCCAAATAACGCAATACAAAGTAAACCGCCGATAAGTTTGAATTTTTTAAGCAAGCTGTTTATATCAAAGTATTGTAAAGCCATACCCGTTGCAAACCAAATTAAATTTGAAAATATGCAAGATACGGCGTAAATATTAATAGGAATAAGTTCGGAAATAATTTTAAAAATTAAACCTATTGCAATAAGTATTCCTGCGCCGTTTTTGTTTTTGATTGTTGGAGTTATAACAAAAAGCAGGAAAAGACAGTATAAATACCAATAAGGCGACAGGGGATTTAAAAATAAAGAGTTTATTATTCCGCCTGTTTGTTCATTTACATTAGACGAAAATATGTTTTTAATTACCCATGTTAATATTGAAAATGTAAAATAAGGAACCCCTAATGCAACAGCTTTTTTAATTATGTTATTTGCATGGCTTTTAAAATTGATTTCTTTTGTCGTTTTTTGATAAAGATAACCCGAACAAATGAAAAACAGTTGAACATGAAACAAATAAATTGTTTTATTAAACCACAAATATGATGCGCTTTCAGGCATAATGCCTGCTTTTACCATGCTTTGAAAGAAATGTCCCAGCACAACAAAAATGCAGGCAAACAGTTTTATATTGTCTATTTGAATTTCTCTTTTTAAAGAACGGCTGTTCATAAAATCATCTTCCCGTTAAACCTTTTGGCTTTTCAAATCTTCGTTAACAATTTCTTCGCCGGTTTTGGTTTTTAATTGCTCTTTAGATTGCTGTGAAAGTCCGTCATTTACAACGGCATTTAAATCGCAGGTTGAAAGTGCGTCAAGCTCTTCTTTTGTAACTTTACCGTCTCTGTAATCACGCACTATAGGCAGTTCGTACATACTGTACTTTTTATCTTTAAAAAATCTTAAAAACTTGTGTTTAATAACCCACATTGCAGGCGTGGCAATGTATTTGTGCATAGCAGGTGAAACAGAGCCAATCATCCAACAATTTCTGTCGCAGTTTCTAACGGCGTTGCGCACGTTTTCAGCTTGTTCGCTGTTCCACAGTTCGTCCCAACTTTGGTTGTTAATATTGCCCATAACAAGCTTTTCTTTTGTTCCGTTGCAGGGCATAACGTCGCCGTAAGGGTCAACAAAAAAGGTATCAAATGCCATATCGCAGGGCAACAGCCTTTTTTGACCGTAAATATAGTTAATAAGACCGTGGTTAAAATAAGCTCTAAACCATTTTTTAGGGCTGTTGCTTTTAAGAAGTTCATTTATTAAGTCTTCAAAATTTTGTGCAACGTAAGGGCGGTCTTTAATAATGTTTTTTGCCTCAACAAAATAAAAAGAATTATGAAGCGACGCTGTGGCAAATTCCATATTCATTTCGTTTGAAAGTTTGTAAAGAGGAACCAAATCTTTTGCGTTGGCGTCTTGCACCGTCATTCCAAAGCCAACGTCTTTCATGCCCATTTCAACAAGCTTTTTAAGGGTGGTGTAACCCTTGTTGAATCCGTCTTCCAAGCCACGAATACTGTTGTTTGTTTCTTCCAATCCTTCAATGGAAATTCTGATTCCTATGTTTGGAAATTCTTTGCAAAGCTCTACAATTCTGTCTGTAAAAAAGCCGTTTGTGGAAATAACGATTCTGTCGCTTTTTTTATATAATTCGGCAACTATTTCTCTTAAATCCTGCCTTATAAACGGCTCGCCGCCCGTAATGTTTGTAAAGTACATAGGCGGCAGTTTTTTTATTGCCTCAACAGTTAATTCTTCATCGGGTTTAGACGGCTTTTTATACCTGTTGCACATATTGCAACGGGCATTGCACCTGTATGTAACTATTACTGTTCCGTTTAATTTTTTTGCCATTGCATATCATTCTTTCGGTTTATTTTGTGTAAATTTCAATTAACTTTTCTGCGTATTCACGCACATTATCAAATTTGGTGTTAAAGCAGTTTTCGCTCATTTCACGGGCAAGATTTTTATTGTTTAAAATCATTTTAACTTTAAGTGCCAAATCTTTTTTATTGCCGGGTTCAAATAAAAATCCGTTTTCACCGTTTTTAATAAGTTCCGGTATGCCGCCTATGTTTGCACCCACAACAGGCGTGCCTAAATTTATGCTTTCCATAACGGAAAACGGGCAGTTTTCATACCAAATACTTGGGTAAATTGTGCATGCTGCATTTTTTATAAGCTCGTTTAATTCTTCGCCCGTTTTAAAACCTACGTTTTTAGCATTTGGCAGTGAGTTTATAAAATCTTCTAAATTGCCGGCTCCGGCACACACTAAGTTAATGTCGTTCAGTCCGTCAAACAACTTTACGCCTTTTTCTTCATCAAATCTGCCGAAATAAAGCACATAATCACCTTTTTTGCTTGTTTGGGCGTCTTTGTCGATAGTTGCTTCGTTATCTGTAAAGTTATGCAAAACAACTGTTTTTCCCCTAAAAATAGGGTTTGTTTCTAATTTGTTTTTCATAAATTCCGTTGGGCAAATAACGGTGTCTATATTTTCGTAAACACGGCGCTTGTTCCAATATTTTGCTTCTATTGTGCCCATAAGGCTTTTTGCCGCCGAGTCGTGAATGCATTTGTTTTTTAAACATTCATTAAAATTACCGCCGGTGCATTTTTTGCAAATTTCATTATTGGAATAAAGCATGTGGTTTGGGCAAATCAGTTGATAATCGTGGGCAGTGTAAACTGTTTTAATTTTTTTGCCGCTTTCTTTTTCAAATTCTTTAATGCCTAAAATAATGCTTGGTGTAAGCTGATAGTTAAAATTATTTAAGTGAACAACATCCGGCTTAAAATCATTTAAAACCGCTTTTATTTTAGCCTTTGCTTCTTTTGAGTAAACGGTTTTTAATGAGTATGAAATCTTTTTTAAAGGCGACGCTGTGTGAAAGTCCATATCGCTTGTATATTGACCGGCATTGTTAAAAACGCAGTTGCCTTGGTGTTCCATTCCGAAATATTGCACCTCGCAACCCATATTTTTCAGCTGTTCGCCTAATTTTAATATGTAAGTTTCAGAACCGCCTTTTTTAAAAAGGAATTTATTAACTGTTAAAATTTTCATTTTTACACCTTTTGCTTATTTTTTCGGATAAAAATTTAAACCCATATTTAACCGCAACCGAAAAAGCTACAGAACCGATTAATACCAAAACGGAAGTAAGTATGTATTGAATAATATCGTTGTTTAAAACAGTGTTTAGTTTAAACTTTTCAATAATTCTGAATATAAACATGTGGGAAAGGTAAATTTCAAAGCTTATTCCGCTTATAAATTTTGCCGCCGGATTATTAAGTAATTTGCCGTTGTATGTTATTGCAAAAATTAACATACATACAAATGAAAGCAAAATTGTTAAATGCGTGGTTTCAAATAAATAGTAAACGGCAATGCTTGCACATACTAAAATAAAAGCAATCCAAGGATTAATTTTTTCAATTTTATCTTTATATAAATAAATTAATCCGCCTGCAACAAAAAAGCAGAAGCTAAATAAAAAATTTCTGCCTGTTAAATTAAAATAGTTTGCACAAATAATGTTTGCAACTATACTTGCGGCAAAAACCGCCCAGGCACGTGCTTTTGTTTCTGTAAGGAAGCAGAAAAAAGGAAAAGCTAAATAAAAAATAAAAATAAGCCCTATAAACCAGCCAACGCCTATAACGGAAATTTCATTTGGTATAAATCCAAACATAAGCGTTAAATCCGCAAAACCTTCACACAGTGCCGAAATTGAGTGAGATAGAATTACATCCATTAAAACAAGCAAACCAAAAAACGGCCAAATTTTTATTATTCTTTTTTTGTAAAAATCAGAAACGGAAATGTTGCCGCTTAACATTTTTTCGTGGTAACCGCAACACAATCCAAAGGCAGAAATCATCATAAAAAGAAAAATAAAATTACCAAGGGACGCTATTATTTTATTGTACGCAAAGCCGGAAATATTGTAATTGTTGTTTGCTTTAACATGTATTAAAACTATTCCGATTGCTGCCAATGCTTTTAATCCGTCTATTGAATCGTAGCGATTTCGCTTCATATTATCAGCCTTTTTTATATAAATTCAGTGTTTTGTTTGTAATGTCGTTCCAATTATATTTGCTCAAAACATAATCGGCGGCATTTTTTTTGTAATTTAAAACTTCATTTTCGTTATTTAGCAAATTGCTAAGCTGTTTTTTTAAGTCTTCTGTGTTGCCTTTTTTAAAATATTTTGCGTTTTCGCCGCATACTTCTGTGCATTCCGCTATGTCTGATGTTAAACAGCAGTTGCCGTAGCTCATGGCTTCAAGCAGGCTTAGTGGCATACCCTCAAGGTCGCTTGGCAGGCAGTAAACATATGCGTTTGAATACAGTTCTTCCAAAATTTCACCTTGCACAAAATCGGTAAAAATAATGTTTTTATTCATCTTTGCCGATTCTTTAACCTGTGCCGTATATTCGCTTGTGTGGCTTGCGCCGCCTGCAATAACAAGTTTTTTATTTGTTGAAATTTGATTGTAAGCGTTTATAAGGTAATGAATTCCTTTTTCAGGTACAATTCTGCCTAAGTAAAGAATATATTCGTTTTTTTCAATGCCGTATTTTGTTTTAATTTCGTTGTCGTTTTTTATAACCGGTTTTTCAATTCCGTTTGGAATATAAACGGTTTTTCTGCCGTAAGTATCAATAAAATATTGTTGCACGTTTTTTGAAAGCACAATAATTTCATCTGCATATTTTGCGGCATTTTTTTCTCCCCATTTAAGAAAACGTGTGGCAAAACCGCCCCATTTTGAGCGTTGCCAGTCAAGTCCGTGTATTGTAACAACAACTTTTTTGCCGAACATTTTGGGAATAAATGCCATTGATGCAGGCCCCTCGGCATGAATGTGAACAACATCGTAATTGCCGAAAGCTGTTTTTAATGCCGCCAAAAAGCTGTAAACCACAGCATTTAATTTACTGCTTTGAAAGGTAAAAACAGTTTTTATTTTAACGCCCTTGTAGTTTTTAATTTTTTTTGTTTGTTCAAATTCTTTTCCGGCAACGTGATGTCCTTTCCTGTTATACACGGTAACTTGATTGCCTTGGCTTGCCATTCGCACGGCAAGTTCCTCAACAACAATTTCCACACCGCCTTCACGGGAGGGGATTCGTTTATGCCCAAACATTGCAATTTTCATTTTTGTTATTCAGCACCGATTCCTTTTAAAACAACTTTTATTGTTTTAAAAAATATTTTAATGTCCAGCCACGGACTCCAGTTATCTATGTATTCACAGTCAAGTTTAACTATTTCTTCAAAATCGTGAATGTTAGATCTGCCGCTGACTTGCCACATTCCCGTAATTCCCGGTTTCATGGAAAGTCTGCGTTTGTGGTGACTTTCGTATTTTTCAAATTCGTCAAGCGTAGGGGGGCGAGTGCCGATAAGGCTCATATCGCCTTTTAAAATATTCCAAAATTGAGGCAATTCGTCAATACTTGTTTTTCTTATAAATTTGCCAACTTTTGTAATTCTCGGGTCCTCGTCCATTTTAAACATAAGACCGTTCATTTTGTTGCTTTTTTCAAGTTCTTTTTTTCGTTCTTCTGCGTCTGCATACATTGAACGTAATTTGTAAATGTTAAATATTCGTCCGTTTTTTCCAACACGCTGCTGCTTAAAAATTAACGGGCCTTTTGATTCTATAAGCAGCGGAATTGCCGTTAAAGCAATTATGGGGGCAGAAAGAATTGTGCCTATAAGTCCAAAAATAAAATCAAAAATTCTTTTTGCCATGGCACCTGTTGTGCTTATGCTTTTTGCCGTAAAGCTTGCCATGGGGTAGCCTGCATACATTGAACATTCCATTTTGCCAAATCCGGGGGAATTAACAATTTCTTCCGAAACAGGAATGTTAACATGCACTGTAACGCCCATGCTTTCAAGTTCTTTAATGTAGTCGTTTGTGCTTATTGCCAGCCCTACGGGAGTGTTTATAAAAATTTCGTCAAGTGATGAATTGCGAACCCATTTCATAAAGTTGGCACCGTTTGCCATAACCGGCACACCTGCAATTTCACGTACGGTTTCTAAATCATAGGAAAGAGTTACTTTTGTATTTCCGTTTTCATCAATGCTTTCTTCCGGGTGGTGGTATTTGTAAACTCCGTCTTCATAAACGGCGTCTATAAGGGCAATACCGGTTATTTTTCTGCCCCAGTCCTCCGAAAGGCTTTGCAAAAATGTTTTGGCACGGTCGCTTGATGTAATAACCCCCACCAAACTTGCCATTTTGCTTTCGGAAAATTTCATTATTAGAATTCTTTTTAAAATGTACCTTCCGGCAGAGGAAATGCATATGTAAAGAAATAAGGAAATAACAAAAAAGTAACGGGATTGCAAAAGTTCGTTCTTTGTAAGCACCATAAATACTGCCACAGTCATATAGGTTAAAAGGCAGTTTCGCAAAACAGAAATAAATTCAGCCGTTCTGCTTCTTTTTTCAAGGTTGATTGATGATGAAAAACCTAAAAAAACAACAGAAAAAGATATAAAACTTATAAAGCAGTATGCTAAAACGGAATCAACATCTATTTCAGGCATTTTATTAATTGCCGCACTTATAACAAATGCCACTGCACTTGCTGTTAAAAGGGCAATAAAGTCAACAAAATATTCAAATATAAGCTGTATTTCTTTTCTTTTGCTCATTGCTTTTCACCGGGAATCTTATTTTTTATAGCCGTAACCGTAGCCGTAGCTGTAACCGCCGTATTTATAGTCGTATTTTCTGTAGTATGAATAATATTTGTGTCTGCTTGTTGAAATGTCGTTTAAAATAACGCCCAAAACATTTCCGTCAATGCTTTCAATATTTGAAAGTGCGGTTTTAACATCCGAATTGTCGGAAACATTTGCTTTAACAATAAGAATGTAGCCTGTTGATTTTTGTGCAAATACCGTTGCATCTGTTACAAGGTTAACAGGCGGCGTGTCAATAAACACACAATCGTAATGTTCTTTAACAAAGGATAAAAGCTTATCCATCCTTGGGGATGCAAGCAATTCTGCCGGGTTTGGCGGAATTTTGCCGGATGTTAAAAGAGAAAGATTTTCTATTTCTGTTTTGGAAACAGTAATGTTGTCTGTCAAACCTGCTAAAATTTCGGAAAGTCCGTTTTTAACAGGCACGGAAAACATTCTGTGCACCGTGGGGTTTCTCATATCTGCGTCAATAAGCAGTGTTCTTTTGCCCATTTGTGCAAAAGAAATTGCCAGGTTAATGCTGTTTATTGTTTTTCCGTTGTTAGCCGTTGGGCTTGTAACAACAAAAATCGGGCAGCTTTCTCCTTTTTGAGTAAACATAAGGTTTGTTCTTATTGATGAATATGCTTCTTTAACAACGAAAGGAGATTCGGGACTGAGCATTTTTTTAATGTCATTTCTTGAAAATGCAGAAGTTTTTTTGTCTTCGCTTTTTTTCTTTTTAAAAAGAGCCATGGTTATTTATCTCCTTTCTTTGAATCTGCCGAGTTCATAACTTCTTCTAAACTGTTAGACGGGGAATGTTCTTTTTCCGTAGCAGGAATAAGCCTTGGAATAGAGCCCAAAAGAGGCACGTCAAATTCACGTTCCAAATCTTTTTCACTGGTAATTGTGGAATCAAACAATTCGTAAACAAAGAATGCGGCAAATGAAAGCACAAAGCCCATTAACGCACCTATAACAATGTTTTTCTTTAAGTTTGGAGATGATGGCGAATCAGGCACCTTTGCATAGTCTATAATTTCAACGCCGCCGGCTTTAATTGTTCTAACAATTTCACTTGGTGCCACATCTGCAATGGCATTGGCAATGTTTGCGGAAAGCACAGCGTCTGTGCTTGTAACGGAAACGCTGAAAATTTCCGTTTCGTCAACTTGGGAGCAGGAAATCATTTTTTTAAGAGTGCTTGTTGTTGTATTTAATTCTAACTTTTCAATTACTTTTTCAAGCACGGTGTCGCTTTTTAAAACAACAATGTATGTTTTTACAAGTTGCTGTGAAGCGGCAAGTTCATTTTGACCTATGGAAGAATCGGTGCTTACTCTGTCTGTATTACTGTAAACATACATAGAGCAGGATGTGGTGTATTTGGGCGTAATAAAGAAGCCTGTAATACAGCCTGAAAGAGTGGCGCAAATTATTGTTGCAAGAATTATGTAAACCACCCTTTTTCGCATCATAAAAAATATTCTGCCTAAATCAATATCTATTTCTCTTTCGTTATCCAAAGCTATAAACCTCCGTTTATTTATATATTATAATATATTAATTATTAATATAGCACTAATAATGATAACACAGATAAAATCAACCGTCAATGGCGATATTTGTAAAATAAAACAAGGAGGCAGAGAAAAAAACTCTGCTTCCTTGTTGAAAATGACGGAAATTTTATAAATTATAGTCGATAGCAACGGATTTTTCCATAACTTCGTGCATATATGTTTTTACATATGAGCAATGGTATTCGTCTTTTTGGTACAGGTCAAGGGCGTTTTCGTCTTCTAAAACAACCTGCAAAATAACATCATATGAACGGGGAGAACCTAAAAAATCGCATCCCACTTCAATGTCCTTAATCAAATCAACTTTACCTTTCATAGATAAAAGCCTTTCTTTTGCTTCGGCTTTCTTTTCTTCGCTGTTGTTTTTTAATTTAAAGCAAACAATGTGTTTAATCATAGTTTTTCCTTTCTTAATAAGTCGGTGTATATTTTAAAAGGGCGTCGAAAGACGCCCTTTTCTTTATTATTTTGCCACATCAAACGCTCTTGATTCACGAATAATGTTAACTTTAATTTGACCGGGATATTCCATTTCAGCCTCAATTTTCTTTGCAATTTCTCTTGCAATGTAAGGCATTCTTTCATCTGTAACAACATCCGGCTTAACCATTACTCGCACTTCACGGCCTGCTTGAATAGCATATGCTCTTTCAACTCCGTCAAAGCCTGTTGAAATTTCTTCAAGTTGCTGAAGACGCTTAATGTAATTTTCAATGTTTTCTCTTCTTGCTCCCGGACGAGCCGCAGAAACAGCGTCTGCCGCCTGAACAAGACAGGCAACAACCGTTTTACATTCCACATCGCCGTGGTGAGCCTGAATAGCGTTAATAATTGTTTCGTTTTCCTTGTATTTGCGTGCATATTCAACACCCAAGGCAACGTGTGAACCTTCAATTTCATGGTCAAGCGCTTTGCCTATATCGTGAAGAAGACCTGCACGGCGGGCAGTTTTTTCGTCAACACCCAATTCGGCAGCCATAAGACCGGCAATATAGCTTACTTCAAGGCTGTGTTTAAGCACGCTTTGACCGTAAGATGTGCGGTATTTAAGCTTGCCCAAAAGTTTAACAAGCTCGGGGTGAACAGAGCCGCAGTTTGCGGAAAGAACAGCCTTTTCGCCTTCCTGCTTAATGGTTACTTCAACCTCTCGCTTTGATTTTTCGTAAAGTTCTTCGATTTTTGTGGGATGAATTCTGCCGTCTTGAATAAGATGTTCAAGGGTAAGGCGTGCAATTTCTCTTCTGACAGGGTCAAAAGAACTGATTGTAATTGCTTCCGGCGTGTCGTCAATAATAAGTTCAACACCGGTAATTGTTTCAAGGGAATGAATGTTTCTTCCCTCTCTGCCTATAATTCTTCCTTTCATTTCATCGTTTGGCAAAGCAACAACCGAAACGGTGGTTTCTGCTGTGTGGTCTGCCGCACAACGCTGGATAGCAGTGCCGATGATTTCCCTTGCAATAACTTCGCTTTGGTCTTTAATCATTTGCTCGTTTTCAATAATTCTTCTGCTTTTTTCGGTATCAAGTTCTTCTGAAAGAGATTGCAAAAGCTGTTCTTTTGCCTGCTCTTTTGTTAATCCTGATATTTTTTCCAGCATGTCAAACTGGCTTTTCTTGATGCTATCAATCTCGAGTAATTTTTCTTCAATTTGTTTTTGTTTAACATTAAGACTTTCGTTTTTGGATTCAATGGAATCCGCTCTTTTGTCCAGGTGTTCTTCTCTTTGGTTAAGTCTGTTTTCCTGGCGTTGAACTTCACTTCTGCGCTCGCGAATTTCTTTGTCTGCGTCAGAGCGAAGTTTGTGTATTTCATCTTTTGCTTCGATAAGGCTGGCTTTTTTTGTTTGCTCTGCCTCTGCCAAAGCATTGTTAATAATTTTTGTTGCTTCCGATGTTGCTGAGCCTATTTCTTTTTCATTTGCTTTTCTTCTGAACTCGGAACCGCCTAAAAAGCCGATTAAGCCAAACACAATCGCAACAATAATTGATATAATAACAACTGTTAATGTACTCAATATCCATAGCACCTCCTTCTGTTAATAATTTGTTTTTAAGTTAAATAATCATCAGAAAAGGAACAGTTTAATATTCAGATAGAAGTTTAAACAGTATGTAGAACTTCAAGTTAAATAATACACCTATATCTTGTATCTGTCAAGTTATTATATTGAGTAAACTTATACAATGTGGTTTGTTTTTCGCCGTTAAATGGGCAAAAATTTGTGCTTTTTGCCTGTTGACTTCTGTTAAATCGGTGTTATAATAGCCTTAATAAAGCGTTGAAGGGAACAAGACTGCGCCAACTTTTTATTTCAGAGAATGCCGTGTTTGCTGAAATCGGCATATAAAAAGCCGTAAGCCACCATCCCGGAGTGCCGTTAATACCGGCCGTATGCCTGCGTTAAAGGTTAAGAGCGGCAAGAATTATTTAATTGCTTGCAATTCAGGTGGAACCGTGGATTTTATTCACCCTGTGTTTTTTAACACAGGGTTTATTTTTTTATTGGAGGTTTTTGTTATGAAAATTACGTTAAAAGACGGCTCGGTTAAGGAATATTCATCTGCTTTAACAGCTGCGGATATTACAAAAGATATTTCAATGGGCCTTTACAGAAACGCATGTTCCTGCAAAATTAACGGTCAGGTTAAGGATTTAAGAACAGTTGTTGATTCCGACTGCGATTTTGAAGTTTTGACTTTTGATGATGAGGACGGTAAAAAAACATTTAATCATACAGCATCTCACATAATGGCACAGGCTGTTAAAAGATTATACCCACAGGTTAAATTAACTATCGGCCCTGCTATTGAAGACGGATTTTATTACGATTTCGATGTTGAAACACCGTTTTCACCGGAAGATTTGGAAAAAATCGAAAAGGAAATGAAAGCAATCGTTAAAGAAAATCCCGAAATTGAAAGATTTGAGCTTTCTCCTGCCGACGCTGTTAAACTTATGAAAGAGAAAGACGAACCGTACAAGGTTGAGCTTATTAACGAGCATGCAGAAAAAGGCGAGCCTATCAGCTTTTACAAGCAGGGTGAATTTACCGAGCTTTGCGCAGGTCCTCACCTTATGGATATGAAAGTTGTTAAAGCATTTAAATTAACAAACTGCACAGGCGCTTATTGGCGTGGAGACGCTAAAAATAAAATGCTTTGCCGTGTTTACGGTACTGCTTTTCCAAAGGCTTCTATGCTTGAGGAACACCTTGCAATGCTTGAAGAGGCTAAAAAAAGAGACCATAATAAGCTTGGCAGAGAATTGGAACTCTTTACAACTGTTGATTATATAGGTCAAGGTTTACCTATTCTTTTACCAAAGGGTACTAAAATTATTCAAATTCTTCAAAGATTTGTTGAGGATGAAGAGGCAAAGCGCGGTTGGCAGTTAACTAAAACTCCTCTTATGGCAAAAAGTGATTTGTATAAAATTTCAGGTCACTGGGACCATTACAAAGAGGGTATGTTTGTTTTAGGCGACGAGGAAAAGGATAAGGAAGTTTTTGCACTTCGTCCTATGACTTGCCCGTTCCAATATCAAGCATATCTTAACAAGCCTCGTTCTTACAGAGATTTGCCGCTTCGTTACGACGAAACTTCAACTCTTTTCAGAAATGAAGCAAGCGGCGAAATGCACGGCCTTATCCGTGTTCGCCAGTTCACAATTTCAGAGGGACATTTAATGTGTACTCCGGAGCAGTTGGAGGATGAATTCAGAGGCTGTCTTGAGCTTGCAAACTTTATGCTTAAAACTTTAGGTTTGTATGAAGACGCTTCTTTCCGTTTCTCACAGTGGGACCCTAACGACCGTGATAAATACATCGGCACAGAGGAACAGTGGGACGAAGCACAGTCTAAAATGAAAAACATTCTTGATGATTTGGGTGTTGATTATAAAATCGGTATCGGCGAAGCTGCTTTCTACGGTCCTAAGCTTGATATTCAAATCAAAAACGTTTTCGGCAAGGAAGATACTCTTATTACAATTCAAATTGACCAAATGCTTGCAGAAAAGTTCGGTATGGAATATGTAGACAGAGACGGCACTAAAAAGCACCCTTACATTATTCACAGAACATCAATCGGCTGTTATGAAAGAACACTTGCTTACCTTATTGAAAAATATGCAGGCGCTTTCCCAACTTGGCTTGCCCCTGTACAGGTTAAGCTTCTTCCTATTGCCGACAGGCATGTTGATTATCTTTATGATGTTAAGAAAAAACTTGAGGCAAATGGTATTCGTTGTGAGCTTGATGACAGGTCTGAAAAAACAGGCTTTAAGATTCGTGCCGCACAGCTTGAAAAAGTGCCTTATATGATTATTGCCGGTGATAAAGATATTGAAAACAATCAAATTTCCGTTCGTTCAAGAAAAGACGGTGAATTAGGCGCAATGAGCCTTGATGATTTCGTTGCCAAAATTCTTGAAGAAGTTGAAACAAAAGCAATAAACTGATTAAAAATAAATGCATCCCTGCCGTTTTAAACAGCAGGGATGTTTTTTGTATAAAAAGGTGCAAAAAAGCCGAATGAATAAATCATTCGGCAAATTTTATATTTTATTTTGCTTTGCAAACAAAAACGTTCCATCCTTTTTCTTCAAAGCTTTCAATTATTTCAAATCCGTTTTCGGCAAAAGAATTAATAACTTCGTCTTTTCTTAAATCAATAATTCCGCCGGTAATATATACTCCGTCGGGTTCAAGGAATTTACCGACTTCTTTGTTAAATTCCATAATAATATCTGCCACAATGTTTGCAACAATAACATTATATGTTCCCGTAACTTTGTCTGAAAGGTTGCCGTTAACGGCGTCAAATACAGGGGGTTCAAATCCGTTTTCCTTTGCGTTTTCCTTTGCCGTTTTAACTGCCAGCTTGTCTATATCAACACCAAATGCGGATTTTGCGCCAAGTAAAAGGCTTGCTATTGAAAGAATACCGCTGCCGCAGCCTATGTCAAGCACCGTTGAGTTTTCATTAATGTATTTTTCCAGGGTTTCAAGGCACAGTTTTGTTGTGGGGTGGCTTCCCGTGCCGAAAGCAAGACCGGGTTCAATATGCAAAACCTTTCTGTTTCCGGGGTCGTATTCTTCTTCCCAAGTGGGTCTTATTAAAAGTTTTTCGCCTATTGGCATGGGGTGAAAATAATGTTTCCAGTTATTTACCCAGTCTTCTGCCTTGCAGTCGCACAATTCCCAGCTGTGTTCTATGTTTTGGTTATTAAGTCTTTCAGTGATAAATGAAATTGCTTCATATGGGTTTTCGTGTGGGTTTATGTATACGTGAATATATGCTTTGGAACGGTCTTCTTTAAGCAGATTTTCATCAATAAGGTCAATATGGGCAATTTCCATAATTTCATTTTCAAGGTCTGAATAATCTTCAATGTATATGCCGTAAGGAACAACCATATTGGCAATGTTTCCGGCAGTTTCAATGTCTTTTGTTGAAACATGAATAATTATTTCATTCCAGCTTTCATTTTGTATATCACTCATAAATTTACAGCCTTTCTGTTTTGTATGGGTCGGTTATTCTCCTAAGTTAACCTTGTGTTCCGTAGGCGCCAAGCCGTGATTGTAAAGTTTCCTGTTGTCCAGCGCCCATTGCCTGTCGGTAAATGAACCCGGTTCAACTTTGGAAGTAGCGTTGTTAATTTCAAAAATAGTAGCGTCCAGCGTGTCAAGTGATGACAGAATTTCAGCCTCTAAAAACATAGGTCTTATGGGAGAACCGTATTCCGGCACGCCGTGATGACTTAGAATCATATGTTCAAGCAATGTTATTTTTTCGCTGTTAATGCCCAGCTCTTTCGCCTTTTCTTCAACATACATTGCGCCTTTAACCAAGTGGCCTATTAATTCTCCCTCTGTGGAATAGCCTTTAACAAGTCCTGTCTTGTTAAGTTCAAATTCCCAAGTTTTGGCAACATCGTGCAAAATTGCACCTGATAAAAGTAAATCTTTATCAATGTTTGGGTAAATTTTACAAATTTCTTCTGCCATGCGAACAATGGAAATTGTGTGCAGCATTAAACCGCCCAGCATAGCGTGGTGAAGTCTGAATGCGGCAGGGCAGGTAATAAGAATATCTTTTTTATCGTTCATTATTGATGAAACAACGGCTTTTAAATCGCTGTCGCTAAAAGCATTAACACGTCTTAAAAGCATGTTGTAAATTTGTTCGCCGCCCACTTCCGTTGCAGGCACTAAATCTGCCATATTGTAGTTATCACTTGAAGCGGCAGGCCGTATTTGGTTTATTCTGAATTGGTCTTTTCCGTTGTATTGCTCAACAGAGCCTCTTATTTTTACAACCATTTCAGCCTCAAACATATCGCCGCCCTTATAGTCCCAAAGTTTGGCAGGCATTTCGCCGTCTTTGTCGCCGATAATCAGGTCTAAATATGTAGAGCCGTTTTTAGTCGTTTTTTCTTCGCACTTTTTAAGTAAAACAAAACCGTCGCACAGACCGTTTGGAAGTTTTGTAAAATTCATTTCGGTTTTTCTCACCTTTCGTGTGTAAATGTGGGTTAATTTGTATTGTTTCAATTATATAACATTAGTTTTGTTTAATCAAGTTTAACCCTTGGTAAGAGAATATATAGTCCCTAAATTCTTGACAAAGCATTGTGCGGTTGGTAAAATATAAAATGATTTAATATATCTTAATTCTGTTTAAGGGGAATGAAAATGGATATAGCAGATAATTTGTGTATGAATTGTTTTAATAGATTAACAAGCGGCAGCGTTTGCACGGAATGCGGTTTTGATAACGACAGTGTAACGCCTATGCTTTATTTGCAAAGAAAAACATTGCTTGCTTCTAAATATATTGTGGGCAATGTTGTTTGCGAGGAAAGCGACGCCGTAACTTATATGGGATATGACACGGAAAAACAGCAGGTTGTTACGATTCGTGAGTTTTTGCCAAAGGGCATTGCAAACAGGCTTGAGGGCAACAGTGATGTTCATGTGCGTGAGCGTTTCAAAAAAAATTATGCTTCTTATAAGGATTCTTTCATAAATTTGTGGCAAACATTAAGAAGTTTAAATTCTTTGTCTGCCGTAATCCCTGTTCTTGATGTGTTTGAGGCAAATCAAACGGCATATGCGGTTTGTGAAAAGCCTGATTGTGTAACTCTTCATGATTTTCTTCTTAAAACAGATGAAAATATTGTGTTGTGGGACAAGGCAAGGCTTATGTTTATGCCCGTTTTGACAACGCTTGAAAATTTGCATGCAAAAGGCATTATTCACGGCGGAATTAACCCGGATAATCTTGTTCTTTGCAGAGACGGCAAGGTTCGCTTGGCAGGTTTTTGTATAAGTCAGTGCAACACCGCTTCAGGTGATTTGGAATTTAACGTGCATGACGGTTATACGGCTCTTGAACAGTACGACAATAACCGTAAAATTTGCCCTGCAACAGATATTTATGCTTTTTCGGCATGCATTTACCGTGCTCTTGTGGGCACAAATCCGCCTGATGCCGTTTCAAGAGAGGCAAATGATAAATTGATGATTCCAAACAGAGTGGCAGAAAGAATTCCTGCTCATGTTATTAAGGCTCTCGGCGGCGGACTTCAAATTTATCCGGAAAAAAGAATCCAAACCGTTTATGATTACAGAGAATTGCTTAATGCCGCACCTTCTGTTGTGGCAAAGGCGGCTTCAACTGCGGATGACGGCACAAAGGTTGTGCCGAATGTGGCTCAAAAATCGGCTGTAAGCAGTGAAGTTCTTGAAAAAGACCCAAAAGATTTTCACCGTGAAAGGGTAGAACAAAGGGAAAGCAAAAAAGCCGAGAAAAAGAAAAAAACAACAGTAACCGTTATTGTGGTTATAGTGGTTGCGTTTTTGGTTGCCGCAGGCGTTTATATTGTGGGATTTTCGGGCTTGCTTAACAAAGAGCCTACAACGCAGGCTTCAACCGTTGCAAATGTTCAGGTTCCTGATTTTTGTCAGGCAGGTTACACAGAAAGTGATATTCAAAACACCGGTTCTTGGAATGCGCAGTTCAGAATAACGTTTGATTATCAGTATTCGGCAGATGCCGCAGAGGGCGTTGTGTTTAAACAAAGCGTTGAGGCAGGCAAAGAGGTGCCTGAGGGTACTGCAATTGTGCTTACTGTAAGCAAGGGTATTGAAACGGCAGAAGTGCCCGATGTTGGCGGAATGACTAAAGAGGACGCAGTAAAGCAGCTTGAGGAAAGAGGATTTACCGTTAAAACAGTAACTGTTTATAACGACGGTTCTTATACCGAGGGCAGAGTTAAAACAACTTACGGTATGGCACCGGCAGCAGGTTCTTCCGTTGCAAAAGGCGAGGAAATAACAATTCAGGTTTACGGTGCGGTTGTTACAACAACAGAGCCGTCTACCGAGTCAACAACTGTTCCGCAGTAAAATACAACAAAAACAAAAGGATTGGCATTGCCAATCCTTTTTTATGTTTATTCTTTTTTATCAAGAATTGCTATTGCTTCTTTAGACATGGGAATTAAAATTATTAAGTTAATAATCGTCATTAATCCGATTCCAACATCGCCTAAATCCCAAACAACCGTGTATTCCTGCAATCCGCCTATAAACAGCATAACAAGCGCAATTATTTTATAAATTGTTTGGCTTAACCAGTTGTTTCCGCAAATGTATGCAACGTTTGAACGGGCATAAAACAAAATACCCAAAAATGTTGAAAAACTGAATAAAAACAGAATTACGGCAATAAATATTGTTCCGATACTTCCCAAATGGTAATTCATAGCTGTTTGCAACAATTCCATTCCTTGCAGATTTGCTGTTAATTCTTCCGGCACAAGCAACATAATCATTGCAGTGCAGGTGCAAATTACCATAGTGTCAATAATAACTCCAAGTGATTGTACCATGCCAACCGTTTCAGGCTTTTTTCCCTCGGCTGCTGCCGCTGCGCAGGGTGCGGAACCCGAACCTGCTTCGTTGGAAAACAATCCTCTTTTAATTCCGTTCATAAGCACGGCACCGAATCCGCCGCCGGCAACTTGCTTTATGCCAAAGGCTTCTTTGAAAATTCGTGCAAAAACACCGGGCATAAGATTAATGTTTTTAATAATTATAAAAAGAGTTATTAAAAAGTACAATACCGCCATAACAGGCACAATAAAATCTAAAAATTTAACAGTTGCATTTTTTCTTAAAACTATAACTGCCGCAAGTGCTACAAGCACAATCGTTGTGTAAATAGGCGGAATTGAAAAAGCATTTTTAAATGCCGATGTTACGGAATTGCTTATAACTTGGCTTATGCCGCACCAGCATATTAAGCCGAATACTGCAAAAAGAATTGCAAGTACGGATTTTTTTATTTTCTTTTTTCGCTTTTCTTCAACAAAATCGTGAATGTAGTATGCAGGTCCGCCGTGGTAACCGCCGTAAAGCGGGTCTTTCTTTTTGTGAAGTTGTGCCAGCGTGCCTTCTGCGTAAGCGGTTGAAGCACCCAAAAATGCCGAAACCCACATCCAAAAAATAGCGCCTGCACCGCCTACGGAAACAGCGGCAACAACACCCACCAAGTTACCCATTCCCACTCTTGTTGCAGTGGAAACCACAAGGGTTTGAAATGTGGAAAGGCTGCTTTTATCGTCTTTTTTATCGCCAAGCGCTTTAACCATTTGCGGCAATTTGCGAACAGGCATAAATTTTGTGCGAATCGTAAAATAAATTCCTGCCGGCACAAGCAGCAAAACAAGCAGTGGAATTCCTATTGTTGTTTTGCCAAATGTCAGTGTAAACAAATCTCCCCAAAGAAATTTGTAAACCGTTTCTATTAATGTTGTCATAAATTTTTATCGTTTCTTTTGCGAAGAAGAAACTTACCCCTTGATTTTTCATCGTGTTCGGTCATTATACCATAAAAGGTCAGCTACTTCAACGGTGTAAATTATTGTCTGTTTTTAAGTGCTTTGTTTTTTTGTTTGTATTACAGATTGCCGTATCAGTAAACAAATTACTTTGTAATTAACTGTAATTATTGACAACAAAAATGGTTAATATATAATATAATTGTGCAATTTTAACAATTTAATTAAGGGGTAATTATTTATGGAAACGCACGGAATTAAATTTAAAGATAAGTTTGGCTATGCCTTGGGCGATATGGGCGGAATACTTTCATTCAGCCTTGTTTCTTCGTATTTAACAATGTTTTATACCGATGTTTTGGGCATTTCAGCCGCAAGCATAACAATTTTAATGCTTGTTGCCAGAATTTGGGACGCTGTAAACGACCCTTTATGGGGTTCGTTTATAGATTCAAGAAAGCCCACTAAATACGGCAGGTTCAGGCCGTATATTTTGTGGGCTTCTTTTCCGCTTGCATTGGGTGCATTTTTAATGTTTTTCAAAATTCCCGGTTTGTCGGATAATCAATATTTAATTTATGCTTACATTACATATATTTTCTACGGAATGATGTATACAGGCGTTAATATTCCTTACGGTTCTTTGGCAAGTGCCGTTACAGATGATGAGGTTGAGCGTTCATCTCTTTCAATGTGGCGTTCTGTGGGTGCCGGAATCGGCGGCTTGCCTGCACAAATTCTTATGCCGCTTGTTGTTTATACAACTGTAATAAATGCCGACGGCAGTTCTTCAAAAGTGCTTGACGGTACAAAGCTTTCATTGTGCGTAGGTGCAATTTCAATTTTAACAATCATTCTTTTTGTAACTCATTTTAAATTAACAAAAGAGCGAATCCAACTTCCGCCGACTCAAAAAACAAGCGATTATAATTTGTTTAAAACTATCGGCGTTCTTGTTAAAAACAAGCCGTTTGTTGTGCTTTGCTTTATTTCAATGTTTCTTATTTGTTTTCAAATGTACACACAAACGTTTTATAACTATCTTTTTAAAAATTATTTTGAAAAACCGGGTCTTTACAGCATTGTTACTATATGCACTTATTTGCCTATGGCGTTGTTTTTGCCGTTTATGGGCAAACTTATCAGAAAATTCGGCAAAAAGGAAATTTGCGGCGCAGGTTTGGGCTTTGCCTTTGTAATTAATGTTATAATGTTCCTTTTACGCTTTACTTCACTTGCTCATAATCCGTATGTTTTTCTTGGTCTTGTGTTCCTTTCCGGTGCAGGTCAAACATTCCTTGTGCTTGAGGTTTGGGCGCTCGTTATGGATGTTACGGATTATCAGGAACTTTTGTCAGGCAGGCGTGAAGAGGGCACAACTTACAGCATTTATTCTTTTGTTCGCAAATTAGGTCAAACAGCCGCAGGTGCAGGTGTTCCGGCAGTGCTTGGTGCTATCGGCTATCAAGGCACTCAAACGGTGCAATCGCAGCAGGTTTTAACAAAAATGTTTGATGCGGCAACATTAGTGCCGGCAGTAATTCTTTTGCTTATGTTTATTTTAACGGCTTTTTGCTACAAGCTGGGTAAATCGGAAGTTGAAGATTTGCACAAGCAGCTTTACGGCAACAAAAATGACTGATGTGTTTAGGGGCTTGATTTTATGAAAACTGTTGAATTACAAACAAAATGCGGAAAAATTAAAGGCATAGACGGTGAAAATTGTCTTGAATTCAGGGGCATAAAGTATGCAAATGCCAAGCGCTGGGAATATCCGCAAATTATTGAAAAGTGGCAGGGTGTATTTGACGCAACTTATTTTAAAGAATGTTCATATCAGCACCGTGGGTTTGATGATGATGCAACCGTTAACCCATTTTATCATTATGAGTTTAGAGACGGCTTGGAGTTTACATACAGCGAAGATTGCCAATTTTTAAATATATACGCACCTAAAGATGCGAAAAATTGCCCTGTTTTAATTTATATTCACGGCGGCAGTTTTACAGGCGGCAGTTCAAATGAGGCGCATATAAACGGCGAAAATTTTGCCAAAAACGGCGTAATTTTTGTTGCAATGAATTACAGGCTTAATGCCTTTGGCTTTTGTTCACATCCTGATTTAACCGATGAAAACGGTGTGTGCGGTAATTTTGGACTTTTTGACCAGTACGTTGCAATTAAATGGGTTAAAGAAAATATTGCATCTTTTGGCGGAAATCCCAATAATATTGTACTTTCCGGTCAAAGTGCAGGTGCTATGAGCGTTGATATTCATCTTTCAAATCCTCTTTGCAAAGGTTGGTTTTCAGGTGCAATAATGATGAGCGGCGGCGGTATTCAGCGTTTTGCCGCAAAACCTTTGGAGCCTGAAAAAACAAGGGCTTTTTGGGATAAAATTGTTGAAAATGCAGGGGTTAAAAGTATAGATGAATTAAAGACGGCAGATAAAGAAGTGCTTTACCGTGCTTGGAATAAGGCATGCAAGGAAGATAAGGTTAAAAGTATGCTTTACACTTTGCCTGTTTGCGACGGAAAAATAATTACAAAATCAAATTTCAACAGCAAAACAATTCCCAAAATGCCTAAAATTATAGGCATTACAAAAAATGATATGGTGCCTGCGGTTTTGCAGGCTATTGATAAAAAATGGGTTGCCTGTGATAAAAACAGCGATTGCTATGTTTATTATTTTGCACGCAGTTTGCCCGGCGATGAAAAAGGCGCTTGGCATTCAAGCGATTTGCTTTATGCTTTTTCAACTCTTGATAAAAATTGGCGACCTTTTGAAGCCGTTGATTACGAAATTTCAAATCAACTTGCAAAATCTTTTATTGCTTTTGCAAAAAACGGTAATCCTAATTGCAATGCAATACCGAAGTGGAAGCCGGGCACGTCTAAAGTTATGACTTTTTGCGAAAACACAAAGTTTGCACATTGGAATAACCCACAACTTTTAAAAAATACATTCCTTGGCGGAGCATCAATATAATGAGATTTAATCATATTTTTAAACTTACAAACGAAAACAAAACCCACCGTGAATATAAGTGCAACAACGTTAATATTAATATTGATTTTGTAAGCGGCAGTGCTTTGCGTGTGGCTGTTTTTAACGATAATGCGGAAATGTTGCCGACTTTTACCGTAAATCCAAATAATAATTTGTCTGCATTTGGCAGAAGCAAATTGTCGACAGATGGGTTTGACTGTGTTGCGCCCGTTGTCGAAAAATTTGAAAATAAAGAGCAATTTGTTCTTGATTGCGGCGTTACGGTTGATTTGGATTTAAATAATTTTATTTTGTCTTACAGCAAAGATTCAAAACTTTTATTTGCCGACAGAGCGCCTCTTGCTTATAATTTTGAAGGCGAATTCGGAAACGGTTCTTATCATTATATTACCAGGGAAGATGATGAGCATATTTTCGGTCTTGGCGATAAAAGCGGTTTAATTAATAAAGCCGGTCAGGTTTATCGCATTGAAACGGCAGACAGTATGGGGTTTGACGCAGAAAAAACAGACCCTTTGTACAAGCACGTTCCGTTTTATATTTGTGAAAATTCTGTTGGAACTTACGGTATTTATTATGATACAACAGATACTTCTTTTGTTGATTTAGGCAGAGAAATTAATAATTATTACTGCCATTTTAAGTATTTTAAAACAGATGATGATTGCTTGGTTTATTATGTTTTCTTTGGCAACAAACTTTCTGTTTTACAGCAATATGCCCGTTTGTGCGGCAAGCAGGCTTTTCCGCCTAAATGGAGTTTTGATTATTGCGGCAGTACAATGGCGTACACTGATGCGCCTGATGCACAAAATCAAATGCAGGGCTTTTTGGATAAAATTAAAGACCTTGACTTGAGTTGCGGCGGTTTTTATCTTTCGTCAGGGTATACTTCCATAGGCAATTTGCGTTGCGTTTTTAATTGGAATTATGACAAGTTCCCTAATCCAAAGCAGTTTATTGCCGATTATAATAATGCCGACGTTCATTTAATTCCAAACATTAAGCCTGCTTTTTTAACTTCGCATCCAATGTATAATGAGTTGGCTGAAAAAGGATTTTTTGTTAAAAATGCAGACGGCACACCTTATGTAACTCAGTTTTGGGACGGCGTGGGCAGTTATTTGGATTTTACAAATCCCGACGCCTTTGACTTTTGGAGCAGTCAGGTAACCGAAAAATTGCTTGATTTGGGAATTGACGCTACGTGGAATGATAATAACGAGTTTGATATTAAGGCTACAGATGCTGTTGCCGCAGGATTTGGAAAAAACGTATCTGCATGCAGGATTCGACCTGTTTTAACTTATTTAATGGTGCTGTCTTCGTATAAGGCACAAATGAAAAAATATCCTCAAAAGCGTCCGTTTTTATCTACCAGAAGCGGAAACAGCGGCGTTCGCCGTTTGGCTCAAACTTGGTCGGGGGATAATTTTACTTCTTTTCATGATTTACGCTTTTGCCACTATGTGGGAATGACAATGTCTCTTTCCGGTTTTTATTTTTACGGCCATGATTTAGGCGGCTTTTCAGGTGAAATGCCTTCTGAAGAATTGCTTTTAAGGTGGATGCAACACGGCGTTTTTGAACCTCGTTTTACAATTCATTCTTGGAACGGCGACGGTTCTGCCACTATGCCGTGGAGTTATGAAAGCGGTTTGAGCGGCGCAAAGGCAATTTTAAGGCAGCGGAAAAGTTTGGTGCCTTATTTGTATAATTGCGCTTATAACAGCGTGGAAAATGATGTTCCCGTTCAGGCACCGCCGTATATTTATTATGATGATGAAAATATTGATGTAAATACCGATGTTTTTATGCTGGGCAAAGATGTTTTGGCAGCCTGTGTGCTTGATGAGGGTAAAACTCAAATATCCGTTTACCTGCCAAAGGGTGATGATTGGTATCTTAATGAAACAGGCAAGTTTTATTGCGGCTCAAGCACGGTAAATGTTAATTTGCCGGCAGATAAGCCTGTGCCTTATTTTATTCGTTCAGGCTCTGTTTTCCCTGTTGATGAGGGTGAGTGTTCGTATAATTCGGCAGAAGAAGTTGTTTTTACCGTTTATCCCGTTAAAAGCGGAAGTTTTACATCTTGCTATTTTAATGATGACGGCGAGTCTTTTGAATATTTAAAAAATAATTGCGTTAAATTAGAGTTTGATGTAGATTGTGATAACGACAATGTAAATGTTGTTGTGAAAAATAAAGGTAACATTAAAATTACTCCTAAAATCAAACTTGTTTCTACGGATTTACGCAAGTTGAATATTACGGTAAAATAAATTAACCCCGATGCATTGCATCGGGGTTTTTCTTTAAAATGTAAAAATTACTCCAAGTAAAAGGGCAAGTTGGGCAACGGCGTTTGTAATTTGCTCTGTCCAATTTGATTTTGCTTTTGTTGAATCAAGTTTAAATGCAAAAATGCTCATTAAAATCATTCCTGTTATTGTAATAAAGTAAAACAATATTGCCGGCATTGAAGTTGCATTTGCACCTATTAATTTAAAGTTTATTTTGGGTGCGTCAATAATTAATCCTATGATTATAAGTAAAAAGCCGCAGGGCATTAAAAAACGCATTTGTATGTTAAGCGGCTTTAAATTTTTTTGGGTTGCCGCAACCGTTATTTTCCAAATAACTTTCATTGTGCCTGATAATGTACAAATAACAGCGCCGATTAAGAATAATGTACTGTTTAAATTACAGCCGGTAATTATTGCCGCTGCGGAAAAAAGTAAAACCGGTATTGCGTCAAATAAAGCAAGGGAAAGTGTGAAATCGCTGTATTTTTTCATTTTTTAACCAACCAACCATTTATATTTTTCTACGCTGTAAAGGGGAATTAACGGAAGTAAAATAGGCGTTTTTTTAACGTATTTTTGGTATTCCGGGTCGTTGCCGTAGTTTTTGTTTTGCCTTATTTCAAGTCTTCTTGCTCCGCCGAACATTATGTAAACAATGCAAACCCAGCCGAAAATTGCGGCACTCCATTGCCAAAATCCGTTAAGTGCCGTTGTGCCGGAAATGAAGACGCCGGTCCATGTTAAAACTTCGCCGAGATAATTTGGGCATCTTACAATTTTAAAAAGCCCAACGTCGCAAAAGCGTTTTGGATTTTTCTTTTTAAAGTTGTTTTTGGTAAGGTCTGATGCCGTTTCCAAAATAATACCCAAAGCCATAATTACCGCACCTGTAATTGCGGCGGCATCTGTTTTTGCACCGTTTTGAAGTCTGAATAAAACAGGTGCGGCTTCACAGCAGTAAAGAAGCGCACAGGATGCCCAAACCACAATTTTCAAAATAAATTTCATATCAGAACCGTCTTTAATTTCTGTTTTCATTGTGTTTTGGTACGATTTGCTTTTTGTTTCTCTAATCATTAAATATCCGCCCAAACGGCAGCCGTAAATAATCAACAAAACACACATTACTGCACTTACGGCATTTAAATTTTTTGCAAACATTGCAATAAGCGCAATTCCTATTCCTGCCATAGAAAATCCGTAGCCTAAAGAAATAAACCACACAAATTTTTTAAAACCTATTGCACTTATAGCCATTGCAACGGCAAATAAAATTAAAAATTTCATATAAATCACCATAGTCTTTCAGGCAATATAATTTGATTAGTGTGATTTTTCACACTGTCACTTTGTTAAAGTATAAAAGTAATTATAACACCATATTATTAATTTGCAAGTTGATGATATGCGGGAATTTAATTTTGTTGACTTTTTTGCTTAAATTTTGTATTATATAATAAGCGTTTATTGTGCAATTTGCATAATTTTATTATGATATAATATTTTTTAGGATGGGGTAAAATGAAAAAGGTTATTTCTGTTTTAATGTGCATTGCCGTTATTTTCGGCACTGTATTATGTTTTTCGTCTTGTTCAAAACACAAACAGGATGAAAGCTGGAAAAACGACGGTTCTTATGATTTAACTGTTCCTACAGTAGGCGAAAACGGTTGGTATCTTGTTTTTGAAGATGATTTTGAAGGAAATGCATTAAATCAAAATATTAAATTCGGCGAAAATTATGTAGGTAATACCGATATTTGGACTTATTCACCTCACGCAATCAGGTGGGCAAGTAATGATGAAGATAAGCCGGAGCAGGCTTGTTATTGGTGCCCTGAACTTGTGGAAGTTTCAAATTCAAATTTAATTATTCATTCTCGCTACGAAACTAATCACACTTGCGATGGGGATTGCCCCAAAGCCGGCAGATTTACAGGCGGTATAGAAACAAGAAAAATTGTTGGTGATAACAATAATAATAAAGGTACAGATGACGAAATGCTGTTTTCACAGGCATTCGGTTATTTTGAATGTAAAGTTAAATTTCCAAATTCAAAAGGATTGTGGTCTGCTTTTTGGCTTCAGTCATCTAACATGCGCCAAGTAGGCAATCAGGGTGAGGACGGTACTGAAATTGATGTTTATGAAAGTGCCTTTGTAAACAGCAAAACTTCAAAAATGGGTCATGCCCTTTTGTGGGACGGATACGGCAAAAGTGCAAAAAGATCGCCGTATATTACAGATTTAGCACAAAACTTGTATGACGGCTACCATACATTTGCTCTTAAATGGACTCCTGAATATTATGTTTTTTATATTGACGGCGTTCCCACTTGGGCAACTAAAGACGGCGATGTTTCAAAGGTTCGTGAATTTTTGCGTTTGACTGTTGAAATTGACGCAGGGGACGGCTGGGGTCCTCACGTTCAAAAAATCGGCAAGTTTGATGACAGTGCTCCGGCAGACGATTTTCTTGTTGACTATGTAAAGGTTTATCAAAATTCTGCTTTTGAGCAGGAAATTAAGGCTGACGATTATTACAGCGGTACTTTTGATTTAGATTGATGAAAGGCAGGCAAAGTCTGATTTTGCGTTATGTTTAAATATTATTTTGAATATGAATGCGGCGGCAGAATTTTAACCTCAAGGGCACAGAAAAATGCTGCATTCGATATAGTTTCGTCTTATGAAAACGGCAGGTTAACCGTTGATTTATGCCCAAAGGAAAAAATTTCGTTTAAAACATTTAAAATTACTTTTGATTACGATTTTAAGTCTTCTTCAAAAATATTTGTTAACGGTTATCAGTCTTGGACGGACAGCAGGGAATATGCCGTAAACGAAAAAATGGATTTGCTTAACATTGTTAATGAATTTGCCCTTAAAACATCAATAAATAAGAATACGGGTTTGGGCAGGTCAGGTGATTTGTTCTTTTGCAAACATCCTAAAAACCCGGGCGAATTTTACGGCTATTCTTACGGCTATGTTCGCCTTGGCTCGTGTGTGGATTTATTTGCCTCTTTAAGCGAACGTTCCGGCTACACAATTATCAGATTTGATGTGAATAATAAAAAAATTACTGTTGAAAAAGATTTGCAGGGTGTTGAATATTCGGCAAAAGAAACGGTGGTTGATTTTGTTAATATTAAAGGCGAATATGACAAAGTGTTTGACCGCTGGTTTGAACTTATGCATATTGAGTGCCGCCAAAAGGAAAGAATGTGCGGCTATACCACTTGGTATAATTATTACGGCAACATTAATGAAGAAATAGTAGAGCGAGATTTAAATTCTATTTCAAAACTTGATGATAAAATTGATATTTTTCAAATAGATGACGGTTATCAAAAAGCAATAGGTGATTGGCTTAATACAAATGTTGCAAGATTTCCGAATTCTATGAAGCATACTGCCGATTTAATTCACGGTTATAATATGAAAGCGGGGTTGTGGCTTGCGCCTTTCGGTGCCACAAAGCAATCGTTTATTTATAAGGAACACCCTGATTGGCTTGTAAAAGACGAAAACGGCAAACCGGTGCTTGCCGGGGCAAATTGGGGCAGATTTTATGCTGTTGATTTTCTTAATGATGAAGCCGCAAAGTATATTCGCCATGTGTTTGATGTTGTTTTAAATCAATGGGGATTTGATATGGTTAAGCTTGATTTTCTTTATGCTGCATGCATTACCCCAAGAAACAACAAAAGCCGTGGTCAGCTTATGTGTGAAGCAATGGATTTTATTCGTGATTGTGTTGGCGATAAATTAATTTTAGGCTGTGGCGTGCCTTTAATGCCTGCCTTCGGCAAGGTGGATTTTTGCCGTGTTGGGGCAGATGTTTGCCTTGATTGGCGGTTTAATAAAATGGGCGTTAGGGAAGATGTAAGCACGGCAAATACAGTTAATTGCACTGTGTTTAGGCGTGGCTTAAACGGCAGGGGATTTATGAATGACCCTGATGTTTTTCTTCTTCGTGATGAAAATACAAAGCTTACTTTTGAACAGCGAAAATTGCTTGCACAAATTAATTCTGTTTTTGGCAGTTTGCTTTTTGTTTCAGATAATGTTGCAAATTATAATGAATTGCAAAAGCAGGCGTTTTCAAATGCGGTTTGTAAAAAAGATATTAAAATAGAAAGTGCCGAAATTGTTGAAAAGGATGTTATAAGTGCCGTTTATTATGAAAACGGAGTTAAACATCAAATGAAATTTAATTATAAAAACGGCAAATCATATATTTAACGTTGCATAATATGAAAAAGGACTTATACATTGGTATAAGTCCTTTTTGTTTAGAATTTAATTTCTTTGCTTTCGCCTTTTTCAAATTTAACGGATTTTGTTGAACCGTTATAAGAAATATTAAGTGTTTGGGCAATTTCCGATGTAATTACGGCAGAAACACTGTTTTCGTTTTTATCCCAGTTTAAATTTGTAACAACAGCTCTGTTGCGTGTTCGCACACCTGTTATTGTTCCGCTGTTAAATCCGCTTTCAGGTAAAGCCGGCAACAATTCAATGTTGCTGTTGTGTGAATAAACAAGTGCCTCGTTTACAATTCCAAGATAACCTATGGCAAAGTCGGTGCAGTAGCAACTGCCTTGGTCATAATCGTGGTTTGTCATCAGTGAATCATATCTTATTTTATGGTTCATCAAGTTAAGTAATGCATCGGTTAAAGCAGGTGAATCTTTAAGCCTTGCCGCAATAAGCGAACGGTGCACAAGTGCGTGCGACGCTTCGTTTTCACTCTGTCTGTTTTCTATTGCCTGCTTGCATGCACTTGTAAGTTCTTCATTGTCCTGAGTTTCAAACAACGGCCATACTCCGTATAAGTGGCTTAAATGGCGGTGTTCGTTGTTTTCCTCAAAAGCAGTTGTTGCCCATTCCTTTAACGCACCTGTTTCGTCATAAAGATACGGCGGCAGTTTACTTTCAATATATTGCCATTGTGATGTGTCTGCCGTTGGGTCTATATCATTGGCAACTTTTATAAGCATATTCATGCTATCTCGGCAGGCGGCAATGTCTATTGCGCAGTTTGCGTCTGACGGGCTGCTGTAGTTTGCCGGGTTGTTTTCAGGTGAATAGCTTGGCAAAATGCAATATGTTTCATAATTTTTAAGCTCTGTTTTGCCTGCTTCATAATGAATTGAACCTTCTGCGGCAGTGTAATATTCAGGTGTTAAAAGCTGCTTCCAATAGTTTGCCGCTTTTGTAAGCAACGGGTAAAGAACATCTTCTTCCAGCTTTAAATATCCTCTGTTTTCAATTTCGCCAATTTGCTCATTTGTTAAATCATTTTCGTTAACCGATAAAACAGATTTTAAATCATTTAAATTAAATTCGTCGCTTAGGGGAATGTTAATATTTCCGTAGGTTTCAAGTGTTTCATAAAGTGGCTGAATCATCCAAGATGTGCCTGCATTCCAATATCTGAACGGGTAAGGATAGCAGGTTTCTGTTATAACAGCCTTGTCGCCGTCTGTATTTACGGGCGCTTGAATTGCGTCTGTAAATCCGTGAGTTGCAAATGCGTTTTCTTCCCAATCCGGCAGCTGGCGAAGAATAAAGTAAGTATATCCAATGGGTGAACTTGCAATGTTGCCTGTGTTCATTGAAGACGTTTGCAGGTTAACATTTGCATCCATAGTATATTTACTGCCCCAGCCTGTGTTCCATTCGCCTGTCCACATACCGTAAAGTCTGCTTGTGGAATAGCCGCTGCAACACAGGTATGCGTATCTGCCTGCATAATATGTTCTTTGGGCAAGGGCGGCGTTAATTTCATTTTTGCCCTTTTGTTCGCTAAGCAGTTTCTCGTTTGATTCGTAATTATTTTCATCTAATGTAAGTGTTACTGCGTCAAACTGCGGCTTGTAAATTGCCAAATGGTTTTGCAATGCGCCGTTGTAGTCAAATTCGCCGCTGTTTTCGTATTTGTTGGCAATTTCTTTTAATTTTTCAACTGTTGAATTTATAATTTCAAAATCATTTTGGCTTTCAAATTTGTTGTATTCGCCTAAATTATATGTTCTGTCGCTTATCGTAATAAGGTAAACGTCATCTGCGTCTGTTATTTTAATGCCGTTGTTTTCACCGCTGAACTGTGTTTCCTCGGTTTTTTTGTCAACGCTTGTTTTTTCTTTTGTTCCGCCGTTTGTAATAACGTATGTAACTGTTGCAAATCCCCCGTCTTTAAGCTCGCTGTTTTCATAATTGGGGTAGTGGGCAATAAGGGCAAGGTAATTGCAGCTGTTGTCGGTAATTTTTTTGTATTTTAAATTTGCTTCATCACTGTCGCCAAAATTTGCCATGGTAGACAGGTCGTCAAAAGTTAGCGTTAAATTAAGTTTTGTGCCGTTTGATGATGATGAAAGTTTTGTTATAACGGCTCCGTCTGCCATTGATGTAAATGATGTTCTGTTCCAGGTGCCGTTTTTATCTGTAAATTGCACGCCGACTTGTGATGTTTCGTAATCTGTGTAGCGAACATAGTTTGTGTCATTTGCCTTGGGGGCGGAAATCCTTAATTGACCGCCGGGGTGGTAACGGTAAACATCATCATAGCTTGCGTTGTCAACAATATCTTCGCCTTTAACAATGTTTTGCTTAACTGTTTCAAGCTCGTTATACGTTTCGGGGCAGGTGCGCCTGTTTTCGTTAGGCATAATAAAATGCATGTTTTGAAAAATAAATGTGTCTTCATAAGGTGCACCGCTTGTAATAAAGCCTTGCAGTCCGTTGCCGGAAACCATGCCCTGTCGCCAGCTTTTCGTTTTGTTCCTTTTTGAATCTTTTAATTTTGTGTAATCGTTACTGTATGAGATTTTTGATAAATCTGTAAATAACGATTGAATTTCTGCGTTATCGGGCTTGTTTGTTAAGGAACACGCCGTTGCCGAAAATGCAATAATTGCACAAAGCAACAGTGCAAAAAGTTGTTTTAAATGTTTTTTCATATTTTTACCTCTTTAACAGATTATTTTAAGCCTAATTCGGTGTAAAGTGCGCTGTTGTTTTGTATCTTGTTTTGATTCACATTTTTAACTGTTCCGATTTCTGCTTTTATCATATTTTTTTGCCTAAATCCGTACATGGCAAATCTTTTAATCCAATAGTAAGGTAAAAGAACGGCACGGTTTTTCATTTTTGGGAAGCGCATTGTCATTTCTTCTTTTCCCGGGAATGCTCTTTTCAGCAAGTATTTTATCGGCGACACTTTGCCTTGCTCAGTCATGGCGGTATTGTTTGCAATAAAGTTTTCCGTGCTTCCGAAAACACCGCCGTTAATTATGTATTTTGCAAATTTTTTTGTTAAATCGCTTTCAGACGCTCTTTCTTTTTCGCTTTTCGTAAAAAGATAATTTGAAACTTTTAAAACTTCTTCTTCAAATTTATTAAGATTTAATTGTGATAAATCTCTGTTAACAATCTCTCTGTTTAATTTTGAAGCGAATTTTTTATTAAAATAATAAACATCCAAAAAGGCACGAATACCTATTCCGCCGCCGTAAAGCAGGTGTTTTGCAATGTGTGCAATCATAAATACATAAAAAAGTTCATTGTCAAATTTAAAAATGTTTTTGCGGTTTTTATATGCAACACACCTGTTCCATGCATACATATTAGAATTGGGGTTAATAAATAAATCATTCCATGTCGTGTTGTTTGAAAATAACCCTTTGTGAATTTCAAAATGTACGCCGCCCTTAGAAAAGGTGTTTACCATAATATCGTGTTCTTCTTTATATTTAAAGCCGTTAAAAATTTTTTTAATTTCTTTTTCGTCTTTAATAAGTGTAAGAATATCTGCGTCGCCCATGGTTCTCATATCGGAACGTGGGTAATATTCTTTCATAACGGTACCTTTCATAATAATTGCATTTATGCCGTTTTTTTCAAATTCATTTGTTATTTTTGTTATTTCGCTTTTTTGTGTTTCATCTTCTGAAAATTGCAGGGCAACAAGTTGCTTTAACGAGCTTAATAAATCCTTAGGGCAACTTCCGTTTGCTTTGGCAAATTCATATATAAATGATGAAATTTTGTGCAGTTCACCTATTTTCAAAAGTGTTTTCCAATCAACGGGCAGGGCGTAGGCATTGCCGCTGATTGCGCATTGCAAAATGTTAATCAGTTCGTTGTTTGTCATTATACTGCCCCCCTCTTTTTATCACGATTTTAACTAAAATTTATTATAACAAAAAAGTGATTTTGTTTCAATAGTATAAAAAGTTAATCTGCTGTTTCTTTATACTTTTGTTTTTATTACAAATTTTGGTATAATGTAATTATTAATATGTTGTATGAAAGGCGGTATTTTTATGAAATATGCACTTGTTAACGGAATTATATTAAACGGTAATTATGATATGGTTCCGGTGAAAGATAAAATAATATTTGTTAATAACGGCGTTATTGAAAAAATAGCGGCAGAGGGTGAACCTGTTGCCGGTTATGAAATTATTGATATGAAGGGTAAATATGTTCTTCCCGGACTTATTAATTTGCACGTTCATATTCCTGCAACCGGAAAGCCGAAAAAAAAGCAGGCAGATTTGCCGAAACTTGTTAATTTTTTCACCTCAAATGCTTTTATGCGCCGTGTGGCATATAAAGTAACAACGGCTACGGCACAGCAGGAACTTTTAAGCGGTGTAACCACAATCAGAACGGTGGGCGGTATTGCGGATTTTGATTCAAAACTTCGAGATGAAATAAACAGCGGCAAAAAGCAAGGTCCTAAAATGATTGTTTCCAATATGGCGGTTTCCGTTCCCGGCGGTCATATGGCAGGTTCTTTGGCTTACGAGGCAAAAAGCGCCGATGAAGCTAAAATATATGTAGATGAAATTGCCAAAACAAATCCCGACCTTATTAAACTTATGATAACCGGCGGAGTTATGGACGCTAAGGTTAAAGGCGAACCGGGTGAACTTAAAATGCCGCCTGAGTATGTAAAAGCCGCTTGCGACGAGGCGCATAAGTTAGGTTACAAAGTTGCCGCTCATGTTGAAAGCACACAAGGTGTAAAGGTGGCTCTTGAAAACGGTGTTGATACTATTGAACACGGTGCAGAGCCTACACCTGAAATATTGGAATTGTTTAAAACAAAAAATGCAGCTCTTGTTACAACAATTTCACCTGCATTTCCATATGCTATTTTTGATACAAGCGTAAGCCATGCCACAGACGAACAAAAATTTAACGGCAACATTGTTTTAAACGGCATTGTGGATTGTGCAAAGGAATGTCTTAAAAACGGCGTTATGGTTGGTTTGGGCACAGATACGGGATGCCCTTACATAACACATTATGATATGTGGCGTGAATTAAATTATTTTTGTAATTTCTGCGGCGTTTCAAGCAAATTTGCAATTTATACAGCCACAAAGGTTAATTCGGAAATTTTGGGATTAAGCGATAAAATAGGCACCTTGGAACAGGGAAAAGTTGCCGACATAATTGCTGTTGAAAAAAATCCTATTGATGACATAACTGCTTTGCGCAACGTTTCTTTTGTTATGGCAAACGGTAAAATAGCAGATGTTTCAAAACTTAAGAAGGATGATGAAATTGAACATCAGCTTGATAAATATGTTAACTATAAATTGAATTGATTTTCGGAGATTGATTTATGGGCGATTGGAATTCGGAACAGTATATGAAATTTAAAGGGGAGCGAACACAGCCCTCTGTTGATTTAATTAACAGGCTCGGTGATGATTTTAAGCCTAAAACAGTGCTTGATTTGGGGTGCGGGCCCGGAAACAGCACATTTGCTCTTTATAATAAATTTGAAAATGCAAAAATCACAGGTGTAGACGTCTCCGAAAATATGCTTGAAAAGGCTCGCAAATCTTATGATTTTTTGAATTTTAAAAAATGTTTTTTGCCAACCGGGTTAAATGAAATTGACGGCAGGTTCGATTTGATTTTTTCAAATGCCTGTATTCATTGGATACCCGAACAAAAGGAATTGTTAAATTCCGCTTTTGAAAAATTAAATAACGGCGGAAAATTTGCCGTTCAAATTCCTTTTATTCAGCAGGCACCGTTTTATAAACTTTTGTATGCCATGATTAATGAAGAAAAATGGCAAAAATTGCAATCAATAAATAATTTTCATAATTTAATGCCGGATGAATATTTTGATATTTTGGCGTCGTTAAGTTCTGATTTTGAAATTTGGCAAACAACTTATTATCACCGTGTGCCTGATTTTAAATCAATTATTGAATGGTACAGGGGCAGTGGATTGCGACCTTATTTAGAAGCTCTTACAAATGATGAAAAACAGGTGTTTGAAAAGGAGCTTTTGGAAAAAATTAAAAATAATTATCCTGTTCAAAAAAACGGTGAAATTATTTTGAAAATGCCACGACTGTTCTTTATTTTGAATAAAAATAGTAAAAATGCTTAAAAACTGTTGACAAATATGCTGATTTTTTGTTTAATTAGTATAAGCGTGTATGCTTAGGGGTAAAAATTTATGCCGTTTTAAATAACGGAAAAGGGGTAAACATGTCAAAAACAACAGAAAAGGTTAAAGGAATGGTTAGTTCCTTTAAAGAGCATTGGAATACTCCGCCGGAAGGCAGATATATTCCGTTTAAAGAAATTTTCGCTTACAGCGTGGGCGGTATCGGTGTTAAATCGGTAATTTATATTGTTTATGATATAGGGTTGTCGGCAACAAGTCTTCTTGCCGGTTCGGCATTGGGTCTTAAAAACGGCGACCTTGTTAAATTAAGTTTAATTGCCACAATTATAGGCATGTTTTTAGGTCCTATAAGGGGCCTTATAATTGATAACACAAGAAGCAGTAAAGGTAAATTCAGACCGTATTTGCTTTATGCGGGTATTCCGTCGGGAATTATAGTAACCGTTTTTGCCTTTTTGCCGTTTAATTCAATGAATTACAGTCAAAGGCTGTGGGCTTTGTTTATAACGTATATGTTGTTGCAGTTGTGTTATCCGTTTTATGACCAGGCTTATACCACTTTGGTTCAGGTAATGAGTCCGAATTCAACAGAACGTGCGGATGTTATAACGGTTTCAACCTTTATTTATTCACTTGCTCCCACAATTAAAGGCTTTATTGTTCCTGTTATTGCAGGCTTTACAGGGGGACTTGAGCATATTGACGCTTATCGTGTTATTATGCCGATATTCGGACTGGGTGGTGCATTAATCGGCATTTTAAGTTATAAAGGCACAAAAGAAAGAATAATTGTTTCAAAAGATTATACTCCAAAAGTTCCGTTTTTTAAGGGAATCGGCGCAGGTATTGCAAATAAATATCAATGGGCACGCTCGCTTACATCTTGGTTTATTTTGCTTCAGGCAGGCGTTGGCAATATAACAACATGGTATTTTTATTACGGAATTAAAGATGTCCTTAATCTTTCTACAGAGCAACAGGGTGTTTTAAACGGCACTTTGATGACTGTTTTCGGTGCCGCTGCCACTCCTGCCATGTTTCTTTCGCCTTTCTTAATAAGAAAAATGGGCAAACGTAATTATTACATAATGTATATGGTATGCAGCACTTTGTGCTTTGTTGGCATGTATTTGTTTATTGAACAAATTTGGGTGTTGTTTGCCTTTGTTTGGATAAGAGGTTTCTTTAATACATTTACAATTATTGCCGACGGTGCAATGAATGCCGATGTGCTGGATTATCAGCAATATAAAACAGGCGAAAGGCTTGAGGGTCTTATGAGCCAGTTTGTGGGTATTATCGGCACATTCGTTTCTATGGGTGTTACATATTTTACTCAAACAATCGTTATGCAAAATCATTTCGGTTTAACTGATAATTACGACGATTTGTATATGGCGTCTTTCCGTGAGCCGCTTTCAAAGGGCATGATTGTTATTGCTATTGTAGGTTATGTGCTTGCCCTTATTCCGTTTATTACAATGTATACTTTAACAGAGGAAGAACACGAATCTCATATAAAGGTACTTAAAATTCGTGCCGCTTTGGAAGATTATGCCACAAACAGTCTTTCTGAAGGCGAGCTTGAAGAGGCAAAGGAAATATATGCTTGTGCAGTTCGTGATTTGGCACAGTGTAAGGAAAAAATATTATCCGCAAAAGGTAAAGAAAAAAGAAAATTGCAAAATCAAATTAAGGCTTTGGAAATAGTTGTTAATGAAAAAAATCGTTTTTCAGAGCCTAAAATGGTTAAAAAAACAAATAAAGCACAAGAATTGTTATCTCATACGGTTGAGGAACTTTATAATATCAGCGAACCGTCTATGGATAAATACAATGCCGCAAATGCAATGAGTGAAAATACAAAGGAAGAAGCAAAAGCCAAAGCGGCCGCTTTGAAAGAGGCTTCAAAGGAACTTGATAAGTTTAATAAAAAGGCTTATGAATATATTCAGGCAAGAAAACTTGTTAAGCAGCTTGAATATTATGCGCATTGGAATTCTATTTTTAATGAAACTGCCTCTGTTGCAGATTAAGTGATTGCTTGTAAAATTAAGGACTCCCCATGTTATAAAGGGGAGTCCTTTTCGTTTCACGGCTTTATTTAAATATAAACTGCAATTTGTATTTATCAGTTAAAATATAGCGTAAACACACTATATTTTAAAAAATGCTTGACAAAAGCGAAGTTCATCTGTAATCTGTGAGCTTATCCTTAAAGGGATAAAAATATGATTGGAGATGATTTTATTACAAGCTATGAATTCAGAAACGATACAATGTTTTTGAGAAATCAATTTAAAAGCGTTGGTATGTTCAAACTGCCGCTTGTTAAAAAACAAGAAATCAGTCTTGAAGATGTAAACTTAATAGGTTATGATAAAATTAATCAAAGTAATGATTATAAAAGTATAGTACATTTCTTTCTTGACGATTATAAGTTTGAGAGCATATACAACAATCCTGAAAAGAAAATAGAAGCGTTAAAGCAATTTAAGGCGGTGCTTACACCTGATTTCAGCATGTTTGTTGAAATGCCTATTGCATTGCAACTTCTTGCCGCATTTAAAAACAGGTGGGTCGGTGCTTATTTACAAGAGAAGGGGATAAAGGTGATTCCGACCGTTCGTTGGGGCGATTTAACAAGCTTTAATTTCTGCATTGACGGAATTGAAAAAGGCAGTATAGTTGCCGTTTCGACGATAGGTGTGAAAAAGCAAAAATCTCATTTTATGCTTGGCTACAATGAAATGTTAAGCAGAATTAAGCCGAGTAAAATTATTTGCTACGGCAAGCCTTTTGATGAAATGAAAGGCGATATAATCGAGGTTGATTATGCCCAAACGAATAATTTGCAAAAATCAAACACCGATTTGTATATCAAAACCTTTTACGGTTATGTTGATAACACATATGTGAAAGGCGGCGGCTCTGCAAGCGGTCAAAACTCCGGCAATCCTGAGCCGGAACAGACCTGGACTCCGAAAGACAAAGAATCAGAAAGATTTTTAGGCAAACCGGGAGAAATAAAAGAAACGTTTGATAAAAACGGTGAACGAAGGATAACAAAAATAGGCGAAAATGGAAAAGCTGTCAAAGAAAGACACTATTCTGATCATAAAAAAGGACACAAGCATTCTAATCCACACGACCATAATATTGATTGGAGCAATGGATATCCAAATTTATCTTCACCGATAAATTATTCAAAAGATAACATTCCCGAATTTAAATCAAAGGAGATATTAAAAATGTATGTCAAAAACGATCATATCCTTGAATATCCCAAATACAGGGATTTAAACGATTTTAAGGAAAGTTTAATTCACGGCAGAGAAATTCAAATCAAATGGGACGGAATTGAATATTCGATTGAATACGAAGACGATTCTATGAATGATTTCTCCATATGCGAAGCAAACAAACCCGAAACAGAAGTTCATTTTAAATCTGTTGAAGAATTATTAAATTCAAAATTAAATTTAAATATTTTTCTCAAGGATATAATTACAAAAGCAGAAATCACTTGGAGAAATATTTAAAAACAGGAGTGGTCAAAATGGATAATGTTTACGACGGCAATTTTAAGAGTAAAGAGGAATTTGAATCTGTAATCGGCAGAGGGTGTGAATTAGGTTTTGAATGGAAAGGTCACGAATACTGCATTTTTAAGCAAAATGATAATACATGGTTTTTCTGCTTTACAGGTACTGATCCAAGCAAGGATATTTCCTTAAAAACTCTTGATGATGTTATGAATTATGAAATTGACGGAGAAAGGCTTGTTGATATTTGCACAAAATTTACGGTTATTTAAAGAACATTTTAATTTTCATAAAAACTATTTATAATAAGCTTTTACTGAATTACCATTCTACTACTTAAAATGTGCTGTTAAGCAGAATTAAGCCGAGTAAAATTATTTTTTACGGCAAGCCACTCAGGGAAATAATTGACGATGTTTTTATAGGTTTTGATGATAGGGGATAACAAGTAAGTTGTTAAATTAAAATGCTTGGCAGTGTTGCTAATTATGAAATTTACAATATTATCTTCTGTTTATTGATAGTTTAAAATTAAGTGATATAATTAAACTTTAAGGGGATGAATATTATGTGGATTATGCTTGCATTCGGTTCGGCATTTTTTGCCGGCGTAACGTCAATACTTGCAAAATGCGGCATTAAAAAAACAGATTCAAATGTTGCAACGGCAGTAAGAACAATAGTTGTTTTGGCTTTTTCGTGGCTTATGGTATTTATTGTAGGCTCCCAAAGCACAATTAAAAGCATAGACGGCAGGGGATGGCTGTTTCTTGTTCTTTCAGGTTTGGCAACAGGCGCTTCTTGGCTTTGCTATTTTAAAGCTTTGCAAACAGGAGATATTAATAAAGTTGTTCCCATTGATAAATCAAGTACAATTTTAACTGTCTTGCTTGCTTTTATATTTTTCAACGAATCCGTAACTGTTGTTAAGGCTGTTGCTGTAGTGATTATGGCTGTTGGTACATTTCTGATGATAGAGAAAAAAGATGTTAAGCAAAATGAAAGCGAATTTAAAAGGTCTTGGCTTATTTTTGCTGTACTTTCCGCTGTTTTTGCTTCATTAAGTTCACTTTTGGCAAAAGCCGGTATGAATAATGTGGAGTCAAATTTAGGCACGGCAATAAGAACGGCAGTTGTTCTTGTTATGGCGTGGATTGTTGTTTTTGTAACTAAAAAACAAGGCGAAATAAAGAAAATCGAAAAAAAAGAGCTGGCATTTATTTTGCTCTCCGGTTTGGCAACGGGTGCTTCTTGGCTTTGCTATTTTAAGGCGTTAAAAGACGGTCAGGCAAGCGTTGTTGTTCCTATAGATAAATTAAGCATACTCGTCAGCATTTTATTTTCTTACATAGTATTTAAAGAAAAGCTGACAAAAAAATCTTTGCTCGGTTTAATTTTAATAGTTGCCGGCACATTAATGATGATAATTTAAAAATTTTTATATTTAAAGGTAAAATAAAAACCGTCGCTCGTTATTTGAGCGGCGGTTTTGTTGTTATAAACTATTCTTCTGCTTCGTATTTCGGCATATTAACAACGGTTGGAATATGTTTTACGGCAGGAAGAAATTTTTCCATAATATCTGCCGTTTTAATTTTCAGGCTGGATGTGCATACACACGGGTGACAGCCAAAATATTCACTTTCCATAACAGGCTTGTCAATTAAAAGCCGAACTTTATTTTCTTTGTCGTTCATAAGTCCCATAACAGATACGGCACCGGGCTTTATGTTTAAATATTTTTCCATAAATTCGGCGTCGGCAAAGGAAAGGCGTGAACATCCTATTTGCTTTGTTATGTCTTTTGTTTTAAAAGGTTTGTCGCCGGGCATCATAAGCAAATAAAATTCTGTTTTTTGCCTGTTGCAAAGAAAAAGGTTTTTGCAAATAACAGTGTTTAAAACACGGTCAATTTCATTGCATTTTTCCATTGTGTTTGCTTCTTCGTGGTCTGTTCTTAAATATTCAATACCCAAAGAATCAAGTAAATCATAAACTTTTATTTCTTTCTCAAGCCTGCCGCTTGTGTCGGCAGGGCGCCCTTTTTGTAATTCCATATTATTCACAGTCTTTCAGCGTTAAATGCTTAATACATATAGTTTATATATTCAATCATTTTACCGTCTTTATAAAAAGTTCTGGGAACTCTTCTTGAAATGCGGCAGGGCAGTTCATAATTAAATGAACCTGCGGCTTCCGAAACTTCTTCCATTGTAAGTCGGGCATCGCCGTCCTTACCTACAAGAGTAACTTTTGTGCCGATTTTTATATCGTCAATATCTGTAACATCCACCATAAATTGGTCCATACACACTCTTCCTAAAATAGGGGCGTATTTTCCGTTAATAATAACTTTGCCTATGTTTGAAAGGCTTCTTGGATACCCGTCTGCATAACCTACGGGAATTGTGGCAACAACGGTGTTTTTTGTTGTAACATATGTGCCGCCGTAAGAAATTTCTCTGCCTGCCTCCAACGTTTTTAAGTGGGAAATGTGTGAAAGCCAGCTCATAACAGGTTTAACGGAAAGCAGGCTTTTGTCTACTTCATGTGATGGGTATAATCCGTATAAAATAATGCCCATTCTGCACATATCGTAATGCTTTTCAAAATTCATTATACCTGCCGAATTGTTAAGGTGTTTAATCGGAATTTCAATGTCTCTTTTTTTAAGCATATCAACAAAACGGTCAAATTTATTTTGCTGGGCTATTGATTTATCAAGATTTTCTTCATCTGCCGTTGCAAAGTGAGAAAACAATCCTTCCGCTTCAATGTTTGGAAGCTGTGTGATTTTTTTACAAATATCGGCACTTTCTTCGTTTACCTGAAAGCCTATGCGGCTCATTCCCGTGTCTATACAAAAATGAAAGGGAACCGTTTTGTTTTGGCGTACCGCTTCATCGGACAGTGCTTTTGCACTTTCGTATGAAAAAACAGGGATTCGTATATCGTATTTAACGGCAATGTCATATGCACCGGTAAATACATACCCCAAAACAAGCACAGGCTTTTTAATACCGGCTTTTTTTAATTCAACCGCTTCTTCAATGCATGCAACACCAAAAAAATCCGCTTTGTCATCAAGCATTTTGCTTATTTCAACGGCACCGTGGCCGTATGCGTCTGCTTTAACAACACATAAAATTTTAACGTCTTTCGGCAGTTTGTTTCTTGTGTTTATGTAGTTATATTCAACTGCGTTTAAATCTATTGCAGCTTCTGTTCTGAACATCATTTTATCACTCAACCGTAATTATAATTTTGTTTGGTGCAAAAAGCACCTTTTTATATGATACTATTTTGTAAATCTGTTTTCAATAGTATATGCCTTAAAATGTTTAAAAATAAACAGCGCAGTAAGGAAAACACCAAACTGCGCCGATTGTTATGCAAGAAAATTGTCAAAAACGGTTCTGCTCATTCTTTCAGCATAATCTTCAATATCAATTTCTTTTTTGCCTGTTATTGATGAAACAATAAGCCCTGTTATTGCGTTAGACATAAACTCAATAATAAATTTAGTGTCTTCTGTTGAATAATGGCTGTTTTTAACAAGCTTTGAATAAAATGCAAAAATGTATTCCGTGGTGCTGTTTCTTAACAATTTAACAGTGTACGGAAAAAGTGAAGAGTTAAAATACTTGTTAATGAAAAACTTGTTTTCTTTAATGTATGTTAAGTAGCAAATAGTAGCGTCTTTAACGTTAGAAGCGCTTTTTGCACTTGCAAGGCATTGATTTGTTTTTTCCTTAACGCTCCAATTAATAAGCGCTTCAATATCGGAAAAATGATAATAAAATGTTTGCCTGCTTATGTTGCATTTTGAAACAAGCATTGTAACTGTTATTTTATCAAGGTCGTATTCTTCCAATAATTCTGTAAATTTAGAAAGAATTAAAGCTTTTGTTGATTTAGACATTTTTTTCACCTGAAAATGATTTTTTATTTATCGCATTGTATGCTAACACAAATAAGGTTAAAAGGCAACAATAAATTAAAAATTTTACAAATTGTTGATAATTGTAAAAACCGCCCGAATAAATTCGAGCAGTTTCGACAAAGTGTAAAATTATTTTTCAATTTCTTCAAGCATATCTTTGTACTTTGTTGCAAGTACACTTTTTTCTTTGCTTGTTTGAACCATTTTGTTAACAGCCGCAGTTGTTTTAATTACCGGTGCAATAGTTCCGGCACCAGCCACACAACCGCCGGGGCAAGCCATACCTTCAAGAAGGTAGCCGTTGTATTTGCCTGCTTTTGCAAGTTGCAGCATTTTTTTGCAGTCTTGCAATCCTTCTGCACGCATTGTTAATACTTGGCGTTCCGGGTCAATTACTTTAATTGCGTTTTCAACTGCTTTGGCTACGCCGCCGCTTACTGCAAATCCGTTGCCGTCGCCGCTTGCTTCGTAGAAAGATTCGTCTTCTTCACATTTTGAAATATCAATATTTTTTGCTTCAAGAATGGATGCAAATTCTTCAAATGTTAAAACAAAGTCCACATCACTTCTTATTGTGCGGCGGCTTGCTTCAAGTTTTTTAGCTGCGCACGGACCAACAAAAACAACCTTGCAATCAGGGTGTTGCTTTTTGATTAATCTGCCTGTTAATACCATTGGTGTTAATGCCATTGATATGTACGGCGCAAAGTCAGGGAAAAGTTTTTTTGCCATAACGGACCAAGCCGGGCAGCATGATGTTGCCATAAACGGTTGTTTTGCAGGCACTTCTTCCATAAAGTCGTTTGCTTCCTGAATAGTGCAAAGGTCTGCACCTATTGCAACTTCAACTACATCCGTGAAGCCTAATTCTTTAAATGCCGTTCTGATTTGACCGGCTGATACATTGCCGAATTGACCTGCAAATGCCGGAGCTATTGCCGCATAAACAGGTGTGTCGCTTTTAACAGCTGTAATTGTTTGGAAAATTTGGCTTTTATCAATAATAGCGGAAAACGGGCAGTTAACAAGGCACATACCGCATGAAACGCACTTGTCATGGTCAATGGTTGCTCTGCCGTATTCGTCTGATGAAATGGCGTTCATTCCGCAAACTTTTGCGCAAGGGCGCTCTTGTTTAATAATTGCATTGTATGAGCAGGCTCTAATGCACATGCCGCACTTAACGCATTTTTCCTCATCAATGTGTGATTTGCCGTTTACTATTGAAACTGCGCCTTTTGGGCAAACTTCAACACACGGGTGTTCAAGGCAGTTTTGGCAGCCGTTTGTAACAAAAACTCTGTTTTCAGGGCATTTGTTGCAGGCAAATTTAATAATGTCAATAAGCGGTGCTTCATAGTATTTTTCGTCAATAATACTTTCGTCAATACCGTCGCAAATAGAAGAAAAGTCGTCAAATTTTCTTAAAGAAAGTCCCATTGTGGCACGCAGTCTTTCGCCAACAACGGCTCTTTCAATAAAAACGCTTTCTCTGTATTTGGCAATTTCGCCGGGAATTATTTTGTATGGAATGTTTTCAAATTTTTTAGGGTCCCAACCTTCATATGCAAGTTTTGCAACTTCTGTGAAAATTTGTTGTCTGATTCGTGACTTGGATGTTTCTATTCCACGCATTTGTGTTATTCCTTTCATATTTTTTGTATATAATATCATTTTATATTGCTTAAATCAATGAAAAAAAGCAAAATATTGTCTTTTTTTTAACAATCAAATAATGTATAATTGTTGTGAGGTGAAAATATGGAACCCAAAATCTCAACTTTAGACAGTTTAAGCAAAGCTTTGGAGCATGAACTTGATTTTAATTTCAGTATTAACGAGCAGAAAATAGAAACAGTTAACGATTTTAATAAGTATCTTAAAGAACCGTTTTATAATCAGGGTAAAAGAACGTTTTACAGGGGTGAAAGAATTAATTCGCCTTACCGCCGTTTAATTCCCACAATGCTTCGTGACGAAAAAGAAATTTTTACGGCAAATGAATCGGTAGTAAATATTGATTATGATTTTTTGCTTAATTATTACCGTTCACGTGGTGTTTATTTGGATTTTTACAGGTATGTTTTCGGCAAAGCGTCAAAATACAGAATGTTTGAAATATGTTCTTTTTCTCAGCATTATCTTGATAAATCACCGTTTATTGATTTTACAAAATCATTGTTTGTTGCAATGTCTTTTGCTTTAAAGGGCAGAAAAACATTTGAAGACGATATTGTTATTTATGCCGTTGAAATAGACGATGAGGAAAATTATACAAACGATATTGTAACTGCCGAATGCTGGATGCACGATTATAAGGTAACCGTGTTTAATACGCCCGATAAAATTATGAAGCAGGCAATAGAAAGTATAAATCCGTTTAAACGCAGTGAATTTATGGATACTGTGGAGGAACGGGCAAAGGGAAGTTCGCCAACGGCTAAGTTTATAGACATTCCTACAAATGATTTAATTAAGTTTCAACAGGGAGTGTTTTTGCTTCTTACCGATTATACAATGTTTTATAATTCTTATTTAACAAAAAGCATAAGAGAAAATTTTCATCTTGTAAAATATGTTATCAGTCGTGATATTTGCCCCGAACTTTTAAAAATCATTGCCGACGAGGCACCTTGGTATCAGTATGATTGTTTGCTTGATATAAATAAGGCAATTAAAAAAGTTACCGAAACAGATAATCATTACAGAATTTTAAAAGAAAGATTAAAAAGCAAGTAAAATTAAATTTCAATCTTACATATAAAATTAAGGCACAACCTACGGATTTTTTCGCAAGTTGTGCCTTTTCATTTATAAATTTACAGGCGGTTTTATTGCTTATTTCAATAAAATCGGCAATTATTCAATAGGTTTAAGGTTTTTAAGGCTTATGTCCATAATCGGCGCAGAATGTGTTAATGCACCGCAGGAAACAAAATCAACGCCTATTTCTGCAATTTCTTTTAATCTCTCTTTAGTAACATTGCCGGAACATTCAGTCTCTGCCTTGTCGCCGATTAATTCAACCGCTTTTTTCATGGTTTCATTATCCATATTATCAAGCATAATGATGTCTGCACCTGCTTCAACGGCTTCTTTAACCTGCTCCAATGTTTCCGTTTCAATTTCAATTTTTCTGACAAACGGGGCATAGTCCTTTGCCATTTTAATTGCTTTTGTAACGGAACCGGCTGCGCCTATGTGGTTATCTTTAAGAAGCACACCGTCGGAAAGATTGTATCTGTGGTTTTTTCCGCCGCCAACGGTTACTGCGTATTTTTCAAACGGGCGCATATTAGGTGTGGTTTTTCTTGTGTCAAGCAAAACTGTTTTGTAGCCTTTAAGTGCGTCTGCGTATTCTTTTGTAATTGTGGCAATGCCGCTCATTCTTTGTAAATAGTTAAGTCCTGTTCTTTCGCCTGAAAGTAAAGCCTTAACATCGCCGTAAATAACGCCTATAAGCTGACCTTTTTTAACAAAATCGCCGTCTTTAACATCTGTTTCAAAGTGGGAATTTTCATCAAGAAGTTTAAATGTTCTTTCAAATATTCCAAGTCCGCAAATAATGCCGTCTTGTTTACAAATAAGGTCGGCTTTTCCGTTTTTGTCCTCAGGCATAACGGCGTTTGTGGAAACATCTTCGCTTGTAATATCTTCTTTTAAAGTGTTGATAATGTATTCATCAACGTTAATTTTCATTGTTACACCATTTATCATAAAAGGCTTTGTCCTTTCTTTTGATTTCGTTCATAATCATATTTTTAAACTCTTTTTCACGCTGTTCTTTTTCAGGGTAAGCGCTTAAATCGGTTTCAGGCACATGGCTTAAATCGTGGGGTGCGTCGCTTTTAATTAAATCTGCGGCACGCTTTGAAAAAACAAGACTTTCCAAAAGGCTGTTTGAAGCCAGTCTGTTTTTGCCGTGTACACCGTTGCATGCTGTTTCGCCAACTGCATAAAGATGTTTCATTGATGTTTCGCCGTTTATGTTTGTTTTAACGCCGCCCATCATATAGTGCTGACCGGGTGTAACGGGCACCTTGTCTTTTGTAATGTCATATCCTTCTTCCATGCAAGCTTCAAAAATGTTCGGAAAACGTTTTTTTGCTTCTTCGCTTGTCATGTTGGGTAGTGTAATGTAAACATGGTCGGTGCCGAATTTTTCCATTTCCTCGCAAATTGCCTGTGTAACAACATCTCTCGGCTGTAATTCGTCTGTAAATCTTTCGCCGTTTTCGTTAAGAAGTATTGCACCTTCGCCTCTAACGCTTTCGCTTATAAGAAAACGCCTGCCGCTTTTTTTGCTGTAAAGCGTTGTTGGGTGAATTTGAATGTAGTTAATGTTTTGAAGTTCAATGCCGTGTTTAAGGGCAAGGGCAAATGCATCTCCCGTAATGTGGGGGAAGTTTGTGGAATTGTGAAATAATCCGCCGATTCCGCCGGTGGCAAGAATTGTGTTTTCTGCAATGATTGTTGATTTAAATCCAAATTCGTCTTCGCAAACAATGCCAAAGCAGTCGTTATCTTTTTCAACAATGTCAATCATTGTGGTTTTTGTAACAAATGTTATGTTTTCTTTTTCTTTTGCTATTGAAAGCAAAGTGGCTGTAATTTCCTTACCCGTTTCGTCTTTATGGTGCAAAATCCTGTTTCTTCTGTGGGCACCTTCACGGGTGTAATCAAAATCACCGTCTGTATCAGTGTCAAATTTAACACCTAAGTCAACAAGTGTTCCGATAACGTCCGGTGATGATTCAATCATAACCCTAACGCTTTCAGGGTTGTTTTCGTAATGACCTGCTTTCATCGTGTCTTCAAAATAGCAGTCAAAATCATTTATGTCTTTTAAAACACAAACACCGCCTTGGGCAAGGTAAGAATCACACTCGTCCAGGTCTTCTTTTGTAATAACAAGCACATCTTTTTCTTTCGGCAGGCAAAGTGCGGCAAATACGCCTGCAACACCGCTGCCTACAATAACAACATCTGTTTTAATACAATTTTTATTTTCCATAATATTCAGCCGATTTTCATCCTGTATTTTTATTTGAAACCGCCTGCTTGCAAAAAGCTTTATTCGGCGTGTTCCTTTTTGTTTTTAGTATTTGGATATACTTATTTTAATATATAATTATTTTTACTCTCTGTCAAGGAATTTTAAATTTATTGTTTGGATATTTAGATAATATTTTATTTTTGTTGACTTATTATGTTAACATTGATATTATAAAATTAGGTTAAATTTTACTATTTTAATTAATTTTGACATTAAGTTTATATGTTTTTGTTTTTACGGTATTAAAGTATAACGGGTTTTTGAAATGAATGTAAATGTTTATGATTTTGACAATACGATTTATGACGGCGAAACATTGGTGGATTTTATTTTGTATTATGTTCGCCGAGACCCTAAAATTTGGAAATATATTCCAAAGCTTATTGTTATTGCAATAAAAGACGGGTTGCACCTTTTTACTGTTGAGGAGGCAATTAATGCATATGCCTCTTTTTTGGAAGGTTATTATGTAAATTTGGGTGATGTCAGCACAAATGTGGTTGATTTTTGGAATAAAAATCAAAAGAAAATAAAGCCTTGGTATAAGCAGGTGCAAAAGGAAAGCGATATAATTGTTTCCGGGTCAACCGATTTTATATTGGATGAAATAATGCACCGTATGGGTATTAAAAATTATGTAGGTTCAAGCATAGATAAGAAAACGGGCAAGTTTAAACGCCTTTGTTTTCTTGAAAATAAGGTTAAAATTTTTAACGAGCTTTATCCAAACGCTCATATTGAAAATTTTTATACCGATTCTATGAATGATAAAGCTATGATGGATATTGCCGATAACGTTTACTTTGTTAAGAAAAACAAAATAACAAAAATCAAATAGCCGAAAGGTATTAAGGAAAGAGGATTTTAAATGGGGAAAGTCAAAAATTTTTTAGACAGTAAAATCGTTAAAACAGATGTTGGCGAGGAAACGTATTTAACTTGGCGTGAAACATTGTCTTATGCTTTGGGCAGAGGCGCTCAAGGTATGAATACTTCAATGACAAGTTCAAAGTATGTAAATTACTTTTTAACAAACGTTTTGTTTAAAAAGTTAAAAAATCCTATGGGTACGGCCTCAACAATCAGGCTGTTTTGCGGTATTTTTGATGCCATAAACGACCCTATTATGGGCATTATTGTTGACAGAACAAGAACAAAGGACGGTCAAATGCGCCCCTATATTAAATGGGCTCCGATTTTTGTTTCAATAGTAATGATTTTGTTCTTCGTGGGCAGTGCAGACGCCTCGCCTGTGTTTAACATTATATATACAACGTTACTGTTTGTAGGTCTTGACGTTACATATACCGCTTTTGATATTCCAATGGGTGCTTTGGCGTTTTCCATTACGCCAAACGGAATAGAAAGAACAAAACTTTTCGGCGTAAGTTCAATTATCCGTTCTGTTGCGGGTGCTCTTCCTCAGGTGTTTGTTGCAGGCGCCGCTTGGCTTCCTTACTTTAAAAATCATACTCCTCAGGCTTATTTAACATCGGCAATAATTTCAGCCATCGGCATTTTCTTTTTAACACGTTTAACTTATAAAAACACACGTGAACGTGCTTATCACAGTTCCGACACTCCGTCTGTTAAAGAGTGCTTTGCTCTTTTATTTAAAAACAGACCGCTTCTTATGCTTTTCCTTTGCAACATCTTTTTTGTGTTGTGCAAGGTTGCAGAGCAGGTGTCGTTCTATTTCGTAGCCGATTTAATGTTTAATTTAAAATATAATGCAGTAATAGATGTTGTTAAATTCCCCGGATTTTTACTTGCAGGTATTTTTGTTCCTAAAATTGTTGAAAAATTAGGAAAAAAAGCAGATTCAAGGCGCTTTTATCAAATTTGCTGCATCAGTGCCATTGCCCTTCATATTATGTTTGCAGTGTTCTGTTTTAAAGGTTTGCTTCAAAAGCCGGAGGGAACATCAGTAACACTTTTAACAGGTGTTGTTGTAAGCGTGTTTACATGTTTAACAACTGTTCCTCTTGAATTTAAAAATCTTATTCAAAAAGAAATGGAAGCAGAAACGGTTGACTATATTGAATGGAAAACAGGTACTCGTGTTGAAGGTATAATGCTTTCTATTATGAGTTTTACCGGCAAAATCGAAAATACGTTTTCTTCTTCTTTGGGCCTTGCTCTTCTTGGTATTGTAGGTTATCAAAACCATGTGGAAGGCTCTGTTGTTCAATCGGCGGCAACTAATAACACATTATTCTTTTTAACTACACTTTTACCTGCCATAGGCTATTTGTTAATGCTTATTCCAATGCATTTTTATAACATAACTGGCGACGGTCATCGTCAAATGATGAAAGAGATTAAAGAACGCAAGGAAAAGATACAGGAAGAAACACAGCAGGAAACTGTTGTAAATGAATAAAGAATTTTTTGCGGCACGGCGGGGCATTTTGTACCGCTCTGCCGTTTTTGTTTTATAACATTTTTTATTTTAATGAAAGATAGGTTTGCATTTATGAAATTAACTTTTATTGCCGACACTCATTATTATTCAAAAAAATTAGGCTGTTCCGGCAAAGCTTATGAACTTCGCTCCGGTTCAGACCAAAAATGTTTGGCAGAAACAGGCGATATAATTGATAGTGCATTTGCCTGCATTGCCGAAAGCGACACAGACGCGGTGTTTATTTTGGGCGATGTTTCAAACGACGGCGAAATGATTTCTCACACGGAATTTCGAGAAAAACTTTATGAATTAAAAAAATTTAAGCCGGTATATCTTATTACAGCTACTCATGATTGGTGCTGTGATGAAAACCCACGTCGCTTTGAAGGTGAAAATGTTTTTAATGATGTTGAGGTTATGAAAAGCAGTGATTTGCCGAAGTTTTATAAAGAATTCGGACCTGATGATTCGATAGATAGTTTTATTACTAAAATCGGCACTGTGTGTTATACCGTTCAACTTGAAAATAATGTTCGTGTTTTGGCGCTTAATGATGATAAAAACGATAACGACCATGCAGGCTATACAGAGGAATGTTGGCAGTGGATTGAAAATCAAATTGCAAATGCAAAGCGTGATAATCAGCTTCTTATAGGTATTCAGCATCATTTGCTTATACCTCATATTTCACCGCTTATTACAGGCGGTTCAACCTGTGTTGAAAATCGTGAATATGTGGCGTCTCGCTTGGCAGACGCAGGGCTGAAATATATTTTTGTGGGTCATAGCCATATTCAGGCCACAGATGAATTTGTAAGTCAGAAGGGTAATAAAATTACAGAAGTTAATGTTGGCTCTCTTTGCGGATACCCTGCGCCTATTGCCAATGTAATTGTTAACGATGATAAAACCGTTACGTATAATATTGAGCATTTAAAAGAGTTTAAATTTAACGGAAAAACTGTTGACGCACAGACTTTTTTGGCAAAACATGCCACAGATGTAATTTTTCGTGTTTTGGAATGTAAAAGCAGGCAGGAATTTGAAGAAAGGCTTACGGCTCTTCAGTTAAACGGAGAAAAACTGGGCAAACTGTGGTTTGCGGCTAAGCCGATTTTAAATAAAGTTAATACTGCTTTAACCAAGGACGTTTACAGGTGGCTTAGATTATTGGGCATGGCAAAGAATATTTCAAAAAACGATGTTGAAAAATATGCTTATAAGCCGATAAAAGAGTTTATAGGCGAAATTTGGCTTTCGGCGCTTGACGGTTCACTGAATTCTTACAGCAAGGATGACAGCTATTATAAAATTGTTATGGCTGTTGTAAGTATTCCGTCAAAATTAATGAAAAATAACAGTGATATGCAAGAACTTATTTCTGCTGCCGATTATATTTTAACAGGCGGAAATATAAATAATCAAAGTGCAACAATATAATAATTTACAAATTTTTAATAATCGCTTGATTTATTTAATAATTACTGCTACAATCGTCTTGTTTTTATATTAAAGTATTTTAAAATAAATTATTTATTTTACAGAAAGTGCGTTTTGTATGAAATTTAATGGAAAAATAAAGCGAAAAAAACATCTTTCTGCTTCGCAGTCAATAATTTTAGGATTCGCTTTATTAATTTTGGCAGGCACTTTTATTCTTATGTTGCCTGTTTCTTCGGCATCTCACAGCTTTACACCGTTTTATGATGCACTGTTTACTGCTACATCGGCGGCTTGTGTTACAGGACTTGTTGTGCACGATACTGCAACTTATTGGTCTGTTTTCGGTCAGGCGGTTATTCTTGTTTTAATTCAAATCGGTGGTATGGGTGTTATAACGTTTGCGGTGTTTTTAATGCGGATTTCAGGCAAAAAAATCGGCATTTTGCAACGTGCCACCATGCAAGAGGCAATCACCGCCCCTCAAATAGGCGGAATGGTTGAACTTACGGGATTTATTATTAAAACTTCACTTGTTATTGAAACTGCCGGTGCGGCGCTGTTAATGCCTGTTTTTATAAAAAATTTCGGCGTGGGAAAAGGCATTTGGTATTCTGTTTTTCATTCCGTTTCGGCATTTTGTAATGCCGGGTTTGATTTAATGGGCATAAGGCAGCAGTTTTCTTCGCTTACTTCGTTTTGCAACAATTATTATGTAAGCGCAGTTATTGCATTGCTTATAATAATCGGCGGAATCGGATTTTTAACTTGGGATGATATTCGTAAAAATGGCTTGCATGTTAAAAGATATAAAATGCAAAGCAAAGTTGTTTTTGCCGTTACGGCTGTTTTGCTTGTTTTGCCTTTTATTTATTTTTTGTTTGTGGAATTTTCAAAAGGCACATTTGCCGATATGAGCGTTTTAGAAAAAATTAACGCCGCAGCATTTCAGGCTGTAACTCCCAGAACTGCCGGGTTTAATTCGGTTGATTTAAATATGTTTACGGAATCAGGCAAGTTTTTAATGATAATTTTAATGCTTATCGGCGGCAGTTCAGGTTCTACGGCAGGCGGTATGAAGGTAACAACCGTTGGCGTTTTGTATGCGGCAACCGCTTCTGTTTTTAAAAAGAAAACAAATTTGCAGCTTTTTAAAAGAAGAATAGGCAATGAAACCGTAAAAGTTGCTTTGTCTATACTTGTTATGTATATTTCGTTGTTTACATTTGGCGGCGTATTTATCAGCTTGGTTGAAAATTTGCCGCTTGTTACATGTTTGTTTGAGTCTGCGTCCGCCGTGGGAACTGTTGGGCTTACGTTGGGAATAACAACGTCGCTGTCAAAAATATCCGGCGCAATTTTAATTTGCCTTATGTTTTTGGGCAGGGTCGGCGGATTAACGCTTATATATGCGGCATTGCTTAAGAAAAATACAAGCGACGCCGTGTATCCCGTTGAAAAAATTATGATAGGATAGTGAGTAAAATGAAAACTGTTTTATTAATAGGTTTGGGCAGATTCGGAAGGCACGTTGCCAAAAAATTAAATGAATTAAATCATCAGGTTATGGCTGTGGATATTAATGAATCAAGGGTAAACAAAGTTTTGCCGTATGTAACAGCCGCACAAATCGGCAACAGCACAAACGAGGATTTTTTAAAGACCTTGGGTGTTAACGATTATGATGTTTGCATTGTTGCAATAGGTGATAATTTTCAGGATTCTTTGGAAACAACATCATTGTTAAAAGAAATGGGTGCAAAATATGTTGTTTCACGTGCCGCAAGGGATGTGCATGCAAAGTTTCTTTTAAGAAACGGTGCAGATGAAATTGTTTATCCCGAAAAGCAGCTTGCGGCGTGGACGGCAATTAAGTGCACAAGCAATCAAGTTTTTGATTATTTTGAACTTGACGATGATTATGCCATTATGGAAGTTTCTGTTCCGAAACAATGGATTGGCAGGTCGGTGGGTGAAATTGATATAAGAAAAAAATACGGCATAAATATTGTTGCCGTTAAAAAACCAGATGGGCTGGAGCTTACCGTGTTGCCGGAAACGGTTCTTAACGAAAATGATATGTTGCTTGTTATAGGCACAAGCAAAAGTGTTCAAAAGTGTTTTCTTATATAATATTATTGTTTTATTTTTGGTGAAATGAGGCTTTGATTTAACTATGAATATTGTTATTTCCGGCTGCGGAAAAATCGGCAGAACTATTCTTGAAGATTTGGTTTCAGAGGGACATGATGTTATTGCCATTGATACAGATCCTGAAATTATTTAAGAAGTAAATAATGTTTATGACATTATGGCGGTGTGCGGCAACGGTGCCGACTATGCCACTCTTGAAGAGGCAGAAATTGACAAGGCGGAACTTTTTATAAGTTGTACGGGTTCGGATGAACTTAATATGTTAAGCTGCCTTTTTGCACGCAAAATGGGTGCAAATCACACAGTTGCAAGAATAAGAAATCCCGAATACAACGATAACAGTTTGGGCTTTATGCGCCACGAACTTCATCTTTCAATGGCAATAAATCCCGAGCAACTTACTGCACAAGAGCTTTTCGGAATGTTAAATTTGCCTTCTGCTACAAAAATAGAGCGTTTTTCCGCTCGAAATTTTGCAATGATAGAACAGCGTATAAAGTCTGGTTCTGCTCTTGACGGAATTACGTTAAGCGAAATCCGTGCTCTTTATAAATCAAATGTGCTTATATGTGCGGTGCAAAGAAATAACGAAACTTTTGTTCCCGACGGAAATGTAACTCTTCGTGCAGGCGATAAAATCAGCATTGCCGCAAATTTCAGCGAAATTCAAAAATTAATGCGTTCCGTTGGCTCTTATCACAAAAAAGCAAGAAATATTATGATTTTAGGCGGCAGTAAAACAACGTTTTATCTTGCTAAAATGCTTTTGGCGGCAGGAAATGCCGTTAAAATTATTGAAAAAGACCTTAATAAATGCCAGCGTCTTTGCGAAATGTTACCAAAGGCTGTTATTATTCACGGCGACGGTTCAGACCAAGAACTTTTGCAGGAGGAAGGCATCGATTCCCTTGACGCTTTTATTGCATTAACGGGTATGGATGAGGAAAATATTCTTATTTCCATGGTTGCTTCTATGCATAAAGTTCCTCAGGTTATAGCAAAGGTTAACAGTGATGAACTTGGCATTATGGCTGAAAAACTTGGTCTTGATTATCTTGTTTCACCTAAAGCGTCCGCTTCAAACGTAGTTGTTCGTTATGCCCGTGCTCTTAAAAATTCGGCAGGCAGTAATATGGAAACTCTTTACAGAGTTATGGACGGCACTGCAGAGGCTCTTGAATTTAATGTTACCGAAGAATCAAAGGTTACAAACAGACCGCTTAAAGAAATTTCATTTAAATCCAATGTGTTAATTGCGGCAATATTCAGAAAAGGTAAAACAATTATTCCTACCGGTGATGATTATATTTTAACCGGCGACAGAGTTATTGTTCTTGCTACAAAAAGTCATTTAAATAATTTAACGGATATTCTTAAATAGGCGAGGCTTTAATTATGAACAAAAAAATGGTTTTCCATATAGTGGGCAGAATCATTCAGGTTGAAGCGTTGTTGCTTGTTTTACCTTTGCTTGTTTCTGTTTATTATGGCGAAAAATGTTATCTTTCTTTTATAATTTCTATTGCAATAGCAGCCGTTACAGGCACTCTTTTAACTTTGGGTTCAAGAGTTAAAAGTAAAATAATTTATGCAAAAGAAGGCTTTGTAACTGTTTCTCTGGCGTGGGTTGTAATGTCGGCAATAGGTGCGCTTCCTTTTGTTATAAGCGGTGAAATTCCGTCGTATGTTGACGCTTTTTTGAAACTGTTTCCGGTTTTACCACAACGGGTGCTTCAATTCTTACCGATGTAGAGGCATTGATTAAGGGAATTTTGTTTTGGCGCAGTTTTACTCATTGGATAGGCGGTATGGGCGTTCTTGTTTTTGTTATGGCAATTATTCCGTCAATTACAGACCGCTCTATTCATATTATCCGTGCGGAAATGCCCGGACCTATTGTTGGCAAAATTGTTCCTAAAGTAAAAAACACGGCAATTATTCTTTACATTATTTATATTGCTTTAACCTTGGCTGAAATTCTGCTTTTAATTGCAGGTAAAATGCCTGTTTATGAAAGCGTGGTTCATGCATTCGGTACGGCAGGTACCGGCGGCTTTGGCATAAAGGCAGACAGTATAGGCGGCTACAGCCCTTATTTGCAGTGGGTTATTACCGTGTTTATGTTCCTTTTCGGAATTAATTTTAATTTGTATTATCTTATAATTTTAGGCAAAATCAAATCGGTTTTAAAAAGTGAGGAATTATGGGCTTATATCGGAATTGCCACTGCTTCTGCGGCAATTATTGCGGTTAATATTCATTCAATGTATTAAAGTATTTCAGAAACTGTAAGGCATTCCGCTTTTCAGGTTTCATCAATAATAACAACAAAAGGTTTTGCTACAACGGATTTTGACAAATGGCCCACACTTTCAAAAACAATTTTATTGCTTCTTATGATTGTCGGTGCCTGTGCCGGTTCAACCGGCGGCGGCTTAAAAGTTTCACGAGTTGTTCTTCTTTTTAAAACAATAAAAAAAGAACTTCGCCACATGCTTCATCCACGCTCGGTTAATGTTGTTAAGTTTGAAGAAAAAACGGTAAGTAAAAGCGTAATAACAAATGTTTCCGTTTATTTTGCCGTTTATGTTTTTCTTATTATTTTAACTTTCTTTTTAATTTCTTTTGATAATTTTGGAATTGAAACAAATTTAACGGCGGCTGTTTCTTGTTTTAACAATATCGGCCCCGGTTTGGCAGAGGTTGGTCCTACTGCAAGCTACGCAGGTTATAATTGGTTTTCAAAACTTGTGCTTTCGGCTGCAATGTTATTTGGCAGACTTGAAATTTTCCCAATGCTGTTTTTGTTTTCAAAACCAAGCTGGTCTAAAAATTAAATTATTTGAATAAAATTAAAGCCGTCGGTTATGTTAAAAACATTATCCGGTGGCTTTTTTTGAAAGTAATATTATTGTTTGCGTTTCAAATAATATTATTGCAAGGGATTTTATTTAAAACGAATGTTTGAAACAATTTGTTTTTGTTTTGTAATTTTTTAAAATTACGCTGATTAAAAAATTTTTTTAAAATTTCTAAAAATCCTTTATTTTGCCCGTTTTTCGTCATTATTACCATATATCTTGTTGTTTTTTGGCGAAAATATATATTACAAAACTGTATCGAATTATTAAAATGACTTTATTTTTTTATAATTGTTTGTTATAATATGCAGGATAATTTGAATAGATGTTATTTTTGATTTTTAGTTATACTTAATTTATATATTAAGAGGTAAATATTTTGGAAAATTTTGTTATTGAAGGCGGAAACGAACTTTTCGGTGAAGTTAATATCAGCGGCGCCAAAAATGCTGCCGTTGCAATTATTCCTGCTGCAATTCTTGCAGATGATGTTGTAAGAATTGAAAACATACCCAATATTTCCGATGTTTCACTCATTATTAAAATATTGGACAATATGGGAGCCGGTATTAAATTAATTAATAAAGATACTATTGAAATAGATTCCAGAACAATCAGCTACCAAAGCGTGCCTTATGAGCTTACTTCTCATTTTAGGGCAAGTTACTATCTTATAGGCGCAATGCTTGGCAGATTTAAGCAAACAGAGGTTGCAATGCCGGGCGGCTGTAACTTTGGCGTTCGTCCTATAGACCAGCATATTAAGGGCTTTGAAATGCTTGGTGCAGATGTGGATGTTGTAAACGGAATGGTTTGCGCAAAGGCAGATAAGCTTGTAGGCTCGTCAATTTATATGGATGTTGTTTCAGTCGGCGCAACAATTAACGTTATGCTTGCCGCTGTTTTGGCAAGGGGACTTACTGTTATTGAAAATGCCGCAAAAGAGCCTCATATTGTTGATTTGGCAAACTTCCTTAATTCAATGGGTGCCGACGTCAGAGGGGCAGGTACGGACGTTATTAAAATTCGCGGCGTTGAAAAAATGCACGGTTGTTCTTATTCTATTATACCCGACCAAATTGAAGCAGGCACATATATGGTTGCGGCGGCAGCTTGCGGCGGCGATGTGCTTGTTAAAAATGTAATTCCAAAGCACCTTGAATCTATAAGCGCAAAACTTGAAGAGGCAGGTGCCGAAATTATTGAGTATGATGACGCTGTTCGTGTAACACGTTTTAAACCGTTAACAAAGTGTAATGTTAAAACAATGCCACATCCCGGTTTTCCAACGGATATGCAGCCCCAAATGGCAGTTTTGCTCTCTGTTGCAAAAGGAACGTCAATTCTTTCCGAATCTGTTTGGGATAATCGTTTTCAATATGTAGGTCAGTTAACACGTATGGGTGCCAATATTCAGGTAGACGGTAAAATTGCCGTAATCGAAGGCGTTAATCAGCTTACAGGCGTTAAAGTAAAGGCAACAGACCTTCGTGCCGGTGCGGCAATGATTATTGCAGGCATGGTAGCACGTGGCGAAACGGTTGTTGAAGATATTCAGTATATTGACCGTGGATATGAAGATGTGGTTGCTAAGTTTACCGCTTTGGGTGCTAATATTAAGCGTGTTGAAACAGAAGAAAAAGAAGAAGTAATAAATGCCGGTTAATCGGTTTTTGCAGGGTGGCTTTTGCTGCCCTGTTTTTAGGTGAAGTGTATGGCTAAAGCTTGTCAGCTGTTTTCAGGAAGCAGCGGAAATTCAATTTATATAGGTGATAAAAACGGCGGAGTTCTTGTTGATATAGGCGTTTCTGCCAAAAGGTGCGAAGCGGCTCTTAAGGCTGTCGGTGTTGAGCCGAAAAATATTAAAGGCGTTTTTGTAACTCACGAGCATAAGGACCATGTGGGCGGTGTTCGTGTGTTTGCGTCAAGATATAATATTCCTGTTTTTGCACCGCCTGAATGTTTGGAGGAGTTGCGTTTTACAGGTGTGCTTAATAACACGGTTAGCTCTTTTGAAATGAATGGTGTGCTTGATTTTAATTCCATGATTGTTGAAAGTTTTTACAATTCTCATGATTCCGTTGCTTGCGTGGGTTATAAATTCACAACGGCAGACGGCAGAAGAATTGCCGTTTGCACAGATACGGGTTACATAACGGAAAACGCCGAAAAAGCACTTGTGGGTTCGTCGGATATGGTTTTTTTGGAATCAAATCACGAAATATCAATGCTTGAAAACGGCTGTTACCCATATTCGTTAAAAAAGCGTGTTTTATCCGCTAAAGGTCATTTGTCAAATTATGCCGCAGGCGAATTTGCAAAAAAACTTGTAAACGGCGGCACAACCCGTTTGGTTTTAAGCCATTTGAGTAAAGAAAACAATATGCCTGAAATTGCCCGCCAAACAACAGTTTGCGCACTTAATGAAATAGGTGCAAAGGATAATAAAGATTACAGGTTGTATGTTTCAAAGCCTGTAAATGACGGAGGGTTGATTGTTTTATGATTGGCGTTACCGTTGTTTGTGTGGGAAAATTAAAAGAAAAATATTTAAAAGACGGATGCAATGAATATATAAAGCGCCTTTCTGCCTTTTCAAAGGTTAATGTTGTGGAGGTTGCAGAGGAAAAAGCAAGCGATAATCCGTCCGCTTCAGAGATTGAAAATATTATTGAAAAAGAGGGCGGCAGAATTATTGCCAAAATTCCAAAAGGCAGTTGCGTAATTCCCATGTGCATTGAGGGCAGTGAATTTTCATCTCCGGATTTTTCAAAACTCCTTGAAAAAATCAGTTTTGATTATTCAAATGTAACTTTTGTTATCGGCGGCTCGTTCGGCTTGTCTTCGGCAGTAAAAAATATGGGCAAGGTAAAACTTTCTTTCGGCAAACTTACACTTCCTCATCAGCTTGCCAGAATGGTTTTGCTTGAACAGGTTTACAGGGCGTTTTCAATTTCAAATAATTCAAAATATCATAAATAAGGAGCGTTAAAAAACGCTCCTTATTTTTTTAAATTTCAAATTCTACATTGTTGTCTTTTATCCAGTAATAAATTTGCACAATGTATGCCAAAACCTGGGGGCCACGCATTAACTGACCGTACCACGGTGCGTTAAGTGCATTGGGATTTTGGGTTAATTCAATAATTTTATCTTTATTTATCATATCATAAAGAGGGCAGCTTGTATCTTCCAAAACGGTTTTAACCATGTTGCAAACACATTCAAAATATATGGGGTTGTGTGTTTTTGGGTATGGGCTTTTTTTGCGCCAAACAATCTCATTCGGCAGTTGATTTTCAAAGGCTTTTCGCAAAATTCCTTTTTCTCTGCCGTCAAGAGATTTGTATTTCCAAGGCATATTATATGCATATTCCACAAGTCTGTAATCGCAAAACGGCACACGAACTTCCAGGGAGCTTTCCATACTCATAACATCTTTTCTTACAAGTAATGTTTGCATAAACCAATCCATATTTAAAACAAACATTTCACGCATTCGCTTTTCTTCTTTGTTATCGCTTTCCAAAAAAGATGCTTTTGAAACGGTTTTAAGGTATTTTTCGTGAGCATAGTCTTCTCCGTTTTCCAAAAAACCGGGTTTTAATATGCTTTTGCGAACGTCTGTGGAACGGCTCCAGGGAAAAGTTTCTTCAAATAAAATATCTTTGTTATGGTACCATGGGTATCCGCCGAAAATTTCGTCTGCACATTCACCTGACAGGGCAACCGTGTGGCGCTTTTTTATTTCTTTGCAAAAAAGCAGTAAAGAAGAATCCACATCTGTAAATCCCGGCAAAGTGCGTGCATATGTGCTTTCAATTAAAGCGGCGGCAACATCACGGTTATCAAGTATAACATTGTGGTGCGCACTGCCGATGTAATTTGAAATAAGGTTGATATAATCACTGTCTTTGTTCGGCTGGAAAAGACTTGGCGTAAAATATTTGTCGTTATCTATATAATCAACGGAATATGTTTCAAGGGTTTTGCCGGCACTTTTGTATTCGTCTGCGGCTATTTTACTTATAATTGACGAATCTAATCCGCCGCTTAAAAATGTGCAAAGGGGTACATCGCACACAAGCTGTCGTTTTATAGAATCTGTTACTAAATATTTTGTGTGCTCAATAGTTTCAGATAGGTTTTCACTGTGTTCTGCGGCTTCCAATTTCCAATATTCTTTTATTGTGCTTTTGCCGTTTTTAAAGTGCATATATGTTGCCGGCGGCAGTTCTTTTATGTCTTTAAACACTGCGTTTCCTATTGTTTTTGCCGGGCCCAGCATAAATATTTCATTTAGTCCGTTTTCGTCTACTACAGGTTTTATTTGCGGAATAAGGAGCAAGCTTTTAATTCTGCTTGCAAAGGCAAATAAATGGTTTAGTTGGCTGTAATAAAGGGGCTTAACACCTATTCTGTCTCTGCATAAAAACAGTTCTTTGTTTTTGCTGTCCCAAATTGCGTAGGCAAAAATACCGTTTAATAATTCAAATGATTTTTCTTTCCATTTGTGAAAAGCTTTTAAAACCACTTCAGTGTCGCAGTGCGTATCAAAAGAATAGCCGTAATTTATAAGGCTTTGGCGTATTTCTTCTGTGTTGTAAATTTCACCGTTGTAGCATATTGTGTAGTTGCCGAAGGTCATTGGCTGACTGCCGTTTTCAACGTCAATAACTGCAAGGCGGCGGTGAATTAACACGGCGTTTGGCTCTGTGTATTTTCCTTCTGCGTCAGGACCTCTCATTTTTAAACTTTCGCCAATGCTTTCAATTAACGGCCTGTTTTTTTCGTTCCCTATGTCCTTAGATAATATTCCTGCTATACCGCACATTAAAATCACCTCTAATTATTATATGCAAATAAAAAATTTAGTTAATAAATTTGTAAAAAGTACTTGACTAACTGTGTGGGTTATGCTATATTATTAGGGCGTTGAGAAACGCTGGTGTAGCTCAGTTGGTAGAGCAGCTGATTTGTAATCAGCAGGTCAGGGGTTCGAGTCCGTTCACCAGCTCCAAAGGGCAATGGCTTCGGTCATTGCCCAATGTTATGGAAGAGTTCCCGAGCGGCCAAAGGGAACAGACTGTAAATCTGTCGCTATTCAGCTTCGGTGGTTCGAATCCACCCTCTTCCACCAAATAAAAACCAATCACTTTGTGGTTGGTTTTTATTTTTTTATAAGTGGATTCGAACCACACAATACAAATGCGATGGCTTGCGAAGCAAGCGAACTCTCGAGCGGAGCTCGAGTCCACCCTCTTCCACCAGTTAAAAGAGTAACCGTTTGGTTACTTTTTGTATAAAACAAAGTTCGATGTGGATTCGAACCATATAATACAAATGTTATAAAATATATCAAATCCGAACTCGTTTTGTGGGTTCGGATTTTTTGCTTTTTAATATTGAAAAAATTTTTAATAACAAAATAATTTTTTATCATACTAAAATAAGAGCGTGTAAATTGTAGGTTGCTGCAATTAATAAATATGGAGGCAATTTTATGAAAACATTGAAAAAATTATTGGCAATTATGCTTGTTGCGGTTATTGGGGCAGGTTTTTGTGCCTGCGGTTCAGGCAAAAACGGTAATGATTCAAATACATCGGCGGCAAAAGGTGAGGTTTCGGTATTTTATTATACTTTCAGCGACGCTTATATTTCAAGCGTGCGCTCCGCAATGGGCAAAATTTTAAAAGACGGCGGTTATAAATATAACGACTATGATGCAAACGGAAATCAAACAACACAAACAGAACAGGTTCAAACGGCTCTTGCAAAAGGTTCGTCAATGTTGATTGTAAATGTTGTTGATACAGGTTCAAATGATGCGGCACAAAATATTATTAATCTTGCAAAAGCAAAAAATGTGCCGGTTATTTTCTTTAACCGTTCTGTAGAGCAATCGGTTATTGAAAGCTATGAAAAATGTGTGTTTGTAGGTACGGACTATGAACAGGCAGGTCATATGCAGGGAAAAATGATTGGCGAATATCTTGTAAATAATTACGATAAAACAGATTTAAACGGCGACGGCAAAATAAGCTATGTGTTGTTTAAGGGCCAAGAGGGAAATATGGAAGCCATTGCACGCACTCAATATGCTGTTGAGGACGCAAATGCTGTTTTAAAGGAAGCGGGAAAGCCTGAACTTGCTTTTTATGACTCGGCAAATAAAAATAAATACCTTGTTGACCAAGACGGGCTTTGGTCTTCGGCAGCGGCTACTAATTATATGGGCACGGCACTTGCACAATACACTGTTGCAAGGGGAAATATGATTGAACTTGTTATTGCAAATAATGATGAAATGGCGCTTGGCGCAGTTTCTGCTTTACAGTCTGCCGGATTTAATAAAGACGGCGCAACTGTTATTCCGGTGTTTGGTGTTGATGCCACAGATGCGGCAAAATCTGCAATTAAATCCGGCACAATGTTTGGCACAATTAAACAGGATGCAGACGGAATGGCAACCACCATTACACAAATTATGAAAAATTATTTTTCAAACAGTGCAAATGTTTTTGACGGAATAAATAATGAAAACATTGTGGGCAATTGGCGTGTTAATATTCCTTATTCCGTTTATACGGCAGAAAACGCACAGTAATTTTATTGCACAGACAAGGCGATTTTTGGAAGTGCCTATTATTAAAAGGAGAGATATGTGTGCAAAACAGTGTGGCAAAATCTTATGGGGATTTTGATGATAATATATTGCTTGAAATGATTGATATTGAAAAAAACTTTCCCGGCGTTAAGGCTCTTGATAAAGCAAAGTTGACTGTAAAAAAAGGCACGGTTCACGCGCTTATGGGTGAAAATGGGGCAGGTAAGTCCACGCTGATGAAGTGCCTTTTCGGGGTTTACGGAAAAGACGGCGGCAGTATTTATGTTGAGGGTAAAGAAGTTAATTATAAAAACTCCAAGGAAGCCCTTGAAAACGGTGTTGCCATGGTTCATCAGGAGTTAAATCAGGCGCTGAAACGCAATGTTATGGATAATATGTGGCTTGGCAAATTTCCTACGGTTGCAAAATTTTTGCCGTTTACAAGCGAAACTAAAATGTACAATGAAACAATGAAAATTTTTAATGATTTGGAAATTAACGTTAACCCAAAAACCGTTATGAGTGCCATGCCTGTTTCACAACGCCAAATGGTTGAAATTGCAAAGGCGGTTTCATATAATTCAAAAATAATCGTTTTTGACGAACCTACATCGTCCCTTACCGAGGCAGAAGTAGAGCATTTGTTTAAAATAATTAATATGCTTAAAAGCAGGGGATGCGGAATAATTTATATTTCCCATAAAATGGAAGAAATTTTGCGTATTTCCGATGAGGTAACAATTATGCGGGACGGCAAGTGGATTGCAACAAAGCCTGCAAGCGAACTTACAATGGATGAAATTATTAAGCTTATGGTTGGCAGAACGCTTACAAACCGTTATCCTGAAAAGGATAATAAAGTAGGCGATGTTCTTTTGAAGGTGGAAAATTTAAGCAGTGAGTACACAGGTTTAAAGAACGTTTCATTTTGTGCCAATCGTGGCGAAATACTGGGTGTGGCAGGGCTTGACGGCTCAGGCAGAACAGAACTTTTGGAACAGCTTTTCGGTATTACAACTCAAAAAAGCGGAAAAATAACGCTGAACGGTAAAGAGATTAAAAATAAATCTCCAAGGGACGCAATTAAAAACGGATTTGCTCTTTTAACGGAAGAGCGGCGTGCAACGGGTATTTTCGGCATTTTAAATATTAGGGAAAACACTGTAATTTCAAGCTTAAAAAAATATCAAACAGGGCCGTTTTTAAGTAAAAGGAAAATGCAGGCAGCAACTGAAAAATATATTAAATCTTTAAGAGTAAAAACTCCCAATCAAGAGGCGAAAATCGGCTTTCTTTCAGGGGGAAATCAGCAAAAGGTTATTCTTGCCCGTTGGCTTTTAACAGACCCCACGGTGCTTCTTCTTGATGAGCCTACAAGGGGCATTGACGTTGGGGCAAAATATGAAATTTATCAGTTAATAATCGAGCTTGCAAAAAAAGGAAAAACCGTTATTATGGTTTCTTCCGAAATGCCGGAACTTTTGGGGGTTTGCGATAAAATTCTTGTAATGTCCGGCGGCAGGCTGTCAGGCGAGGTAGACGCAAAAACCGCTGACCAGGAACAAATTATGGCTCTTGCGGCAAAATATGTTTAAGGGGGTAATTTTATGGCAAACAGTGAAAAACATCTTTCCGCATGGTCAAATAATTTTAAAAGCGGCACACGTGATGACAGAAAAAGATTAGTTTCCGATTTGTTGCTTAATAACGCCATGTATATAATTATTGCCGTGGCTGTTGTGTTTATAGCAATAAAGGTTCCTGCGTTTTTAAGCACTTCTTCAATAGTTAATATTATTTCTTTAACGGCGGCAAAATTGCCTATTGCTCTTGGAATTGCAGGATGTATTGTGTTAACGGGAACAGATATTTCGGCAGGCCGCTGTGTTGGTTTAACAGCTTGCGTTGCCGCATCTCTTTTGCAAATGACAGGCTATGCAAACAAAATGTTTCCAAATTTACAAACGGTGCCGCTGTTTCTTGCTTTTTTGGCAGTAATTGCAATAGGTGCCGCAGTTGGTTTTGTAAATGGCTTTTTTGTTGCAAAATTTAAACTTCACCCATTTATTGTTACGCTTTCAACCCAGCTTATTGTTTTCGGCACGGTGCTTATGTATTTAATGATAGGCGGAAATAACGGTCAAACTCTTTCGGGTCTTGATTCATCATACACAAGTTTTATTTCAGGCACATTGTTTACCGTAAACGGTGTTGCCGTGCCTAAATATGTTCTTTATTCGGTTGTTTTAACTGTGCTTATGTGGATTGTGTGGAATAAAACTAAATTCGGCAAAAATATGTTTGCCGTAGGTTCTAATGAGGAAGCTGCCCGTGTTTCAGGTGTAAATGTGTTTTTAACGGTTTTGGCTGTGTTTGTTTTGGCAGGTGTAATGTATGGCATAACCGGCTTTATTGAAGGGGCAAGAATTGCGTCTTGCTCGGCTAATACAGGGCTTAATTATGAGGGTGATGCTATTGCCGCCTGTGTAATCGGCGGTGTGTCTTTCGTTGGCGGCACAGGTAAAATAAGCGGCATTGTAATCGGTGTTTTGCTTTTGCAAATTATTTTTGCAGGGCTTAATTTTCTTTCTGTTTCAGCCAACATGCTTTATATTATTAAGGGATTAATAATTCTTGTTGCTTGCTCTGTTGATATGCGTAAATATTTGGCACGCAAATAACTTTTGTAAGTAAAGATTGCTAAGGTGAATATATGAAAAAATCGAATGATTCAAATAATTTAAATAGTAGGTCCGGCGGACTTTATAAAAATGTAAATATGTCTTTAAAATCGGCAAACAGGCTTGTTTTGGCAGGCATTGCCGCCCTTGCCCTCTGCCTTGCGTTTGCCGTTGGCAATGCTTAGTTTTGTGGCAAAAACAGTCTAAATAAAAAAGTTGAATTTTTTTCAAAAACGAAAAAATTCAACTTTTTGTTTTCCTCTATTTCGATAATTTACATTTTTTATTTCTGTCATTTACAAGAATAATCAATTCATTGCCAAGGGTTTTGGCGAGAGGGTTATTATCCTCCATCACTGCATTTGAAAACTCGTTGAATTTAACCGTAATTTGAGATTCGACAGATGAGAGTGTCTCGTTTGACATAGGGTCGCTGTAACGGATTGCCTCATAAACCTTTTTGGCTATTGCTTTTGTTTCGTCAGATTTGGCACGAGATAAAAGAGTTTCTGCATCAACTGTAAGCGATTTAATAAAAAATGTTTGCGTTTTAACTTTTTTATCAATATTTTCTATTGTATCTGCCGCCGCTTTTGATGAAATAATTGCGATTGCATAAAAAGCGACTATCAAAATATCAAGAATAATGCCCACCCAATAAGGCACAAACGGTACAGCCATTGCAACAGCACCGACAATGATTGATATAAGAAGTGCCGTATAGCTCAAGTTGATAACAGGAATATTAAGAAATCTTTTTTCTTTAGTGTCTTGCTTAAAAAATAAAATACTGCAAGCAAGCTGAGCGATAAACATAATCGTTATAAATGCGTAGCCTATCCAAAACGATGGTGTGAATTTATTAACATTAACCGTAATTGGTACTGCGAATGTGATTACATTAAATACTGCAAGTTCGATTGCCCAACAGGGAGCATAAAATTTAATACCTTTTTTCATTTTTCTCCTCCTACATAATAGATGACAGAAGTTGTTGCTTCATATTTGCAAATTCTTTATCTGTTAATATTCCCGAATCTTTCATCATTTGAAGCTTTTGGATTTTTGCTTGGAACTGTGCCATATCATCTTGAGGTTGCGCCGTCTGTTGCGGTTGATTTGCACTGTCAAGAGCGTTACTTACGGCATTACTGACTACTCCGCCGACTGCGCCGCCTACACCTGCCATAGTGCCGAAACCTACGCCCATATTGGTAAACTGACCGACTGCCTCGTTTTTCGCCACATCCTGTGCAACATCAAAGCCACGCTCCTGCTGATAGGTATAGCCTTCTTGCTGACGCTTGGTTGCCATAGCCTGCGACTCAATAACGGTACGCTGTGCCTGTGTTTCGGCGTCAATAACCGCCGTTTGCTGACGAATTTTAGCTTCGGCAATATCGGCGTACTGCCTGAAATGAAGCGATTTGAATTTTTCGTAAGTTGATTCACCGTCAGGCTTAACAATGGTAGTTACAAAAAATCTTTCAAGCGAAATGCCGTAGTCCTCAAAATCGGGCTTTAACATTTTCAAAAGAGCGGCGGACATATCGTTAATGTGCTCATCAATTTCAAAAATGCTGATTTTTTGCTCACGGATAACCTGTGCAATGTATGACTTAACCCTTGTCATAAGAAATGCACGGAAATACCTGACGAGATTATCCTGACCCAAAAAGTTTTTTGTGCCCACAAGTTTAATGAGCAATTTTCTTGAATCTTCTGCACGCAAGCTCATTTCACCGCTTGCACCGATAGAAATAGGAAAATTATATGTAGGCTCCATAAACTGAACCTTGCTGTCCGTGCCCCATTTGATTGCCATTTGCTCGGTTTTGTTGATGAAATATACCTTGCAGTGGAACGGCGTTTTGTCGCCCGTAGTCTTGTTTATGTACTTTGAAATGAGCGGAATATTCTGCGTTTCAAGTGTGTATCTGCCCGGACCGAACAAATCAAGAGCTTGTCCGTTCATCATAAATATTGCTTCCTGCGACTCATGAACAATGAGTTGAGTTAATGAATTGAAATCTTCAAGCGGGTGCTTCCAAATGAATGTGCTGTTGTCACCCTCGTGTTTAATTACTTCTGCTATTTTTGACATTATGCTATCCCCTTTTTTATTTATTCATATTAGTTACTGATATTATTTTTACTGCCGTTTTCTTTATTATCATTGTCTATACCTAAAATATTTCTTATATTCATACTGATTTTTTTAGCATACATTGATAAAAAAATAAGGCGGCAATAATTATTAATAAAATCAGCGAAATACAGCAGATTGATAATATCTTCTTTCTTTTTTTTTCAAATATGCTGCTTCTTGTTGTATTTCTAATTCTTTTAACTTTTCTTCAGATAATCGAATTTTATCATTAGCATCTTTATAGTCGACTATTTTATTAAATTCTTCAACAGATTTTTTAATTTCAGTAACAGAATCACTATTATATAATTTAATTGCATTGAGATAGATTGATTCTTTTCTTGCTTTTTCTGCTTTATCTCTGCACTCAACTGCTAATTTTTTTGAATCTTTAAAATTTTCCAATAATTCAAAACTTTCTGCAAGATTAATAAAATCTTCTTCTGTCTTAGCTGCTGCCATTAAATCCATAGATATTTTATACATTTCTTCATCAGCGTTATAGAGAATTATATTTAAATATGAATTTAATTTGCCGCAAAGTTTTTCATCTGCATAACGGATTGCTTTTTTATAATTATCATTTTCGTCAAATGGCGTTTCTAATTTTGCTAAATCATCCTGTTTGTTAACTTTAAGTTGAGCCATTAATTTACCGAGATATGCTTGTGCATTTTCAGGGTCAATGTCAAGCACTCTTTCACAATATTCATCAGCGTCTTTCCAATTACCGTCTTCAAGGAAAATGAAAGCTCGTTTCAAAAGCGGTGCAATATCTGTATTATTTGATTCTACGACTACTGTATTAGTAGGCTGTTCCTTTGCCGGTGCGATGAGTTTTTTAATGCCTCTGACAATATCGTTAATGAAACCGATTTTGCTCATATCCTGTGCTTGAAGGTGTGAAAACTCATCGGGCAAATCATAAGCGTCCATATCACGGAAGCACGGAATAAGAGTTTTTGAACGGTCATTACTCATAAGCTTCAAGTATCTTGACCATTCATTTTTAACCCAAACAGCATTAAAGTTTTCAGGTTTTGTACCGACAACAAGCATAACCTTTGCGGAATTTAAAGCAGCAAAAATATACGGCTCATATTCCTGACCGAGTTTGTTTTCAAGCGTAATTGCGGCATAAAACACCTTTAAGCCCTCTTGCGTAAGCTGATAATAAATATCATTGGCAAGCACGCTGTCAACTGTTCTTTTTCCGTTTTCATCTGTTTCTTTATAGCAAATAAACACATCAAACGGCTTTTCATTATGAACGATTGAAAGAATATCCTTTTGCAGTTTGTCGATTTCCTTAGCCTCTTGCTCATAAATCAACTTTTGGTTAGAATCTGCATTCTCCATGGCTGAAAGATAATCAACATCTGTCAAAACAGATTCAAGTTGAGTACGGTGACAGGTAGGCACTCTTTTATATGTATCAGGGTCTTCGACATATTCTATACCGTATTTACAAAGAACAATGCCCCAATAAGCCTCCGCTTCATTAGGATTTTTTGCAACGATTTTTTCGTAAATTTCCTGCGCCTTATCAAACTCGCATTTAATGCGAAGATTATTGGCACGGTTATACAGATTGGTTATAACTTCATCATCGGTTGCGGAAACTGTTTGCTTTGTTCCGCAGTATTCACATTCGCAAATTGTTTGACTTTTTTCTACCTCAAGGTTTCCGCCGCACATTTTACATTTAAAAATTGACATAAATCTTTTCTCCGTTTTTCAATAAATAAGTATAATAATTTGTTTTATTGCACTACTAATAACGGTATAAATCAAGAATAATTACTAATTTAATCGTTATTATACCGCTGAAATTAGTGTAATATTTAGAAAAGGAGGGATATTATGAATGAAGATTTTATAAGAAAAAGAATTACTCAATTACGTATTCAAAAAAATGTTTCCGAATATAAAATGAGCTTCGATTTGGGTCACAGTAAAAGTTACATTCAAAGTATATCCTCCGGCAGAGCATTGCCTTCATTACCTGAATTGCTGTATATTTGTGATTATTTTGGCATAACTCCGGCAGAATTTTTTAAAGAAGACGAAGAAAATGTTTTGGCAGTAAAAAAGTTAAATGAAACTGTTAAAAATTTAAATAAAGAAGACATTGAGTTATTAACAAAGTTTGCAGAAAGACTGTCTGTTGATGATTAATTTGTGTTATTTATGTAATATTTTAAATTGTATATTGTAAAAAATAATTTGTTATGTTATGATGAAATAGCAAGAATATGCTGATTTTTGCGAAAAATTTTTACTCGGCGGGGTGTGGCAAATGTTTAAATCCGGCTTAATAAAGGCAAATTTAGCCTTTTTATGCTTTGTGATTTTTCTTGCCGCACCCCTTAATGTTTTTGCTTATGACAGCAATTATTTAAACAGTCTTGAATATTGGCAGTCTAACGAAAACGCAGCCGTTTATCAGATTGAAGATGAGCGTGCCGGCGGATTTTTTCAAACATTTACCGATTACGATAACAGCGTTGTTTATGTTCATTTATCTCACAGCGCACCTGTGGATGAAGGCGTTTTTGTTTGCTTTATTTTAAATGACGACGGCAGCAGAATTGATTTTTCCGAAGGTGAAACAAAAATCGGTAATATAACCGTTAACGCTCAATATTTTAACGCAGGCAGTGAAATTTGCTTTTGTGTTGATTTAAAAAAGGCGGCTAAAACTTTTGAAAATGACACTTTTGGGCTGTATATTTCATCCGGTGATGACTTATACACCGTTTCTTCAGAGGTTGAAACGGGAATATTGAAAAACCGTGCAGAAAACACTAAAACTACTACGCAAAAATCATCAAAAACCACAAAAAGTTCAAAATCTTCAACTAAAAAGGCAACAACTAAAAAGCAAACTACAAAAAGCCAAACCGGCAAAACAACAAAATATAAGTATAACGCCGGCGAAAAAACAACTTCCGTCAAAGAAACAACCACGCTTGCAGAGGGCGAAAACACAAAAAATACGGTGCTTTTAACGGAAAATAGCAGCGAAGATTCCTCAACTTATCCTTTTGTTTCAAAGGTGCTTATTATGGCGGCATTTGTTTTGTTTGCCTGTGGTATGTTGTTAATAACCATTTATTTGCTTAAAAAGCAAAATGCAGCTAATCAGGCAGAAAAAGAAAATGAAAATACACCGTCTTCAGATAATTTTAACGATGAAGAGTAAATAAAAAAGCCGATGTTTTGCATCGACCGAAATTAAAGCAACCCAGTGCGAATTGGGTTGCTTTTTTTGTATGTAAAAGCACGGCAAGCCGTGCCTTGGATTACTTTTTAGCAATCATAGCTTATTTCATAGATTCTTCATAAGCCTTAATCATTTTCTTACTATTGCTACCTGCACGGCTCGTAAGATTTTGGAGGGTTTTAGTGACTGTTGTTCCGGCTTTTAGATGTATCTCAAAGCGTGTTATTTCCTCGTCGGGATATACCGTAATATCGCTTATATATCGGTCAATAAATGCTCTGTCTATTTCCTCACCGTCAATGTGCTTTTCCGCCGCTTTCAGTATGGCTTTGATTTCGGCAAGCTCTTTTTTCATCTCTCGTTCGGTTTTTGATGTTTTGTTCAGGGCGTTTATTTTTTTCTCAATGTCCTTGATTTCGTTATCGCAGTCGGCAGTCATTCGTATGAATTCGCTGTCGTCCATTCTTCCGTCAGCGTTGTATTGTAATAACTTCGCTTTCATTTTTTGCCGTGTGATAAGTTCTTGATTCAGCCTGTTAAGCTCATCCTTGTTTTCGTTTGTGTCAAGGACTTCTGACACAAGCTTCAGCACACACGCCGAGAGTTCCTCAATATGCTGTTGCCCCGATTTGAAAATATCTTCGATAATCGGCTTGATTTCACTTTCGTAAATCGCTCGGCTCGGACAGCTTGACGCACCGTGTTTTATCTTGCCCGAGCATACCCACTTTGAGATTTTCTCTCCGCCCTTGCTTACTGCGTCCTTGCGATAGTAGGGCATACCGCAGTGCGCACATATCAGTTTGCCTGTCAGCAGGTTTTGATGCACCGTCTTGTGCTGTGCCGTGATTACATCCTGGCTTCGCATATACAACACTTCGTTTGCCTTGTCCCACAATTCCTCGCTGACGATTGCAGGTACTGTTTCACCCGTTTCATCTTTATACATAACCCATTCTTCCTCAGGCAAAAACTTTTGTTTTTTGGTGAACAGGTCAGTAATTCGCACCTTGTTTCCTGCATAGTAGCCTTTGTATTTCGGGTTGCGTATGATGTTGCTCATCGTTGAGTGAGAGAGCATTTTACCCTTAGAATTTCGTATTCCTTTTTGGTGAAAATGTTTTTCCATTTGCTTCATACTGAATTTTCCCGTGGCGTACATTTCAAACAGTTCTCGCACAAAGTCGGCTTGCGTTTCGTCAATCATCAGCTTGCCGTCTTTTTTGATGTAGCCGTACATATTGTTCGTGCCGAGTACAGTACCTTTTTTGATAGCCTGTTGATGACCGAACCGCACACGATTAGAGATTTTTCTCGACTCGTCTTGCGCCATAGATGACATAATCGTCAGCCTTAATTCGCTGTCCTCGTCAAGGGTGTTTATGTTGTCATTTTGAAAATACACAGCCACTCCGCTTGATAAAAGTTCACGGGTAAAGCGAATACTGTCCAGCGTGTTACGGGCAAATCTTGACACCTCTTTGGTTACAATCAGGTCAAACATTCCTGCCTTTGCGTCCTCAATCATCTCGTTGAATCGCTCACGCTTTGCAGTCGATACGCCCGATATGCCCTCGTCAACATAGCCGTCAACATATTCCCAATTCGGATTTTTCCTGATGAAATCGGTGTAATATGTTATTTGGTTATCAAGTGAATTTAACTGAACATTAAAATCCGTGCTGACACGAGCGTAAAATGTCACTCGCAAAGGCAGGTTCATAAAGTTAATATTTTCTTTTCTTATTCTCTCACGAGTTGAATATATATCCATATTTTTACTCCTTTCCAAGCAGACAATATCACAAATAATTTCTATTATCCAGCTTTATTTTACAGTATTTCACCCCTGCGTTCATTAGGGGATTGATACCTGTTTTGGTAATGTTTTACAGAGCTTTTCAGTTTATTTTTCCGTATCTGCGATTGACTTCCACGCTGATTTTTCCCATCAATTTGCGATAGGTTTTGTCGTCAATCGCATTTTGATTCAGCAGCGTATTTGCAAAATGCTGCATCCAAAGCTCCGTGCTGATTCTCTCATCGGCAATGTTTTGTGTATTGATTTTCGGATCACTCCCGCTTGATTTTTCAATACTATTATTGCCTGATGCTTTAGAATTTATTTCCTTTGCTGCCATAAGGCAACACGCTAACTATGATTTTATATCTGCCTCCTTTAATTAGATTTGCCTTTCGTTGTAAATTTGTATTTCATATTAACCTCCTATTTTGCTCACAGGCTTTCATAAATCGCCTATCATAAATTCGTATGGCGAAAAGTTTTCATCAAAGATTTTGTTTGGCATATAGTAAACCTTGCCGTCGGTTTTGTAGTTTTTGTTTGCGTGCATAATTTTTATCCTTTCTTAATTTGTTTTTGAATCCACAACTTGAATTCATCTTTCGGTACAACAATTCTTGTGCCGATTTTTATTTTTGGAAAACCTTTTTCATTGACATGCTCGTATGACCTTGTGCGAGATATTCCAAGCACCTTTGCAACCTGCGACACCGATAACATCATCGGTAGCTCATCAAAACTTTTGTAGCTTTCTTTCATTGTGCCGCCTCCTTTCGTATTATTCGAGAGATACTTTTTCAAAAAGAAAAAAGTATAAGTAAATTTGAAAACAAAAATTCACTTATAAAAAAGTCCCTCTACTATACGGAGAAAAATTGCGATTTTGTTCGGGTGTTTTTCATAATTCTTTACACCTTGTTTACATTTGATTTCACCATAGCAAAAAATACCCCTCTATAATACGGAGAAAAATTTAAGTTTTGTTGATGTGTTTTGAGAAAAAATTTTGACTTAGTACTAAAATTTACTTGCTTGTCAATTGCGATGTTGTTTGCAAAATAGAATTATGATATAATGATTATATTAAGAGTTTTACTAACTCGTGCAAGGTCGGGTATGGTGATTTGCGTGCCGTATGGTAATGGCAATAAAACATCTACCGGCTTTGGGGAGGACAGCACACGGCTGCCGAAGTATTACAATGGAACTTATGAATATTTGAAAAGTTTGGGAATTGAAGAAATTTGACGGTTGCTTAAAATTCCGAATTTGCAGAGGTGGATTATGAAAATAACATACATTAACCACAGTGGATTTTTGGTTGAAACCGAGGAATGCTATTATGTTTTTGATTATTACAAAGGCGAGATGCCGAGCCTTGATAAAAGCAAGGAAGTTGTCGTCTTTTGCAGCCATTTTCATCAAGATCATTTCAACCCGAAAATCTTTGAAATTCTTGATGATATGGGTATGAATTATCAGGCTGTTTTGGCGAAAGACATCAGCAAAAAGAAGTATCCTGCCGGTGTGAAAGTTACGACGGCTTATCACGATCAAACCTATATTCTTGACAACGGCACACAGGTTACTACGCTTCTTTCAACCGACAGCGGTGTCGCTTTTATTGTCGAGACAAGCGAGGGCAAGATTTATCACGCGGGTGATTTGAATGATTGGCATTGGGAGGGGGAGACGGAAGCCGATAACCGCCATATGGCCTCCATGTACCGTGCCGAGATTGATAAAATCAAGGACGCTCATTTTGATGCCGCATTCGTTCCCCTTGATCCAAGGCAGGAGGAACATTATGCCGACGGTATGCTTTATTTTTTGAAATACGTCGATTGCAACGCCGTTTTTCCTATGCATTATTGGAACGAGCCAAGCGTGATTGATAGGTTTATCACCGAATATCCGCAGTATAAATCACGAATAAAAAACACAGAATCAGCAAAAGGAGAAGAAATATGAGCTTTAGAATGATTCACGAAAACTATAATGTTTCCGATTTGGATAGGTCGATTAAATTTTATGGCGATGCGCTTGATTTGCACGAGGTCAGACGAAAAACGACCGACGATTTTATTATTGTTTATTTGAGCAATGATTCAAGCGATTTTGAGCTTGAACTTACTTGGCTTAAAGAACATCCGCAGCCGTACGATTTGGGTGAATGTGAATTTCATTTAGCATTTAAGGCAGATGATTTTGACTTGGCGCATAAAAAGCACGAAGAAATGGGCTGTATCTGTTTTGAAAATCCTGAAATGGGTATCTATTTCATCGAGGACCCGGACGGCTATTGGCTCGAAATTTTACCGTGATTAAGTTACACTATAATAAAAAGAGTTGAGAAACACAATTTCTCAACTCTTTTATGTTTATGCAAGCAGTTCATTTAATTTTGAAACTATTTTTTCTTTTTTATCACTTCCTGTTGTGAACAACCTCATTAGTGGTAAGTCATACTTTGCGAAAATGCCGTCTTTTAAAATATCCCTTTGATAAGATTATACCAAGGTTTTAGGAATCATAATAAGAAACTTTGGAGTTTGAAGAGTGGCTTGAGAGTAGTTTTCCGAATAGAATCAAGAAAAACAAATATTTATAATTAATCTTACGGAGCCGTTCGAGTAACAGCTCCGTTTTGTTTTGATTTTTTCTTGCTTTTCCCTTATAAATCCGCAATAATCATTGCTTTTAAGCGTTCTGCGTGATATAATAAACTTGTATAATTGTAACTATCTGAAAGCGAGGAAAATCTAATGGATTCTAACATCGAGCGCTGGTACTCAATGAAAGAAATATGCGAATATCTTGGCGTCAGCCGTGATACCGTACTTGATTGGATAGAAAGAAGAAATATGCCCGCAGCAAAAATCGGACGCCTTTGGAAATTCAAAGTCAGCGAAATTGACGCTTGGATGAAATCCGGTATTGCAGCGGATAAATAATTTTAGGGGGCATATATGAGTTTTATTGAATCTTACAAGCATCTTGATAAAATATGCGGAGAAATGTTTGAAACTAAATATTGAGTATCCGCCTATATAGAGGAAATGCTAAACAATCCCCATGGTTCTTTTCTTGTCAGAGGATGGGAAAATGATTTAAAACAACTAAAGCACTATCGTTGGATTAGAAATCAAATAGTACACGAACCCGATTGCTACGAAGAAACTATGTGCGAAGCCGGAGACGATGAATGGCTTGATGATTTTTATGAAAGAATAATAAATCAAACTGATCCGCTTGCAATGTATTTTCAAGCAACAAAACCACATCCTGTTGCAAAATCCGCACAAAATCATGAACCGGCTCAACTGCAATATACATATTCTAAACAGCCTAGCCAACCAAAACATAAATCAAAAAAGGTCGTAAGATGGATTGTGTTTTCAATTATCGTGGCTATTGTTCTACTGTACTTAGTACTTAAATACTTTATCAATTGATTTTGGAGGTGCAAATATGCCGGATAAGAATTGGCAATTTGAACTTGAAGAATATATAAAGCAAGGCGAACCCGACAAGGCTGAAAAAAGCGAAGCGTGGCAAACTGCCATCGGTTTGCAGGCTGTTGACGGGCTGAATACTTCTGACTATTTGTTAGACACCGCCAAAGAGCATATTGAAGGTAAAATCACCATTGACGAAGCTCAAAAGCGTATTCACAGTTACTATGAGCAGCGTACTGTACGCACCGAAACGGAAAATGAAACCAAAGAAGCGGACATTGTTTCGGCAAGAATTGCAAAGTTGTTGGGAGAAAAGGCGTTTCAATTTTCCCCTGCCGAGTGGCTTTCGATTCATCGCAGATTGTTCGAGGGCGTGTTCGGTCACGCAGGACAAATCAGGCAGTATAATATCACAAAGAAAGAGTGGGTTCTGAACGGCGATACCGTTACCTATGCGGATTGGAACAGTATTAAGGAAACTTTGGATTATGATTTTTCCACCGAAAAACAGTTTTCTTATGAGGGTTTGTCCGTAGATGAAGCTGTAAAGCATTTGGCAAAATTTGCTTCCGATATTTGGCAAATTCACCCGTTCAGCGAGGGAAACACCCGTGCTACTGCCGTATTTATGATAAAATATATGAAAACATTCGGCTTTAGCGTAAATAACGATGCATTCGAGAAAAATTCTTGGTATTTTCGCAATGCGTTGGTTCGTGCTAATTATAATAACCTGCAAAAAGGCGTCCATTCCACAACTAAGTTTTTGGAAATGTTCTTTTCAAATCTTTTGTTAGATACGCATTATGAACTGAAAAACAGATATATGCACATTGATTATGTGGACGAAAGCAATTTCCAAAGTATCAGCCAAAAAGTTTCAAAGTATCAATTTGATACTTTAGACTGCACTTTAGAGGAACTTGCAGTTTTAGAATTAGTGGCAAAGAACCCGACAATGAAACAGCAAGAACTTGTAGAAGCAACCGGAAAATCGATTGCAACCATAAAGCGAATTATGAAATCCCTGCAGGATAAAAACTATATCCGCCGAGGAAACGGAAAAAGATACGGTAAGTGGGAAGTTTTGGTTTGAAATATAAGAATTGAGGTATTAATTATGAACTTAAAGACACTATCTTCGGAAGGTAAAATAGCATATTTAATTAAGCCGATATTAAAAGTGTTACAAGAAGCCGGCGGTCAATTAGAGCGCTCCGAAATAAAGGAACGCATTTCCGACTTGGATGACCAGATTGCAGAATATGCCGAGACAGAAAAGAAATCGAAGAAAACGGGTAATGTATATAAAGAATTTAATTTCAAATTCAATTTTGCTATAAAAGATTTGTATTTTGCTGAATTATTAACATTTACAAACTCTTCTCCGATTACCTTGACCGAAAAAGGATTATATCTTGATATTGACAGCTTGAATGTTGAAAAAGATATTATCGAAGTTTCGGCAAAATATTGGAACGAATTAAGCGAAAAGAACAGAAAAAACAAAGAATCCGATTCAACAGAAAACGAGGAAGAACCGGAAGCGGAAGAAAAAATAAAGGACGATTTTAAGGAAAAACTTCTTGTCGCCATTTCTAAAATGTCACCTAAAAAATTCGAGGCTTTTTCAAGAGCTTTGCTTAATCGTATGGGTGTTGAATTTACCGAAAAAGGTGTTCAAATCAGCAACGACGGCGGAATAGACGGTTACGGCTACCATACAGATGCAAACGATTTCAGAACAACCAGAGTTGTCATTCAATGCAAGAGATATAATGTTGCTCCGGTAAGAGAGCCCGAAATTAATCAATTTTTAGGTGCAATGAATAAGTATCAAGCCGATTACGGAGTGTTTATCACAAACGGAAGATTTACAAATTCCGCAAGACAGGCGGCACGCGAAGGCTCACCCATTACATTGATTGATGGCAATGAATTAGTAAGATTAGTTATTAGATATGAACTGTACATTACACCTGTTAAAACATATGTGTTGGATGAGTTTTACAATACGGAGGAATAGTTTTGAGTGTACTTTCATTTATCGAAAAGCAAACGATTTGCCGATTGTTTGGAATAAGTGATGGGTTTATATTTAAATACTGGAGCGACAAGGGAGCCCACAACAAAAGCACAACTAAAGAGTTGATTTATGACTCTTGTGGGATAAACATTTTTGAAGATGCGGGTTACAAGGGCTTATCACAACAAAAATGTATACAGAAGATTTGGGATGAGTGTAGTCCGCAAATCATTGCAAAACTCTTAAAAACGTTATCAGATTATTTCTGCTTTAAGATGGGAACAGATTGGTGGTCTGATGAGGATAATTATGATTATCAACAAATTCAACATATTATAGAGCGATTGCAAACTCTCCAAACAGTTGAACTTCCAAAAGAAGAGAACATTAAAAATCTCAAACTTCTTTTAGAAGATATTGAAGAAAATATTAAAAACGACAAGCCAGAATTGGCTGTTGACCGACTTCATACATTTGCATCAGAATATTTGCGCAATTTGTGCCATACTCACTCAATTGAAACAACCGACTCTAAAGGTAACGAGTATCCGCTTCATTCACTCGCCGGAATGCTCAAAAAATGGTATGTTGATAATGCTTATTTTGATTCCGAATTTGCAGTTGTAGCTATTCAAAATTCCATTAACTTGTTTGATAAATTTAATGGTATACGAAATGACAATAGTGCTGCACATCCTAATGATTTGCTTTCAAAAGCAGAGGCAGAATATGCTGTTAGAATCATTGCGAATACATTAACTTTTATTGATAAATGTGAAAAAAGTAAAATTAAAAAAGTTCAAACGCTTCCTTGGGGTGGCGGCATATTATACATAGTGCCCGACGAAGAATTACCTTTCTAATTGTGCTGGAGGATAAAGAATATGGCAGGAAGCACAAGTTTAGGAGCTGATAGAGTTGTAAAGGAAGATGGGCTATATACTCAGCTTACAGATGAGGTCTAATAAATTATATAGACCAAAATTATTACTATGAGGGATTTGCAACTTTTAATATGGAGAATTTGTAAAATTCCAAAGTGTCATTATAGAGTTTCAAAGTGCCAATTTGGCACTTTGGATAAGCAAAAACAAAAGAAAAGTTGATAACAGGAGGATAAAATGGAAACGAAGGATGTATTAAATTTATTAGCTATTATAATAATTCCAATAGCTGCTGTGATAATTGGACAGTATTTACAAGATAGAGCAGAAATAAGAAAAGACAAAATGCATATCTTCAAGGTGCTTATGACTTCACGAATATATGGCTGGACAGTTGATAGCGTTCACGCTCTTAATCTTATTGATGTCGTTTTCGCAAAAGATAAAGCTGTACGTGCTGCCTGGAAAGAACTTTATGAAGCATATTCTTCAACAGAGCAATCAGATTTAATGGCAAATAAAAGAAAAAATCTGATGTATAAACTTTTGGAAGAAATTGCTAATAATATCGGGTATAAAAAAGAAATCACCTGGGAAACAATACAAAATCCATATATTCCCCAGGGTATGGTCGAAAAATGGCAAGAGCAAGCAGCATCTCAGCAGGCATATAATACTTTGTTAAATTCAATGGCTAATATTATACCAAAAGAGCAGAAAAATACGGAGAAATAAAATGAGCACTAACATATCAAAGCAAAAGCGTGAGGATTTACTTGCTAAAATCAAGGAAATTCGCACTTTTATATCCAATGCGCCGCAGGACGAAAACACAGGCAATCTGCTTTCATATCTTTCCGACCTTGAAAAAGATGTCAACGGTAAAAAATACGGACTTGTTTTTGAGGAACACCGTGAGGAAATTGACGAGGTGCTTGATACGCATACGCCTGTTTTGACGGAAGACAGGGACTTGTTCATTGATAACGGCGGACAGATGAATTTTCTCATTGAGGGCGACAACCTTGCTTCGCTCAAATTGCTTGAAAAGACTCACAAAGGCAAAATTGACCTTATCTACATAGATCCGCCGTATAATACAGGAAATAAGGATTTTATATATGATGATTGCTATGTGGATAAAGTTGATTCATTCAAGCACAGTAAGTGGTTGTCATTTATGAGAAAACGATTGTATATCGCGAAATCGTTATTGTCTGAGAATGGAGCAATTTTTATCAATATTGACGATAAGGAGCATTCTCAACTAAAGTTATTATGCGATGACATATTTGGAGAATCTAACTTTATGACAAGTATTCCTTGGCATAATCGCACCTCTATGCAAAATGATACAGATATTAGCGTTAATCACGAATATATATTGGTTTATGCAAAATACAAACGTCAAGATAATAGAAGATTGAAAGACAGTAATAAGGAAATTTGGAATAATTTAAAAGGATTTACATTTATCCCGAAAGAGACAGATAAAAGTAAATTTTCAAATCCAGATAATGATCCTCGTGGATTATGGAAAGCAGATCCTTTTGATGCTCCAAATATCCGTCCTAATTTAACATACCCAATTACTAATCCAGTGACAGGTGAACAATACCTTCCTCCAAGAGGAAGACACTGGCGAATTTCAAAAGAAAAATTTGCCGATGCCTATGCGAACAACCGTATAGTTTTCGGTAAAAACGGAACAGGTAGACCTCAAATGAAAATCTTTTACAATGAGGTCAATTACAAAGGGAGTGTACCTGACACTTGGTTCGATGCACACATCTTCAGTACATCAACACAAGGGAAAAAAGAGTTGTTAAAAATACTACCAAATACAAAGCAAATTTTCAGTACACCAAAGCCCATCGGTTTGTATGTTGAATTGCTAAAATTGACTGCAAAATCAAATGCTACTATATTGGACTTCTTCGCAGGCTCCGGTACAACAGGTCACGCTGTTATGAAGTTGAATGCAGAGGACGGCGGCAACCGCAAATTTATTCTTTGCACCAATAACGAAAACAATATTTGTCATGATGTTACCTATGAACGCATTAAGCGTGTGATTGATAAGGAAAATTATTCAGCAAGTCTGAAATACTACAAGGTGGACTATATTCCGATTTCAGACCGTATGTATTACGAATACGCCGATGAACTACTTTTACATATTCGTGAACTTGTTGAGCTTGAAAATGGTGTAAACTTTACGGATAACGCTGAAATTGGCATTGTTCTGACCGAAGAAGAATTGGATGAATTTATTGAAAATACCGACTCTTTTGTAAAATGCCGCAAGCTGTATATGGGGCACGATGTTTTACCAACAGAAGAGCAAGAGAAAAAGTTGCAAGCACACAATATTGAAATCAGCATTATCCCCGATTATTATTATCGTGACTTACAGGAGGATTAAATATGGATTTTATAAAAACATTGTTAATTTCATGTATCCCGGCAATTATTACCGGAGCAGTTACATATTTAGTAGCCTATAAAAACGCAACTGCTCAAATTAAGGTTGTTGAGGAACAAAATAAACACGATTTAGATAAACTAATGGAGCAACATAAGATAGATATTGATTCATTAAACAAGAAACATCAGCAAGAACTTGAAAAAATGGAAGTTGAACATAAACATAAATTAGAATTAGTTGAAAAAGAAAATGAGAACAATTTCAATCAAAATTTCTTTAACGGAATGATGAGCGAAATAATTAAAATGCCAGAAATAAAAACGGAAATTGCAAAAGGCATAAAACAGTCTTCTAACAAAAAAGGAGGCAAACGATAATGGAATTAAAAGAGTTCCAGTTAAATGCGGTAAAATCGCTGTTTGAAGCAATGGAAACTCCTGCCCGTGATATTATCCTCAAAAGTCCTACTGGTAGCGGTAAAACCATCATTCTGACCTATTTTATGCACCAATACATACAGTCTTTTCCAAAAACCGTCTTTGTATGGCTTACGCCCGGTAAAGGCAACCTTGAAGAACAGAGCAAGGAAAAAATGGATAAGTACATCCACGCTTCGCAGACGAAACTCCTATCCGATGTGATGACGGCAGGTTTTGAGGAAAACGACAGTTGTTTTATAAATTGGGAGAAACTGACAAAAAAAGGCAATAACGCCCTTAAAGACAGTGAACGCACCAACTTTTTAGAGCATATTCAGCACGCTCTCAATGACGGTATTCGTTTTGTGATAATTGTGGACGAGAGCCACCAAAATAATACAGTAAAAGCGGATGAGATAATTCAGTATTTTCACACGGATAAAATTATTCGTTGTTCTGCAACTCCGAAGGGTATCGCAAAAGCAGAAATAATAGAAATTCCCGAAGAAGAAGTTATCGCTGCCGGACTTATCAAGAAAACGCTTGTTATCAATCAAGATTTTCCTCAAACCGTAGAAACAGAAAATCAAACTTCTTATCTTCTTGAAAAAGCACTGTTAAAGCAGCGTGAAATTCGTGCTGCATTTTTACAGAAAGATGCGAATATCAATCCTTTAATTGTTGTTCAGATACCTAATAAATCCGAAACGATGCAAGATAGTGTCGAACAATATCTTGAAACACAAGGAATAACCTGTGAAAACGGTCAACTTGCAGTATGGCTTTCTGATAGGCACGAAAATTTAGATGGAATAGAAGAATCTGATGCAACATCTTCAGTTGTTATTATCAAACAGGCCGTTGCAACAGGTTGGGATTGTCCTAGAGCACAGATCCTTGTCAAACTTCGTGATAACATGGATGAAACTTTTGAGATACAAACCATAGGTCGTATTCGCCGTATGCCTGAAGCAAAGCACTATGATGACGATCTGCTTGACAGTTGCTATCTTTACACTTTTGATGAAAAGTTTACTGCAGGTGTTAAAATGGCACTTGATAAAGGTGCATTAAATGCTTGTACATTGTTTTTGAAAAACGAGTATAAGACTATTGCTCTTACATCTCAGCAACGAACAATGGTCACATCAACTCGTAATCCTCAAAAAGCTTTACAGGCGATTGCAATGTACGCAGAAAAAGAATACAGCGTCGGTGGAAACAAGACCATAAACAAGACACGTTTACAGGCAGAAGGATATATATTTAGCGAAGATATTATTAGACACACCGTTTCCGGAGAGACATCCACACTCGAATTTAATTCTTCGGATATGAATTCAATTTCCGTTAATGAAAAATTTAATACGAAAAAGCACGGACGAGATTATCATCAGAAGATAGGTAAAATCGGATTAGAAATTGGCATGACTTATTCCTTTATGAATACTATTATCCGTAAACTATTTGATAAAAACTTCAATTACAGCCGCAAAATCCTTGCGTTGGAACCGAGAGAAGTCTATGCTTTTGTACTTAATAACGCTGATCGCTTGAAACACTTTATTCGTGAAGCCATGGCATATGAACTTGCACAATTCAAATTAGATGTTAAATCCATATCCGAAAACGAATTTCGAATTCCACAGTCTTGTCTGTTTACTTATAATGGTGATCTGAAAACACAGATTGAATACAAAAAGAATGTTTATCAAGGATATTTATCATCTGCCGCACCTCGATCAACTCCGGAACTTAAATTTGAAAAATTCTGTGAACGTTCCGAAAAGGTCGAATGGTGGTATAAAAACGGTGATAAAGGTAACGAGTATCTTTCTATTGTTTATGTCGATAACTCCGAAAAGCAAAAATTGTTTTATCCTGACTATATTATTTGTGTAGGTGGAAAAATATGGATAATCGAAACTAAAGGCGGATTTGATCGTAGCGGCAATAGCCAAGATATCGATAAATATACTGCAAAGAAATTCACCGTACTTAAATCATACCTCGAGAAGTATGGCTTAAAGGGCGGAATCGTTCGTAACGATGACAGTACAGATGAGCTTTGTATTTGCATGGAAAATTATTCTGACAATATACAAAGTGATGATTGGAATATCTTATCAAATGTAATATAAGCGGGTGAGTTGAAAAAATGGGAGTGAAAAAACAAACTTTTAATGATTTCGAGGTGTATTCTTCTGATGAATATACCAGTTTTGTTCATATCAATATAACAAACTCAAAATTATTTTATTCACAAATGTTCGAATATTTTTTTGATGAAAATAGACTTTTAAGATACATAGAGAACAAGGCTTCCATCTCTTTTGAGCCTACCCCTGCTAACTATGCAGCTTTATATAAAAAGCTTAAAATATTTATTGATAAAGAAAACCATGTTGAATTACCAAAAAGTATTGAAAAAGATTTGTTAAGCATCATTTCTGCAGAACATACTCTTATAGAACAAAACGGTATAAAGAAAATAAGACTTGACAAAATAGGGAAAATAGGTGAATACATATTTAGTAATATTTTATCGGAGTACTTTGGATATCAGTGTATCATACCAAAACTTAATATATTGACTGATTATAATATGAGTATTTTTGGTATTGATACACTTTTCTATTCTCATGAAGACAAGTTGCTTTTGTTAGGAGAATCAAAAGTTAGCAAAAGTATCGAAAACGGTATTGCTTTAATTAATAAATCGCTATCTTCTTATCAATCCCAAGTGGATGATGAGTTTGAATTAATACTGAGTCAAAGATGGCTCAAAGATAAAATGGGATATTTTGTAGATGATTTTGGAGATAAAATTGAGGTCTCTATTGGTATGTCAGACTTTATAAAAAAAGCATCAGTTGAAAAAATAGGGATACCTATTTTTATAGCTCATGGCGGAAATGAAACAACTGAAGAAATATTCAAAAAACTAAGAAAAATCAAAAAAGTTACGCTATATGATCTTAAGACAGAATATATTGTTATTTCACTTCCTCTCATTGATAAAGATGAGTTTGTAAAAGCATTTACTTTAGCAATTGCTGAAAGGAGAGCTATGTATGAGTCAAATGTACAGTAATCCTGATCCACAAAAGATTAGAGATCAATGTATTGATTATTTGGCAAAAGCTGACGATTCTACAGAAGCTGCCAAAACGATTGCGGATAAGTTGTTTGCTTTAGATCTTACAGTTTATTCAAACGATTATACTCTTGATTCTCTTTTGTATAATGCATTTGCACAGTCGGAACTAGACGATAGCATAGCCATGCATCCCGAACAAATCCAAATATTAAACGAGATTAAGTCACACGATGCAATAATCGTTAGTGCTCCTACAAGTTTTGGTAAAACTTTTTGCGTTTTTGAGTATATTGCAAGAACACAACCTCAAAATATTGTACTAATTGTGCCAACGTTGGCGTTGGTCGATGAATATATAAAAAAGATTATTAAAAAATACACCTTGTGTTTTAATTCTTACAAAGTACATACACAATTGGATGCTAATGGAGAGTATGATTTTTCCTCAAAGAATATATTTATTTTAACACATGATAGAGTAGTACAGGATGAATTATATACATTGATAAAAAATATAGACTTGTTGGTAATAGACGAGGTCTATAAATTAGAGACTGATGCGACAGATGATCGTGTTCTTGTATTGAACATGGCATATTACCACCTATCTCGTGTAGCAAGAAAATACATTTTGCTTGCTCCTTTCATAAAGGCAATAGCTGATATTGAGTTATTAGACAAGAAACCATATTTTTATAATACCGAATATTCTCCAGTAGTAAACAATGTTATTACGGAAGAATTATTAAATGCAAATGACAGATATCCTCAGTGTCAAAAGTTATTAAACAGAATAGATAATAAAGAGCAAACTTTAGTATATTTCCCTACGGTAACTGGCATGTATCGATATGTTAGCAATTTTATTTCTAAAGAACCTGTTTTAAACGAAATTGATGAAAATATAAAATCATTCATTAATTGGGCAAAAGACGAAATACATGAAGAATGGAGTGTCGTTAAAGCTTTAGAACGTGGATATGCAATTCATAATGGTCAAATGCCATTGGGTATTCGTCTTTATCAATTAAATTTGTATGAAAATCATCCACAATATAATAGGTTGCTATGTACTTCCACACTATTGGAAGGTGTGAATACAAGTGCCAAAAATATTGTAATTACAAAGCCTTCCAGGAGAAGCGAAAAAAACATATCTGATGATAATTTCTCAGCATTTGATTTTTTTAATCTTGTTGGTAGAACTGGACGATTAAATCAACACTATATAGGGGATGCCTATTATTTAAAAGCTCCATCTGATCCTCCATACAAAAAAATTGATGCCATTAGAACCATAAAATTTGAATTAACAGATAACAGTAAGGATATTGATATTCAAAGAGGCAAAATTGAAGAACACGATGATTATTTAGCATTTTTGAAGCACCTTGGTATTACACATGAAGAATACATAAAAAACATAGGCAGCCATTTTAGATTTGACACAATAAAGAATTTGTATTTGAATTATTGTAATCGTAGATCTGAAATTATTACCGAATTACAAAAGTTATCTGACGAGGAGCTCTATGGTCGAGGTCAATTAGTAAGAATTCTTTATGCTGTTTGTGAAGGTAGAGAAGATAGTTTTAAAGCAAACATGCTTAATAGGCTTATAAACCGAAATCGCCCGAAGATAAGAACGGTTGTCAACGACGCAATGCGTTACTATTCTTCAAGAGGTATTGACACTGTTATATCAACGGCAATCAAGCTTAAATCCAGCTATATTGAACATCAGTTTTACGCCAAGATAATAATCATAAAGTATTTTATGAATTTAGAGAAGGTTTCACAAACATATTTGGAAACTCTCGATAGCAGAATTGTTGGCGCTATAGAGCAATTATACTTTTCTTCTTCAAAGCAAAAGAAAATGCTTTTAGATATTGGTATCTATGAAAGGGATGTTGATATTATCATATCGATTATCGGTAATGATTTTGATGATGCCTTTGAACTAAAAAAAAGATTAATATCAAAATCAACTCTATTATCAGGTAAAGTAAGTTATATTTCAAATTTTATAATAAAAAATCTATAGTGTTATAGTGAAATATCAAATGCAGAGCACAATTCCCATCACATTTGAATGTGGCACAGTTTATGGAATATCTCAATGAAAAAAGCAATTTGATGATATTTGAACAACACGCAAATTTAAAGTATAAGTATGTCGAACTAAAGTTTTGGTGTCGAGGATACTATGTTGATACAGTCGCTCGAAACAAAAAGGGTGATCGCAGAATATACAAAAAATCAATTAGAAGAAGATTTTGCGAACAATCAAAGAATATGTAGACCCGTTTACAGTTGCCAAGAATAAGCAAGCAAAAATAAACAGTCCCTACAAAAGGGACTGTTTTAAAAAGTAATGCAATACCAAACTTTAAGTTTCAACTTCGTGTCGGAGAGTCAGTCGACAAACTTTTGGAAACTGTGTAAACTACCAGTTCGACCTTTGGCTATGATTGCCATATATTTAGGGCATTTTTTTCTTGCACAATTTCTTTTAAATAAGTGATCTGCTCGGTTTTGATTTCGTCAAATGTTTTTGATGGCTCAATTTTTATGGATTGCTCAATAACTAAAATGTATTTCTTAGTTGCGCTTCTTACGAGTCCTCGCAGTTCATCAACTGATGCGTGCGAGATTTGCATTATACTACCCTCGTGAATCGCCTCACTTCGATCACGATAGTGGGATTTTACATTATCATATATAGACTTCATTTCGCAATCGGAACAACCAAGAAATACCGCCATACGCTTTGCGAGCATTTCTTTTTTGTCACCATAGTCATTTTTCAAAAACATGACTTCAAGTGGTGTTATCATGTTTTTGTAGTTAGTCGCATCATCTAAAGTGTGGTACGTATATTCCAATTCATCAATTACAATTGGTTTCAAAATTTGATACGCCCTTTCATGATTATAAAGCAGATCGTTTAATAAAGGTACTTCTGTAGGTTCAATTATCAATGGATATTGGATGAGTGTGATAATATCCTCTATATAACTGTCTATTGTGCGATTTTCAATACAAATTCCTGTTTGTGTACTATACAAGTAAAAAGAGTGCTTTCGAGCAATTTCCCCTTCTTTAAATAAATGGAGTAAAGAAAAGAAACGAAATACAGTCGTTTCAATTTCATCATGAATTGGTTCAATTAATTTATCAAAGTCTGAACCATTGAAAAAAGATGCAGTATTTGCAGGCTTATCATGCTTTACGGTCTGGATATCTGTCATTTCCATGCATATTACATATGGCTTTTCGTCTAAGTGAATAGCACTACGATATTCAGGCATTACCTCTCCACGACTATCAGTAATTCTATTTCTATATATGTACTCGTCTATGGGAATTTTTTTAAACACAAATCCTGCTGGTGGTTGTGCCAACATAATAGACGAATCACCAATAATTGGAATTGACACAGAAATGTTAATTGAAATATCAAAAAAAGCATCCATAAACAAACCTCGTAAAATTTTATCTCACCAATTACAATGTGAATTATAACATATTTGAACCGGGTTGTACAGCTTTTAGGTGAACACAAAAGCGAGGAGAGAGTTGGCAAAAAATAAAAACCTTGTCACATTCAACCTACAGATGTCAGTACCATATAGTGTTTGCACCGAAGTATTGAAGAAAAGCAAAAATAAACAGCCCCACGAGAGGAGCTGCTTTAAAAAGTAATGCGATGTCAAACTTTTCAGTGTCGACTTGTAGTCAGCGAGCCAGTAGGCGACCCTTTTAGTATATGTACCGCCGAATTGTTCAAATAATGTGTTATTCATAGTAAAACCTCCTTTGATACTCAAATTGTACCAAAGGAGGTTTTCTTTTGCGAATGTGCGATTTATAAATTTACAAGTTTAGTTCGTGCCAAAAATTACAACGAACTTTTGCAATCTGTGCCACTTTTAACGGCGAATAATGTGTATTCCAAATTTATTTGTTATGTTCGTTATATTCGTTATATTTACTTTTTCATTTACCACTAATTTCGTTTAAATATGAAATAGATTTGTCGGGATTGAGTTTTACCGAAAATAATAATTGATGCAAATTATGATATGCAATTAAAAAAGCGTTGGAGATTTGATTTCTCCAACGCTTTCGTTTTGTTTGTAACAAAGACAACCACCTGCTATGCAGGTGGGAAAGGAAAAGCTTTAGCGAGGAGAGAAGTGACAAAATAAAAACACCTTGATATATTAGAAGTAGGTTTGCCGACCAAAACTAAAATATCAAGGAGGTCTTAATCGTGAAAGAGAAAGACATAAACAGTTTAGACCATACGAGGTGGAGATGTCAATACCATGTGGTGTTTGCACCAAAGTACAGAAGAATGGCAATTTACGGAGAAATCAAGATAGATATAGGGAAAATATTGAGACAATTATGCAAGCAGAAAGGAATAGAGATAATAGAAGCAGAGTTGTGTCAAGACCATGTACATATGCTGATAAGCATACCACCAAAATATAGTGTGTCACAAATAATGGGATACCTAAAAGGAAAAAGTAGTCTTATGATTTTCGACCGACATGCAAATTTAAAGTATAAGTACGGAAATCGACATTTTTGGGCAAGAGGATATTTCGTAGATACAGTGGGACGAAACAAAAAGCAAATACAAGAGTACATACGAAATCAATTGACAGAAGATAAAATAGCAGACCAAATAGAATTGAAAGAGTTTGTGGACCCGTTTACGGGTAGCGTGAACAAGTAGGCAAAAAAATAACCCCCTTTAGGGGAAGCCTGAAAAAGCAATGCGGTCGACAAACTTTTCAGTGCCCCTTTAGGGGTTACGTCCGTAAAAAGCCCTTCTAGGGCTTACTCAAGCCTCCGGCTTAGCCGGAGGTCTTGACTATATTTTCTTCATAAAAATATTATCGATATACTCACAACCTTTCGGCTCTGTTTTAGGCTTGCTCGAACGATATTTAATATAAAAATTTGTATTAATTCGATTCTTTCTTTGCAGTTTTTTCTATTTGCTTAATAGTCTGCAAATACGCTTCTTCTACGGGCGAAAGATTTTGATTCACATATTTTTTGTATTCCTCGTTTGCTTTTTCAAGTGCTTGCTTGTGGCTGATTTTTCCTGCATTCTCAAGCACTTTTCCGCCTGTTACTTGAATTAAATTATCAAGTTGGTCAACGTAATCACTCATGTATACGGGATTGTGTCGCATAGCTTGAATTTCCGCAAAATCGAAATAACCTGAAACAATGTTATTGAGCACTTTTAATTCATCTTCATTAAGATAATTTTTAGCAACACAAATGTCTTTGGCAGTTGGAAAATCGCCGTCAAAAGCATTCATTCCCATAAACGGTTTATTTGCATCTGCACGCTCGTAAATAACTTCGGCGGCAGTATGACCGTGTGCCGCATAATGCAATTTGTTTTGAACCATTTTGAAAAAAGCAACAGTTTCGCTGCTTTTTGGATTATAGTCAACACTTGTCGCATAAAGGTCAAGGACCTGACGATACATAACTTTTTCGGAAGAACGAATATCTCTGATTCTGTCTAAGAGTTCTTTCCAATAATTTCCACCACCGAGATTTTTAAGCCTTTCATCATCCATGGTGAAACCTTTTATCATATATTCCTTTAAGCGTTCGGTTGCCCAACGACGAAATTGAGTAGCAGTGATTGATTTGATTCGGTAACCAAGCGAAATAATCATATCAAGATTGTAATGTAATTGCTCTCTTGTGACAATTCTCTCGCCTTCATTTTGAACTGTTCGGAATTTCCGAACAGTTGAATTTTCTTCAAGCTCGCCCTCTTCAAAAATATTTTTAATATGCTCACTTACATTTGATTTGCTCGTTTGGTAAAGTTCACATAATTGTGCTTGCGTCAACCATACCGTTTCATCAACAAATCGAACATCAATTTTTGTATCACCATCATCAGTTTTATAAATAACTATTTCGCCTTGATTATTATCTTTATTCATTTCTTTAAGATCGGTTTTTTGTTCTTTCATAGCAATTTATCCTCCTTTTATCATAGTACCATAATTGGCTTTTATATACAACATTTTCTTGTCTGCACAATTTGGAGCTGTTCAGGTACCTCATGGCTCGTTTTTGTGAATTTCGTTATAATATTTTTGACAAGTGCTTATATAATGATTTTTCATATCAAGTCATAAGTGCAAATAATAATGCAAAATAACTCCTTGTAGGTGTAAATATCTCTTGAAATTTCTTGATGATTGATACAAATTATGATGCACAATTAAAAAAGCGTTGGAGATTGATTTCTCCAACGCCTTTTTTGTGATAATTAAATTGTGGCGCTTAATGTTGATTAAAAATCAATTTCATATTCTAAATAACGCCTTGCTTCGTTTTTTGCTTCGCTTTGTACAGTGGTATTCCCTGCAAAGCGCATTCCTTTTAAAATTGCATCAATTTTTATTGCGTCATTTTCTTTTAAACCTGAAGAATTGCTCAATTTAATCATAAGCTTTTGATGAGTTAATGCGGAATCTTCATTTAATCTCATAGTGATTAAATTTTGTATACTTGGATCTCTAAGCAAATATTTTAATGTTGGTTTTATCGGCGCTTTGCCCGGAAAATCATTCTCTGCAGCTATTTCTATTTTAGAATACTTTTCATTTTCTTTATTACTTGTAATATCTAAAGAATCTGCGCTTGTAATTTTTCCGTGAGCATTAATTTTTCTGTCAGAGTATGATGACTTTTCTTCGACAAAAGTCACTTTGAAATGCTTTGCTCCGAGGTCCTGAGCTATTCTTTGTAATTCGCTGATTCTTTCTGCTTTAAGATAATTAAAATAATCATCAAGTGCTATATATCTGTCCCTATCACTCGGGTCAACATAATAGAACTCGCTTCTGCTGTCGGGATAAAACGACAATCCAAAAAAATCTATGCTGTCTCTAAAAATATTTAACAAGCGAATTCCTTTTGTGGATGTAAAATATCCTATTGAACCTTTGCAGACTTCACTTTCAGAACGCTTTTTATCTCGGTCAGCAACCCTTATAAACTTTTGAATTAAGAAATCACCATCATCTATATCGGCAGGGAAGATAGGCTGTAATTTCTTTTTTTCTATTTCTTTGGCTTTTTCGTCAATGTTTGTTTTTATGGTATTTGTGACTTTAATTATATCTTCTTTATCAAATTTTCCGTCATCATTTTGATCGGCGATTTTGGTTAATGATTTTTTTGTTTTATTTATAATATTTATTGCTTTTTGCTTATTCTCTTTATTTATTTCTTTAAGATCAATTTTTTGTTCTTTCATAGCGATTTATCCTCCTTTTATCATAGTACCATAATTGGCTTTTATATACAACATTTTCTTTTCAGCCGATATTATAACAAACAACCCTCTGCTCTATTTTAAAGCAGAGGGCATAAATTATTTTTTGTAGATATTATCGTATTTGGATTTTATATCTTCTTTTCCGTCGTATAATTCTTCCAAAACATCTTGATAAAAATCATATAAATCGGAATACGCATCTTCGTAAGTGTCATACATATTTGAATATGCGTCTTCGTAGGCATCATACATATCACTGTACGCCGAGGAAACTTCATCGTAGCTTGCTTCATCGTAAGCTTTTGTAATTATATCGTCAAGCTCTTTAAATGTTGATTCATATATTCGACTCCAGGCTTTGTAGTAATCTTCGGTTTCTCGTTGCCATATTTTGTAGCCGTCTTCCATACTTCTTGTCCAAGTGGTATAGTCGCTTTTGTTATCGGCTACATTTTTGTAGTATGAATAGCAGTACTGTGATACCGTAACATAATAGTTTTTTGCTTCGCTTTCGCAGAAAGAATACCATTCATTAACTTTTTCGGCATTCTTTTTGTAGCCTTTGTATGTACCACCTATGTCGTTTGACAATTCTGTGTACTTATCCTGCATGTTTTTAATTGATTTTTCCAATTCGGATTTTAATTTTTCTTGAAATTCGGAATTGTCATTTAATGAAACGCTATTGTTTTCAGTCGTTTCCTGAACAGTGGATGAAATTGTCGATTGCGTATCATTTTTTTTGCTTTCTTTTTTGCCGGTCAAAGCAACCGCAGTAACAATTAACGCAATTATTACAACAATGCTTATAATAATCACGGGGATTATCCACTTCTTGCTGTCTGATTTGTTTTTTAGCTTGTATCCGCAATGCGGACAGATTTTTGTTGAATCGGAAATTTCTTTGCCACATTCCGGGCAGTTAATTAATGCCATAGTATTTTACTCCTCTTTTAGTTTTTTGTTTGCTTTATGGAAATATAAAGTTTAATTTCACCCCGCTTTGTCTTTGTGCTCTTTAATCATTTTTCTGATCCATTTTTCACTGTAGCCGTATTTTGTGGCAAGTTGACGAATGTTTTTACCGTCATATTCTGCTACAATTCTTGATGCGATAAATTCTGTTGTGAAAAAGTTTACCGGAAAAGTGATTTGCTGACCTCGGTATGTAGAATATATCGTTATTGCCGCCTCTATGCCAAGCGTGTTGGCAATTTCGTTATACACACCGTTTAAGTATTCGCTTTCAATTTCATTTGGGTTCATATTTATATAAACCTCTTTCATCTTTACTGCCTCCTATTATGTTATATCTGTGTGAATTTGTATAGAGCGACAGTTCATAGGAACATTTCCTTGTAAAGTTCCTTAAACTTAATTTTCACTCATAATAGGACTTGTAAATTTTGCGAGGCAAAATAAAAACACCACCTGACATCAGTTGGTGTTCATTGTATTTATTATTTGTAGCTTTTGTATGCTTTTATTGTGAACGGAGTTTTTATACCGCTATGCAAAATTCGTATGTAATCGGCTGAAGTTGGTTATTTTTAGTCCAATTTGTACGCTGAAATTGCACAGTTCGTACAGGACACATTACATTAACCATTTGACCACCGACTGAACCGGCCTGCTTAGAAGTAAGGTCGCCGTTGTAGCCTTGTTTAAGGTTAACACCAACCTCTCAGTGCGTTTTTTTACATATTAAAATGCACTGATTTTTGCAAGATATTCAACTAACTTGCCATATCCTGTCTATTAACGACATTTTCCTGAATATTACCGATAAATCGATAATATATGGTGATTTTTTGCGTGTAGGGTACATTTTTGCCTGCGATTTGCTTGTTCTCGGGCAGTACCTTTTCCTCGATTTCAATTCTTTCTATGAAGGTGCGAACGATTTCTTCCGTCAGCTCATCAATATGCTCATACTGTTTTACGAGTGCAAAGAATTTTTCATAATTGTTTGTTATCTCGTTTCCGTTTGACTGCTTGCGTTCAATTTCGGATAATTGCTTTTTCAGCCTCGCAACCTCATCTGACATTTTTGAAGCAGTGCCGTTTAGCACATCCTCGGAAATTGTTCCGGCGGCATAGTCGTTGTAGAGCTTCATAATGATTTTATCAATCGTTTCAATTCTACTCTCAATAGCAGCTTTATTGTCCTCGGGGTTTTCATAAATATTAACTTGTCCCGACCTTTTTAGCGCTTGATTTGTTATCTCCTTTATATCCTTATCGGACAGAGATATCAGCTGATTTATGTCGGCTTTGATAATTTCAAGCAGGTCAGCGTATTTTATTCTTGCTCCGTGGTCACAATGCTTGGCAGAACGATTTGGGATATTGTTACACGATAGATACCAATATTTTAACCGTTCGCCCTTATACACCGTTCCCGATGAGCACATCGCTCCGCCGCAGTGAGCACAGAATGTAATTCCATTAAAGATGCTTGAGCGACATTTTTCATAGTTATGCCAGTTCTTTGTGTTCATACCCATGAATTTTTCTGCCTGTTCAAATTGCTCCTTCGTTACCAAAGGCTCGTGGGTATTTTCTGTGATGAACCAATCCTCCTCGGGAACTGCAAGCTTTTTCTTTGATTTAAGGCTTGCCTTTTTTGTCTTACCGAGTATTGTGTGCCCAAGGTAAACGGGATTTTTCAGTATTCGCTTTACCGTTGTGTAATTCCATTCATCAACAGCTCTTGCTGCTCCTCGCTCGCCGAAGTTGTCACGATACAGCACACGATATTTCAGCGGTGTTATGTCGCCGTTTTCGGTTAGTGCGATTGCAATAGCACGGGCAGATTTTCCTGCGTGCGCCATTGCAAATATTTTTTGTACTATCGGAGCAGTCATTGGGTCAGGCACGAGTGCCGTTCCGTCCTTGTTTTTCATATATCCGAACGGAGGACAGGCACAGTATTCGCCCTTTGTTCTTTTTTGGTTTATAACCTGCTTGATTTTCCTTGAGGTGTCCCGAAGGTAAACATCGTTCATTGCAAATTGGAACGGAGCCATAATGTTGACCTCGTTGGAGTCAAAGTTATCACTGATTGCAATGTAATGAATTTGGTTTTCGGGGAAATATGTTTCAGCGTAGTAGCTGGATTCGGTCATATCTCTGCCGAGTCTTGACAGGTCCTTTGTAATAACCATATTTGCACGACCTTGATTAAGGTGAGCAATCATTTGGTTGAAGCCGGGTCTGTCAAAGTTCGAGCCTGAGAAACCGTCGTCAACAAATTCATTTACGATTGTGATACCGTTGTCCTCACAATATTGTCTGACAATACTCCTTTGGTTTGTAATACTCGATGATTCACCCTCATTGGCTTCCTCAACGGATAATCTGTAATATGCATCGGCTAATTTCAAGTTTGTTTTCATTGGTGAAACCTCCTTGAAAATTGCGACTCATATCCAACACGGAGTATATCACAAGAAGGATTTAATATCAATTAAAAACCTCCTTATTCTTAGTAGAAATATTTTCCTCTATCAAGGATTTAACATCTCTGCTTTTGTCAAATACTCGAACCACCTCATAATGACTGTTGTTGATGTCGTATGATGTTGTCTGCATCATTTTAGAATTATCTTCCATTGACGCACCTCCAACAGTATTATTGCCGATATTCAGTTGTTTATTTTTGTTTGTTGCCATCGGGCAACACCCTAACTAATATTTTTCCAAGCAACACTCCCTTCTTAAGCCTCAGCCAACGCCGAAGCCTTTACTGAAATATTTTTTGTTGTCATAATTAAATTTCCTTTCTGCCCGGTCGGTATCTCAACCAACCGGGACTTTTTGTTATCCTTTTTGTATTCTTACTGCACTGTCAAACTCCGAATTCTTTTTTTCTACTCATAATAGTCTCCTTTTTTGGTCGTCAGTGTGATCGACAGTAAAACATCCCTAAAATTCGGTAAATAATGGATGCACTGTCGTAAACACTAACAGTTTTCGAAATAACTGACGGTCATTGAAAAGCCGACAGGCACTGCCAGACGGCGTTTTTTGGGATGTCGAGGGCTCTGCACTGACAGTCCTTTATCCTGCATCTTTTTCCACCCTGTATTTTGAGGCAGAAATGCCTGTGTATTTCCGTTATTCAGTTGTCTTTTAACCCCTCATATCAGGCTTACAAATTGCCTACAATCGAGTTTTATACTTTCGCCGATTACTTTGCTTATTCTCAATATTCAATTTTCAAGGTGCTTTTATATTCTTTTTGTCAGGTATCCTGACGAGCCCTTACCAAGTTTTTTCGACTGTGTACAGGTGCGATAGGTGATTACCGTTTGATGGATCGTTTCTGTGGGTGATAGAAATGAATCCACTCGCCTCAAGATTTTTAAGTGCAATGTCAACCGTGGGAATTGATATTGAACATTTTTTAGCAATGTCTTTTCGTGAAGGAAACGATTGCCTTTTTGCATCTCCACATCGTAACAGATAACTGTACACAATAAACTCTCTTGGCTTTAATCCTTCATCGAATATTTTATTCGGTGACAGAAAGAAACAGCCTTTGCGATATTCAGTTTTCATTTTTTACTCCTTTCGTAATATTGAAAGAGAAATCTCTTTCTGTTATGATAGTAATACAGTAAATAACAAATCACTATGCTTTAGTGAAAAACGATTTTTTTAAGAAAGATTGATTATGGACAAAGATAGGTCTTTTTTCAGAAAAACATAAGTATTTGAGAGAATATATTTGGAACAATTCGTAAAGGAGCATACAGAACATAGTTTTAAGTCCTGTTTTGTGTACTGTGAAGACGGGTAATATTTACAATCAAATAAATTTGTGATACGATAAAACCACCATAAAGAGTGCGTGAGGGACAAGCCCGGTGACCGCACAGCAACCTGCTTTTGTAAGGTGCTAATGCTTGAACGATGGTGTAACTCATATCACTCTTATGGAATAACTCTAAAGGAGATTGATTATGAGAACAATCACAAATTTGTACAACGAGGGCGATACGGTATTTATTCGCTTTGAGAACGAAGCTATCGGCAAAAGGTTTTTGCAGGATGCCGAAAACGAAGGCTTTTTGATATACGGTAAAAAGCCACCTACAAAGGGCAGTCCCAACGAGATTTATATGCTCGACGAGAATTTTGGTATTCATCCGATTTCAGGTTTCGCAATGTATATGTTTTATTACAGTGGAATTAAGATGAATGACGGAAAGAGCGTTGTGCGAATCAACTATGGCAAGTATATAAACGGTACTGATGATTATATCATCAAGGGTAAACCAAAACCGAGAGTTAAAGATTGAACGGAGGTTATGTTATGAAAAATGATAGCTTTTTTCATCCGTTTTCAACACCGATAGACAGTTGCTTTGACAGTAATAACGACGGCGAATTAACAGGCTGCGAAACTGCTTTTCGTGATGCTACGTTATTTGAAATGTATGACAAGGCAACAACTGACAGTAGCCCAAGCAACAGTTATTCGTCACATCAAAAGAGCTACAAGGCTTATACGCCAAGCAATACGCCAACCGATAGCGAACAGTACGATGCTCCGAGTGACAGCATGGTTTTATGGTCGAGTATCGGAGTAATAGCTATTATCATCGGTGCATTCGCAATCATTCTCAGGCAGGAAACGCGTGACGATTTATTAAATGCTATTGTAATGTTCTTTTCCGTTGCATTAAGCGTTGGCTTGCTGAAAATCACAGGCGTTATGTCATCAAAGAAAAAGGCAAACAAGCAGGATGATACATCCTATTATGACGCAGTGAATAATTGCTTTAATTATGAGAGTGATGATAGGAATGAGTAGATAAAAATTCAAGCCGAGAGGGGCGTCCTCTCGGCTTGAGTTTTTTGTGTAACTGAATTTATTAACTGCATACAAGTTAATTATTGTTATTCAAAGTAATACACTCTTGTTTCATACGGGCGGAGCATAAAGCCGTTGCCCTGAACAGTGGGATTATCGTAATTACAAAGCATAGGTGTTCCCTTTTTCAAATCAAAGCCTTTAGGTGCTTCAAATGGTACCCGTTCATCACTAAAGGAATTAATTACAAGCAATCGCTTGCCCTTATAATTTCTTTCATAAACATATAGCTTTGAGGAGTTTTTGTAATGCTCCTTGTAATCGCCGTAAATTGCCACCTCATTTTCACGCTTAAATCTAATTAGCTTCTTATAGTGATTTAAGATTGAGTTTGGATTTTTCTCTTCGTTTTCGGCGTTAATTTCGGTATAATTTTTGTTTACGGGAAACCAGGGCTTGCCTGTTGTAAAGCCTGCGTTTTCCTCGGAATTCCACTGAACAGGTGTTCTTGAGTTATCTCTTGTTGACTTAACTGCCCACTGCCAGCATTTTTCCTCGTTAAGATGCACCTTGTTTCGTGCGACATTGTAATTATTCTTTACGAAGCAATCCTCGTATTCGTCGAGAGAATCAAGCTCGGTATTGAGCATGCCTATTTCCTGCCCCTGATAAACAAAGGCTGTTCCTTGCTGAAGCATATACATATTGGCAAGCATTTTGCCTGACTCTGTTCTGTATTTTTCACTGCCGTAGCGCGATATAATGCGCGGGTGGTCATGATTTTCGATATAAAGGGTATTCCACGCTCTGCCGTTGATTTTTCTTTGCCAATCGGAAAAGGCTCTTTTCATTTTTCGCAAATCGAACTTCGTTTGAATATAATCAACCATAAAGCAATCTGCCTCGATATGCTGAAAATGAAACATTAAGTCAAGCTCCTTATGGCGTTCGTCAATATAATTGAGCGCCTTTGCAGGAGTCATCATAGGAGCTTCACCAACGGTAAAGCAGTCGTACATATCAGTTACCTTGCGGTATTCCTGAAGATACTGATGAATATTAGGCCCATCCATATAGTGCTCAATTCCGCAGGCGGCAGGAATAGGAAAGCCGTTTGGCAGACCCGGTCGCTTTGATATAAAGGTTATAACATCCTCACGGAAGCCGTCAACACCCATATCAAGCCAAAAGCGCATAATATCCTTAACCTCCTCCCTTACCTTTGGGTTATCGTGGTTAAGGTCCGGCTGCTTCTTGGCAAACACATGAAGATAGTATTCGCCCGATTTTTCGTCCTGCTCCCATGCTCCGCCCTCAAAGCAAGAAAGCCAGTTATTCGGCGGACGCTTGCCGTTTTTCTTTCCCTTGCGCCAAATATAATAATCGTGATACGGAGATTTTGGATCCTTTGAATTAATAAACCACTGATGCTCGTCGGAGGTATGATTAACAACAAGGTCCATAATAACCTTAATTCCTCTCTTGTGAGCTTCGTCTAAAACTCTTTTGAAAAGGTCGAGGTCGCCGTATTCGGGATTTATATTTTTATAGTCGGCAATATCGTAGCCGTAGTCGGCATTGGGCGAGGGATAAAGAGGAGAAAACCATATACAGTTACAGCCTAAATCCTTTATGTAGTCAAGCTTTGAGAGAACGCCCTGCAAATCGCCTATGCCGTCGCCGTTTCCGTCGCAGAAGGAGCGAGGCCAAATTTGATAAACAACTAATTCCTTGTACCAATCTTTCATAATAAATTATATATCCTTTCAGTCTTTTTGTCTGTTTTCAGCATAGGGTGATTCCCCTGACTCTGCCAAGCCGTTTCTGCGAGCGTTAAGGTCACTTTCCACAAGTGCTCTTTTTTCCTTTGTATAGTTAACAAACAGAAGCGGAATTATAAACAAAACGCTTGCAACGGCAGGTGTAAGAACTACAAGAGGCCAAATCCAGCTATCAAAGGCGTCTGTTTGAGTGCCTAAATAATTTGCCGCATTATCAATAGCCTTATAGCCGAGAAGATGAAGTGCAAGGGTTGCAAGTCCCGATGTTATGCCGCTTGAAATCTTTGTAAAGGAGGTTTGCATAGAAAAGGTAATGCCCTCTGTTCTCTTGCCTGTTTTCCACTCCATATAGTCAATACTGTCGCAAAAGATTGATGTTTGCGCTATTGACGACGCACCCGACGGAATACTGCCTATGCCGATTATTATCATTGAAATCCACAGCCTTTTTCCCTCAAAGCCAACGAAAAATGCAATTGCTCTTGCAACGATATTAAACACCTGAATAAGTATAAGAACATTAACATATCCGCCAAGTCTTTTTTTCATCCAATCGGCAAACAACATTCCGATAAAGCTCGGCAAGCCGGTAATGATAAAGTAAATAGTTGTAAGTCCCAGCGCGCCGATAATTCCGTTTCCGAGAAAATCCGACGGAATTTCATACTTAAAGAAATATGTAACAAGCGAAATGCCAAATCCAAGCGAGCCGAAAAGATTTGAAAGCGTTACAAGCAAAAGCATTTTGTTTTTGAACAAAAGCAGAAAGCTTTCACGCAGAGTTTCCTGCTGCTCGTCCTTGTTGACGGCAATTCTTTCCCGGGCATATGAGCAACGGTAGCTGAGCATTGAGCCGCCTAAGCCGAATATAATCGCAAACACCAAGGTAACAAGCGACATACTCATTCCCTTTGCATTGGCAATCATTTCAAGTGCCATAGGAATAACGGTACTGAAGGCACCGTAAACCATACTGCCGATAGTTCTTGACCACTGAACAAATCTGTCTCTCTCGGAGGAATTAGGCGATACTGCGGCGGTAATTCCCCACACGGAAACATCCTGAACGGTATATGCCAAATCCCAACAGATATACATTATGATGAAATACGATACCCGAAGCCAAAGCAAATTCTCGTTTGTGCTGAACACAAGAAACAGCAAAACGGTAAACACACCGACGGGAAGCGGTGTGTATTTCAAAAACGGTCGCAGCTTTTCACCGTTTTTAAAGGTATGGCGGTCAATAAATGAGCCTACAATAGGGTCGTTAATACCGTCCCACACCTTCATAACAATAAGCAAAACAGAAACAGTAAGTGCAGGGAAAAGAGCAATATCCGTCATAAAATATGTAAAAAACGATCCGCCAATCAGCGAATAAACAAGATTTTGCCCCGAAAGACCTGCAAGAAAATTTACAAGCTCTTTTTTAGAAACATACTTTTTTTCGGCATTTTTTTCAGATATACAATCTGCCATAGCTAAAACCTCCGTACAATCTTTATTACTATTATACTATAATCATCTTTAAAAATAAAGTTTTTTTAGATATTTTTCACAAATAATAAAACCGATGTGAAAATCACGAAATGGGAATTTATTTCATCGAAGATCCCGACGGCTATTGGCTCGAAATTTTATCGTAATTCTTGATATATATTCTCAAATAATTAACTCCCTTGTAGCACAAAAATACACTACAAAGGAGTTTTAATATCCGGACTAAATATTTATTTTAATGTTAAGGTTGGCAGATAACTAAAATATCGTGACAACTTTCAAAGCTATAATAGTCAGTATTTCTTACTAACAATCAAATAGCAAATGTAATACAAAACAAGCATTACACAAATTATGCCGGCTGCTATTTGCATATAGGTCACTTTTGACATAATTAGGCAAATAATTGTAATCGCCGCACAAATCATTATAAATGAATACGCAGCCCATGACCACGCCTTCATAGATATGAAACGATTTCTTTCATCGTTTGTCTTGGTATCAACCATTTCCTTGTACTCGCTATTAGTTTTGTATTTTATAGCTCTTATTAATTGAACCACACCAACACCTAACAAGCCACCACCAAAGCCAGCAAACAAGCTATTCACTTCGTTCATAAACACTAAAACAATTAAAACTATTCCAAGTATTATATATAGTGTATTGATAATTATATTTTTATATTCTTTCATTATAATTCCTCCTCAAAGCAGAACAAATCTTCAATTGATAAATGAAAATATTTTGCAATTTTATACGCAAGCAAAATTGATGGATTATATTTTCCATTTTCTAATGAAATAATAGTTTGTCTTGAAACGCCCATAGCACTTGCAAGTTCTTCTTGGCTTATGCTATTAGCACTTCGTAATTCTTTGATTTTGTTTTTCAAAAAAATCACTCCTAATTATTATTTATTCTTCGAAGAAAATGTAAAGCGTCCTTTACAATCACAATATAGCATATAAATCCACAAATGTCAAGCATACTTTACATTTTTTGTTTACAAATGTTGTCGTGATACCAAAATTATCTGCCAACTTTGTTTGCTAATGTTATATAAAAATGCATTTGAAATATTAATCGTGAATTGATAAACAATAAAACCGAGAGCGACTGAATCACTCTCGGTTATTTTTTGATTGTCCCTTAATCTACGATAATATTTTTCCGTCGGTTGAGATTGTTACAACCTGCCACGGAATGAATTTTCCACTGTTTTGAAGTGCTGTTTTAACTGCGTGTTCAATACCTCCGCAGCAAGGCACCTCCATTCTTACAACTGTTACGTTTTTGATATTATTATTTGCAATAATTGCAGTTAATTTGTCTGCATAATCAACATCATCAAGCTTTGGGCAACCTATTAAGGTAATCTTGTTTTTGATGAAATCGTTGTGGAAATTGCCGTAGGCATAAGCGGAGCAATCAGCAGCAACGAGGAGGTTTGCACCGTCAAAATACGGAGCATTTACAGGCACAAGCTTAATCTGCACAGGCCATTGTGAAAGCTGACTTGATACCGAAATATCGGCATTATCCACTTTCTTTTCGTGATTTATACTCATTGAGCGTGAACCCGGACAGCCTGAATGTGCGTGTTGCTTTGCTTTTTGACTTGCTTTAACCGCCGCCTCGTCATAAGCCGGAGCCTCTCGCATTTCAAAGGAAATTGCATCAACAGGACAGGCGGGCAGGCAATCTCCCAAGCCATCGCAATAGTCCTCTCTTGTGAGAACGGCTTTGCCATCTATCATACCTATTGCACCCTCGTGGCAGGCAGATACACATGCACCGCAGCCATTACATTTTTCTTTATCTATCTTAATGATTTTTCTAATCATAGGTATCTTCCTTTCATAATTTAGTGACCTCATTATACTATAAATCGTACTAAAATTCCACAGTTTTTCTATAAAAAACACGAGGTATGTTATGGAAAGAAAGCAACATAAAATAAGTATTTTGAAGCTAATAAATGCTTACAAAAAAGTAAAATTAATGAATAAATCACTCAATTATTTCGCTTGCAGTTGCGTAAAATCTAATGCCGTTACTATACGCCTCAACAGTTATATATAAGTTATCATTTTTAATTTTCAGTATATCATTTTCCTGCTTAATATTGTTCATTTTACTACCTCGATGCTCATTTCATTAGTGTAAACTTTCAATCTTTACACTATTGTATATTACATATAATTGCTTGTCAATTTATAATATAAGATTTGGTATTTAATTATTCAAACGATGTAATCTTATATTGAAAAGTGTAATATTACACATTGTAATCTAATATAGAGTTAGATACTTGATTTATTATTATATTTAATGTAAACTTTAATTGGAATAATATGTAAAAAATCTATTTTGGTGGTGAGAGAGTTATGAACAAAGTTTCAAGAGATATTTTTAAAGCCATTCATGAAGGCAAATGGATTGCAATAGAATACAGAAATCAGCAAGGAAATACCACCAATTACTGGATAGGGATTAAAAATATTGAACCCTACTACAAGAAACTAATTGTCGATGGACTTAATGTTGCAACATCACAAATGGCAGAACTTAATTTGTTTTTTGACTCTATAGTTAACACAAATCTAATAGACGGATCGTATTATCCTATAAACAAAAAGTTACTTGCCGATATAGAAGAACATTCATCAAGATATACTTTTATCTTTCATAATGTTACAAATCTAAAATTACTTGATTATTACAGCGAATGCAATAAGCTTGACAGTACTCCGTACAGGAAAGAATACAAACTAATTGAAGAGCTTGATATTGATGTTATAGGAGACGGTGATTATCACTTAAACGAAAAACAGTTTGAAAAAATTGTAAAAACCTATAACATGAATGCCAAGAATTCAGGCAAAAATAAGATACCACGAGTAGTATCTTTGTGTATGAATTTATGCAGTATTCATACCAAAAAGGGACTTTATGTTCTTGCATATAAAAAGTTACTTTTCGATGTAAAAAATCATACTTTAACACAAGACGATGAAGTTACTATTTGCAGAGAATTTACAGTTGATGGAGTTAAAATCAGTGCTCATTATTTCCTTGATGCTGATGAAATCCAATTACTTGACAATTACGAGGAAAATGCAGAGCTGATAAAGGATTTGATTACAAAAAACAATCCTGAATACCGTGGCGTAGATGATATGCCGTATGTTATGGCACTTTCCAGAGACTTTACAATTAATCTTGATACGGAATATGAGGCTATTTTGGATATGTATGAAAATAACGAAGTTACATATCCCATCAAAGCATTTTTCGGAGATTTAACGGCAAAGCCGAGAAGAATTAAGGATTATCCGCTTGCACTGTATAATGACAAGGTAAATCTCGATCAATTACTTGCAATTCACAATGGCTTGAAATATCCTGTACTTTATGTTCAAGGGCCTCCTGGAAGCGGTAAAACAAATACAATATTGAATACCGTTGTAACTGCATTTTTTAATAATAAGAGTGTTCTTATATCATCATATAATAATCACCCGATTGATGAAATATATGATAAGCTTTCTAACTTAAAATACAATGGTAAAACCATTCCGTTTCCTATAATACGACTTGGAAACGGCGACAAGGTAAAAGAAGCAATAAAGCAAATTAGAAAATTATATGAGCAAACTCATAATATGAAGGTGTTTGATGCATCGCTTTCAAAAAAGAAAAATGATGAGGAACACAGAACAAAGGCTCTTAGCAATTTACTTCATCGATATGAAGAAAAGCTTGATATGAGTGAGCGAAGAGAGATGATTAAAACAATGCTTTCTTCTTCAAACAACTTGACTTTTCTTACGAATTTGCAGGGTGAACAGCTTAATAAAGTTAATAATGAACTTAAAGAAATCGGCAATATTACAGATGACGATGTTAAGCCATTAATCTCACAGGATAGATACGAACTTCTTAAATACCTTAATTTTACATCTGCAAAGTTCATTAAGCATATATCAGAGCCGAAATATGAAGAACTGGCAGACATTATTTTTAACAAAAATATTGATGAAGCCGCAAAGGATTTTAATGAATACATTTCTAATGATGAAAATTTCCAGAAGTTTATTAGAATTTTTCCTGTTGTTGCCACAACAAATATATCGGCACACAAATTGGGAGAGCCAAAACAGTATTTTGATATGGTAATAATGGACGAGGCAAGTCAATGTAATACTGCTGTTGCACTTGTACCTATTTTGCGTGGTAAACAGTTAATGCTCGTGGGCGATCCACAACAGCTAAAGCCGGTCATTTTGTTAGATGAAAAAAATAATTGTATTCTAAAAAAACGATATAATGTTACAGATGAATATGATTATAGAAATAAATCTGTTTATCAAACCTTTCTTTCAGCGGATGCTGTCAGTGATGAGGTTTTGCTCAGTTTCCATTATCGCTGCCATCCTAAAATTATCGAGTTTAATAATAAAAAATATTATAATAACAAACTTAATGTTAAGTCTTCTTCTAAAGAGGAACATCCCCTCGAATTCATTGATTGCAACAGTGACAATGTAATGATAAAAAACACTAATGAAAGTGAAGCAAGGGAGATTGTTCATTATGTAAAAACGCATCCTGATAAAACGATTGCTGTAATTACACCTTTTGTTAATCAGCGAAATAAAATTCAAGAAGAGCTTAACCAAAACGGAATTACCAATGTTGAGTGTGGAACTGTTCATGCTTTTCAGGGAGACGAAAAACAGGAAATTATTTTTTCTCTCGCATTATCAAGCAAAACAGGTGAAAAAACATATAACTGGCTTAAGAATAATAAAGAGCTTATAAATGTAGCAACCTCAAGAGCACAAGAAAAGCTTGTTATAACAGGTGATAAAAATCAGCTTAATCGACTTCATAAACCGGGTGAAGATGATGATTTGTTTGAACTTTGTAACTATGTTCGTTCAAACGGAAGAACAACTGTAACACAACGCGAACCCGAATCTCGTGCACTTGGTATAAAACCTTACAGCACAGAAACAGAAACTGTATTTCTTGAAACGCTGAATCATGCAATAAATGCGACGATGATAACAAGGTCAAGATATGTTGTTAAAAAAGAGGTGCCTATCGCACAAGTGTTTTCTTCAACTGATGAAGTAAACGATTTGTTCTATACAGGGCGATTTGACTACATAGTTTATGAACGAGAGGGAAATGCACTTTTGCCTGTGTTTGCTATTGAACTTGACGGTAATGAGCATACTAATGACGGCAAAGTTATTGAGAGGGATAAGAAAAAACAGGAAATTTGCGATAAACACAATTTTCAACTTATTCGTGTGCCAAATAACTACGCTAGAAGATATAATTATGTAAAAGACATTTTATCAACCTTCTTTGAAAATGCAAGAAAATAAAAAGCTGTGGTTCAACTGATACTAATTGATATCAATATGTATCAGTTTATGATAAAATGAGTGTAGTAATTGCTTTTGAAAAAGTAAAAAATCGAGCCGAGAGGGGTGTCCTCTCGGCTCAAATTTTTGCGGATATGTAGTGCAATTTTCGTTAATTTTATGTTTTTAATGTAAATAGGCGCCCACTATTCTGTTTTTTCGAGTCCCGAAAGTGGCTTAAATAGGGCGTTTTGAAATTTTTTAATGCAAAAAAACACCAACCTCTGCGGCAGCTTCCATCTTAAATCTGTTAAGAGCTTCTTTAGCTTCAGGTACTGTGTTTTTAGCCATTACAAATACACCTCTTTTTCTTAATTTACTGGCAAAATCAAAAATTAATTTGCCTTGCAAAACGCAATTTACAAAATAAATTTTGACCTTGCAAATATAGTTTATGAAGCGTATTCGTTTTTACAAATGAAAAATTTTTACAATTATTTAATAGTTCACTTAATATTAAAATTTAATATAAAAATTAAATAAACGATATGTCTTTTTAAACAGAATTTACCCTTTGCCATATTTACCGTGCGGATTTCTCCGGCAAAGTCGTAAATATCCTCAAAGAGGTACTTATGAATTGCATGCAATGTTGCAAATTTACCTGTTGGAAGAGTATCGAGTAAGCCTGTTTCAAAAAGCTCAACAGCCCTTTTCTTGCTGATGCGTTCCTCTTCACGGGCAAGGTCGGCAGAGCTTGTCAAACCTAATTTATTTCCAAGTGCCATATTGCACCTCCATTATAATTGCCATTAGCATTTCACACCGGACTTTAACCATACAGAAATAGCTATGCTATTGTAGAAATATAAAGATTTTCTTTATCTACTAATAGTTGAACCGGCTTATTACATAGCTCATTTACGGTGTCAATATTTTCGATAAACGGTCTTATAGAATTACTTTGATGTTCAATTAAGGAACTCATCTGTTTTCTCAACTTACCGGCATTTAATTCGTCTAATTTGTCGCCTGCCGCAATCAATGCTTCATCAGCTTGACCTTTACTGATAACCGGAATTTTCTCTACAAACTTGCCAACAGATGTACTTGCTTTAGCAATGCCTTTCAGCATTGATGACTGCACAGATGTTGATGAATAACTTTCTATTTCATCATAACACTTCGTATATAATTCTCTGTAATTTAGAGAATATTTTTCCAATTTATCCGAAATTCCTGTTAAATAATTTGCGTCAAAGTTTCCTAAGAGCATTACTTCTAAGAATGATGAGAAACCAAGTAAGTATAAAGAAAGCTGATAATCCTTGAATTGGTCTTGAACTGCCTGTAATTGCTTATTAACTGTTTGGTCGCTATGAATGAAAGATTTCTTGTTAACCTTTGCAATTATTTGCTCACGGTAAAAAGCAATTTTCTTTTCTGCTTCTTGCCTTATGTCAAGAACCTTTATATGGTTACTGTTCTTATACATTTCATTGTTCCAGTTGTATTTGTAATTATTAAACACATCAAACAGGAAATTCAAATTACCTTTCAAGTCTGCTTTCTCTTTTTGAACAAGAAAGTCCATCATTTCTTTCTGCATATCTTGAATAGTGTCGAGTTTTTTATCAATGTTTGCTAATGCTGCAGCCATAAATATCATTGTCGGGTCGCAAGCAAGAGGTGTCATTTGTGCCTGACCGCCACCAACCATACCGGCAGAAGTCTGCAATGAACCAATAAATTTATTAGTACCTTTCATTTGGAACATTGTTTTTCCGGCAGTATTTACATAATATATTCCGCTTCCTCCGGCTCCGTTTACAGCTGTTTGAATGGCTGTTGCAAGTGGCTGAAATGCTGTGCCATATGCGGTAAGCCTTGAAAGCGGCAATGGTGTATAGTTTGATACAACAACCACATTATTGCAACATAGGATATATTGAAGTGTTGTTCATCATTTGCAATATTTCAGTATCTTTATTTTCTTGCATTTTATTATTTAGAGTAATTATATCACCCATAATAGTCACCTTTTATATAATCTAAAAATTTTAACGGTCGATTGAGTAAACCTATTGTAAATTACTGTTTCTGATTATGGATTTCTTTCAAGTCCTCGATAGCGAGAACAGGATCCATTGTGTGAAAAATCATATAGTTGCGTTTCATAGTCAGGGCAGGGGCTTGCTTATAAATTTTTGCACTGTCCTCACCGTTATAATAATGCCAATAACGGTAGATATATCCTATCTAGTACAGCATATCGGCAGAGAATATTTCTCCATTGCTTGTAAGCATTTCGCCTGCACCGGCGGCGACCTCTTCAAGCAAATATTCTTCTCCTGCCCATTGCATACGGTTGTAAGTCGAATCAAGTTCCTTTGCAACATCAGACATCATAAATGCCTTGATAAAAGCGACGCTGTCATATTTTTTCTCGGCAGATAATTCAAATAATCTCCCTTGAATATCACAGAGTTTTAACTGAATTTCGTTCATCGTTTTCCTCCGCTCTTAGCCCCGTCGAGTATTTCATCAAAGTACATACCTTCACGGCGATAATTCTTGCAAATATCGTTGGCAAGAGAAATGCCTCTCGCACGGTTTTCTTCGGCTATTTCTTTTATAAACTGTCTTTCAAGGTAAGAAAGTTCAACCTCCGCTTCAATGCGAACGGCGTCACAACCTTTTTGTGAAATAATCACATACTGCTTGCCGAGTTGAAGGGCAGAAAGACTGTTAACAAGAGCCATATCGGTAACATTGCCGACAAAAAAGTTGTCGATAACGAAAAACATACGGTCGTTGGCGATATTGCCGATAACAAGGTCCTTGCCTTGTGTCATATCACGGTACTTATTGTAAAAAGACGTACCGTTTATTTTTTCCATTTTCCCTCTGTGATATGCGACAAGCATTGCCCAATCAATATTTGCCGGCACTTCAATTTGTGCAAGATTATCCGTACTTACGGAAACAATGTAGAACTTAGATTTCTCATAGTCGCAAATCAAAGTAAGTGCCTGACCGGGGTCGGTTCCCATATAGAAACCTTTGCCGAAATCACATTGCTTTCGGCTCTTTGGCTCAATAATACCGTCAATGCCGGATTTAGAACCGTGATAAAGAAGAACTCGGTTTGAGTCAAGTTTAATTGCTTTTGATTCATCTGCAATTTTTTTCAAAATCATATCATAAACAGGTACTTGCTTTTCCATGCATAAATCAAACATCTTTGACTGTGCCAATTTGTTGGGCAGGGTACGACCGTTTTCCCAACGGTTCACGGTTTGAAAGGTAACATTAAGTTGTTCTGCAAATAAAGTTTTACGATATGCACATTGTCGTATTGACTGCTCAAAGCCCAAAAACTGTCAGGCACACGGTTTACGGTGCATAGGATATATTCGTTCTCGTAAAACGGTCTGTCTTTTATGGTAGCGTTTTCAATTTCTTTCCACAGTTTTTTTGTCAATCTACCTCCAGGAGTTGTATCGTAATAGGCATATAACGTTCGTTTTTCTCATAGGCAAAATCAAAGGTTATATTTTCGATTTTAACATTGTGATAACTTGAATCTTCGGCGTTAATATAGTCTGATGATAAAAAAATAAGATTTTCACTTGTGGTACACTTTTTCGTACGCATGTATTTCAATCTGTTAATTAATTTGATTTTGACATATGATACCAAAATCAATGATTAAAGTTAATGATATTGTTTTGTCAAATAGATATGCTTAAATTAAGAAACTTCTTTTACGTCAATGATAAAGCAGTTTGAAATTGACGGGGACGGGTAAGATAAAAAGCGTTGAAGAATTTAAACTTCAACGCTTTTGTTATGTGCTTATATTAAATTAATGTTTTCAGAAGTGCTTCGCAGCCTTTGTAAATATCGTTGTAACACTTTTCAAAATTTCGTGTATACCAAGGGTCGGATACATCGGCGGTGCTGCCTGTGTATTCCATCAATTTGTGTATTTTGCACTTGCTGTCGCTGTCGAAAATACGCTTCATATTTTTAATGTTTGCACTGTCCATGCCTATAAATAAATCGTATTTGTCATAGTCGCTTTTTTTTAATTGAACGGCTTGCTTGCCGGCAGGGTTAATTCTGTGGCGTTCAAGCACATTTTTTGCAGGCGGGTAAACAGGGTTGCCGATTCCGTTCCAAATTTCCTCTGTGCTGGTAGCGCTTGAACATATAATGAAATTATTTTGCAAATTTTGCCGCTTTACCATATCTTTTAATATAAATTCAGCCATCGGCGAGCGGCAAATGTTGCCGTGGCACACAAACATAATTTTAATCATATTTTTATAATAATTTATGTAAACATTTTTGTCAATTAAACTTTTATGCCGTTGGCATTGAAATAGGATGTGAAATATTGTATAATTTTTTAAGTAATTATTTTGGAGTGCATTATGGGCAGAGCGTCAACAAAAAATAATAAAAACATTTATCAAATAGCCAGGGAAAATAATAATTTAACATTGCAGGATGCGGAAGATTGTTTAAACGGTATTTCAAAGGAACGCCTTCACCGCATTGAATACGAAACAACTCAGCCCAGACCTGATGAAATTTTGGAAATGGCTGATAAATACAAGGAACCGGCAATTTGCAACTATTATTGCTCTCACGATTGTGAAATAGGCAAAAAATATGTGCCGGAAATCAAAACAAATGACTTATCGGAAATTGTGCTTAAAATGCTGGCTTCGCTTAATTCAACTCAAGACAGGCAAAAGCGATTAATTGAAATTACGGCAGACGGTAAGATTGAAAAAGATGAAATTAAAGATTTTATTGCAATTCAAAAGGATTTAGAGCAAATTTCTCAAACTGTAGAGGCTCTTCAGCTTTGGGTGGAAAAGAAATTGCACGACGGTGGAATTGATTTTGACGAATATGTAAAACAACTTGATAATAAATGATTTAAATGCTTTGAAATTTTGCGTTTCAAAGCATTTTGTTTTTGCAAAATAGGGGTGTTTATTTTGCAGATTTTGTTATTTATTGTTGTTATTAAATTTGATAAAATTTAATTGTCAAAGGAAAAGAGCGGTTTTACTCTTTCAATTATATCCCCATAATTTCCGCCGCTCTTTCCTTTGAAGTTATTTTAAATGTGCAGAGGTGAAAAGTTTTAATGGCAAATTATGTTACATATACAAGCGATAAAAACAAAATTGTGGCATTGCTTTTGTGTATCTTTTTAGGCGAAATAGGCGTTCACTATTTTTATGTGGGCAGAATCGGAATGGGCCTTTTGTATCTCTTTACAGGCGGTTTGTTTGGTATCGGCTGGATAGTTGATATTATAAAAATTGCCACCGGTTCATTTTACGATAACGTGGGCGTTCCGCTTCGTGATTAATAAAAAAACAGCACTTGTTCAAAATTAAACAGGTGCTGTTTTACTTTTTATTCTGTTATTCTTGTGCAATAAACAACATAACGTTGAGTGTTTACACGGTATGGATGGCAGGTGATAAGGGTTATTATGTCTTCGTTATCTTTAATTGTAAGCTCGTTTACGTCTGTGGGTTCTATTATTTTAATTTCACTAACTTGGTAAACAAGTATTTCTCTGAAATTTTCAAGGTAAATTTTATCGCCCGGTTCCAGCTTTTCAATATGCCTAAACATTGCCGCTTTGCCATATCCTCTGTGTGCCGCCAAAACAGAATTTGTGTTTTCTCCGCCGATAGAGTAGGAGGTTTGAGTTAAATGCGTTGCACCCTTTTTAAGCGTTTCATCGTTAGAACCTAAAATAACGGGCACGCAAATATCCATTTTGGGCACAGTAAGGTAGCCAATAACATTGTTGCTTATGCCGTATTGCGTTAAATCAATATCGGGTTGTGAATAAGAAAAAGGGTCTTTTAAATCAGCTTGTTTGTTTTGGTAAAGCTCTTCGTTTCGTTTTTGCAATTCTGCGTATAGTTTATCAAAATTATCAGTTTGGCAAAATTCTTCAAATTCAGCCTTGGCGCTGTTTGTTTTTGCATTGTAAACAGTTTGGCTTATTTGAGGAAAAAGCAATACTCCACCGCCGATAAGTATAATAATTATTGCAATGGTAAGAGCGATTTTATTCTTTTTTGGTGTTTTCTTTTTCGTCATTGTTTTTGTCCTTTTTTGAACGCTTTTTATTGTATAAATATGTAGCAATGCCAATTAAAATAAGAATAGGAAAGCTGATTGCAATTCCAATAACATAATATTTGTATTTTGCAAAAAATCCGCCGCCGCTGTCTTTTGTAGAAGCCTCTTTTTCAGGGTTGTATTCTGTTCGTTCGCCTTTAACAAGCAAGCGGTGTGAATTAACACCGTAAGGCGTGCAGGTTACAAGCGTAACTAAATCCCTGCCTTCCTCGGCAGAAAGTTTATCCAAATCTGTTGGTAAAATAACATTAATTTCGCAAACTTTGTAAGCCAAAACTTCATTTAAAACGTGAATGTAAAATTCATCTCCCGCTTTAAGTTCTGTTAATCTGGTAAAAAGCTCTGCCGTAGGTAAGCCTGTATGACCTGTTAAAACAGGGTGGTTGCCTTCTCCGCCTATGGGAAGTGCCGTCGATTCAATATGGCCAACGCCTTTTTCAAGCACCTCGTCGCTTGTGCCGTGGTATATCGGCAGTTTAACGGAAATTTTTGGAATTTCAATGTAGCCCATAACGCCGTCGCCGGCAGTGTTTAAAACATCGGTGTAATTATCAGGCAATGCATATCCACTTCCCGGCACAAAGGGGTCGTGCACAGGGTCGCCGGCAAGGTTTTCGTTATAAATAATTGCCTTTTGCATTTCGGCATCTAATTCTTCTTCCGTTTTGGCTTTAATGCTTTCATCGTAAGTGTTTATTGCTTGGGTGTGGTTAATGTCTGCCAGCTTGTTGCTTATTACCGGGTAGCTGAACACACATAAATCGGCAATAACAAGCAAAAAGGAAATTATGTAAATAAGCACACTGCTTTTTTTATTCTTTTTTTGCGTTTTTTCTTTGCTTTTTTTCACGCTTATCACCGTTATGAAGTAAGTAAAAAGCTGCAAATACATTAAAACAATGTATTTAATTTTGCTTTTTACCTTAATTTTGTGGCTTTATTATATACTATACATAAAAAAAATAACAAGGTGCGGTTTTCCACACCTTGTTTGTTATTTATTTGCTTGCGTTAATTATTCTGCTGCGCCTGCTTTTTTAGAGTTTTTGCGAATAAGAACAATCATAACTGCGCCAAGAGCAATAAGTGCAATACCGCCAACAGTGAAAAGAATTGTACCCATACCGCCTGTTGTAGGTAATTGGAATCCGTTGCTGTTAGGAATTGAAATTGTTACAAGACCGTTTTCAAATCTAGCAGAGTTGTCTGCGTTTTCTGCAACGCCGTCGTTATCTGTATCTTTTACTGTAAGTTCAAAAGCATCTCTTGCAATGTTGTAATCAGCAGGAGCTTTTGTTTCTTTAAGGTAATATGTGCCTGCTGCAAGACCTTCTAAAATAAGTTTACCGCTTTCATTAACTGCAACTGTTGTAACAGCTTCATCTGTTTGTGTTGCGTCTGCTTTTTTGTAGTTGCCGTTTGTACCTACAAATGAAATTTTGTTTGTTAACTGTGCATCGCTGTAAACTTCAAATTCAGCGCCTGCAAGAGCATCATTTGTTTTCTTGTCAACTTTTGTTAAATCAAAGCCGAAAGAGTAAACTGTTGTGCTTGATTCATAGCCTTCCCAAGTTTCAGGGTTTGCATACGGGTCATTGCTGTAATCAAGGTATGCTGTGTTTGCGTTACCTGCTTCGCTAACGCCGTAAACTTTTGAAATTGCGCCAAATGTTAAACCGTCTGCTGCCTTATCGCTTACAACATATTTTGAGTTAAGTGAAAGTTCAGGATATGTAGGAATATCTGTTGTGATTTCAAAGTTAACAGTGTCGCCAACAGAAGCGTTTGTTTTTTCAACTTCGCCATCGGCTGTTACAATCTTCTTTTCAATTTTTGTTGATGAAGATTTTTCTGTAATTTCAGGATTTTCAAGTTTCTAAACTTTTTCGTCTCTATCGTATGTAGGAACAATGTTTGCAGCGTTTGCTCTGTAAACTTTCTTACCGCCTTCAATAAGGATTAAGTAGTTACCCATATCAAGGTTTGTGATTTGACCGTTACCTTTAACAGAATCGGCAGCTTCTAATTTAATGTTGCCGTTTCTGATTTCGCTTGCAATTTGGTCATATAATGTTGCAGATTTATCAGTGCTTTCTTTAATAGGGTCAAGCACTTCTGTGTTTACACTGCCGTCTGCATTAACAACACCAGGGTATTTTTCGTTTACAAAATCTTTGAGTTGTTGGTTGTTTACCCAATAAAATTCAGGGTTTTTAGGTGCTTTTGCTTTGTAGTCATAATCAACTGTAATAAGTTGATATGCTGTTGCAGTGGCATCTTCTTCAAGATTTTTTACTTCAATGTAGCCTTTAGCATTTGATGCAGGCATATCTGTTGTTGCGGCAAAAGCACAAACAGATGTTGTTCCGAACATCATAAGCAAAGCCATTAAAAATGAAGTGATTTTGGTTAATGTGTTTTGTTTTTTCATCATTTGTTACCTCCCCAATAACATAATTTTCGTTGGAAACTTTAACCGCACAAAATAATAATATATAACCTTTCCAAATTCAAGCGTTTGTACAACAGTTCTATATTTATGTAGA
>USJL01000003.1 GCA_900555015.1 uncultured Oscillospiraceae bacterium
CTTTTAAAGTTAGATTTCAATATTTTACAATAATTTGTATATTGTGCGTTTTTACTTGTAAATGTGAATATGTTGTGTTATTATATCTACATATTAAATTATCAGAGGTAAAATATGAAACTTTCACTTGTAGTGCCTTGTTATAACGAAGAGGGAAATGTTGAAAAGTTTTTTTCCGAAGTAAAAAGAGTTTTCAACGGCAAGGTTGAAGATTATGAATTTGTTTTTGTAAATGACGGAAGTAAAGACAGCACATTGGCAAAGTTAAAAAAACTTTATAATGAGCAAAAGGATTCTCACATTCAGGTACTTTCTTTCAGCAGAAATTTTGGCAAGGAATCTGCTATTTATGCAGGTCTTAACAATGCAAAGGGCGATTTGGTTTGCCTTATTGACGCTGATTTGCAGCAACGCCCTGAAGTTGTTCTTGAAATGCTGGATGTTATGAATTCAAAGGAAGATGTTGATTGTGTTACCGCTTATCAGGACGAGCGTAAAGAAGGCAAAATGATGACGGCGATGAAATCAATGTTTTACAAGGTAATTAACGGTATTGCCGAAGTTAGATTTGTAAACGGTGCGTCGGATTTCAGACTTATGAAGCGTTCAATGGTTAACGCAATTCTTGAAATGACAGAATATCACCGTTTTTCAAAAGGTATTTTCAGTTGGGTTGGATTTAATACCGAATATATTCCTTATACTGTTGAGGAAAGGAAAAGCGGCGAGTCAAAGTGGGGCTTTAAAAAGCTTTTAAAGTATGCTTTTGAAGGCATTGTTTCTTTTACAACATTTCCGCTTAAACTTTCAACTTATGTCGGCTTTTTGTCTTCATTCATCTCAATTATTTATTTAATTGTTGTAGTTGTTCAAAAATTGGCATTCGGTATTAATGTTCCCGGCTATGCAACTATAGTTGTTCTTGTTCTTTTACTTGGCGGGCTTCAGCTTTTCAGCTTGGGAATTTTGGGCGAATATTTGTCTAAAATTTATGTTCAGGTTAAAAACAGACCGGTTTATATTTTGAAAGAGCATTTAGGTAAAGATGATGAGTAAAATAAAAAAACTTTATAAAAAATATGAAGAAGTAATTTTATACGTTGTTTTCGGCGGACTTACAACTCTTGTAAATTTTGTTTCATATTGGGCATTTAATAAAATTTTAGGCGAAAATCTTTATTTGGTAAGCAATGTAATTGCTTGGTTTATTTCTGTTGTTTTCGCTTATGTTACAAATAAACTTTGGGTTTTTGAATCGAAAAGCTGGGCTTTTAAGGTTTTGTTAAAAGAAGTGCCGGAGTTTTTTGCGGCAAGGCTTTTCAGCCTTGGTGTTGAAGAAGGCGGATTGTGGCTTTTCGTTGATAAATTCGGATTTGACAGGTATTCGTTCACTGTGTTTAATTTTGAAGTAACAGGAAAACTTATTGCAAAAGTATTGCTTGCGGTAATTGTTGTTATTTTAAATTATTTCTTCAGCAAGTTTATTATTTTCGCCACTAAAAATAAGAAAAAAGAAAATAAAAACAAATAATTTTAAAGCCGTGAAATTTTATTCACGGCTGTTTTTTGTATTATTGACTTAACAGTTTCATAAATATATTGATATAAATGATTTTATTTGTTATAATTATGGCGGAGGGCATTCCTATGAAAAAAGTTTTAAGCGCATTAATGGCTGTTGTGTTAATGCTTTCTGTTTTTTCCGGCTTGGGAATAGCATATGCAGGCGGCACAGACAGTAATAAAAAAATAGATTTATCCGTAACATCTTTCGATTTAACGGCAAATGCAAAGGGCTGCGGAGCTTGGCAAAAGGACGCAAAAGAAAATTATTATTTTAATTATTTTCTTTCTTTTAATTTAGGCGACACTTTAACTGTAACGGATAACAGCGATTCAACAGTGTATACTTATTCGGCAGTTAAAAACGGCGAATATACTTCGTATGAATTTTTAAACAGCGCCGATGAAGCATTGAACTATTATATTGAAGATAATCAATATAAAAATCATTGGTCGGCAGGCAGTTATACGGCAACGCTTGTTTTGCCCGATTATAATTTGTCTGTTGATATTCCGGTTAATATTGCAAAGGGTTCTCAAAATACTTGCCTCCATAAGGGCGGAAATTGGAAAACCGTTAATTCATATCCTCAAAATTATTGCATTGCCTGCGGTAAATTAATTACAAAACTTAATTTTGAAGATTTGGGTTCTTTTGAATATTATTACGACTATGTGGCATACACATCTTATTATAACAATTTTATAACCGGCACAAATCCAACTTATTATACCGATTTTTCACCTAAAACAAGGTTAACAAGGGCAATGCTTATTACGGTTATTTACCGTATGGCAGGTTCACCTTATGATGTGAAAAATCCTTATTCATCAAATCCGTTTAAAGATATTAAAACAAATTCTTATTATTACAATGCCGCTTGCTGGGCATTAAAAAATAATATAACAAATCAGTTAACTTTCCGCCCAAACAATTATGTTACAAGGGAGCAAACCGCAAGCTTTTTGTTTAGGTATGCAAAGTTAATTGATTGTGTGGATGACGGTTATAAATCTGTTGATTTAACAACATTTCCGGATTATAAAAATGTTAGTTCTTGGGCTGTTGAATCTATGCAATGGGCATATGAAAATAATATGATAACAGGTTCACAGCAAGGCACGTTAAATCCTCAGTATGCAACACAAAGAATACACGCTTCAAAAATTCTTTACGGATTCGGAACTGTTTGTAATATAGGTAATTTTGAAAACAGCGAAGTAAATCAGTAATTAGTTGTAAAATATAACGCATTAAAGCTTAATCTTTAATGCGTTTTTTCTTTTCTGTTTTAAATTTTTGTTCGGAAATTTCCGCAAACAATGCTCCGCCTATTATCAGTATTGCCCCAATAATTTGTAAGGTGTTCATTTTTTTCTTTTAGCAGAAATGCCGAAAGAATAACGGCAGATAGAGGTTCAATATAGCCGCAAACAGCAACAGTTTGAATCGGCAATTTTCCTATTGATGAAAAGTACAGCAGGCAGCCTATTCCTGTATTGAAAATGCCTAAAATCATTATCCAAATCCAATTATTGCAGGTTATATTTGTTTCAATATTACCAGTAATCATTGTAAATATTGCTACGGCAATAAAACTTACAAACAGCTGAATTGTAGAATTTTCCTTACCATCAATGTTTTTGGCGCCTTTGTTTGACGTAACCATAATTGCATACATAATTGCAGAAAGTATGCCAAGTATAAAACCTTTTTTATTGATTGCGTTAATTGAGTTGCCGTTAATCATCAGTATTCCGCAAATAACTGCGGCAAATCCTATTAGTTTTACCGGTTTTAATTTCTCTTTGAATAAAAACGGTGAAAGCGCCATAACAATTACAGGACCGGAATAATACAGTAGTGACGCTATTCCTACACCTGTCAGTTTGTATGCTTCGTACAGGCAAATCCAGCTTCCGCCCATTGCAATACCCGAAAAAGCTATAAAAATTAAATCCTTTTTATGCTTAAATCCTGTAAATTTATTACCGCCGATTAAATATATTAAAATCAGCAAAATACTTCCTATCAAAGTTCGCATCAGCACTATTTGCATGCTTGGCAAATTAATATTACTTGCAACTATTCCGTTTGAGCCAAAAAGCAATAACGCAAAAATGTATTTAATGTATTCTTTTTTCATTTTTTTACCTTTTTATTGAATTTTATTTAAATATATAATATCATATTAGCAGATATAATAAAAACGAATATTTGTAATAATAAACATTACAAAATCAAATGTTAAGGTGCTGAAATGGATAAAAATTTGCAAAAATACACGGCGTTTGTAAAAACTGTTGAATACGGCAGTTTCACAAAAGCGGCAGAAATATTAAATTATTCTCAATCAGGCGTAAGCCAAATGATTAACGATTTGGAAAACGAATGGAATTTAACTTTGCTTGAAAGAGGTAAAAACGGTGTAAAATTAACAAGTGAAGGTTTAAAACTGTTTCCCTATGCAAAATCCGTTTGTAATGAATTTGATAAAATGCAAAATCAAATTGATGAAATTAACGGCTTGAAAAGCGGAATTATCAGAATAGGCACTTTTTCAAGTATCGCAACTCACCGTTTGCCGCAAATAATTAAAAGTTTTCAAAAGGATTATCCGGGTATTGATTATGAACTTCTTTTAGGCGATTACACGGAAATTGAAGAGTTGATAGAACAGGGAGAGTAGATTGCGGCTTTTTGCGTATTCCAACCAAGCATAAGTTTGAAACATATTTTTTTGAAGAAGATGAATTGCGTGTTATTTTGCCTAAAAATCACCCGTTTGTAAATGAAAATGTATTTCCTGTTGAGGAGCTATGTAATTATCCGTTTATGTTGCTGGAAAAAGGTGCAAAAGCAGAAATATCACAAATTTTTGAAAAGCACAAACTTATTCCAAATGTAAAATTTATTACTTGGGATGATTATGCCGTTATGTCTATGGTTGAAAGCGGATTGGGAATTTCAATTTTGCCGTCGCTTATATTAAATCGTGTACCGTATGATATAGTTACAAAACCGTTAAGCATTCCTGCTTACAGACAAATCGGCGTTGCATTAAGAAATTCAAAAGACGCTTCTGTAGCCGTTAAAAAATTTTTGCAATATTTAAATTTGAAAGATTATAATAAATAAATTTTCCTTTATTTGACAGATTAAGTACCCTTTGTTATACTGAAAATATAATTTGTTCGGAGGCTGTTATGGAAGAAGTTCAGGTAAAACAAAAGAAAAAAGGCAGTGGTGTTAAAGTGTTGGGCATTATTTTGGCAGTTATTTTATGTATTGCAGTTATTGCAATAATTTTTATTTCTGTTGTTACAATTCCTAAAAAAGATACAAGTGATAAAATGGTTCCTGTGGGAGGTATGGTAGTTTCTGACGAGGTGGATTACAGAGCCGACAGCGATAAAAAATTAACTAAAAACCCTGTAATCAAATTAATGGAAATGGTTTGGTATTTTTGCAGCTTCGGCGATGAAAGTAAGCACGCAAAGCAAACGCCGCCGCAGGTGGAAATGATTAAAGATATTCCCTATATTGATGATGGTAATATGTATCATAAATTAGATGTTTTTTATCCTGAAAACACATTGCCAACCGATAAATTGCCTGTAGTTATTGATATTCATGGCGGTGGCTGGATGTATGCCACAAAAGATTTAAACGAATATTATTGCCGTGCTATTGCAAACAAAGGCTACATAGTTTTCAGTATAAGCTATCGTCTGGTGCCTGATGTTACGGTTGATTTGCAGCTTCAAGATGTGGCAGACGCACTTAAATGGATTGAAAATAATATGTCATCTTATCCTTGCGATACAAACAGTATTATGTTAACCGGTGATTCAGCAGGCGGTCAACTTGCAGTTTATTCCGAAATTTTAATGCAAAGTGAAGAACTTCGCCAAATTTTTAATGTGCAGCAGGTTAATTTAAATGTAGACGCCCTTGTGTTAACTTCTCCTGTTTCATATATGGATGACGGTATATTAAGCGTTTATACTAAAATACTTTGGGGCAGTGATTATAAAAATAAACCCACTGCAAATTATATGAATTTAGATGAAATAATTGATTTTGCAAATGATATGCCGCCTACATATTTAATTACAAGCAGCGGCGACACTTTGGCAAATAAGCAAACTCACAAAGCGGCTGAATTGCTTGAAAGCAAAGGCGTTACAGTTGATATAGAGGATTACGGTAAATTTGAAAATAAAAAATTGCCTCATGTTTTCAGCGTTTTGTTCCCGTTTGATGAAATAGGAAACCGGGCAATAGACGGTGCGTTGAGTTTTTATGATAATGCTGTTTTGGAAAAGCAAACAGCCGAAGCAAATTAATTTAAAATTTGAAAGACCTGTTAATACATGTGTACTAACAGGTCTTTTTTTGCGTTAAGTAAAATTCGGTTTATTAAAACCGTATTTTTTTATTTAATGTTTTCTATCCAATTATTAATTTGGGCAGCAGGAGTAACTTGGCGTTTTCCGCTGAATTTAACATTTAATCTTTTTTTCACGGTTGCGCCTTTGCATGCACTTTCAAAATCTTCAAGTGTATGACCTATCCAGCCGCCGTTTGTGGCAAATGGGTAAATTGTTTTGCCGTTAAAATTATTTTCGTTTAAAAATGTGTGCATTGCCGGTGCAAATGTGTACCACCATACCGGGGTTCCCAAAACAATATTGTCGTATTCGCTTAAATCAATGCTCAGCGGTTTGATTTTTGGGCAATAACCGTTATTAACTTCTTCTTGTCCCTGGTCAACAATGCTATTATAACTGCCGGTGTACGGCTTTTCTGTTTCAATTTCAAATAAGTCGCCGTTTGTTTTTTCTTTAATAATATCGGCAATTTTTTTTGTGTTTCCGCCGAATGAATAATAAATTATTGCTGTTTTCATATTTTTTACTTCCTTTCGTTTTTTACTAATTTAATTATAAAACTTTGAGTTTACTCCAAGTCAATACTTTTTTTAAAAAATTTAAAAAAACAGCCTTCTGAATTTTAAATTTGTAAATTCAAAAGGCATTTTGTTTACTGATTATCCCACGGCCATGGGTCTTGAAGCCATTCATCACTGTTTTGACCGTTTAAAGTTAAAGGACCGTAGGCTTCTTCATATTCTTTTTTTATTTTTTCAAATTGTGTTTTGTATTTCTCGTATAAATTTTGTGCGTCTTTGTTGTCAAGATGTGTATCTAAGTAAACACGCATTTCCCACATTGCAAATTGAATTGCAGAAAGTCTTAAAAGCATTTGTTGTCTGTTCATTTTAAAACTCCTTTACCTGTAAACGGTTTGTTAAGCTCCGGAAAAAGAGTACCTGCATCAAGTGCGGCGTCTTCTTCGCTGTAAATTACGGCTTGTTGTTGAAACGGAATATATGCCATTGTTACCGTTGGTTCTTTTGGTAACGGCGGTAAAATATTTTGATTTGAATTATTTAAAAAACTCGGATTAAAAAGTTCATCATACTTATCCATAAATTAATTCTCCTTTCTGTTTTATAATATGTTTGCGTGCAAAAATTGACAAATAAGAGAAAATAAATTTTTCACATATAATGTAAACAGGAATGTTTAAAAATTGAAAAGGCAGGTAAAAATAATATTGAATTAATAAAATTAAGGTGATAATTATGACTGTAAAACGCGGCGATATATATTATGCCGATTTAAGCCCGGTAATAGGTTCGGAACAGGGCGGTGTTCGTCCGGTACTTATAGTTCAAAATGATGTGGGAAATAAGTTTTCGCCTACTGTAATTGCCGCTGCCATAACAAGTCAGCGTGATAAAACAAATTTGCCCACTCATATTGAGGTGGATGCCCGTGACTGCGGACTTGCAAAAGACAGTGTTGTTTTGCTTGAGCAGGTGCGAACAATAGACAAACGCCGCTTGCGTGAAAAAATGGGTGCTCTTGATAATGGCTCTATGGGCAAAGTTAATCAGGCGCTTTCTGTTTCATTCGGGCTTTGATTTACGAATAACTCGGCAGAGTTATTCGTTTTTTGTTTGGTTAAAAGTTAGTTACAACAGGGCAAATTTGTTGCTTATTTTTATGTTTAATGGTAAAATTACAATATATTATGTAAAAGAGGTGCAAATATGGAAAGAATTGCAGTGTTTGAAAAAGTTAGCTTTTCTCAGTTTGAGGCAGATTGGAAAAAGAATTTTCCCGAAACAACCGACATAAAGGCTGTTTATGATTCGATCAAATTACCAAAAAGGGCAACAACCGGTTCGGCAGGCTATGATTTTTATGCTCCTGCAAATATTATGCTTGAAAAAGGAAAGTCTGTTTTAATTCCCACAGGTATTCGTTCAAAAATTGAAAACGGCTGGGTACTTAATATTTTCCCTCGCTCCGGATTGGGATTTAAACACAGGGTTCAACTTGATAATACTGTGGGCATTATTGATTCCGATTATTATAATTCTTCAAATGAAGGTCATATTATGATTAAGCTTTCTTGCGATGCTCACGATCAGGGACATACTGTTGAATTAGTTGCCGGCGACGGGTTTGCTCAGGGTATTTTTATGCCGTTCGGCATTACACTTGATGATGATGCAGACGGAATAAGAGACGGCGGCTTTGGTTCCACCACCAAGAAGGGTTAATCAAATGAAAAAAATTGTTAAATTAGTATCTTTGGCTCTTGTTTTAACAATGGTGGCAACATGTTTTTACGGTTGCGGTGCAGAAAAGGCACAGGCTGTTATGCAGCCTCTTAACGGTGATGCCTATGATTTTGATGATTCTAACGGAATTTCCGTTCATGACCCATCGCTTTTTAAAGCTCAAGACGGTACATATTATATTTACGGCACACACATGGCGTCTGCCAAAAGCTCTGATTTAATTAATTGGCAAACTGTTTCAAGCGGCGTGTATGATAACAATAAAACTCTTGTTCCGTCAGGCCCTACTGTTAGGGAAACTTTGTCAGAACCTCTTTCATGGTGCGACGGCTATTTATTTCAAAGCAATAAAAAAGCCGAATTGCAAACAAATATTTGGGCGTCGGATGTTTTTTATAACAAGGCCATGGGCAAATATTGCTATTATGCCTGTTCTTCTGTTTGGGGAACGGCTGTTTCCGTTATTTGGTTTGCAACCAGCGACAGTCCGGAGGGAACGTTTGAATATCAAAATTGCCTTGTTTACAGCGGATTTAATAAGTTGAAAAAATTCGGCAAAAAGAAATATTCTACTCATTACAGTTTTACAAATTTAGGCGATTTAATTGCAAACGGAACATTTACTCAAAAAGAAGTTGAAAATGCAACCTGGTTTGATAAAGAAGGTAATTATGATTGTTCCATAGGTAAATATCCGAATTGTATTGACCCAACGGTTTTTTATGATGCAAACGGTAAATTGTGGATGGTTTACGGCTCTTACAGCGGCGGCGTTTATATTATGCCTCTTGTTGAAAAAACAGGTATGCCGGATTATGAATATATGCGCTCTTCCGATGATTACGATATTTACTTCGGCAAGCAGTTAACAAAAACAAACGGTGAAACAAACGGCACAGGGGAAGGTCCGTATATTGTTTATGATTCAAAAAGCGGATATTATTATCTTTATTTGACTTACGGCGGTTTAGATGCTTTAGACGGTTATAATATTCGTGAATACAGAAGTGAAAAGCCCGACGGTCCTTATTATGACGCTCAGGGTAATTTGGGAACGGATATGGTTAATTCCGGATTAAAGATTAACGGTAATTATAAATTTTCGTTTAATGATACGGCACGCCTTTCCGGCGGTCATTCCTCGTGTTTTATTGATGATGACGGCAAAATTTATCAGGCTTATCATCAAAGATATAACGACGGCACAGGTTCAACGTTTTATGATGAAATTCATCAAATGCTGACAACCGAAAACGGTTGGCACACAATGCTTCCTCTTTGTTATAACGGCGAAACTGCACAAAATGTAACTTTTGCCGATGTTGCCGGCGATTATGAATTGGTGCTTTTCGGCGACGCTACAACGGCATTGAAAGATGATGAAAGAGATTGGAAAAACGTTTCTCAAATCATTGAGCCTACGGTAAAAGCACATATTTATGAAGACGGTACCGTTAAGGTGTTCCCAAGCGGAAACGATAAATATGTTAATGCTAAAATTATTTTAAAAGATAATTCTTATCTTTTTGTTTTAAATTATGAAAATAATACTTATTACGGCGCTTTTTGCCTTGGCAATAAAAACGGAAATGAAGTAATGACTTTTTCCGCAATAGGCGAAAACAATAAAACAATTTGGGGCGTTGCACAGTAATTTTTTATTAATAAAACAATCTTTTTTCGGCTATTTTATACATAATTTGATAAAATGCTTGACTTTTTATTTCAATTTGTTTATAATCTTCCACGGATATTAAAGAAGATATTCAAATACCCCTGACGGCAGGTCGGAGGGAGGGAATGTAATGAGCCAAGTAAAACTTAAGGAAAATGAATCTCTTGACAGTGCGCTTCGTCGTTTTAAGCGTCAAACTTCTCGTGATGGTATTATCCAGGAAGTAAGAAAAAGAGAACATTATGAAAAGCCATCTGTTGCTCGTAAGAAAAAGAGCGAGGCTGCTCGTAAAAGAAAGTATAAATAAGCACATAAAAGGGGAACGTTTATCGTTCCCCTTGATTTTTTCGGAGAGTTTTAAATGAAAAATATTCTTGTTATTAACGGTCCTAATCTTAATATGACCGGCATAAGAAAGAAAAATGTTTACGGCAGTGAAACTCTTGATGATATTAATAAGGAACTTGCTGCCTACGGCAAAGAAAAAGGTGCAAAATTAAGCTTTTTTCAGTCAAATCACGAGGGTGCTATAATTGATGAAATTCATGAAAGCAGAAATAAGTATGACGGCGTGGTTATAAATGCAGGTGCTTACACACATTATTCTTATGCCATTCGTGATGCTATAGAGGCTGTTTGTGATTACCTTCCTTTTGTTGAAGTTCATATGAGCGATATTCATAAAAGAGAAGATTTTCGCAAAGTTTCCGTTATTACGGATGTGTGCGTAAAACAAATTTGCGGCTACGGTAAAGATAGTTATAAAATGGGTATTGATTTATTACTTGAAATATTATAAAATAATTAGGTAAAAGGAAAATTAATCAGCGGAGGTATATTTATGATTTCAGCAGGCGATTTCAGAAACGGCGTAACATTTGAAGAGGACGGCAACGTTTTGCAGGTTGTTGAATTCCAGCATGTTAAACCGGGCAAAGGCGCTGCATTTGTCAGAACAAAAACAAAAAATGTAATTACAGGTTCTGTTGTTGAAAAAAGCTATAACCCAACAGCAAAATTCCCAACTGCATATATTGAAAGAAAAGAAATGGTTTATTCCTATAATGACGACGGACTTTATTATTTCATGGATCAGGAAACATTTGATATGGTTCCTGTTTCAGAAGCAGATTTAAGCGATAACTTTAAGTTTGTTAAAGAAAACGATATTTGCCGTATTCTTTCTTACAAGGGCAAGGTTTTCGGCGTTGAACCGCCAACATTTGTAACACTTGAAGTTGTTAAAACAGACCCGGGCTTTAAAGGCAACACTGCAACAAACACATTAAAGCCTGCAACACTTGAAACAGGTGCGGAAATTCGTGTTCCTCTTTTCATCAACGAGGGTGATTCTATTCGTGTAGACACAAGAACTTGCGAATACATGGAAAGAGCATAAGTTTTGCTCGCTTTATTATAATTAAGGAGTAGTTTATGGATACTATTGAAAGCCTTGGCTATCTTAAAGGTTTAATGGATGGCATTGACCTTGATGAATCTAAAAAAGAAACAAAAATCTTTAAAGCAATCATTGATGTGCTTGACAATCTTTCACAGGATATTGATGATGTAAACGAAGATATTTCAATGCTTGAAGAACAGGTTGACGTTATTGACGAGGATTTGGCAAACGTTGAGGAATATCTTGAAGATGAAGACGATTATTGCGACGGCGACTGTGATTGTTGCGATGAAGACTGCGATTGCGAAGAATCTTGCACATATGAACTTGAATGTCCTGCTTGCCACGAAACATTTGAGGTAGATGAAGATACTATTCTTGAGGGCGGCATGGAATGTCCTGCTTGCGGCGAATATCTTGAGTTTGAGGTTGAACTTGAAGATGCAGACGAAGCAGAAGATAACGAATAATTAATATTTATTGAAAAGCACCTCGTTTGAGGTGCTTTTTTAAAACTTTAAAATAGGTGCTGTTTTATGAAAAAAAGAATTTTATCGGCTTTTCTTGCCGTTGTTATGTTTATTTGCTCCGGATTCTGCTTTGGCGTTGCCTACGGCGCAATGGATTTTACACCTAATACAGCCGTGTCTTATCATGATATAGGTAAATATCTTTTTAACGAAAGAGAGTTTACCACCGGCGAACCTGATGCATCAAAATTTCCTGACGGTAATTGGAAATATTATTATTGGTGCGATTTTCAGGCACAGTATACGGCAAATTATACCGTTGTACTTAAGGCTAAAAAAAGCATTGTTTGTGAAATTTATGATGATTCAAATAATCTTTTGGTAAAGTCAAATCCTTCTGTCCTTTCAAACGGTTATTATAATTCAACCGTTACTTATAAGTTGGAAAAAGAGCAGAAATATTATTTTAAGTTTTATTTTGACGGTAATGCTTTTGATGCTTGCGGCAGATTCAGCGTTACTTTTATAAGTGACGGAAGCGACGAAATCAGCGGCAGTGAAAGTATTAAAGCGTTTGTAAATTCAAGCACATCTTATGTTTATGAAAAGGATGATTATTCCGTTTCTAAATTGGCAAACGATTTATCTTTTGAAGTAACATATAAAGACGGTTCCGTGGCGAAATGGTCAAGCAAAGAACATCCTCTTCAGGCGCTTAACGGTGTTGATATTTTGTTTGATTTTTCCGATTGTAAAAATACTACCGGCAGCCATTGGGTAACGGTTCATTATTTAGGCTACGAAACAAAGGTAGGCTTTATAATTGATGACCATCATAATTTGGGTCAGTGGGTTAAGCAAGACGGAAAATACACAAAACTGTGTGATGTTTGCGGTGAAGTAATTGCAAAACTTAATTTTGACGATTTGGATAATTATACTTATTATCTTGATTATATTGCTTATACTTCATATTTTAACCGTATTATTACAGGCACCAATCCGCCCGAATACACAAAGTTTTCACCAAACACAAATATAACAAGGGCAATGCTTATTGCAATAATTTACAGAATGGAAGGTTCGCCTTATGATAACGGCGAAAAAAATCCGTTTAACGAAAATCCGTTTACAGATGTAAATGAATCTTCTTATTATTATAATGCCGCTTGTTGGGCACTTAAAAATCAAATAACCACTCAGGTCAGTTTCCGTCCCAATTCTCTTGTGTCAAGAGAAGAAACGGCAAGTTTTCTTTACAGATATGCCAATTATGCAGATAAAATAACAGAGCAGGATAAAAAAGAATATTCAAAAATCAATTTATCGTCTTATCCCGATTTTAATTCTGTAAGTTCTTGGGCTGCAGAGCCTATGCAGTGGGCAAATTATAAAGAAATGATTAAAGGCACAAGCCAGGGTTATCTTAATCCAAAAGGCTCAACATTGAGGATTCATGCAACAAAAATTTTATATGGCTTTGCAAATTAATATGTACTAACGCATAAATAAAAACCGTAAAGAACTGTTTTCTTTACGGTTTTTTCTTTTTAACCGGTAATAAATATCGGCGCTTAAATTTGCAATTTAGCCTAATGCGTTTCGTGCGGCGTCGCCAACGTCTGAAACAGCGTCGCCTGCTCCTCCTACGGCATCTCCTACAGCGTCTCCAACATCAGAAACGGCTTCGCTGGCATTCGTTGCCAAATCTTCAGCCATATTTGTTGTGGTTTCCGTTTGTGAAGCGGTTGTGTTTGTTGTGTTGGTTGTATCGGTTGTCATATCGTTATCTTTTTTTGAACAGCCGATAAAAATTGCTGAAATAATTGCCAATGTAAGCAAAAGAACAATAATTTTTTTCATAATAATCACCATAGCCTTTCAGGCAACAAATAGTTTATTAAAAATCACCTGATTACCTGCGTTGCCTGAACAGGCGTAAATGGTGATTTCAGCCATCTCAAAATTATGTCGCCGGCAAATTTTGAGGGCAATACAATCTGAATAGTGTGATTTTTTACACTATTCATCCGTTCTTTTATATTATTTCCTGTTTATTGTTTAATATTAATTTATTTTGTAAGCGTTCCGTTATCAGAATACAGAAGCAGCAAAATGTTTTCTTCTTCGCCTGTCTCGGTATTTGTATAAATCAAAACTTCTTCATCATTGTTTTTATTTTTACAATGAAATTCATAGCACAGTGCTTCTTTTCCGTTTTTTAAAGGAATTATTGCTTTTTGTGCCGAAATAATTTCTGCATTGTCGGAAATTTCCGCTTCTGCGTCTGACAGGCTTATTTCATATTTAAAATCTTGTCTTTGACAATGATTGGTTAAATATCCTTCTGCTTCCAAAGAATAAATTTTTCCGTCGCTTAAAGAAATGCCCACTTTTATTAAATCGGAATAGTAAATTGTGTTGCTTTCCGTGTAGGCGTAATTTATTAAGCACACATTGTTATCAACAGTGTAATATGTGCTTTCCATATTTTTGTAGCCCATTTTTTCAAGTTGTGCTTTTCCTAAATTAATTGCATTTTCTTCGGTAACGGTTTGGCTTTCCGCTTTGTTGGAATTTAAAATATATGCCACATAACCGCCCTGTTTTGTTATTGCCGTGTAACTGCCGCCGCATTCAAAAACATAGCAAGGTATTTTGCCGTATTCATCTGATTTGGTGTTAAGTTTTTCTGTGCTTGTGTTTAAAACCGTTGCCGCAATTTTCATTGCGTTTTCTTTTGTTATTTCATTTTCTGCTTTTAATAGTGATGATTCTTTATTAAGCACTGCGTCTGCAAAAGGGCCGTCATATATCAGTGTAGGGTAGTCTTTAAATGTATCTTCTGCCTGTGTAAAATCAAGTGATAATGATGAAGTTTTGTTTTTTGAATTGTTTGCTTTAATTTCATTGTCTGTTATTTTGTTGCCGTATGCACATTTATTTACCATTTCACCAACGCTTTTTGAGTATGCTTTAGCATATGAAAGTAAAATATTCATGTTTTTATATTCTTCATCACTTATTTCTTCACCGCTGCTTATTTTTGAAGAAAGGTAGTTTGCATAATCGGACGCTTGGCTTAAAAATTTATAAGCGCCGCTTAAATTCATTTGCTCAATCGGCAGTTGAGAAAGAGCATTTTTTGCCGTGTTGCATTCGCTGTATAAATCACGTGAAAGAGTTGCCGTCATATTCGGCGTTGTGGCATATGCGCTTTTTGTTAAATTTGTTTCGATTGAATCTAGGCATTCTGCAAGTTCGGTTAAGCTTGCTTGGTAGGTAGCTTCTAATTTTGCTTTGTACCGTGTGCTGTCAGTATTGCCTTTAATTGCAAACGCTGCCAGTGCAATTATAAAGCAAATTGCAAAAGAAGCGGCTCTTACTGTGGTTCTGATGTTCATTTTATCATTCCTCCACTTTAATTTTGCCCTTTAATTCTAAAAACATACAAAAAAGTCTTTTATTGCCTTGTGTGTTTGTGTTATACTTATTAAGAATATATAATTTTATTTTATAATTTTTAATTTTGATATGATTAAGAGGACTTAAAATGTTAGAAAGCGGAAAAAGAATTGTTGTTAAGGTTGGCACGTCAACTTTAACTCATAAAACAGGTAAAACCAATATTGCCAGAATTGCAAAATTAGTTTCGGTTTTATCTGATTTAAAAAATGCCGGTTACCAAATTATACTTGTTTCTTCAGGTGCTATTGCTATCGGTATGAGCAGGCTTAGACTTGAGGAAAAACCAAAAGAGGCAAAAAAACTTCAAGCTGCTGCCGCAGTGGGTCAAAGTGAACTTATGTTTCTTTATGATAAATTGTTTTCCGAATACGATGTTGTTGTAAGCCAACTTCTTTTTACAACAGATGCGTTGGCTCGTGAGGAAAGCAGAGGACATCTTATTGATACATTTAATCAAATTTTAGAGTTTGACTGTGTTCCTGTTGTAAATGAAAACGACTCTGTTTCTATTGAAGAACTTTTTTACGGCGACAACGATTGCCTTTCCGCTACGGTTGCAACAATTACAAATGCCGACCTGCTTATTATGTTAACTGATACAGACGGTCTATATGACAGTAATCCTTCCGAGAATCCGGATGCTCAATTAATTTCTTACGTTGAAAAAATTGACGATAATATCAGAAATATTGCAGGCGGTGCAGGCTCAAAGGGTACGGGCGGATTTGTAACAAAAGTTAAAGCCGCCGAAATCGCAACTTCAGCAGGTATACCTGTTGTTATTATGAACGGCTCAAAGCCTACGGATATTTACCATGTGCTTAACGGCAGACGTGTGGGCACTTATTTTGAAAGGGTGAAATAAATTGATTACACTTGGTAATAACGCTCTTGCTGCAAAGGATTTTCTTTCAACCGTTACATCTGCGCAAAAAAACAGTGCTTTAACGGCAATAGCAAAAGCATTAAGGGAGAACAGCGATTATATTATAGAAGAAAATAAAAAAGATTTGGAACACGGCAAAAACGCCGGTTTAAGCCCTGCTATGTTAGACAGGCTTATGCTTGATAAAGACAGAATCGAAGGTATTGCAAAAGGAGTAGAAGATGTTGTTGCATTGCCTGACCCATGCGGTTTAGTGCTTGATAAAATCAGCAGACCTAACGGACTTGAAATAGAAAAAATTTCTGTTCCTATCGGTGTAATCGGCATTATATACGAAGCAAGACCGAATGTTACGGCAGATGCTGCCGTACTTTGCCTTAAAAGCTCAAATGCCGTTATTTTAAGAGGTGGTAAAGAGGCAATTTGTTCAAATACAGCTATTGCCGATATTATGCGAAATGCCGTTAAATCTGTGGGATTTGATGAAAATGTTATTCAGCTTGTAAAAGATACTTCTCGTGAATCCGCTAATCAAATGATGAAAATGAACGGTTATTTGGATTGTCTTATTCCAAGAGGCGGAAAAGGCTTAATTAAAAGCGTAGTTGAAAATTCTTCTGTTCCTGTTATTGAAACAGGCTCTGGAAATTGCCATATTTATGTTGATGAAAGTGCAAATGTTGATATGGCTGCAAAAATAATTTTTAATGCAAAAACACAGCGTATAGGCGTTTGCAACGCTTGCGAAAGCCTTGTTATTCATAGAAATATTATTGCAAAAGCTTTGCCGGAAATAAAAAAACTTTTAGACACTAAAAATGTTGAAATTCGTGGGGATGAAACGGCTCAGGCTGTTTGTTCCGGAATCGTTCCGGCAACAGAAGATGATTACGGCACGGAATATCTTGATTATATTATCAGCGTTAAAACCGTTAATAATCTTGATGAGGCGATAAAACATATTAATAAATACTCAACCCGCCACAGTGAAGCTATTATTACCGAAAATAAAGAAAATGCAAAAGCTTTTATGGCAAGAATTGATTCTTCTTCTGTTTATGTTAATGCTTCCACAAGATTTACAGACGGCGGTGAATTCGGTTTGGGTGCCGAAATCGGCATTTCAACTCAAAAACTTCATGCCCGCGGACCTATGGGGCTTCGTGAATTAACTACAACAAAGTATTTGATTTTCGGAAACGGTCAAACAAGATAGCCATTAGGAGATTTTATGGATAAGTACAAAAAGCTTGCCTCCAACACAATAATTTTTGCAATAGGAACTTTTTCGTCAAAATTGCTTTCTGTTGTTTTAACTTTTTTCTATACCCGTGTTATGGCAACAGGGGATTTTGGCGGCGCAACATTAATTCAAAATGCAGTTAACATTCTTGTTCCTATTGTAACATTGGCGGTTAATTCTGCTTGCCTGCGTTTTGCACTTGATAAAAAAAGTGATAAAAAGTGTGTTCTTACAACAGGTGTTGCTACAACGTTAATCGGTTTTGCCGTTTTTTGTTTGTTTTACCCTGTGGTTTCTAAAATTAATATTAATGATTTTTATTTGGGCAAGTATGCCATTTTGCTTTATTTAATGCTTCTTGGCTCATCTTTGCGCCAGCTTACACAGCAGTTTGTGCGCGGTTCGGGTCATGTTAAACTTTATGCCGTGGATGGGGTTATAGCAACAGCCACATCGGCAGGATTTACGTTTCTTTACTTAGGCGCATTTAAGTGGGGAATATACGGCTATATTCTTGCAATTTTTACAAGCGATATGCTTTCCGTTTTGTTTATGTTTATCGTAGCAAAACTATGGCGTTATCTTGATTTTAAGCATGGTTTAAAAAAGCACACGCTTGTGCCTATGCTTAAGTATTGTATTCCTCTTATTCCCACAATTATTCTTTGGTGGATAATTAATGTTTCAGACCAGTATATGGTAACCTATTTTAACGGCGTTTCTTTAAGCGGTATTTATACTTCGGCTTATAAAATTCCAAATTTTGTTGTTATTTTTGCCTCAATATTTATTGACGCTTGGCAGCTTTCTGCTGTTGATGAGTACGATAATAAAGGAAAATCCGAATTTTTTACAAAGGTGTTTAAGGTTTACAGCGGTGCTTTAATATCCGTGGGTGCTCTTTTAATAATTTTTGCCCGAATTATTACATCTGTTTATTTGGGTAAGGATTATTATGATTCTTGGCATTATGTGCCTATTCTTGTAATTGCCACAACATTCTCTTGCCTTGTTAATTTCTATGCCTCGGTTTATATGGCAGAGAAAAAAAGCGTTCTTTCAATGCTTACGGCAGGCACAGGTGCAATAACTAACATTGTTCTTAACTTTATTTTAATACCTCGTTTTCAGGCTTACGGTGCGGCAATAGCAACGGCAACTTCATTTGTTGTAGTATTTATTTTGCGCATATTTAATACAAAACAGTTTGTAAATATTAAAATCAATTATGTTTCGTTTTTAAGCTCTGTTTTGCTGCTTTTGGCAACTGCTGTTGTTACAATGCTTGAAATCGGCGGCGGTCAGTGGCAAAGCTTTGCAATTTCCGCAGTGCTTGGCATTGTTGTTGTTTTAATTAATATCAGGTCTGTTATTGATATAATCAAACTTGTTTTGGGCAAATTCCTGAAAAGAAAAGGAAAAAATGCATAGTATATATAGTGTGGGTATTGATAAAACGCTGTTTTTAGTGTATAATTAACAAATAAAACTTAAAAAGTGATGTTTTAATATAAATTTTTTGGAGGATTTGCATATGAATTCAAACATTTCTGTTTCGCAGGCAAAGAAAATGATTAACGATAAGTTGAGTCATTTCTTTGGCGTTACGCCCGAAACAGCTTCAATGGAGCAATATTACAAAGCTGTTGCAATGATTGTTCGTGATGAGCTTGCATATGAGAACAGCGAATTCCGCAAAGAGGCGGAAGGTCAGGATTCCAAGCAGATTTATTATCTTTGCATGGAATTTCTTATGGGTCGTTCATTAAAAAACAATCTTTATAATTTAGGTCTTATTGACGTTTTTGAAGAAGCTCTTAAAAGTTTTGATGTTAAACTTGATAATCTTTATGATGAAGAACCGGACGCAGGTTTAGGTAACGGTGGTTTAGGCAGACTTGCCGCTTGTTATCTTGACGGACTTGCTACTAACGGATTTCAGTCAATGGGTTACTCAATTCGTTATGAAGCAGGTATTTTTAAGCAAAAGTTAATTGACGGCTGGCAAACCGAATTGCCGGATTTCTGGCTTCCGGGCGGCGATGTTTGGCTTGTTCCGCGTGAGGAAAGGTCTGTAAAAGTTAATTTTGAAGGCTGGGTAGATGACAGCTGGGACGGCGATTATCATCATGTTGAACTTCGTGATTGCAACACTGTAACCGCAGTGCCTTATGATATGTATGTTTCAGGTAAAGGTAACGGCGTTTCACGTCTTCGTCTTTGGGCTTCCGTTAAACCTGAACTTGATATGAGCCTTTTTAATCAAGGTTCATTTATTAAGGCTATGGAGCAATCTGCAATGGCAGAGGCTATTTCAAAGGTTCTTTATCCTGCCGATAACTCACCGGAGGGTAAGTCATTAAGGCTTCGTCAGCAATATTTCCTTGTTTCTGCTTCTATTCAGGATATTATTCAGCGCCATTTAACAAAATACGGCACGTTGGATAATTTGGCAGAAAAAATTGCAATTCATATTAACGATACTCATCCTACAATGGCTATTCCCGAACTTATGCGTATTATGCTTGATGAATGCGGATATGATTGGGATACAGCTTGGAATATTGTTACAAATACTGTTGCTTATACAAACCACACAGTTATGAAAGAAGCACTTGAATGCTGGAGTGAAGAACTTTACAGCAGACTTTTGCCTCGTATTTATCAAATCACAAAGGAAATTGACAATCGTTTCCGTGCTTATATTTGGAGCATTTCACACGATGCCGATAAGGTGGAAAGAATGGCAATCGTTTCCGGCGGTGTTGTAAGAATGGCAAATCTTTGCGTAGCCGGTTCTCATTCCGTAAACGGCGTTTCCGCACTTCATTCCGAAATCCTTAAAGAAACCGTATTTAATGATTTTTATACAGTTACTCCTGAAAAATTTAAAAATGTAACAAACGGTATTGCTTTCAGAAGATGGATTTGTCAGGCAAATCCAAAGCTTACTTCATTTATAACAGAACTTATTGGTGACGGCTTTATTACTCAAAGCGATGAACTTTTAAAACTTCGTGATTATAAAGACGATAAGCAGGTTCTTGAAACATTGCAAAAAATTAAATACGATAATAAGGTTCGTTTTGCAGAAGTTGTTAAAAAGAGAAACGGTGTTGAAATTGACCCTAATTCTATTTTTGATGTTCAGGTTAAACGACTTCATGAATACAAGCGTCAAAGCCTTAATATTCTTAATATTATTGCGGAATATCAAATGCTTAAAGCAAATCCAAATGCAGATTTTGTGCCGAGAACTTATATTTTCGCTTCAAAAGCCGCTCCGGGTTACTTTATGGCAAAAAAGACTATTGAACTTATTGATTCTTTGTCAAAACTTATTAATAATGACCCTGATGTAAATAAAAAGCTTAAAGTTGTATTTATGGAAGAGTATAATGTTTCTCTTGCGGAAATTCTTATGCCTGCCGCAGATATTTCAGAGCAAATTTCTCTTGCCGGCACAGAAGCTTCAGGCACAGGTAATATGAAACTTATGCTTAACGGCGCCGTTACTTTGGGAACTTTAGACGGTGCAAATGTTGAAATTGCACAGGCTGTAGGCAATGATAACATTTTCTTGTTCGGTCTTAAAACTCCTGAGGTTCAGCAGCTTCAAAAATCAGGTTATTATCCTATGAATTACATTAATAACAATCCTACGCTTAAAGGTGTTATTGATTTCATTAATATGGGCGTTAACGGCAAATCGTTCGGCGAAATTACATCAAGCCTTATGAATGTAGACCCATATATGGCACTTGCCGATTTTGCCGATTATCAAAAGGCACAGCAGTTTTCTGCCGAAACATATAAGAATGCAGAAAAATTTGCTAAAATGTCATTAATGAATATCAGCGGCGCAGGTGTGTTCAGCGCAGACCGTTCCATTATGGATTATGCAAATAATATTTGGCACACAAAGCCGGTTCAGGTAAAATCAAAGCCTGCCAAAAAGGTTGTTAAAGAAGATGTAATGCCTGCGGCAGCTAAAAAAGCGCCAAAAAAGAAAACGGCAAAAAAATCAAAATAAGGTGAAAAAAGGACGGTGCTCCGTCCTTTTTGCGTTAATATATGCAAATTTTTAATTCAAGAAATAAAGAATATAAATCTTTAATTTCAGCAATAAAAACAAATGAAAAAGTTAAATTAAGAATAATTGTTCCGCGTAATATTCATTGCAACGGCGCAAATTTGGCTGTAACAAAGGAAAATGAGCAAACTGTTTATTATTCTATGTTTTGGGCAGGCATGTGCGGTGATGAATTTGAATATTGGGAATTGCATTTTTATGCTACTACGCCAGGACTTTATTTTTATCATTTTGAGCTGAATACGCCTTGGGGCAAATCATTTGTTAAAAATGTGGGCGCAGGGGTAGGAGATTTTAATGCAAACGGCGTTGAATTTCAGCAAACCGTTTATGATGAGAATTTTGAAACTCCCGATTTTATTAAGGGCGGTTTGATTTATCAAATTTTCCCGGATAGGTTTTATAACAGTCAAACACCGAAAAGCAATGTTCCTAAAGAACGTGAAATGCGTAAATGGGGCGGTGAGCCTTATTGGAACGAGGGTCAAATGAACGGTATGTGGAATAACGATTATTTTGGCGGCGACTTAAAGGGTATTGAAGAAAAATTACCTTATATTAAATCTTTGGGTGTAAACTGTATTTATTTAAATCCTATTTTTGAGGCCCATTCAAACCATAGGTACGACACTGCCGATTATGAAAAAATCGACCCGCTTTTGGGTTCCGAGCAGGATTTAAAAAATCTTTGTAAATCTGCAAAAGAATTGGGAATTTCAATTATTTTAGACGGCGTTTTCAGCCATACCGGCTGCGATTCGAAATATTTTAATTTATATGGCAGATATAACGATATAGGCGCTTATAACAGCAAAAAAAGCCCATACTATTCTTGGTATAAATTTACAAAATATCCTGACGAATATGAAAGTTGGTGGGGTATAAAACTGCTTCCGGAAGTTATGGAAGAGGACGAAAGCTACAGGGAATATATTTGCGGCAAAAACGGCATTTTGTGTAAGTGGCTAAGGTGCGGAATAAGCGGTTGGCGACTTGATGTTGCAGATGAATTGCCTGATGTTTTTCTTGATGATCTGCGTTCTGCCGTTAAAGCAGAAAACCCTAATGCTGTTATTATCGGCGAGGTTTGGGAAGACGCAACTACCAAATTTGCCTATGGCGAAAGGCGCAGATACCTTCTTGGCAAACAGCTTGATTCCGTAATGAATTATCCGTTTGCAAACGCTGTTTTAAATTTTGTTAAGTACGGCGGTGCAGAAAGTTTTTTTGATAACATTCTTTCTGTTATTGAAAATTATCCGCCATGTGTTTTAAATGTTTTAATGAATCATATCGGCACACATGATACCGAAAGGGCTATAACCCGTCTTGCCGGCAGTAATCCGGACGGACATGACAGGCAGTGGCAGCATCAGCACAATATATTGCCTGATTATGATTATTTAAAAGGCGTGTCTATGATGAAAATCGCAAGCCTTATTCAATATACATTGCCGGGTGTACCGAGCCTTTATTACGGCGATGAAATCGGCATGCAGGGAATGAAAGACCCGTTTAACAGAGGTTGTTTTGATTGGGAAAATCAAAATGCCCAGCTTTTGAAATGGTATAAGCGTTTAGGTGAAATCAGGCACGGTTGCAAAGCGTTTGTTTCAGGTGAATTTGTTCCTGTTTATGCAAATTCAAACGCTGTTGCTTATGAGCGTGTTTGTGATGAAAATTCAACTCTTACCGTTGTTAATAATTCAGAACATGCCGTTGATATTTTTGTGGGCGAGAAGTGGAATAATTCGTACAGCTTTTTTGATTCTTCCTGCGAAAACGGTTTTATTCATCTTGAACCTTACAGGTATGCTTTGCTTTCAAAGTGATTTACCGCAGACTGTGTGTATTTAACACAGTCTGTTTTTTTATATTTTATTATATATATTATAAAATAACAGTTGAATGTGAATGCATAGTTGTGTTATAATATCAAACGATTAAATGGAATTATTTGATAAATTTCCCGAAAGGAAGTAAATTATGGCATACAGAACACATAATTGTAATGAATTAACATTTGAAAATTTAAATGAAAGGGTTTCACTTGCCGGTTGGGTGGATACTATAAGAGACCACGGCGGCGTTGCTTTTATTGACCTTCGTGATGAATACGGCGTTACACAGGTTGTTGTAAATGACGGCGACTTGATTAACCATTTGAAAAAAGAAAGCGTTATTTCTGTTGAAGGCGTTGTTGTAAAACGTGATGAAGAAACGGTTAATAAAAAAATTGCAACAGGCGAACTTGAGGTTAAGGTTGATAAATTAACTATTCTCGGTGCCTGCACAGAAAATCTTCCTTTTGAAGTTTCCGAATCAAAAGAAACAAGGGAAGATGTGCGTTTAACCTACCGTTTCCTTGATTTAAGAAATAAAGCCGTTCATGATAATATTATTTTCAGAAGCAATGTAATTTCATTTCTTCGTCAAAAAATGACTGAAATGGGTTTTACCGAAATTACAACCCCTATTTTAACCTGTTCTTCACCTGAAGGTGCAAGAGATTATATTATCCCAAGCCGTAAGCATGAGGGTAAGTTTTACGCTCTTCCTCAGGCACCGCAGCAGTTTAAGCAGTTGTTAATGGTGTCCGGCTTTGATAAATATTTCCAAATTGCTCCTTGTTTCCGTGATGAGGATGCAAGGGCAGACCGTTCACCGGGCGAATTTTATCAGCTTGACTTTGAAATGAGCTTTGCAACACAGGAAGATGTTTTTGCTGTTGCAGAGGAAGTTCTTTATGATACATTTACAAAATTCGGCGGCGGAAAACAAGTTTCCCCAGCTCCGTTTGTAAGAATTCCTTATGAAGAGGCAATGATTAAATACGGCACAGACAAGCCTGATTTAAGAAACCCTCTTGAAATTGTTGATTTAACGGAATTTTTCAGCGATGTTGAATTTAAAGCATTTCAGGGCAGACCTGTCAGAGGTATTAATGTTCCGGGTTGTGCAAAACAGTCAAAGGGCTGGTTTGAAAAAATGCTTAAATTTGCTCTTGAAATCGGTATGAAAGGCTTGGGCTATATCGAGGTTCTTGAAGACGGTTCATATAAAGGCCCTATTGATAAATTCTTGCCTGATAACAAAAAGCAGGAACTTCGTGAAATATTTAATTTCAAAACAGACGACACATTGTTCTTCATCTGCGATGCTCCTAAGCATGTAAATGATTTTGCAGGTCAAATCAGAACAGAACTTGCAAATCGCCTTGATTTGATTGATAAAAACAGATTTGAACTTTGTTATATTACAGATTTCCCAATGTTTGAAAATGATGAAAACGGCAAGCTTGCATTTACTCACAATCCGTTCTCAATGCCGCAAGGCGAAATGGACGCACTTTTAAATCAAGACCCGTTAACAATTAAAGCATATCAGTATGATATTGTTTGTAACGGTGTTGAACTTTCATCAGGTGCCGTTCGTAACCACCGCCCGGATGTTATGGTTAAAGCATTTGAAATGGCAGGTTATTCAGAAGAAACCGTTAAAGAAAAGTTTGGCGCATTATTTAATGCATTCCATTACGGCGCACCGCCTCATGCAGGTATGGCACCGGGAATTGACAGAATGATTATGCTTCTTCGTGATGAAGAAAACATTCGTGAGGTTATTGCATTCCCAATGAATTCAAATGCACAGGATATGCTTTTGGGTGCACCTAATACGGTAACTGAAATGCAGCTTCGTGAAACACATATTAAACTTCGCCGTCCGGCACCTGAAAAATAATCTTTAAGGAGAGAAAAGCAGTGCAGATTACTCCGGAATTAATTAAATATTTGGAATCTCTTGCCCGTATAACCTTAACCGAGGATGAAGAAAAAAAGGTTGGCAAGGAACTTCAGGATATTTTAACTTATATTGATACATTAAATGAACTTGACACTACAGGCGTAGAGGCAATGAGCCATTCTTTTCCTATAACAAATGTTTTAAGGAAGGATGAGGTTAAACCTTCAATGAGTCCAGATGAGATTGTTGCCAATGCTCCCGAAAGTCAAGACGGTGCATTTGTTGTGCCTAAAACAGTAGAATAAGGGGTGCCGATATGGAAATTTATGAAATGACAGCCCTTGAGGTTGCTGAAAAAATTAAAAATAAAGAAATTACTGCAATGGATGCTGTGGAATCGGTTTCAAAAGCAGTTGAAGAAAAAGATAAAACATATAATTGTTACACTCATTTTAACAAGGAACTTGCACTTGAAAAGGCAGAGGCGGCTCAAAATTTGATTAACAGCGGCAAAGCAACTTCTGTTCTTGCAGGTGTTCCGGTTGCTGTTAAGGATAATATTTGTACAAAAGGTGATATAACTTCTTGTGCATCTAAAATTCTTTATAATTTTAAACCGCCTTATGATGCAACCGTTATTAAAAAAATGGAAGCGTCGGGTATAGTTCCCTGCGGTAAAGTAAATATGGATGAGTTTGCAATGGGCTCTACAACAGAAACTTCATTTTACGGCGAAACAAAGAATCCTTGGGATGTTACAAGAGTTCCCGGCGGTTCTTCAGGCGGTGCCGCTGCTTCTGTTGCCGCAGATGAAAGCGTTATCGCTCTTGGTTCTGATACGGGCGGTTCTATTCGTCAGCCATGCTCATTTTGCGGCGTAACAGGCTTAAAGCCAACCTACGGCGCTGTTTCAAGGTATGGGCTTATTGCTTATGCTTCATCACTTGACCAAATCGGTCCTATCGGTAAAAATGCTCTTGATGTTGCCGCAATGTTTTCTGTTATAAGCGGTAAAGATGAAAAAGACGGCACATCTATGGACGGCACGCCTTTTACTCTTGACGATATTAAAAATACAACCGATTTAAAAGGCAAAAAAATCGGTATTCCGTCCGATTATTTCGGCGAGGGTATTAACAGCGAGGTTGCAAACAGTGTAATGCAGGCAGCACAGACTCTTAAATCCTTGGGTGCTGAAATCGAAGAATTTGATATGTCCGTTGTTAAATATGCAATTCCCACTTACTATATTATTGCCTGTGCAGAGGCTTGCTCAAACCTTTCAAGGTTTGACGGTATTAAGTACGGTTATAAATCATCTGATGCGGCTAACCTTAGAGATGTTTATTTTAAATCCCGTTCGGAAGGCTTCGGCATGGAAGTTAAAAAGCGTATTATGCTTGGTAACTTTGTTCTTTCAAGCGGTTATTTTGATGCTTATTACAAAAAAGCGCTTCAGGTTAAAGGGTTAATTGTTCAGGCATTTAACAAGGCTTTTGAAAAATATGATTTTCTTTTGGGTCCTGTTGCTCCTACAACGGCACTTAAAATGGGCGAGGGATTAAGCGATCCGCTTGCTATGTATTTGGGTGATATTTATACTGTTATGATAAATATTGCAGGTTTGCCGTCATTGGCACTTCCTTGCGGATTTGACAGCAATAATATGCCTGTAGGTATGCAGCTTATCGGTAAGCCGTTTGACGAAAAAACTATTTTGGGTGCAGGTAATGCATATCAAAATATTACAGATTGGCATACTAAAAAGCCAAATCTTGTTTAAGGAGGAGTAAAAATGGAATACAGCACAGTTTGCGGACTTGAAGTTCATACAGAGCTTGCCACAAAAACTAAAATATTTTGCTCCTGTTCAACAGAATTTGGCGGTGAGCCAAACACTCACGTTTGTGAAATTTGTTCAGGTATGCCGGGAACCCTTCCTGTTTTAAATGAAAAAGTGCTTGAATTTGCAGTAAAAACAGGCATTGCCACTAATTGCGAAATTACAATGTACAATAAGTTTGACAGAAAGAATTATTTTTATCCCGATTTGCCTAAAGCTTATCAAATAAGCCAGCTTTATTTGCCGATTTGCAGAAACGGTTATATTGAAATTAACGACAGTATTAACGGCGGTAAAAAGAAAGTAAGAATTCATGAAATTCATATGGAAGAAGATGCAGGAAAGCTTGTTCATGACGAATGGTCAGACTGCACGCTTGTAAACTATAACCGTTGCGGCGTTCCTCTTTTGGAAATCGTTTCTGAACCGGACATTGCTTCTGCGGATGAGGCTGTTGAGTATGTTGAAAAGTTAAGAGAAATTCTTCAGTTCTGCGGCGTTTCAGACTGTAAAATGCAAGAGGGTTCACTTCGTGCAGATGTTAATGTTTCCGTTATGGAAAAAGGCAGCAAAGAATTCGGCACAAGAACAGAAATGAAAAATATTAACTCGTTTAAAGCTATTCATAATGCTATTGAAACCGAGGCACAGCGTCAAATTGAACTTATTGAAGACGGTGAAAAGGTTGTTCAGGAAACTCGCCGTTGGGATGATTCAAAAGGTTATTCTTACGCAATGAGAAGCAAGGAAGACGCACAGGATTATAAATATTTTCCGGACCCGGATATTCCGCCTATTCAACTTACAGATGAATTTGTTAATAATATTCGTGAAACTTTGCCGGAGCTTCCTCAGGCTAAGAAAGAGCGTTATATGACGGAATTCGGTCTTTCTGAATATGATACATCAATGATTTGTTCTTCCGTTTCTTATGTTAAACTTTTTGAAAGAACGGTTGAAATTACTAAAAATCCTAAAGACAGTGCCAATTGGATAATGGGTGAGCTTATGAAAATGCTTAATGACACGCAAACGCTTCCTGAAAATATGGCGTTTGACGCAGATTCATTAGGTGAAATAATTAATATGTTAAACGGCAATAAAATCAGCCGTGATTCTGCTAAAAAGGTGTTTAAGGCTGTGTTTACAGATAATGTTAATCCGGCAGAATACGTTAAGGCAAATAATATGGAAATGGTTTCCGACACAGGTGCCATTAAGCCGATTATTGAAGATGTTATTGCAAATAATCAAAAGGCTGTTGATGAGTATAAAGGCGGCAAGGAAGCGTCCTTTAATTATCTTATCGGTCAGTCAATGCGTGCATTAAAGGGTAAAGCCCCTGCAAGCGAGGTTACTAAAATTTTAAAAGAATTATTAGGCTGATAAAAAAACGGCGGTTGCTATATAGCAACCGCTGTTTTTTTAATCATCTGTTATTTTCAAAAGTTCGTTTGGCGTGCATTCTAAAAGCCTGCACATTGTTTCAATGTTTTCATATTTTATTGATTTGGTTTCATTATTTATCATTTTATTAAAATTTTGATAGCTCATATCAAGCTGCTTGTATAACCAATACTTTGTTTTGCCTTGCTTTTTAAGTAATTCAAGTGCGTTTAATTTTATCATTATGTTACCTCTGCATTATATAATGTTACAGTTAGATAATAATGCATATGTTTTGTTGACATATAGATTATTGCATTATATAATGTAAACATTAGGTTATATATTATGATACAAATTGTTGACTTTGTTAAAATTTATGTTTATTATGAAAATAAGGCAACTGCGGCTGCTTGCCTTATTACTTGCTTAAGGAGGAAAATATATGCAAGCAAAAAGCAACAGCAGTTTTAAAAACAATTTTTCTTATATGTTGAAAAATTGGCTTAAATGGGATAAAAAAAGTCCTTTTTATTTTATTGTTCGTGTTCCTGCCCTCGTAATTCAGCCTATCATTACAGCTTATATCCCCAAAGCTATGATAGATTGTATTAATGCAGGCGTGTCTGAAAAACGGTTGATTTTAATTGTGGGCTTATTAAGTTTGGTGCTTACTTTAACTATTTGGTTAGACCCTTTTATGTCGGAATTGGTGCGTGGCGGTGACAGAATTGTGCGTATGCGATATGCCGTTGCCGCATTTAATAAAAATTTAAATACCGATTATGTTAATATTGAAAATCTTGAAAACAGGGAAAAACAAAAGCGTGCGGAAATGTTTTATAACGGCAGATGGTCTGCCGGTTCGGATTTTGTAAATCTTTGCAATGATTTTTGTATTGCAATTTTAGGTGTTATTACATCGGCTTTTTTGATTTATAAAATTAATATTTTAATGATTTTATTAATTCTTGCTACCTGCATTATTCAATTCTTTGCACTGAGATACATAATAAAGCTTCAAAAGAAAAATCTTGACGGGCGTTCAAAAATTTATCAAAAGTTTGATTATTTTTATATGCTGAGTAAAGATGGTGAAAGTGCCAAGGATGTTAGATTTTACGGTTTTAAAGATTATTTTGTTAAGTGTCTTGCCGATTTGCTTTTAAAACTTGAAAAAACAGCGTCAAAGTATCTTCATCAATCGGTTGCGTATAACGGAATAACCGCTTTAATGAATTTAATTCGTTTGTCGGTAGCGTATGCCTATCTTGTTTATCTTGTTGTAAAAAATCAATTATCCGTGTCTGATTTTGTTTTTTACTTTGGCATTATTACAGGCTTTTCAAATTGGGTTGTTAATCTTGTTTTTTCATCAAATCAGCTTAAAAGATGTTCTATGGAATGTCAGGCTTACAGAGATTATATTGAAACGCCTGATTATGACGATGCGGGCGATTCTTTAAATTCCTCTTGTGTGGAAACGTTGGAATTTAAAAATGTTTCCTTTAAATATCCTAATGCAGAGGATTATACTTTAAAAAATATAAATTTAAAATTTACAAAAGGTGAAAATGTTGCCGTAGTAGGCGAAAACGGCGCCGGCAAAACAACGCTTATTAAGCTCGTTTGCGGTTTGTATAAGCCTTCAAAGGGCAGTGTATTATTAAATGATCGTGATGTTTCAAATATTTCTAAATCAAGTTATTTTGATTTGTTTGGAACTGTTTTTCAGGATTTTTACTTTTTACCTATGACGGTGGCTCAAAATGTATGTGCTTGTAATGATTACGACGAAAACAGGCTTTTTGCGGCTTTAAAAAAGCCGGAATATATGAAAAAATTATGGCTTTACCTGATAAGGAAAGGTCTTTTATAGATAAAGAAGTATATAAAAACGCCGTTGATTTTTCAGGCGGCGAAAAGCAAAAGCTTCTTCTTGCAAAAGCAATTTATAAAGATGCTCCTATTCTTATTCTTGATGAACCTACTGCGGCGTTGGACCCTATTGCCGAAAATGAGCTGTATTTAAAATACAGTGAATTAACACGTGGCAAACTTTCTTTTTTCATTTCTCACAGACTTTCATCAACCCGCTTTTGCGACAGAATTTTGTTTGTTAAAAACGGCAAAATTGTTGAACAGGGTACGCATAACGAGTTAATGGCTTTAAAGGGTTATTATTATAAAATGTATCAGATTTAAAGCTATTATTATAAAGAACAGGGGGTTGCGATTTATGAGTAAATTAAAAACTGTTTTTAAAATGTACCGTGAAATAGCAATCCTTGATAAACATGCCATTCCTGCACTTATTTTTTGCACTGTTTCAAATTCCGTGTTGCCGTTTTTTAATATTTATTTTACGGCAAAAATAATTACATTGCTTTCCGGCGGCGGCAATTTAAAAAGCTTGATTATTAATATTATTTTGGCGTTAATTTTTAACTTCGTGTTTTCTTTTTTAAGCGGATATTTAAGTGAAGTAACAAATATGTCCCGTTCAATGCTTTTTGCCAGGGAAGATAATAAAATGGCACGTGTTCTTTATAATACGGATTATGAAAAGTTGTCTGACTCTAATTTCAGAGAAGTTATACACAAACATGAGGAAGCAGGCGCCAGCCGCTGGGCAAGATTTTCGTATTTTATGTGGACCACATCTGTTTTTGTTACAGGTGTTTTAACGCTGATTATATCTGTTGTAATGATTATTCCGTTACTAAAAATAGGATTTACAAAAACAGGTAATTCGTTTTTTGAAAATCCGCTGTTTTTAATAACTCTTATTGCCGTAATTGCAGTTATGGCTGTTGTTATGCTTTTAATTGCAATTAAAATGAATAAGTCATACCTTGCCGAAAATGAAGCTTATGCCGAATTAGACAGGCTGTTTTATGCGTTCATTAATATATTTGGTGATTATAAAACAGGAAAAGAAATACGAATTTATAAAGAGCAAGATTTAATATCTCACATCGTTACAAACAGAATATTAACAGACGGTGAAAAAACATTAAAGCAAATTTCAATGCGTACTGCAAAAACAAGCTCTGTAGTTGCCGTTATGGGTGCTGCCGTTGCTTTTGGCGTTTATGTTTTTATCGGTGTAAAAGGCAATTTGGGTTTGTTTGATATAGGTTCCCTTGTTATGTATTGCGGCGCTTTTATGCAAATTATAAACGGTGTAATGCAAATTGCCAATACACTGGGTAAACTTGCAGAAATTTTACCGCTGGCAAATGTGTATTTTGAAATTGTTGAAACAAAAGACGATAAATATTACGGCAGTGTATCATTAAATCCATCCGATAATTTTGATATAGAATTTAAAAATGTTTCGTTTAAATATCCCGGTGCGGATGACTATGCTTTAAACAATGTTAATTTAAAAATAGATAACGGAAAGCATATTGCCGTGGTAGGCAGAAACGGAAGCGGAAAAACAACGTTTATTAAATTAATGTGCCGCCTTTACGATGTTACCGACGGAGAAATTTTAATAAACGGAGTTAATATTAAAGAGTATACAAAAGAAAGTATCGTTAATTTTTATTCCGTTGTTTTTCAAGATTTTAAGTTGTTTTCAATTTTACTTAAAGATAATGTTTGCGGCGCAGTGCCTTTTGATAAAAATAAATTTAAAAAATGCCTTGATGAGGCAAATGTGCTTGAACGTGTTGAAAATATGCCTTTTAAAGAACAAACTTGTTTGTATAAGGATACAGACAGTAAGGGAATTGAAATTTCAGGCGGCGAAGCACAAAAAATTGCACTTGCAAGGGCGCTTTACAAGGATTCTCCCGTGGTTGTGCTTGATGAACCTACGGCAGCATTAGACCCCATTGCCGAAAATGAAATTTATGCCGGATTTAATTCTTTTGTTAAAAATAAAACGGCAATATATATTTCACATCGGCTTTCAAGTTGTGTTTTTTGTGATGAAATTGTTGTTTTTGATAAAGCAAAACTTGTGGAATCAGGCACTCATAACGATTTGCTTAAAAGGAACGGTTTGTACAGTGAGCTTTGGAATGCTCAGGCAAAATATTACGTTTAATCGGTTTTTATATGCACTCAATTTGCTTTGGGTGCATTTTTTTATTTTTCCATTTTTTGTTTTTTGCTTTTTTCATTTTATTAAAATATTTTGGTAATAATATTTTAGAGGTGTTATTTATGCACATAAAAGGTAAAACAATTTATTTTGAAAATCCGCCGGTTATTACAGGCAGTGCAGGCGTAGTTGGAAAAAAAGAAGGGGAAGGACCTCTTGTTGATGATTTTGATGCTGTTTATCAGGATACCACAATGGGTGAAGATTCTTACGAGCTTGCAGAATCTTCAATGTTTAATAATGCAATGACAATGGCGTTAAAAAATGCAAGTGTTTCACCGGAAAATGTTAATTTTGTTCTTGCCGGTGATTTGCTTGACCAAAGCGTGGCAAGTTCTTTCGCTGTTAAAGATTTAAATGCCCCGTTCATCGGTTTGTTTGGTGCTTGCTCCACAATGGCTTTGTCATTGGCAGTCGGTTCAATGCTTGTTGAATCGGGGGCAAATTGTGTGGTTGCAGGTGCGTCAAGCCATTTTTGCACATCAGAAAGGCAGTTCCGTTTTCCTCTTGAATATGGTGGGCAAAGACCGCCTACAGCCCAACGAACCGTTACAGGCTGTGGCGCCGCAGTGATTAAAAATCAGGGTGCGGGCGTAAAAATTACGGCAGTTTCTATAGGTACCATATGCGACTTGGGCATAACGGACGCAAATAATATGGGCGCCGCAATGGCACCTGCCGCAGAAAAAACCATTTATGATTTTTTATGCGATACGCAAACAAAACCTGAAGATTATGATTTGATTTTAACCGGCGATTTGGGCTTTACAGGCTCAAATTTGTTATATGAATTGTTGGAAAAGGAGCACAATGTTAATATTCGTTCGGTTCATAATGATTGCGGTTTAATGATTTATAATTTGAAAGAGCAGGATGTTAACAGCGGCGGTTCGGGTTGCGGCTGCAGCGGTTCCGTTTTATGTTCTCACATTTTAAAAAATATGAACAGCGGAAAATTAAATAAAGTTCTTTTTGTTGCCACAGGTGCACTTATGAGTCCTACTTCCAACAAACAGGGCAGTCCTATTTTGGGCATTGCCCACGCAGTAAAATTGGAGGCATAAATGTATTTAAAAAACAGTATTAAAACTATTGGTGTTTTTCAAAAAACAGTTAATATTTTGTATGGAATTATAATTTTTTTGCGAGTTTTGGCTGTTCTGTTTCTTATATTGCAAACAGTGGTTTTAATTTTCGGAAATGAAAACAGTATTAATCTAAAAAAGTTTAAATAATAAATGATTTTTGTAACACTAAAAAGCACTATGAATATTTTTATTCACAGTGCTTTTTTATTTGATTGGTTGTTTTACACATTTCTGTCAATTTAAATATTTATTGACATTCTTTTCATTAATATATACAATAGTATTAATTATAAACAATAAAATGGATTAGTGTTGTTTTAGGAGAAATAATGAGCGAAAAACGAAATAAGAATCAATAGAATTTTATTTTGGATTATTAAATTTAATTTTAAAAATGGTATATTCCGAAACTAAAAATGTTTTTTGTTTAATGATTTGATGCTGATTTGTTTATAGAAGTTTTGACAAATTTTAAAGGAGAAATTAATATTATGAAGATATCTTTTTCACCGCCTGATATAACGGAAGAAGAGATTAACCAGGTTTCGGATGCATTAAGATCAGGTTGGATTACAACAGGACCTAAAACAAAAACATTAGAGAAAGAAGTTGCTGACTTTTGCGGTGTGAATCGTGCTGTTTGTTTAAATTCTCAGACTGCTTTTGCCGAAATGACATTACGTTTATTAGGCATTACCGATGATGATGAAGTGATAGCTGTATAATAGGGACAACCAAGAAAAAGCCTTGAAATTACAAGGGTTTTCGGCTCTAAGTCAGTCCCGTTATTTGAAATTTTCTACGGAAACTGGAGTAGGTCAGAGAATCCGAGAGGTGAAGATGGCTTCTTGGATACTCATGAATTGACCCACAATCCAGAGTAGAAAATCTTATAAGGAGGAACTGACTTAGCTCACACGCCATGTCTGGCGGTGGGCTATTTGTCGTTCATAAGAGAATCAAAGTCTGTTTTCGGACAGATTGTTTCAATATAAATGTAGAAAAGACAGACGAGCGCAGATGTATAGGCGCAGTGAAGAGGGGAACGAGAGATGTTTAATCCTGATAACAATTATGAGAAATTTGAAAATAAGGTCTGGCTGTCCTCACCTACCATGTATCCGGATTCCATGCGTTATGTGATGGAAGCTTATGAAACCAACTGGATGTCTACTGTGGGAGCAAACATCAACGAGGTGGAGAAGCAGGTCTGCGAGAAGGTGGGCTGCAAGTATGCCGTTGCGCTCTCTGCTGGTACTGCCGCCCTGCATCTGGCTATGAAGCTGGCAGGTGAAAAGGTATATGGCAAACCGGCTCCCGGAACGGGTGCGCTCTCAAAACGCCTTGTAGCGGCGAGCGATATGACTTTCGATGCCACGGTGAACCCCATTGTCTATGAGGGCGGTATCCCCGTGTTCATCGACACTGAGTACGACACTTGGAATATGGATCCGTTTGCGTTGGAAAAAGCTTTTGAGTTGTATCCTGAAATCAAAGTGGTTGTGGTGGCGCACCTCTACGGCACACCCGGCAAGATCGACGAAATCCGGGAGATCTGTAACCGGCACGGTGCGGTGATTATCGAGGACGCTGCAGAATCCTTGGGTGCATCCTATAAGGGCGTTCAGACTGGTGTGTTCGGTACATACAATGCAATTTCCTTTAATGGAAACAAAATCATCACCGGTTCGTCCGGCGGTATGCTGCTGACCGACAGTAAGGAAGCGGCAGATAAGGTTCGCAAGTGGTCAACACAGTCCAGAGAACGTGCAGCATGGTATCAGCATGAGGAGCTTGGCTACAACTACCGCATGAGCAATGTGATTGCTGGTGTTGTCCGTAATCAGATTCCACATTTGGAGGAGCATATTGCCCAGAAAAAGGAAATCTATATGCGTTACAAGGAAGGCTTGAAAGACCTTCCGGTGCAGATGAATCCTTATGATGAGAAGAACAGTGAGCCGAACTTCTGGCTGAGCTGCATGATCATTGACAAAGACGCTATGTGCAAGCAGGTCAGAGGTGAACAGGAAGCACTCTACGTCGGAGAGCATGGCAAGAGCTGCCCTACCGAGATTCTGGAAGCTATCGCCAGCATCAATGCAGAAGGTCGCCCGATCTGGAAGCCTATGCACATGCAGCCGATTTACCGAATGAATCCGTTTGTAGTTCGTGATGGCAACGGCAGAGCCAGAACCAACGCTTACATTGACGGCGGTTGCCTGGATGTAGGTATGGATATCTTTGAAAGAGGTCTGTGTCTGCCGAGCGATAACAAGATGACAGTGCAACAGCAGGAGCAGATTATTGAAATTATTAAAAGTTGTTTTGAGTAAAAGAGGGAAAGAATATGAATAATCAGCATAAACCATACGGGCCATATGAGAAATATTTCAAGCGAGTGCTTGACGTGTTTTGTGGTCTTGCGGCGCTGCTTGTATTCTGGTGGCTTTATATTATCGTAGCGGTTTTAGTCAGAATAAAATTGGGTAGCCCGGTGTTGTTTAAGCAGGAACGTCCGGGGAAAAACGAGGAGATATTTAAGCTATATAAATTCCGTACGATGACGGATGCACGAGACGAAAACGGAAATCTTTTGCCGGATGAGGTTCGTCTGACGAAATTTGGAAGAGCATTGAGGGCAACCAGTCTGGATGAATTGCCTGAAGTATTTAATATTTTGAAGGGCGAGATGAGCCTGGTGGGACCCCGCCCACTGACGATACAATACTTGCCCTATTACAGCGAAGAAGAACGACACCGCCATGATGTCAGACCAGGGCTAAGTGGTTTAGCTCAGGTAAATGGTAGAAACTTTATTGATTGGGATCATCGGCTCGCATTTGACGTTCAATATGTAAAGAAAATAACATTTATTGGCGATTTGCGCATTATTCTTCAAACGGCTCTAAAGTTCGTAAAGAAAGAGGACATTGCGGTAGATACCAATAAAGTCGAACCTAATTTCGCTGAGGAAAGACGATTAAAAATGCAAGTAAAGTAAGGGAGATATTTATGAACATTTTGATATTGAGTGCGGGAACTCGAAATAAAATTGTCCAGTATTTTGTAAAGACTTTGAATGGAACAGGGAAAGTCATTGCGACAGATATGAGCAATTTAGCCCCCGCTATCTATGAAGCTGATAAATATTATATTGTTCCGAAGATGACTGCACCTGAGTATCTAGATGTAGTGTTAGATATTTGCAAGAAAGAAGAAATTACTGGTGTGCTTTCGCTGATTGACCCGGAGCTTTCCCTTCTGGCAGAAAATAGAGAAAAATTTGAAGCCATAGGTACGACTGTAATTGGTTCGTCCTATGCGCTATGTGAAATGTCTTTGGACAAGTTCCAGATGTATAGCTGGTTGGAAACTCACGGATACAGGTGCGCAAAATCCTATATGGATAAGGATGCTTTCTATGCTGATGTTGACGCTGGGGTGATTACCTATCCTGTGTTTGTAAAACCGGCAAGAGGCAGTGCCAGCATCTCTATCTCCAAGGTTTATGACCGGGAGACGGTTGAATTGTTGTTTGCCCATGAGGATGGACTGATGATTCAGGAGTTTCTGGATGGACAGGAAATCGGTGCGGATGTGTATATTGATATGGTGTCTCACGAAGTGGTATCCATATTCACAAAGAAAAAGTTAAAAATGCGTGCCGGTGAGACAGATAAGGCAGTTTCTTTCCAGGATGAAAAGTTGTTCGCTCTGATTGAGCAGTTTGTCAAGGATGCAGGCTACAATGGTCAGATCGACATCGACATTTTTGACGTAAAGGGCGAGTATTACATTTCTGAAGTTAATCCACGCTTTGGCGGTGGTTATCCTCATGCCTTTGAGAGCGGCGCAGATCATATGAAGCTGATTGTAAATAATCTTGAAGGAAACGCCAATGAGTGCGTGATTGGGCAGTACGAAAATGGTACTTATATGATGAAATATAACGAAGTGATGATGAAAAGGGATTGCTAATATGAAACGAATTGTGATTATCGACCATTTCAGTAAAGCACCGGATGAACCCGGAAATAACCGATTCATATATTTAGGAGAGTTGCTGTGTAGTTATGGCTTTGATGTGGAAATAATCACAACGACATTTGCACACCTCAAAAAGAAGCAGCGTAAGGTGGCTGCGAAACTTTATGACAACCTTCCCTACAAATATACGATGTTACCGGAACCGGGGTATCCTCGAAATGTGTGCTTAAAACGGTTTTACAGTCATTATGTTTTTGGGAAAAACCTGTCAAACTATCTGGAAACGATGAAAAAACCAGATGCAATTATTGCCGCTGTTCCATCATTTGATGTAGGAACAGCGGCGGGTAACTACTGTAGTAAGTACCAGATCCCTTTTATCGTTGATATTCAGGATCTCTGGCCGGAGGCATTTAAGTTGGTGCTGAAAGTGCCGGTTGTCAGTGACCTTGTTTTCTTTCCTATGACAATGCAGGCAAATCGTTTTTATGGACAGGCTGACCGCATTGTTGCCGTTTCTGAGACATATATGCAGCGTGGCCTTGAGAGTAATCGTAAAGATAAGAATGGTCTGTGCGTATATCTTGGAACAGACCTTGGCAGTTTCGATGAAAGCAGTGAGAATATTTCCGTAGAAAAGCCTGATGGTGAGTTATGGATTGCTTATGCAGGAACCTTGGGGCATAGCTATAACATTGAGATTATTTTTGATGCACTAAATCAATTGCCTGATGGGGTGGGACAAAACGTAGTTTTTCACATCTTTGGAGATGGCCCTTACTTAGAGCGTTTTCAGGAATATGCTAAGAATTGCAAAATACGCTCCATTTTTCATGGTCGGGTGGATTATCCGGCTATGGTAGCAAGCCTTTGTAAATCAGATATTGCGGTGAATCCTATCGTGAAAGGTGCGGCACAGAGTATCATCAATAAGCACGCTGATTACGCAGCCGCAGGGCTTCCCGTTGTGAATACGCAGGAGTGCCAAGAATATCGAAACTTGTTAGAATCCTATGGATGCGGAATCAACTGCGGGGTGGAATCTGCGAATCAGGTTGCAAAGGCACTTCAGGAACTGATTGAGAACCCGGAAAAGAGAAAGCGGATGGGTGCGAACTCCAGAAGGATGGCTGAAGAACGGTTTGACAGAAGAAATACCTATCAGCAAATTGTGAGAGCAGTAGAAGATTTAGCGAGGTAATTACGTTTTGAAAAAACTATTGATAATGGCATCTTTATTCTGGCCGCAAAAAAATAGTGGTGGTCCACCAATCAGTATTATGAATCTGGTGCAGTCCGTGAAGGACAGATTTGATATCTACATCATTTCCAAAAACCATGAAATAAATGATGATAAACCTTTAGAAGGTATTCTTTCGGGATGGAATCAGTTTGAGTTTGGAAAGGCATTTTATACTTCAAAAGATGAGCATACATTCAAAATCATTACAAGGCTGATTGAGGATGTAGAACCTGACGTGATCTATCAGAATAGCTTTTTCAGTATTGATGATCTCCTTCCAGTGCTTGCTTATAAAAAGAAACATAAAAACGTAAAGGTGATCGTTGCTCCCAGAGGAGAGTTCTATCCTGAACGGCTTCAGCTTGGCAAATTGAAGAAAACGGTGTATGGCAAATTGTTTCGATATTCCGGTTTATTGAAAGATGTATATTTTCAGGGAACTGGACAAGAGGAATGTATGCAAGAAAAAGCATTTCTTGGAATACCGGATGATCACCTTATGAACATCCAGAATATTTCCCTGCCGGTTAATGGATTACATGGCAGCATAGAAAAAAAGCCGAATGAGCTGAAGTTGGTGTATGTTGCCAGGATTCACCCGACTAAGAATACACTCAAAGCCATTGAATGGCTTGGGGGATTATCGGGAAACGTTCAATACGATATCTACGGTTCTATTGAGAACGAAATGTATTGGAAGCAGTGCCAAGATGCTATTGCCAGACTGCCGCAGAATATCACAGTTCGGTATAAGGGTGTGATTGATCATGATCAGGTTGCTTCAACGATAGCTGGATACCATGCCTATTATATACCTACTACTGGCGAGAACTTCGGACACTCCATAGTCGAGGCGATGCTTATGGGTAAACCTGTTGTTATCAGTGATCAGACACCGTGGACGGATGTAAACGGCAATGGGGGCTTTGCCATTTCGCTGAACAACGAAAAGGCGTTCATTACTGCGCTTGAGGAATTGGTTGAGATGAACATAGACAAGTATTCTGTTTTGTCCGAACAGATTGAGAATTATATAAAGGGCAAGCTGAATGTAGACGATATTATTCATCAATACATAATAGCTTTTGATGGTGAATAAAGATGGCGAATAAGATTATCAGGTTAATATATAACGGAATTAGATTTGTTGGAAATCCTGCATATTCAAATTTACTTGCGGTTGAACCATCAACAAGGATTAGTAAATCAGCAGGCGCAATCCTTAAAATAGGGAAGAAATTCCGGGCACGTCATAATGTTGAGCTTAATGTCAGAGACAAAGCGATCATCGAGATCGGCAATGATGTTTTCTTGAATAGCGGCTGTATTATTACAGCCAGAGAAAAAGTTGTGATTGGAGATAATACTATTTTCGGGCCGAATGTGGTGGTTTATGATAATGACCATATGATCCGTGATGGAAGAATTCTTGATAATGAATTTGAAACTGATCCGGTTATAATCGGTGCAAATGTTTGGATAGGTGCAGGCGCAATCATATTAAAAGGGGCTGTCATAGAGGATAATTGTGTGATTGCGGCAGGAAGCGTTGTGAAGGGGAAAGTTGAAAGTAATAACATTATGATTCAGAAAAGGGATACAGAGCTTCGCCCAATTCGGGGGGGTATTGGAGGACAATCAAAATGAAGTTTAAGATTCTGATAAAAGTCCTTCTGACAAAGTTTTTCATAGCATTTCCCCAATTGATCTCTGATGAAGCACATTCAAAATTGTTGTTCAGAGTGATGTTTGGGTACACTCCGGATTTGGAGCATCCCAAAACAATGAATGAATACATCTGTTCAACAAAAGTATCTGATGAGAAGTTGAGATATGATATATACACAGATAAGTATGAAGTAAGAGATTATGTTCGTAAAACAGTCGGTGATCAGTATCTCAATGAAGTTATCGGTGTCTATGACAGTTTTGACAAAATTGATTTTGACCAGTTGCCTGATGCCTTTGCAATGAAGGCAACACATGGTTCTTCTTATAATATCATTGTTCCTGATAAGTCAAAGCTGGACAGGGATGCTGCAAAGAAGAAATTTGACCGCTGGCTTAGGGAGAACTTTTATTACAAAGATCGGGAGAAAAACTATAAAAACATTAAACCTCGGATTATGTGTGATGCCTTTCTGCGTCCTTTGGATGGACAGTTGGAAGAATACAAGTTATTTTGCTTTAAAGGAAAAGTCTGTTTTATTCAGCATAATAAGCAAATTGGTGGAAAACGGTATGACAATATCTTTGATGCGCAATGGAATATTCTGCCGGTGAAATATGGATACGATGGTTTCACAGGAGACAGCAAACCAGAAAACGGTGATGAATTGATTGCTGTTGCAGAAAAGCTCGCCGTACCCTTTGAACTGGTACGAGTGGATCTGTACAATGTCGATGGAAGAATTGTGTTCAGCGAATTGACCTTCCATTCCGGCGGTGGTTTGATTCCCTTTGAACCCAAGGAATATGATAGAGAATTTGGAAAGATGTTAGGTCTATAAAGATGGATAGAATAAATAGAAAAAATAGGCTTGTTGCAGCAGTCATACATCATATACAGCATTATAATCCGGATACATACTGGAAAATGAGAAATGTTGTTATTTCCTCGCGGGGGGGGGGACTGCATAAAATAAAGCAGTATTTCTATCTGTTCCGAATTAAAAGAATGGATGCGTTTAACAATGCGTCTATGGGAACGGATATAGGCTTTGGTGCGTATTTTGAAACACCTCCACATTTACAGCATGGACTGAATGGAATTATCGTATCTCATTATGCGCATATCGGTAAGGATGCGTGGATTGCACAACAGGTAACGATTGGACAAGCAATTGATGAAAATGTAGCACCGACATTAGGAGATAATGTGGTGATAGGTGCTGGGGCAAAAATCATTGGTAATGTAAGAATTGGGAATAACGTAACAATTGGTGCAAATGCAGTGGTGGTGAACGATATGCCTGATAACTGCATTTGTGGTGGTATCCCTGCACGAGTAATAAAAATGAAGGAAAAGTTGGATTGAATATGAAAATACTCTTACTTGGCTCGCTGATATCAGCAGCACAGATGGAACAACTTAATAGTAATAGCAAAGAAAAAGCCTCTGTTGCTCCGGTGAATTATGAAACGATGTTGGCAAAGGGCTTGGTAGAGAATGGTGCAAAGGTGGATTCACTAAGTGTGCCTGCGGTTGCCGCATATCCGCACAGTATATTTAAGCATATTACTGGAAAACAAGAAACAATTGAAAACGACATCCGGATTCAGTGGGTTCCTTTTGTCAATATACAGGGACTGAAGCAGCTTACGATTAAGAAAAATGTGGAACAGCTGCTGGAACAGTGGCTGCAAGAAAACAAGGATGTTAAAGACAAGGTTGTTCTGATGTACTCCATATATCCGCCTTATACGGAACCGGCAGTTAGATTATGCAAGAAATATGGATGCCATCTGAGTGCAGTAATTACAGATTTGCCAGAGTATATGTACTCTTGGAAAAACATGAAGGGCATCCGTGGATGGTACTCCAAAAGACTTTCAGAAAAGATGTTGGAGCTTCAGGGGAGATGTGACAGCTATATTCTGTTTACAAAACCCATGGCCGCCAAAATGGGGATTGAGGATAAGCCCTATATAGTTTCTGAAGGATTTTGTGATGCAAGTATTTTTGATGACATTCCGGATCAGGAAAAATACCCAAGAAAAACGATTGTGTATGGCGGAAACATCAGCAGGCTTTATGGCATTCAGAATCTGGTGAAAGGCTTTATGCAGACCAATCTTGATGCGGAACTGCATCTATATGGTGCTGGAGGAGATGCAGCATTTATTGAAGAATGTGCGAAGAAGGATTCTCGCATCAAGTTTTTTGGCAGAGTGGATCGGAAGACACTGCTGGTTGCTCTGAAAAAATCACATCTGCTGATAGTTAATAAGCCGACAGCGGATGATTACAGCAATTATTCTTTCTCGTCCAAGATATTGGAATACATGGCATCTGGTACGCCGTTGTTGACAACGAAGGTAGGTGGAATGCCGGAGGAATATTTGAAATATGTATACATCATCGAAGATGAATCAATAAGTGGTATTTCCACTGCATTAGCCACAGTTATGCACAATGCACCTAAGGCACTTTACTTATTCGGTCAAAAAGCTGCACATTTTGCCATAGGGGATAAGAACTATCGAAAAATGACTGAAAAGGTACTGATCTTTTTGCAGTCACAGTTGAGTGAGGATAAGTAAAATGAAAGTATTACAAATCAACAGCGTATGTGGAAAAGGCAGTACAGGGCGGATTGCGGTGCAGATCAGTGATTATCTGAATCAGCATGATGTCGAAAATTATATTGCTTATGGATTCGGAAAGTCGGATCGTCCGAATACTTTTTGCTTCGGTAACAGCTTGGATGCTCATTTGCATAGCTTCATGTCAAGGAAACTGGGGTGGCAAGGGAAAATGTCCCATATTCAAACCTGGCACTTGATTCAATATATGGAACGTATTAACCCGGATATTGTACATCTGCATAATATTCATGGGCATTATATGAATTACAAAATGCTTTTTCAATACTTGAAAAAGAAAAACTGCCAGGTTGTCTGGACATTCCACGACTGCTGGCCGGTAACGGGGAAATGTGCCCATTTTACAGAGGTAAAGTGTGAGAAATGGAAAACAGGCTGTTTTGAATGCCCTCAGCTTGACCGATATCCGGACAGCGAGCGTGACCGCAGCCGTAAAAGTTACTTGGAGAAGAAGGCAGCATTCACGTCGATCCCGAATTTGCATATTGTCACAGTTTCCAATTGGCTGAAATCGGTGGCAGAAGCGTCTTTCTTGTGTAAGGCTGACATTCGGTGCATCTATAATGGTGTTGATACAGAACGGTTTTCTTTTCATAAAAGTTCAATTCGAGAGCAGTATCAGCTTCAGGGGAAGTTTATCATTTTAAGTGTAGCCAGTGTTTGGAATAAGGGCAAAGGGTTGGATCAGTTTATTGCTTTATCAAAGCGACTGCAAGAAGATGAGATGATTGTGCTGATTGGTGTTACACCTAACCAGAAGAAGTGCCTGCCGGAGAACGTAATTGCTATTCCCGCAGTAAGCGATCAGACTGTTCTGGCACAGTGGTATTCTGCTGCGGATGTTTATATCAATTTTTCTATTGAGGAGACTTTTGGATTGGTCGTTGCTGAAGCAATGGCTTGTGGAACCCCTGCAATTGTTATGAACAGTACAGCTTGTCCCGAAGTGGTGGATGCCGATACAGGTTTTGTGGTTGAGCCATTGGAAATTGATGCGGTTCAAGATGCCATAGAAATGATTAAAACAAGAGGAAAAGAGATATATTCTCCAAAATGCAAAGAGCGAATTCAGCAGTTATTTAGTTTGGAACTGATGCAGAGAAGATATTATGAATTATATAAAAAGCTGGGGGGAGAATAATGGAGAGATTAAGGCATGTGTATCTTCCTCAAGTATACTTCAAGGCAATGTGGATATTGGCATTGTTGCTATATATCCTGATACCGTTGCAGAGCGGCGCAGTAAGCCTTGTATATAAAGGAATTGTTCTAATTACCTTTGGGTGTTTTTTCATATTATTTGTTAAGAGAATAGATGAGTCAAGGTTCTTCGTGGGAAGCAAGGAAATGACTTGTTTTGTACTGCTTGTAATGACAGTTTTAGTCTCTCTTTTGTTTGGCAATGGAACGATCACTTTCGATACTCAGATCATGGGAATGTTGGGGTTTATCGAAATGCCAATTGCAATTATGTTGATGGATTGTGTGGAGTATAATGAAGAAAATGCGAGATTTATTCTTTATATAAATATTTTGATAGCCATTGTTTTTTCAATGTTGTCCATGACAAAATATGCATATTCGGGGATATTGGATAGCTTATACTTAGGATATTCAAATCCAAATGCCACCGCAATATATCTACTATTAAATCAGGCTGTTTTAATTATGTTTTTACCGATGCTTGGAAAAATTTCTTTGAAATTTCTTGTTATCGGGTTGTGTGTGTATGAAGAATACCTGATTTATTTAACGGACTCTCGTACTTGCCTGATTGTTAGCATTGCAATAGTGGTTTATTACCTCTTCGGCAAAAAAATCAAAATACCGAAATGTATTATTATTGCTGCGATAGTTTTCCCGTTAGCATTTATGCTCATATATACTAATATGTATGCAAGTGGAAAATATGCTGATTTGCAAATATTGGGCAAGGAACTGTATTCTGGTCGGGAAGTATACTTTTTGAGCCAGATGGATGTTTTATCTTGGAAAAACGTTCTGGGAGATGTACGGCAGTATCATTTTACGAATATGCACAATGGTCCACTTGCAATCATAGCAAGCTGTGGAGTTTTAGGGTACATTTGGTGGTTCCTTTTTTATTTCTGGACGATTCAGCGATATCATAGTGTTGCAAGAAGTCAATTACAATTCATTGCGCTGGTGGCAATTTTGGGTGTGTTTATTCACTCGTGTTCTGAAGCAGCTTTGATTGTAGGCGGCGCTCACTACTCAATTATTGTAGCTACATTTTACTGGATATTAAAGGGGAACCCATATGGATATGGCATTGAGAGAGAGAAGTATTAGTAGGTGTGTTTGGTGTGCAAAAGCGGTTGCAATCTTAACAGTTATTATCGCACACTCTGACTTCCAAAACGTGAGCCCTGGTTGGCTAGTAATATTGTTTCAGAGAATCGGGTCAATGGGTGTGCCTGTATTTTTGCTTTTGTCCGCATATTATTACAGACCCACAAAATATGCCTCGTTTCGGGAACTTCTAAAGAGCAGGAAAACTACTTTTTTTCCTTGGATAATATTGGCGGGCGCTTGTTATTTGTGGTCTAATTTACAAATGGGCAAGGAAATCAATGTACAATCATGCCTGCAGTTTGTACTGGGATATAATAGTTTATTCTACTTTTTGTCCGTATTGATTTTGTTACAGATACTGTTTTATTTCTTTCGATATGTCAGCATAAGAAAAATGGCAGGAGTCTGCATTGTCCTCTCGATTATATCGACGGAATTGGCCGCTTTTGGGATTACAGATGACATAATTGCCAGAGCTGGCTTAACAAACTATTTGAATATCTTTAATTGGGTAGGATTTTTCTCAATCGGACTGTATTTACAAACAAAAGAGGATAGCAGGATCATTGGATATATCAAAAAGTATTTTGGTTGGGCTATTCTGATTTGGGGGATTCTTTTTGCTTTAAGCGGTTTTATCGAGCATGGACAATATGGGTATTTCTCCATATTAGGTATTTTTATGGAGTCAGCAAGTGCGATTTTGATTCTGCGATTCGCATGGAGCATTTGTCGCTACGACTGGATTGTAAAGTTGGGTAAATATTCTTTTGCGATTTATTTGGTTCATATCAATATTGTTCCTATTGTGAATAAATTTCTTGGTGGGAATGCGTTTGGAGAAATTGCATCTCCCTTTTGTACATACATAATATCGTTTTTGCTGATTTGGTGCGCCTGTATGCTACTGAAAAAAATGAAGATGAGTTTCCTTACAAAGTATTTGTTGGGTGTAAGAATGGAATGAGGAAGGATAGAATGAAAGTTAGTATTATTGTACCTGTCTACAATGTGGAGGACTACCTGGATGAATGTGTAAATAGCCTGATCAATCAGACGATGCAGGATATACAGATTATTTTGGTAGATGACGGTTCTTCTGATCGGTCAGGCAAGATGATTGACGATTACGCTGCTTCAGACAATAGGGTTGTTGCGGTTCACAAAGAAAACGGTGGACAGAGTTCTGCTCGGAATCTTGGGTTAAAGCACGCATCAGGAGAGTATGTTCTCTATGTAGATAGTGATGACTATATTGCGCTAAATGCCTGTGAGAGATTGTATGAAACTGCGGTTCAGTTTGATGCGGATATTGTACAGGGAGATTTAGAGAATGAAGAAAAGATGATCCTGAATAATCCATCCTTCAGAAAGATTCCCAACGAGAATCAGGCAGTTTCCACAAAGCAGTTCCTGAAAGAAAAAGTCCAAACAGAAACGTATGATATCGTGCCGGTTCTCTATTTCGTGCGCAGATCTCTGATTGAACGAGAGAAGCTAACCTTTCCGGAGGGGTATACCTACGAAGATCAATTATACACATTTCAGCTTCTCACGGTCGATGCGACTATTGTAAAAATTCGATTTCCATTTTATTTCTACCGAATGGATCGTCCCGGTAGTACGACAAATCATATTGTACTTAAACGTGGCATTGATGCATTATACATCTGTGGTGAGATGTACAGGCATTATTTATCACTGCCAAAAGAAAACATGGAAGAGAATTCTGCCGTTGTTCTGATTTCTCTGTATCAGCTATATAATGTATATTTGAAACTTAGCTCGTCAGATAGAGTCTGCATAATGAAACAATTTGATATAAAAGAATATCTTTCTCAATTGCCAAGTGTTCGATATTATAAAGCACTGTATGATCAGCTTATGCATTTTTCAGCACACCCCAAACGTGTAGCTTTCTTGTTTGACGCAAGAAAGAAGATTAGAAAGATTTTGAGGAAACATTAATGCCACAGATTAGTATTATTGTACCTGTCTATAACGCAGAGAAGTTCCTGCCACAGTGTATTGAAAGTTTATTAGCCCAGACATTCCAGGATATTGAAATTATCTTAGTAAACGATGGATCAACTGATTCTTCACTTGATATATGCGAAAAATATGCGAAGATAGATACTCGCATTACAATCATTTCCAAAGATAACGAAGGTGTGGCAAAAGCCAGACGCGATGGCATAATGAAGGCGAGTGCAGAGTATATAACGTTTATTGATAGTGATGATTACTATGAGCCTGAGTTTTGCAAGAAGATGTTTTTCTGTATTAGGAAGTCAGATGCTGATTTAGTTGAATGCGACTATTACAGTGTATCTGAGAACTCAAAAAGAGAACATAGGATTTATTCATCTGACATGGAGTTGGATGTTGAAAAATTTCATGAAATAGTTGTTAAGAAAACGATTGTAAATGGCTCTGAGGCGGTTGTACTTTGGAATAAATTGTTCCGAAAGAAACTTATCATAGAGACGGTAAAAGAATTTGGTGATAATCAACTGGAAGACTATGTATTTAACGTACAGTACTATACGATGGTTGAACGTTATGTATACATTCACCAGTGCTTAACGAATTATCGTCAGGTGCCTATGAGTTTGTCCCGAAAGTGCAATATTCAAGCATATGAAATACTTAAAAGAGCGGAAACAATCAAAGAAGGTTGCCTTGAAAAAATGGGATTGGTAACGGATGCTGATAAAATAGAAGATGCAGTATGGTTTGTGAATTACACAATGAATTTTCTAAATCAGTATCTTTTAGCGAATATGCCTCATTCTGATGCGTTCATTCGTAAAATTCTAATGGATGAAATGCTTTGCAGAAAATGTGTTCGAATCGCACAGAATAATCAATTTGCATGGCTCATCGCAAACGACAGGATAGGAAAGGCGATTCGTCAGCTGAAAAATAAGGCAAAACAGGAAAAAGTAAAAATGCTGCTTTCAAGACTCAAACGAACGTTCTTATGTAAATGAATTATTTGGATCATACATTGAATATTCTCGTTATACTTAACTGGTTATTAAAGAAAGTGAGCATCTTTTAATAGTGTATTTGAAGTGAGGTGTATAAATGAAAAATAAGCAAATGTATCTAACCCTTGTTGCCCAGATGCTGTCTTTTTTTATTAGCTTTGTGATTTCATTTTTTGTTAGTCCAATTATCGTTAGAAGTGTGGGAAAAGAGACATATGGTTTTTTGGGAGTTGCAAATAGCTTTACCAGTTATGTTGCAATTGTGACTGTAGCTTTAAACACATTGGCAGGGCGTTTTGTATCTATACATTATTGTCAAAAGAAATATAAAGAAGCAAATGAATACTATTCATCGGTTTTCTTTTCCAATATGATTGTTGTATTGGTGCTATTTATCCCGATGTTAATGCTCATATCGAATATTGATAGATTTCTGGATATTCCATATGAAAGCATAGGAAGTGTAAAAGCTACCTTCTTGTTTGTATTTTTGGGATTCTTTGTAAATATGAATACATCTATTTTTTCGGTAGCAACATTTGTGACAAACAAGGTCTATTTGTCCTCCATCAGGACGATTGAGGCAAATCTACTAAGGCTGGTTATTCTGGTTCTAACCTTTACATTATTACAGCCGCGTATTGAATACGTGGCACTGGCTATGCTAGCATACTATTTGTTTGTTGCCTTCTCTAACTATCGTTATACAAAAATTTTGCTCCCAGAGTTGAAAATCAAAAAGTCCTCATTTAATGTTAGAAAAGTTTGGGAAATTATCATATCTGGTTGCTGGAATAGCATAACAGCTCTGAGCAATGTCCTTCTGGAAGGTCTTGACTTGCTGATTTCTAATTTACTGATTGATGCCAGCGCAATGGGAACAGTTTCCATCGTGAAAACTGTACCTAATATGATATATCAATGTATGGGATATGTTATGAGCGGTTTCACACCTCAACTGACAATTAGTTATGCCAAAGATGATATTCCAGGGATGGTTTCCCATTTAAACTATGCTTGTAAAGTAGTGGCACTTTTAATGGCGTTGCCAGTAGCATTTCTTGTTTCCTTCGGCAGATATTTCTTTTCTTTGTGGATGCCAACAGAGAATGCTACTACCCTATGGATATTATCGCTTCTATCAATGGGCGAATTACTTTTTGCAGGCTCTATATCGATTATGCATAATATTTTTACAGTGACAAACCACTTAAAAGTTCCTGCACTGGCAACACTTGCTACGGGAGTGCTCAATACATTGATTGTATTCACTCTCTTGAATACAACGAATTTGGGGATCTACGCTGTGGTCTCCGTAAGTTCAATACTTGCGTTGGGAAGAAATCTACTTGTAAATATTCCTTATTCCGCCAAATGTGTTGGAGTCAGTCCGGTGAAATTCTATAAGATTGCGGGCAGAAGCTTACTGTTTGTCGTGATCAGCTCTGTTATTGGAAGCATTATAGCACACATTGGAAATCCTGCCAGCTGGGGCATACTAATTCTCTGCGCCGGAGCAATGTGCGTTCTGTCGATTGGGGTGGAATTTATGCTTTTCTTCTCAAGAGAGGAAAAGCATAGTCTGATGGTAATGATCAAGACAGTGCTTGCCAAAGTGAAGTGAGGGAGGTGATTTGATGACGATTACATTTGTTTCTAATTATTTGACGATTCATCAGATTCCGTTTTGTGAAGCCATGTATAGAGAAATGGGTGACAATTTTCGCTTTGTGAACACAGAACCAATGGAAACAGAACGAATTTCGATGGGGTGGAGCAATGAGAAAAGATATCCCTTTGAGATTGATTTGCAGCAGGCGGGTAACCTGATTGATGAGAGCGATATTGTAATCATCGGTTCTGCTCATGATTCCCTTATTCAATACAGATTACAGAACAATAAGCCTGTTATTCGATACAGCGAGCGGATATTGAAAGACGGCCGATGGCATATGCTGTCACCTCGTGCAATCAAAAATATGCTGAAAGCGCACACAAAGTATACGAGTAAGAGGATTTGGATGCTTTGTGCAAGTGCTTATGCAGCGGGAGATTATGGGCTGTTTGGTGCGTACTGGGGAAAAAGCTACAAGTGGGGTTATTTCCCCAAAACAATTTGCTGTTCGGAAGAACAACTCTTTGAAAAGAAGAACAACAATGTAGTACATATCTTATGGTGTGGACGTATGCTCAGTTGGAAACACCCAGAGTTAGCTGTTCTGGCCGCAAAACATCTTCATGAAAATAGAATTCCATTTCACATGGATATCATAGGAGATGGTGAGTTAAAGACGGAAATTCATAGTCAGATCATGGAGCATCATTTAGAGGAAACCGTGACCATGCACGGCTTTCTTGCTCCTGATCAGGTACGAAGCTATATGGACAGAGCGAATATTTTCCTGTTTACCAGCGATTTCCATGAGGGTTGGGGTGCAGTTCTTAACGAAGCTATGAATAGTGGTTGTGCGTGTGTTGCAAGTCATGCGATTGGATCAGCCCCCTATTTGGTCCATGATGGAAAGAATGGCTTCTTGTACAGAAATGGAGACATTCAACAATTATGCAATTTGGTGGAAACTTTGGCTATGAATGAAGCGTTGTGCAGAGCTTTGGGGTTAAACGCTTACCATACAATAGCAGATACATGGAATGCCGATATTGCGGCGAAAAGACTCATTGCTTTTTGCAAGGCAATCAAACATCAAGAAAAAGTCCCAGAATATCAAGATGGCCCTGTGAGCAAAGCAGGGTTTTTGTCAAATCACTGGTATCACAAAGGAAGAAGAGACATTTAGCCTATGGATAAAGAGATAGTAATTACTGAAAAAATATGTACAGGCTGCCATGCTTGTTTTTCAATATGTCCAAAGCGGGCAATAGAGATGAAACTGGATGAGAGAGGATTTTTGCAGCCGGTTATTAACTGTGACCTTTGTGTTGGTTGCAAGCTGTGCCAGAAAGCCTGCCCTTTGAATACAGCAGATATGAAAAGTGCTGGTGAGCCTATTGCTTATGCTGCGTATTCTTTGAATGATGAAAATCATAGGAACAGTTCGTCCGGAGGCATCTTCTCACTGTTGGCTTCTGAAATTTTGCGGGAAGGAGGAACCGTTTACGGTGCCGCATTTACCGAGGACTTTCGTGTTGAGCATAAGCGTATAACGAATGATATTCGTCCCCTTCAAACTTCAAAGTATGTTCAGAGCCGGATTGGGGATATGTTTTCTTGTGTTGAGCAGGATATCAGGAATGGGCAAAAAGTGTTGTTTTCCGGTACTCCTTGCCAAATCGGTGGGTTATACAGTTACCTACGCCAACAAAAAATAGATACTGGAAATCTGTTGACCGTAGATTTGATATGTCATGGCGTTCCAAGCCCTTTACTTTGGGAGAAACATTTGAACAGTATTTCCTGCGGCAGGAAACCAGTATTCGCTAATTTCCGGGACAAACGATTGTCTTGGGGCGGTTTCTGTCTTACTTGTCGGTTCGACAATGGAACAGAGTATTCCGTGGAAGCTGGACAGGATGCCTATATGCAAGGCTTTTTTGCTAATATGACGCTACGGGAAAGCTGCTATACTTGTCAGTTTAAATCAGTATCCCGTATGGCGGATATCACACTTGCAGATTATTGGGGAGTTGAGAAATACAACCCGGAGATGTTGGATAATAATGGAACTTCCGCTGTTTTAATCCATAGTCCCAAAGGGCAGTACTATTTTGATTTATTGAAAAAACAAATTAAAAGTAAAAAAGTACCAGTATCTTCTATACTTGCGGGCAATAAGCCTATGGTTCAAAGTGTAATTCCTCATCCAAGAAAAAATATGTTTTGGCAGCAAGTGATTCAACAACAATTTGAGTGTTATGAGGATATTATTGTGCGGCTATTGGTACCTACCATGACGGAAAAAATCAACCTGTGGGTTGTGAAGTTAAAAAGAATTGGAAAAAGAATACTAAAAAAATGATTATTTCGCATTGCTAAAAGGATAGATAAAATGAAAAGGAGGCGCAGATTATCATGAAATTACTATTTATAACTGAATCTTTCTATTATAATCCGTCCCCCAATGGAAATTGTGTCATGAAGATTGCACAATGTTTGATTGACCGGGGACATGAAGTTTCTGTTTTGGCACTTGAAAATCAATTGGTAAATGAAACAGAAAGTGTTGGGTCAATCAAGGTCTATCGTGCTAAAACATATGCAGAGTGGAAGCTCATGTATACGAAAAGCGTACCAAAACTCTTGGCACGGATACTTCAACGTCTTGTCAGGTCTGGGAAGAGATTGTTAAATCCATTGCATCCATTTCGCAGCCCCGGAGTTCTGATGAGTCTCTATTCCAAGGCGAAGCGCATTATTCAGAGTGAACAGACTGATGTTGTTATTGGTGTGCATCGTGATTTTGAGACTGCATTGTGCGGTGCATTGTTGAAAAAACAGTTTCCACAGATAAAAAATGTTCTATATTCACTCGATTCCTTATCGGGGGGGGTATGTAGCAATCATACAATTTCGCCTGAAAAGCATAAAAAGAAATGCCAAAAATGGGAATTGTATTTTGCGAAGCAATACGATTATTTGTGCCCAATGATATCGCATAAGCCAATTTTTCAACGAGAAGAATTTGAACAGTATAAAAACAAGATATATTATGTTGATATTCCGAATTTAGATACTGGTTGGCTCTCGAATATAGATGAGAAGATGCAACAAGATGAAGAAATCTCGTTTGTTTATACTGGAATGATGTCGGAAACAAGCGGAGATTGCTCATTCTTCCTATATCTTATACCACTTATTCTGAAAGAGCGTCGTGTTCGCTTTGACATCTATGGTGGCATCTCAGAATCAATCAGCGAAAAATTAAATGAGACGGAACTCCTTAATCGGGTGATTTTCTATCATGGTAGAGTGACACAGGATGAGTTGGTTACAATTAGAAAAAACGCAGATATCTTTGTGAATTTTGGAAATGAACATGAATGCGGAATTCCATGTAAAATTTTTGAATATATGTCAACTGGTAAGCGCATTATCAGTTTCAAAAAAATAGCAAATGATGCAAGCGAGCCTTATTTGGTTCGCTATGGGAACGCTTTGGTTCTTCAGGAGGACTACTCCAAAGGAGAAGAATGCTCGAAGCAGATATTAAACTTTATTCAAAGGAATAATGATGTGCAAATTACGGCAGCGGACCTGCTTGATAAATTTAGGTTAAATACTCCAGAGTGCTTTGCTGATTTTCTGGAAGATATACAATAGTGTTAAGCAAGTGAAAAATAGAAATCGAGGTATATAATATGTCATTATTTACAAAAAAAACGTTAATGATTACCGGAGGAACTGGTTCTTTCGGCAATGCGGTTCTTAACCGTTTTTTACAGACCGACATCGGAGAAATCCGCATTTTCAGCCGGGATGAGAAGAAGCAGGACGATATGCGCCACGAGTATCAGGCAAAAATGCCCGACGTGGCTCACAAAATCAAATTCTACATCGGAGATGTGCGTGACTTGCAGTCCGTGCACTCTGCCATGCATGGCGTAGACTACATTTTCCATGCGGCTGCACTGAAACAGGTGCCGTCTTGCGAATTCTTCCCGATGGAAGCGGTGCGTACTAATGTAATTGGTACTGACAATGTGCTGACCGCTGCTATCGAGGAGGGCGTAGAGTGCGTTATCTGTTTATCTACGGACAAGGCTGCCTATCCCATCAACTCTATGGGCATGACAAAGGCTATCGAAGAAAAAGTTGCTATTGCGAAGTCCAGAATGTCCGGCAAGACAAAGATCTGCTGTACCCGCTACGGTAATGTTATGTGTAGCCGTGGTTCTGTAATTCCACTTTGGATTGATCAGATTAAGGCTGGAAATCCGATTACTGTGACTGAGCCGAATATGACCAGATTTATTATGAGCCTGGAAGAAGCAGTTGATCTGGTACTCTTTGCTTTTGAACACGGCGAAAATGGCGATCTTCTGATCAAGAAAGCCCCGGCTTGTACCATTCAGACTCAGGCAGAGGCAGTTTGTGAACTGTTCGGCGGCAAGAAAGAGGATATCAAGGTTATCGGTATTCGTCATGGAGAGAAGATGTATGAAACGCTGCTGACCAACGAGGAATGTGCGAAAGCCGTGGATATGGGAGACTTCTATCGTGTTCCAGCGGATAACCGAGGATTGAATTACGATAAGTATTTCAAAGAAGGCGATGAAACTAGAAATACTCTGACCGAGTTTAACAGCAATAACACCCGCCGTCTGAATCTGCAGGAGACCATTGACACCATTGCAAAGCTGGAGTACATTCAGGGCAGATTAGCGGAGGACAAGTAAGATGTATGATTGCAAATGGCAAGAAAATGGAAAACTAAAACTTTTGATCATTGTTGGCACTCGCCCGGAGATTATCCGTCTGGCGGCGGTCATCAAGAAGTGTCGCACTTATTTTGATACGATTCTCGCCCACACGGGTCAGAATTACGACTATAACCTGAACGGTGTGTTCTTCCATGACTTGGAGCTGGACGACCCGGAAGTGTACTTAAACGCAGTGGGGGCAGACCTTGGAGAAACCATGGGCAATATCATTGCGAAATCCTATCAGCTTATGGCGGAGATCAAACCGGATGCCGTATTGGTTCTCGGTGATACCAATTCCTGCTTGTCGGTGATCGGCGCAAAGCGTCTGCATATTCCGATCTTCCACATGGAAGCAGGAAACCGCTGCAAAGACGAATGCCTGCCGGAGGAAACCAACCGCCGTATTGTAGATATCATCTCAGATGTGAACATGGCCTACTCCGAACACGCCAGAAGATACCTTGCAGACTGCGGACTGCCGAAGGAGCGCACCTATGTGACCGGCTCCCCAATGGCAGAAGTGCTGCATCATAACCTTGCTAAGATTGAAGCATCCGACATTCATCAGAGATTGGGACTGGAAAAGGGAAGCTATATCCTTCTCTCTGCCCATCGTGAGGAAAATATCGACACTGAGAAGAACTTCTTATCTCTGTTCAATGCAATCAATAAAATGGCGCAGAAGTATGATATGCCGATTCTGTATTCCTGCCATCCGAGAAGCAGAAAGAGAATTGAAGCAACCGGGTTCCAGCTTGATCCTCGTGTGATTCAGCACGAACCGCTGGGTTTCCATGATTATAACTGTTTGCAGATGAACGCATTTGTTGTGGTTTCTGATAGCGGTACGTTGCCGGAGGAAAGCAGCTTCTTTACCAGTGTGGGACATCCGTTCCCGGCTGTCTGTATCCGTACCTCTACCGAGCGTCCGGAAGCATTGGATAAGGCTTGCTTCATCCTGTCAGGCATTGATGAAAAGGGACTGCTGCAGGCTGTAGATGTTGCAGTTGAGATGAACAGAAACCGTGATCTTGGCATTCCGGTTCCTGACTATGTGGATGAGAATGTATCGGACAAGGTGGTCAAGATCATTCAGAGCTATACTGGTGTAGTCAATAAAATGGTGTGGAGAAAAGATGTTTGATAAACACACCAGGAGAAAAGAGAGGTGCAGTTTATGAATATCTTAGTAACCGGAGCAAAGGGTATGGTGGGAACCGCCCTCTGCAATAACCTTAGAAATATCAGTGATAATAAAAACAGAACCAGACCGAACCTTCAAATTGAGGAGATTTATGAGTATGACCTGAACTCCACCCCGGAGGAGTTGGACGAGTATTGCCGAAAGGCTGATTTCGTGTTTAACCTTGCCGGTGTGAATCGCCCGGAGAACCCGGAGGATTTTATGAAGGGCAACTTCGGTTTTGCTTCTGATTTGCTGAACAATCTGAAAAAGTACAGTAATAAGGCAACCATTATGCTGTCATCTTCCATCCAAGCAACCCTTGCCGGACGCTTTGGAAACAGCGAATACGGAAGAAGTAAAAAGGCAGGCGAGGAACTGTTCTTTGATTATGCGAAGGAAACCGGGGCAAAGGTTGCAGTCTATCGATTCCCGAATCTGATGGGACACAGCAGACCGAAGTATAACAGTGCGGTCAGCACCTTCTGTTGGGCAGTGGCAAACGATGAACCGTTCACTGTCAATGATAGAAGTACCGAACTGGAGTTGCTTTATATTGACGATCTGGTGGAGGGAATGTTCGATCTGCTGGAGTGTAAGGAACAGCACTGTGAATTTGATGGTGTAGAAACGGTTGCTGATGAAAACGGAAGATACTGCTATGTTCCGGTGACACACAAGGTTACTCTCGGTGAAATTGTAGATTTACTTCAGGAGTTCAAGCAGCAGCCGCAGACATTACTGATGCCGAAGATGCCGAACGGCTCCTTTGCAAAGAAGCTGTATTCTCTGTATCTGACTTATTTGCCAAAAGAGAAGTTCAAGTATGCCATGAAGATGAATGTGGATGACCGTGGCAGTTTTACGGAACTGGTGCATACCGCCGATTGCGGGCAGGTTTCTATCAACATCAGCAAACCGGGCATAACCAAGGGGCAGCATTGGCACAATTCCAAGTGGGAGCTGTTCATTGTGGTGCATGGTCATGGATTGATTCAGGAACGAAACATTAATACCGGAGAGATGGTGGAGTTTGAGGTCAGCGGAGATAAGATAGAAGCAGTTCATATGATCCCCGGTTGGACACATAATATTATCAATCTGTCTGATACGGAAGATTTGGTGACGGTCATGACCTGCAATGAGGTGTTTGATCCGAACAGACCGGATACCTTCTTTGAGGTAGTATAGGGGGAACGTATGAACAAGAAAATTGCCGTTGCAGGAACCGGCTATGTTGGTTTGTCCATTGCAACGCTTTTAGCCCAACACAATCATGTTGTGGCAGTTGACATTATTCCTGAAAAGGTTGAGATGATCAACAACAGAAAGTCTCCCATTCAGGATGAGTATATTGAAAAGTATCTGGCTGAAAAAGAGCTGGATTTAACCGCAACGCTGGATGGTGAGGCGGCATATAGGGATGCTGAGTTTGTTGTGATCGCAGCCCCAACCAACTATGACAGCAAGAAGAACTATTTCGACACTTCTGCGGTAGAAGCTGTCATTAAGCTGGTTATGCAGGTGAATCCGGATGCCATCATGGTCATCAAGTCCACGATTCCGGTAGGCTACACAGCTAACATCCGTGAGAAGATGGGCAGTGAGAACATTATCTTCAGCCCAGAGTTTCTGCGTGAATCTAAGGCGCTGTATGATAACCTCTATCCGTCCCGTATCATCGTTTCAACTGATGGAGGCGAACGACTTAACGCAGCAGCAAAGGCATTTGCAGAGCTTCTGCAAGAGGGAGCAATTAAAGAGAATATTGACACTCTATTCATGGGCTTTACCGAAGCAGAAGCGGTCAAGCTGTTTGCCAATACATACCTTGCGCTCCGTGTGTCTTACTTCAATGAACTGGACACTTATGCTGAGATGAAGGGATTGAATACGCAGGACATCATCAATGGAGTATGTCTCGATCCTCGAATCGGTGCGCATTACAATAATCCAAGTTTCGGTTACGGTGGCTATTGCCTTCCGAAAGACACGAAACAACTTCTTGCCAATTATGAGGACGTTCCACAAAACATGATGTCTGCTATTGTGGAAAGCAATAGAACCAGAAAAGACTTTATTGCAGATCAGGTTTTGAAAAAAGCTGGCTACTACGCATATAGTGATTCAGTTTCTTATGACACTTCTCAGGAAAAAACGGTGGTTGTGGGCGTGTATCGTCTGACCATGAAGGCTAACTCCGATAATTTCCGGCAGTCCTCCATCCAGGGCGTTATGAAGCGTATCAAAGCCAAAGGAGCAACGGTTATCATTTATGAGCCGACTTTGAAAGATGGTACAACCTTCTTTGGAAGCAGAGTGGTGAATGATTTGACTGCGTTCAAAGAGCAGTCACAGGCAATTATTGCAAATCGCTATGATAGCTGTCTGGACGATGTGAAAGAAAAAGTATGGAGTCTAATAAATATAAAGTTTTGTTTTCTAATACTGCGGTTTTTGCCATAGGAAATATTTTGGTTAAATTAATATCTTTTGTTTTGATGCCATTATATACATCGGTATTAACTACAGAGGAATATGGCGTTTCGGAATTGCTTAACAGCACAATAGAGATAATTATTCCAATAGCCACGGTATGTATAATTGAAGCATTATATAGATTTTCGATTGATAAAGATGTTGATTATAAATCTTTATTTGCTAATTCATTTAGAATAATAATACTGGGAGATATAGTCGTTTTTGCTTGCTGTATTGTTCTCAAATTAGTTTTTTCATATGAGTATGCTTTTTATTTTTGCAGTTTGTATATTTGTACTACTTTTTATAAAATGACAACGCAGTTTGCAAGAGGCTTGGGTCACGTTAAGAGATATGCTTTTTATGGCGTTTTGAATTCTTTAATATTGGTTATATGCAATATTGTTTTTCTGGTAAAGTTAAACGGTGGTGTAGGCGCATATATGGCATCATTTTCTATTGCGTACGGTATAGCCGGTTTAGTTGCTTTTTTTATGTCAAAAGAATATATGTATTTTTCTTTGAAAAAGGGAAATACACAGCAGTTAAAGAAAATGTTGCGTTATAGCGTTCCAAGTATTCCAAATATGATTTCATGGTGGATTAACAGTGTGTCCGATCGTTATATTTTGTTGTTATTTTGGGATGCTAATGTTGTAGGTCTATATACAGCTGCAAGTAAATTGCCGGCAATGATAAATTTAGTGTCGTCAATATTTCAACAAGCGTGGCAATATTCTACTGCTAAAGAAATTGAATCAAGAGATCAGAAGGGTTTCTTTTCTTCAGTTCTTAGAGGATACTTGTATATTTGTGTGTGTACATGTGGCGGCTTAATATTAATTAACAGACTGATATGTAAAATACTTTTAAAAACAGAATTTTATGATGCATGGAAATTTGTTCCGCTTTTGTTAATTGCAGCTATGTTTGGGTGTATTTCAACTTATTTCGGAACTTTTTATCAGGCTTTAAAGAAAAATACTATGTTAATGATATCTACTATGGTAGGCGCAATAATAAATATTATTCTTAATTTTGCGTTAATTCCATTTTGTGGAGGATTGGGCGCAGCGTTAGCTACAGTTGTAAGTTATATTGCTGTAACTGTTATCAGAGTTATAGATATAAGAAAAAAATCCCCTTGGATATTCAAGGGAAACGAGTATTTTTACAAATTTTTCTTGTAACGGTAATGATGATTTTAGAAAGCTTTGTTCACAATAATTTGGCGTGGAGTATTGAAATTTTATGTTTGGCTATTATTGCTTTTTCAGATTTTAATTTGATAAAACAAGTTTTTAATGTATTTAATTTAAGAAATCATAAATAATTTGGAAATAAGTAAAATTCATATATTTTATTTTTGAGGTATTTGATGGGGAATGATTTGAAAAGTAAAAAAATGTATGATGTGGAATTTTTACGGTTTATTTTTGCCGTTATAATTGTTTATTACCACATTTTTCATGCAAATATTAACGGACTTGAAGCACTTACCCCGTTTATTCCAAAATTGACGGAAAGCTGTGCTTACGGCAGTGCTGTTGTTGAATGTTTTTTTATAATTTCCGGTTATTTTTTGTGCAGGTCGGTCGAAAAATCTTCTCAGCTGTCTGTTTTTGAATTTACCTATAATAAATTTTCACGTTTGTGGCCTGTTCTTGCAGTGCATTTAATTATTGGGTTGAAATTTTTTTATTATAATCCTTATGATTGTTTATTTGCCTCATTTTTTGTACAGGCTGTGGGTCTTACTCCAAGTGTTTCGGGAACTCTTTGGTATGTTTCCTCTCTTTTTTACGGTTTGATTTTTATTTTTGTTCTTCGTAAATGTATTAAAAACAGTCAAAAATTCAATTTGATTTTGGCTGTTATAACTTATTTTTCTTATGCGATAGTTATTGCAAATAACGCTGTTGTTTTCGGCAGGGGAAATTATTACTTTTTCAGCATTGCGCTTCTTCGTGCTGTCGGCGGCATAGGATTAGGTTATTTGATTTGCGTTTTTTTAAAACAATTTAAAAATTTAAAATTCGTTTCGGGTTTTAAACCGAATAAATTTGAAAAAATATTGGTTTTCATTTCTGTTTCTGCCGTTCAAATTGTGTGTTTTTATTTGCTTTTGCGTCATTTTATTGATTCGCAAAATTCTTATAAACAGCAATTTTATGTAGTTATTTTATTTTCGGTATTTTTTATTATGCTGTTAAGCAGAAAAGGCATTTTTACATTGCTTTTTAATAATAAGTTTTTTGGATTTTTAGGTAAATATTCCTATTCAATTTATGTTATGCAGCAAATATCGTTTTATATTCTTCAAAAAACTTTGTGGAAAAATTCAGCCTACGTTTCAAATCATTTTTTAAGGCTTTTGGCTCTTTCTTTATTATTTGCCGTTGCGTTTGGAATAGTTACTTATTATGTTATTGAAAAACCTGGCAAATTTGTTTTTGACAAGTTGGGAGATAAGCTTTTTTCACGAAACAATTAATTTTTACCGCTTTTGAATTTTCAAAAGCGGCTTTTTTATAATTAATATAATTTGAAAATAAATATTATTATTCCGTATAATACCGATGATGCTACACCGTACACTATTACCGGTCCGGCAATGGAAAACATTTGTGATGCTGTGCCAAGCACAAAACCTTCGTGTTTGAATTCCAAGGCAGGTGAAACAACAGAGTTTGCAAATCCTGTTATGGGAACGATTGTGCCGGCACCTGCATGTCTGGCAATTTTGTCAAAAACACCTATTCCTGTTAAGATTGCGGTTAATATTATAATTGTACACGGCGTTACAATTTTTATTTCTTCCTGACCCAGTCCTGCTTTTTCAAATAAAAAATTCAACAGCTGCCCAAAGCAGCATATTCCGCCGCCAAATAAAAATGCTTTTATGCAGTTAAGTAATATAGGCGAATTTGGACTTGCTTTATCTGTCATTTTGCTGTATTCGTCTTTATTTATGCTCATTTGTTAACACCTCTTGAACTTATTATTTATTTTAATTAAACAATTATGCAAATTACTTGACAAAATATATAATTATCTGTAATATTGGAATATACTATTAGTAAAGGACACGAAACAATGCATCTTATTGACGTTAGAAATGTTTATAAAATTTATAATCCCGGTGAAAATCAGGTTAATGCTCTTGACGGCGTTTCATTAACTATAGATGAGGGCGAGTTCGTTGCCATTATCGGTCAATCCGGTTCAGGCAAATCAACCCTTATGAATATGCTTGGTTTGCTTGATGTTCCTACATCGGGGGAATATTACATTAACGGTAAACTTGTTGAAGATTTAACCGATGACCAAATGAGTGTTATCAGAAATGAAGAAATCGGTTTCATATTCCAGGGATTTAACCTTATTTCATCATTGGACGCTCTTGAAAATGTTGAACTTCCTTTGGTTTACAGGGGTGTTCCCAGAGCAGAGAGAGATGAAATTTCAAAAAAAGCCCTTGAAAAGGTTGGGCTTGAAAAAAGAATGCACCATTTACCGGCTGCACTTTCCGGCGGTCAGCAACAGCGTGTTGCCGTTGCAAGAGCCATTGCGGCAGCGCCTCCCGTTATTTTGGCAGATGAACCTACAGGTAACTTGGACACACGTTCAACTAAAGACGTTATGAAAATTTTGCATGATTTGAAAGATGACGGCAGAACTGTAATCGTAATTACTCATGATAACGAAATTGCAGAAGAAGCAGAGCGTGTTATCAGAATCAGAGACGGTAAAGTTGTTGAAGACTATATTAATCCCGGCTATGAAGAAAAATACGGCAGAGAATCTAAAAAGAATAACAAAAATCCCATTGATGAGGGTTAATTTTATTATGTGAATAAATCATCGGTTTATGTAAACAATAAAACCGGTGATTTTTTATGATGTTTTTAAAGGCATTTGTTGTTGGCGGTTTAATTTGTGTTGTCGGTCAAATTTTAATAGATTTAACAAAACTTACTCCGGCAAGAATTCTTGTTTTGTTTGTTTGTCTCGGTGTGCTTTTCGGCGCATTCGGCTGGTATGATAAACTTGTTGATTTTGCCGGCGCCGGTGCAACCGTTCCGCTTACCGGGTTTGGTAACGCACTTGCAAACGGTGTAAAAAAAGCAATTTCCGAAAATGGGTTTACAGGCATAGTAACCGGTGGGTTAACTGCTTGCGCCGGAGGTGTAACCGTTGCCGTTGTTTCGGGGTTAATTGTTGCATTGTTAACCAATTCCAAAGAAAAATAAAATTGATGTTGAAATGGCCGCTTTAGTGTGTTAAACTAATAATATAAATATTTAGGGGGCATCATTATGGCGGCAATGACATATGAATCAATCGTAGAAACAGTAAGAAGAAGATTTATGGATACGGATGTAAGTTCCGTTCCCGGCACTCTTGCTTTTCAGTTTAATGTTGAGGGTAAAGCAAGCGGAATTTTTTACGTTGAAATTAAGAACGGTGAAGTTCATGTAGAACCTTATGATTATCACGACAGAAACGCCATTATTACTATGAACGGAACAAATTTACTTAAACTTGTAAACGGCAAGCTTGACCCTGTAATTGCTTTTACAACAGGTAAGCTTAAAGTGGACGGCGATATGGGAGCCGCTCTTGAACTTATTAAATTTTTAAAATAATAAATTTATTTGCCGCAAAGCGCATTTTTTGTGTTTTGCGGATTTTTTATTGTGGAATTGTTCAGTTTTTCAGTTCTTAATTTGTTAGTATTGCACAATAATAATTTGAACGTTATTTTATACTTGTATAACTTTTATATTTAATATATAATATACTGGTAAAAATTTGTGTGGGAGGAAATGTTTTAATGAAACATCCTGAAATCATTGAAAAAATGACCCTTGAGCAAAAGGCACAGTTTGCTTCGGGTTATGATTATTGGCATTTGGAATCTGCTGAAGATTTGGGATTGCCTAAAATTATGATTACAGACGGACCTCACGGTCTTCGTAAACAAAATAAAGATAAAAGTGCATCAAGCGGAATCGGTCTTGGAAACTCTGTTCCTGCAACTTGTTTCCCGCCTGCAGCAACTTCAGCTTGTTCTTGGGATGAAGATTTGCTTAAGGAAGAGGGTGTTGCCCTTGCGGAAGAGTGTTTGAAAGAAGAAGTTTCAACTATTCTCGGACCTGGAACCAATATTAAGCGTTCTCCTGTTTGCGGTCGTAACTTTGAATATTTCAGTGAAGATCCGCTTCTTGCCGGCAAAATGGCAGCAAATCTTATTAACGGTGTTCAATCAAAAGGGGTAGGAACATCATTAAAGCACTTTGCTTGTAACTCACAAGAAGCTTTTCGTATGGTGCTTAATGAAGTAATTGATGAAAGAACAATGCGTGAAATTTATTTTCCTGCATTTGAAATTGCAATTAAAGAGGCTCAGCCTTGGACTGTTATGAACTCTTATAACAGAATCAACGGTGTTTATGCTTCTGAAAATGATTGGCTTCAAAATCAGGTTGCAAGAAAAGAATGGGGCTTTAAAGGCTTGTTTGTAACAGACTGGGGTGCTTCTGTAGACAGAGTTCCGGGTCTTAAAAACGGCACAGACCTTGAAATGCCTACATCAGGCGACCTTAACGCTAAAAGAATCGTAGCCGCTGTTAAAGACGGCACACTTGATGAAAAAATTCTTGATGAAAGAATTGATAATGTTGTTGATTTGATTATTAAATCAAAACCTGCTCTTGCAGAAAAGCATACATATGATGTTGAACAGCATCACAAACTTGCTCAAAAAGTTGCCGAGGGTTCAATGGTTCTTCTTAAAAATGAAGATTCCGTACTTCCTCTTAAAGCAGGTCAAAAAGTTGCTGTTATCGGTGAAATGGCAAAAGCTCCTCGCTTCCAGGGCGCCGGTTCTTCTGTTATTAACCCAACAAAACTTGCTAATGCTTATGATGAGCTTGTTAAGTTGGGCGTTGATGTTACATATGCACAGGGTTATTATAAATCTGCCCCTACAAAGAAGGACAAAAACAGAATTCCTGAAAGCGAACTTGTTAAAGAGGCTGTTGCAGCTGCAAAGGCAAGTGATGTTGCAGTTGTATTTGTTGGCTTAACTGAAGAATTTGAAGGCGAAGGTTACGACAGAGTAGATATTAATATGCCTGAAAACCACAATGCACTTGTAAGTGAAATTGCAAAGGCAAATCCAAATACCGTTGTTGTTCTTGCAGGCGGTTCTGTTGTATATATCCCATGGCTTAATGAAGTTAAGGCTCTCTTAAATTCAGGTCTTGGCGGTCAGGCAGGCGGCGCTGCTGTTGCAAGCCTTCTTACAGGTAAGGTGAACCCAAGCGGTAAACTTGCAGAAACTTATCCTATTGCTTTTTCTGATAACCCGACTTACGGTAATTATCCGGGCGGTCCTGTTGTTTCAGAACATAAGGAAAGCGTTTACATCGGTTACAGATATTATGATACCGCTAAAAAAGATGTTTTGTTCCCATTTGGTTACGGTCTTTCATACACAACATTTGAATACAGCGACATTAAACTTTCTGCAAATTCAATTAAAGATACAGATACTCTTGAAGTATCTTTCAAAATTAAAAATACAGGCGACGCTGACGGTGCCGAAATTGCCGAAGTTTATGTTGCCGATAAAGAATCAACAATTTTCCGCCCTGAAAAGGAACTTCGTGCATTTACAAAAGTATTCCTTAAAGCCGGCGAAGAAAAAGAAGTTTCAATTAAGCTTGGTAAACGTGCATTTGCTTATTATAATGTTGAACTTGGCGATTGGCATGTTGAATCAGGCGAATTTGATGTTATGGTAGGCGCTTCAAGCCGTGATATTAAGCTTTCTGCAACTGTTAATGTTGAATCAACAGTAGATGCAAAAGTGCCTGATTTTAAGGCTGTTGCACCTGCATATTATACTGCAGATATTGAAGCTATTGATGATGCACAGTGGGGTGCTGTTTACGGTCAGCCGCTTCCTGCAAGAGAAAGAGATAAATCAAAGAAGATTGATATGTATTGTTGTCTCAATGATGCACGCCATACAAAGTGGGGTGCCAAACTTTGTAATCTTATTGAAAAGATTATGTCAGGCATGGGCAGTGATGCAAACGGCGACGGTAAAATGCTTGCCGCTATGGCAACACAAATCCCTATTCGTAACTTTGTTCAAATGAGTATGGGTGCATTTTCACCAAAGCAGGCAGAAGGATTGCTTAAAATGCTTAATGATGATGAATCAAGCTTTGTAGGCTTTAATACAATCTTCTGGCGTTTAGGCGGAACTCTTGCAAGACTTCCTAAGCTTCTTAAATCTGTATAATTAAGTACAATTATTAATCCCCGAAGGTTTTGCTTCGGGGATTTTTTGCAATAAAAAAGCGGCAGAAACAATTTTGTTCCTGCCGCTTTTATGATGATATTAATTGTTTTTCTTTTTCTTTTCTGCTTCTACTTCTGCAATTTCCTTGTAAAATGCATTTGCTTTAACGTAAACCATTAAAATATCATAAATTTGTTCGTAAAGCTCGCCGGGGTCGCATGGGCATTTAACAACTCTTTCGTCATCATCAATGCAAAGAGGACCTTTTTCGTAGTCATTAAATGTTGGCATAATCGAATATGCACCGGGAGTTTTTACTATTGAAATCAGTGTAAGGTCCGAAGTTGCTTCAACAAATCCTTTTTTCTTCGTGTATCTTTCAATAGTTGAAACGGGGTTTGCATCATTATGCTTTTTTGTGTAGCAAGCATCAAAAACTTTTTCAACAAACTCTTCAACTTCTTCCGGTTTGTACGGTGCCTTTAAAACAAGCACTGTGTCAATATCCGCAATGCCGTATTTTTCGCTTTCACCGCAAGGAATACCTATTAATGTATCATCCTTATCAACGTAAAGTGATATTGTGTAAAAATCTTTTTTCATATTTATACCTCTTTATATATGGTCTTTATATCTTTCGGCGGTAATAATTCCGTCTTCAACATTTAATTTACAAATTCTTGCGTTTCTTGCGTCAAAACTGCCGGCGTTTAATCCGTCGTCATAATCTCTTGCATGGTAAATGGCATACCATTGACCGTCTTCTTTAATAACAGAATGGTGCCCGGTGCCTTCTTCAAATTCGTTTGCCTTAATTACGGGGCAGTAGGTTTTGTCGTTTGGATATTTTTCAAATTTAATTTTAGTTAAATCCGTTTCGCTTGTTTTTGCCCTTGCATATCCTATGTAATATGTTGGCTGCTCATAGCAGTTGCCTGAATACATAACATATTGCCAGTCGCCTTCTTTAAAGTAGCATGCACCCTCTATTGTGTGCCAGTGCTGACCTTTTTTGTATCTGTCTTTTCTGAAAATGTCTTCGTCAAGTGTAGGCTCAACTACAGGCACGGGATTTCCGGCAGGGGTATAAGGGTCAAGCATTTTATCAACAACAATATATGTTCCTATTCTTTCACCCTCAAATTTATTTGTAGAGTAAAATAAAAATAATCCCGCTTCGTTTTGCACAATTTGCGAATCAATGCTGAATGGGTGCAAAACTTGCTTTGCGTTTTTAAAAGGACCTAACGGATTTTTTGATGTTGAAACAAATAATGCCTGATGATGTCCGCCCTTATCCGGTTCGTCTTCCATATATTCAAAACTGTTGTACATATAAAAAGTTCCGTCAAGTTCTATTACGCACGGAGCCCAGTATTCTTCAACCGGCTTGTCATATTCAAATACTTTTCCGTAAAATTTCCAGCCTTTAAGCAATTCGTCTGATTGGTAAGCATAAACTCCGTCGTGGCCGGTTGTATATATGTAGTATCTGCCGCCGCTTTTCAAGATAAACGGGTCTGCTTGACCTATATAGTTTTCTTTATCTATTTCCAATAAATGCATCTGTGTGCTCCTTGTTTTCCGTTTTTGCTAATTATATACCATATAATTGAAAAATTCAATAAAGTGTGCTATATTTTGTTTGGTAAATAAAAAGAAAAGGGTGTGGCTCTTTGTTGAAGAAAGCGTTGGTTACAGGCGGTGCTACGGGAATAGGTAAGGCAACGGCACTGCTTTTGAAAAAAAGCGGTTACGATGTTTATATTACTTATAATAATACTTTGCCTGATTATGACGGTGTAACGGCAATTAAATGTAATCTTAATTTATTGGCTGAAATTGAAAATTTGTTTTCCGGCTTTTGCAGCTTGGATTTGCTTGTTAATAACGCAGGTGTAAGTTTAATTAAAATGATAAATGACGTTACTGAAAATGATTATAACAATATTGTCGGCGTTAATGAAAAGGCTGTGTATTTTTGTTGCAAGGAAGCAACAAAGTTAATGGTTAAAAATCACAGCGGCTCTATAGTTAATATTTCATCAATGTGGGGGCAAACAGGCGCTTCCTGCGAAACCCTTTATTCTATGAGCAAGGCGGCTGTAATAGGGCTAACCAAGGCACTGGCAAAGGAGCTTGCTCCTTCAAAGATTACTGTAAACTGTATTGCTCCGGGCATTATTGATACTCGCATGAATTCTGCTTTTTCAAAAGAAGAACTTATAGATGAAGTTCCGCTTGAAGCTTTGGGAACTCCGGAAGATATTGCAAGGGGCGTTCTTTTCTTTGCGGAAAACGGTTATGTAACCGGGCAGGTTTTGGGCATTAACGGCGGAATTGTAATTTAAATGTTTTGGGTAACACTTTCTTTTGCTTTTCATAGTATGGTTTAGAAAAGCGAAAGGAGGTAAAGCTATGGGATGTGGTTGCAATAATTGTGGCTGCGGCGGATCTTCTTGGATTGTTATCCTTATTATAATCCTTTTACTTTGCGGCGGTTTCGGTAATTGCGGTTGCGGCAATGACGGCTGTGGTTGCGGTTGCTGATTAAATCGTAAAAACGGGTGCATTTGATTAATTTCAAATGCACTTTTTTATTTTATTTAAAAAATATTTTTGTCAAAAATCGGCTTAACCAAGCCAAAAAATCAAGTTTTAAAAATCAAAAGTCAAAAAAAGTCAAAAAAATTTAAAAAAACTATTGACTTTTACTGACCTTTGTGCTACTATGACAACAGAAGGTCAAGGAAAGTCAAAGTCAAAAGTAATTAAAACACTTTGACAAAACAACAGGCTAATAAATTAAAAGGGTGTGGTTATCAAATGAAAATGACAGACCTTATTGCAGATATGATTTTGGATATGTTTGACGATAATCAGCAAACAATTCAAATTCAGCGAAATGATTTGGCTTCGCAAATAGGTTGTGTTCCAAGTCAAATTAATTATGTTATAACTTCTCGATTCACTCCCGAACAGGGTTACAGAATCGAAAGCAGGCGTGGCGGCGGCGGTTGTATTTATATAACCCGAGCGGTAAACAAGCATTCGGCTATTGTTTCGTTAATAAACAGCATAGGCGACGAAATTGATGAAAAAACAGCCAGAGCGCATATATATAACATCAGTTACCAAAATTTAATTGATGAAAAAAGCGCAAAAATTTTAACAGCCGCAACACTTGACAATAATTTTAAGGAAGTACCTGAAAATGTAAAAAACAAAGTCAGAGCAAGACAGCTTAAACAAATGCTTCTTGCATATATTGATTAATAAATAAAGTTTTTGTTAACGCTATGAAAGGATGATTGTATTATGAAATGTCAACATTGTAATGAAAATGAAGCAACAACTTATATTAAAAAGAATATAAACGGTAATGTTACGGAAATGCATTTGTGCAGTGACTGTGCAAAAGAATTAGGCGTTATGGATGAATTTTCACCTGAAAGCTTCTTTAAAGATACTTTCTTTGGCAATTTCCTTGGCGCCGGTATTCCGGCAATGAATGTTTTGTCAGGTATTGAGCATTGTGAAAGCTGCGGTTCAACGTTTAACGATATTGTAAGAAGCGGTAAAGTAGGCTGTGCCGATTGCTACAGTAAATTTGAAGATAAACTTGAACCTACAATTAAAAAAATTCACGGCAATGCAAGTCATATCGGTAAGCATGTAACATATACACAAGAGGTTGAGCCTGAAGAAGAAAAAACACCTCAGCTCAGCGAAACAGATAAATTAAAAGAAGATTTAAAACTTGCTGTTAAGGAACAAAGATTTGAAGATGCGGCAGTTTTGCGTGATAAAATCAAGGAACTTAACGGGGAGGCTTAAAAATGGAAAAATGGTTCAACGGCAAAGGTAATGATAATGATGTGGCTATGTTCACAACTGTTCGTTTGGCACGTAATTTAAGTGATGTGCCGTTTAAAAGCAAAATGAGCAGTGAAGTAAAACGAAATACGGTTAAAAAATTATATGCTTCAATCAAGAATTCCGATTTGGCAGGGGAATTCAGCTTGGTGGATTTATCAAACGATTCACAAATCAAGGCTTTGTCTTATGCCGAAAAGCAGTATATAAGCCCTGAGTTTGCAGCTGAAAAAGGTTCGTTTTTATTGTCTTCTCAAGGCGATGTTTCGGTAATGCTTTGTGAGGAAGACCATATCAGAATTACATCTTTTGCACCGGGACTTGATGCGGCAGAAGCATACAGGAAAGCAGATAAAGTTGACGATGTTTTTATTAACGGTTTAAAAATTGCCTTTGATGAAAAATTAGGATTTTTAACTGCAAATCCAATGAATTTAGGCACCGGCATGAAAGTTTGCGTGGGTCTTCATTTGCCTGCAATTAAAGCAAATAACGCTATTGACGGATTAATTTCCACAGTGGGCAAATTAGGACTTTCACTTCGTAAACTTTACGGCGACGGCGGAGCATTTTATATGCTTTCAAATCAAATTTCATTGGGCATTACGGAAAAGTCTGCTCTTGATAACATTACAGCCGTTGCAAACCAAATTATTAAGCGTGAAAGAGACCTTCGTGAAGTTATTAAAAACAGTGAACGCTGGGAGGATTTACTTTACAGAAGTGCCGGCACGCTTAAAATGGCAAGAAAACTTGATTTTAATGAGTTTTCCGAATTGATTTCAAATGTTCGTTTAGGCGTTGCCTTGGGCATTTTTGATATAGATATGAAAAATATAGGCTACCTTATACATAACTGTGCCGACGGTACTGTTCTTTGCGACAGCGGTAATGAAGATTCGCCGGAACTTGTTTCGAAGTTAAGAGCACAGCTTGTTAGGGATAGGTTGGCGTAGAGGAATTGTGTTCCTCTGCGGAAAAGGAGGAATAATTATGTATAGATTTAACAGTTTTACTCAAAAAGCAAATGATGTTTTGAATCTTGCAATTAAAGCGGCAGAAAATTTCGGCCATAATTATGTTGGTACCGAACATATTTTAATAGGCTTGTTAAAAGAGGGTACAGGCACGGGTGCTTTGGCTCTTAATGAAAAAGACGTTACCCTTGAAAAAGTTGAAAGTCTTGTTAAAGAAAATATCGGCACAGGCAATCCTACACGGCTTTCACCCCAGGATTTCACTCCAAGGGCAAAGCGTATAATTGATATTAGTTTTCAAATTGCCCGCGGAATGCTTAATTCATTTGTCGGAACAGAGCATTTGCTTATTGCATTGTTAAGAGAAAGCGACAGCGTTGCAGTAAGATTTTTAAATGCTTTGGGTGTAGACGAAAGCGCTTTGCTTGAAGAAATTTGCGCTTCTCTCGGCAGAGGTGAATCACAGTATCGCAATTCTTCGGCAAAAGGTAAAAAAGGAAAAAGTAATACTCCTACTCTTGATGAATTCGGCAAGGATTTAACAGAGCTTGCACGTCAGGGCAAAATTGACCCGGTTATCGGCAGGGATAAAGAAATTGAAAGGGTTATACAAATTCTTTCAAGAAGAACAAAAAACAATCCTTGTTTGATAGGTGAACCGGGCGTAGGTAAAACAGCAATAGCAGAGGGCTTGGCTCTTAAAATTGTTAAAGATGAAGTGCCTGAACTTCTTGCAGGTAAAAAAATTGTTGCGCTTGATTTAACTTCAATGGTTGCCGGTACAAAGTACAGGGGCGATTTTGAAGAAAGAATCAAAAAAGCAATGGATGAAGTTAAAAATGCAAAAGACGTAATTCTTTTCATTGATGAGGTTCATACCATTATGGGTGCAGGTGCCGCAGAAGGCGCTGTTGACGCAGCCAACATTTTAAAGCCATCTCTTGCAAGGGGCGAAATTCAGGTTATAGGTGCAACCACTATTGATGAATACAGAAAAAATATTGAAAAAGACGCCGCACTTGAACGTCGTTTTCAAAGTGTTCTTGTCGGTGAACCTACAGAAGAAGAAACTGTTGAAATCCTTAAAGGTTTACGTGATAAATATGAGGCTCATCATAAAGTAAAAATCAGTGATGAAGCAATTAAATCCGCAGTTAAAATGAGTTCTCGCTATATTGCAGACAGGTTTTTGCCCGATAAAGCCATTGACCTTATTGATGAGGCTGCTTCACGTGTAAGACTTAAAGCTTTTACAGCTCCCCCAAATCTTAAGGAAATGGAAATTGAAATTAAAAAACTTAAAGAGGAAAAGGCAGATGCAGTACGAAATCAAGATTATGAAAACGCTGCTAAAATCAGGGATAAGGAAAAAGATCTGCAAACTTTGCTTGATGAAGAAAGAGAAAAGTGGAAAAACAGTTCTTCCCGTGATGTAAAGCAGGTTGAAGTAGAAGATATTGCAAATGTTGTTTCCGCTTGGTCGGGTATTCCCGTTACACAGCTAACCGAAGAAGAGTCTCAAAGACTTTTGAATATGGAAAAAATTCTTCATGAAAGAATTGTAGGTCAGGATAAAGCCGTTTCTTCTATTGCAAGAGCAATAAGAAGGGGCAGGGTCGGATTGAAAAATCCAAACAGACCGCTGGGTTCGTTTATATTCCTCGGTCCTACCGGTGTAGGTAAAACAGAACTTTGTAAAACTCTTGCCGAAACAATGTTTGGCAATGAGGATGCAATAATTAAACTTGATATGAGTGAGTATATGGAAAAGCACACCGTATCAAAACTTATCGGTTCGCCTCCGGGATATGTCGGATTTGATGAGGGTGGTCAGTTAACCGAAAAAATCAGAAGAAAACCGTACTCCGTTGTGTTGTTTGATGAAATTGAAAAAGCACATCCGGATGTTTTCAATATGCTTCTTCAAATTCTTGAAGACGGTGTTTTAACCGATTCTCAAGGCAGAAAAGTATCCTTTAAAAACTCAATAATTATTATGACTTCAAATGTGGGCGCCTCTAAAATTGTAGACGGTAAGGGTGCTTTAGGCTTTGGCGACAAAGAAGAAACACGCACTATTGAAGAATTGGTTATGGGTGATTTAAAGAAAACATTTAAGCCCGAGTTTTTAAACAGAATTGATGAAATAATTGTGTTTAATCAGCTGGAAGAAAAGGATATTGAAGAAATTGCAAAACGTATGCTTAACTCACTTACAAAACGTGTAAACGATTTAGAAATGAAAATTGATTTTACGGATAATGCAATTAAAGAGCTTGCAAAGGAAGGTTTTGACAAGGTTTACGGCGCAAGACCGTTAAGAAGAACCATTCAGCAAAAAATTGAAGACCCTCTTTCAGAGTTAATGCTTGAGAATAAATTCGTTGCCGGCAAGTCTTGTACGGTTGACTTTGCAGATGATGAATTTAAATTTAATATTGCATAATAAAAAGCAGGTTGGCTTATCGGTCAACCTGCTTTTTATTTAAAGCTTTGCGTTAATGCACATTATTTCTCCGTTTGAAAAATCAATTAATCCGTAGCATCCGTCGCACAAAGCGCCGGGGTTAAAATATCGAACGGAATTTATTTTTTGGTTCATAGGCACGTGGGTGTGTCCAAATAAAACCAAGTCCACATTTTGTTTGTTTGCTTCATCCTGCAACATTTCCAATCCGTGCTTAACATAAAATGTGTGTCCGTGGCATATTAACACCTTTTTGCCTGCAAAGTTAAAAATTTCGCAAAAGGGCTTGTTGCTTGAAAAATCACAGTTTCCGCTTACTGTTTTCAGTCTTAATTTGTTTCCAAAATAAATTTCAGCGTCTTCCAAATCCTTGCCGCTGTTATTATCTCCTAAATTTATAAATAAATCAGTATCGTTAATATGCATTTCAACAGCGTCAAAAAAGTTGCTTTTTCTGCCGTGGCTGTCTGAAGTTACAAGGATTCTCATTCATACATCAACCTTTAAAATCATAGTATAATATATAATTATAAATCAAATGAAAGGGGAATACAATATTTATGGATTACAATAAAAATGAAATGAACAAAATAATGCAAAATGCATCAAAAAAAACAGGTGTAGATTTAAATAAAATGAAACAGGCTGCAGACAGCGGTAATTTAGATGATTTTATTAACAAAAATCTGTCAGGCGAGGCAAGTAAAAAATTAAAATCCGTACTTTCAAGTAAAGAACAAACGGAAAAATTGCTTTCAACTCCTCAGGCAAAGGAATTGCTTAAAAATTTGCTAAAAGGATAATTTATTATGGATAATATAAATGATATAATTTCAAGTCTTTCTGCCGATGACATTAATATGCTTAAAGATGTGGCTTCTTCTATTTTAGGCGAAAATCAGCAGCCGCAAGCTCAAAATGACAGCAACGGCACTGTTAATTCTTTGTTAAGTAACGGCGTTAACAATTCTCAAAATCAAAGTACAAACGCTTTGGCTAATTTGGGCATAAACGCAAACGATTTTAATATGATGATGAAGGCAAAGTCTTTGTTTGATAAAATGAATTCGGCAACAAACAAAAATACAGATTTAATAATGGCGCTTAAACCTCATTTGTCGCCGGAACATCAGGCAAAGGCAGACACGGCAATTAAAATTTTGCGCCTTTTTGAAATTTTGCCTTTGCTAAAGGATTTGTTTTAATGCAAACTTTTTCAAACAGCGATATAGAAGAAGCAAAAAAAAGAGTAAGGGAAATGAAGAAAAAAGCAGAGTCATATTCAAACGGTTTGGGTGCTTTTTCAGTTGAAAAAAGCTCAGAAAATTTAAATGAAAATCAAAAAATTAATAACGAAAAAGAAGAAACGGCAAAACCTAAAACAAAAGAGGAGGATGAAGAAAAAGACTCCTCTTTTTTAATTTTGATTTTACTTTTGCTTCTTTCACACGAAGGCGCAGATAACAAATTGTTGCTTGCACTGCTTTATTTGTTGCTTTAATGTTAATTTTTTGTTGTTTAATTAAATATAATATGGAAATAATGGAAATGTTATGGTATTATATTTCCATATGGTTTTATTCTTTGGGAGGATAAAAATGGCAGATTATATAAAATCAAATATTGCCGACGGTGTAGATGTTTTAACCGTTCCGGCAGACAGGTTTAAAACTAATGAAATTGCAATTTCTCTTGCAACTCCTTTAAGCGAGCATTCCGCCTCGGCAAATGCTCTTGTAATTATGCTTCTTTCAAGAAGCAATGCACGTTTTAAATCTTTAAAAGAATTAAATACTCATTTGGCTTCGCTTTACGGTGCAATTCTTCAGCCGTCGGTGTCCAAAATCGGTGAAAATCAGTTGCTTAAATTGGGAATCACTTGTATTGATGACCGCTTTTCTCTTGATGATAAAAAAATATCAATAGAGTGCGCAAATTTGTTGCTCTCGTTGCTTTTTGAGCCTAATTTTGATGAAAATCACAGCTTTAGAGAAAGCGACGTTGAAACAGAAAAACGCCTTTTGATTGAAAAAATCGAAAGCGAAGAAAATGAAAAAAGAACATATGTACTCAGAAAAACAGAGGAAATTATGTTTGCCGGCGAGCCTTATGCCGTTAATCGCTATGGCACAAAAGAATCTGTTTCGGCTCAAAACGCAAATTCATTAAAGGCTGCGTGGCAAAATCTTTTAAAATCTTCACAAGTACTTTTAACTGTTGTAGGTAATTGCGCAGGCGACGAAATAAAATCATTGCTTGCGGAAAAATTTGCTTCAGTTGAAAGAAATTACAAGCCTTTGTCAAAGGCTGTGTTTAAGCCTGCGGTTGATAAAGTTAAAGAAGTTAAAGAAGAAATGAATGTTAAGCAGGGCAAGCTTGTTATGGGCTTTCGTGTTAATTTAACTCCGGATGACAAGTTGTGCAGTGCCATGCGCTCTTTTGCCGATGTTTTCGGCGGCGGACCGTATTCTAAACTTTTTGCAAATGTTCGTGAAAAAATGAGCCTTTGCTATTATTGTTCTGCACGTTATGTAAGGCAAAAAAGTTATATAGTAGTTCAAAGCGGCTGTGAAGAAGAAAATATGGACAAGGCAGTTGCTGAAATTTTAAATCAAATCGAAGAAATTAAAAAAGGTAATTTTGAATATGAATTCGCATCTTCAAAAATTGCTTTAAGTGACGCAATCAATTCTGTTTATGACGGTCCGGATATGTTGGAATCTTGGTATATTTCTCAAGTTGCCGACGGCGAATTTAAATCTCCTAAAGTAAGTATGGCAGAAAATGAAAAAGTTACTGCAGAAGAAATAATCAAGTGTGCAAATCTTATTGAGCTTGATACTGTTTATAAACTTACGGCTGTTAAGGAGGGCGAATAAATGAAAGAAATTATATCAAATGCTCTCGGTGAGAAATATTATGAAATAAATCATAAATCAGGCCTTAAAATTTTTGTTATGCCAAAAGAGCATTACAAGTCAACTTATGCTGTGTTCGGCACAAAATACGGCTCTATAGATACTCGCTTTAAAAGAAGCGACAGTAATGATTATACAGTTGTTCCCGAAGGTATTGCTCACTTTTTGGAACATAAACTTTTTGAAAGTGAAGAGTTAGACGCTTTTACCAGGTATGCACAAACAGGCGCTTCCGCAAATGCTTACACATCCTTTGATAAAACATGTTATCTTTTTCAATGCAGCGACAGGTTTGAAGACAGCCTTAAAATACTTCTTGATTTTGTAACACATCCTTATTTTACAAAGGAAACCGTTGAAAAAGAACAAGGCATTATCGGTCAGGAAATAACTATGTATTATGATGTTGCCGGTTGGATGAGTACTTTTAATCTTTTAAGGTGCCTTTATAAAAATCATCCGGTAAGAATAGACATTGCCGGAACCGTGGAATCTATTGCTCAAATTACAGATAAATTGCTTTATGATTGCTATAATACTTTTTATAATTTGCATAATATGGCACTTGTTGTTGTGGGTAATGTTGATGTTGACAGCGTAGTTAAAATTTGCGATGAATACCTTGAAAAGGCAGAGGATGTTACGGTTGAACGTTCTTTTGAACCGGAACCCCGTGATATTGTTAAGTCATATGATGAATATCACCTTGCAATGAGCGTGCCTGTATTTTCATTCGGTTATAAAGAAAAATGCGAAACTCCGGAAAGAAGCCTTAATGATATAGTAGAAACAAATATTCTGCTTGAGGTTCTTTGCGGCGAATCTTCACCGCTTTACAGCAGGCTTATTGAAAAAGGGCTTATAAATTCGGAATTTTCAAAGGAATATTTTACAGGCTACGGTTATGAAGCAATTATGTTTGACGGCGAATCAACAAATCCTCGGGCAGTTGCAGACGAAATTAAAAAAGAAGTTGCAAAACTTAAAGCAAACGGTATAGATGACGAATTGTTTGAAACGGTAAGGCGTAATTTATACGGTAAGGAAATTATGCAATATAATGATATTGATGCAGTGGCAAACGGTATGATTGGCGCATATTTTTCAAATTATAATATTTTTGATGTTATGGATATTTATAAATCCGTTACAAAAAATGATGTTGAAAAAAGGCTTTCGGGAATTATGGACGAAAAGTACAGTGCATTATCCGTTGTAAAGTCTGAATAGGAGAAATTATGGATAATTTTACAACTGTTTTTTTTGACGGATTGGGTTTAAGTTTTAATATTCCTTCCGTTGCATTCAGTATCGGTTCATATGAGGTTCATTGGTATGGCATTATAATTGCTTTCGGCTTTTCTCTTGCCATACTTTACGGCGGCAGAATGGCTTATAAATGGAAAATGAGCCTTGACGGTATGATGGATGTTTTAATTTGGGGTACTCTTTTGGGCATTGTTTGTGCCCGTGCATATTATGTTATATTTATGTGGGATTATTACAAGGTTCATCCCGGAGAAATAATTGCCATTTGGCAAGGTGGAATTGCTATTTACGGCGGCATTATAGGCGCATTAATCGGCGGTTATATCGGCTGTAAAATCGGTAAAATAGATTTTAGAAATTTGCTTGATTTAGGTGCTCTCGGTTTGTTGATAGGACAGGGCATAGGCAGATGGGGCAATTTCTTTAATCAGGAGGCGTTCGGCACAAATACGGAAACCGCACTTTTCAGAATGTGGTCTGTTAAAATAAGGGATACTTTGGAGGCAACCTCCGCCGATTTATTGCAAAAAGGGATAGAGGTTAACCCAAACGTTCCTGTACATCCAACTTTTTTATATGAAAGTGTGTGGTGTTTGCTTTTATTTGTTGCGCTTCATATTGTTGTAACCAAGCATAGAAAATTTAAGGGCGAAGTGTTTATTCTTTACGGAATTTTTTACGGACTTGAAAGAATGATTGTTGAGGGTATGCGAACCGACAGCCTTTACATAGGCAATTCAACAATTCGTGTAAGTCAGTTGCTTTCAGCCGTTGTTGTTGTGGCGTTTACAATTTGGCTTGCGGTTTTAATGACAAAGTTAAAAAAAGGAACACTGCCGGAAAGATATATGATTAATCCGCCTGTAAAACCTGTTGTTTTGGCAGATAATTCAGTGCAGGTTTATAAATATTCATCAGGCACGGTTACTTCATCTGATGATGATTTCTTTAAAGTAATTGGAAAGGATAATAATTAATTAATGGCAATTATAGACGGAAAGGCAGTTTCAAAAGCCGTTAGAGAAAGAGTGGCTGAAGAAACAAGGCAGTTAAAGGAAAAAGGCGTTACACCGGGTTTGGCAGTTATTATTGTTGGTAATGACTCCGCATCACAGGTTTACGTTAAAAATAAAGAAAAGGCTTGCGAAGAAGTAGGCTTTTACAGCGAAAAATTTGCTCTTGACGAATCAACAACTCAAGAAGAATTAAACGCTCTTGTTAAAGAATTAAATGAAAGAAAAGATATAAACGGCATTTTGTGCCAGCTTCCTTTGCCAAAGCATTTGGATGATAAAGAGGTTATTAATCTTATAGACCCTATTAAGGATGTTGATGCATTTCATCCTGTAAATGTAGGTGCAATAATGATTGGCGATTATAATTTTTTGCCTTGCACACCTGCCGGTATTATGGAGCTTATTCACTCTACCGGTGTAGATGTTTGCGGCAAAAAGGCTGTTGTAATAGGAAGAAGCAATATTGTCGGCAAGCCTATGGCAATGCTTTTGCTTCATGAAAATGCAACTGTTGAAATTACTCATTCAAAAACAAAAAATCTTAAAGAGATTACAAGCGGCGCAGATATTTTGGTTGCAGCAATAGGCAAAGCAAAATTTGTTGGCGCAGATATGGTTAAAGACGGTGCCGTTGTTATTGATGTCGGTATGAACCGTGATGAAAACGGAAAACTGTGCGGCGATGTGGATTTTGACGCTGTTTGCGACAAATGTTCTTACATTACGCCTGTTCCAGGCGGCGTAGGACCGATGACAATTTCAATGTTAATGCAAAACACTTTAACGGCGGTAAAGCTTCAAAATAATATAAAAGATTAAATGATTTCCCTTTACTTTCAAATTGATTGTAAAGGGATTTTTTATTACAATATTGTAATGGAAAATAAATGTGCCTTATGATAAAATTAAATTGAGGTGGTATAATGAATCTTTTTGTTTTGGAAGACGACAGCGCAATTGCTTTGGGATTAACATATTCTCTTGAAAATGAGGGCTATAATGTAACTCATGCAAAAAATGTTACAGAGGCAATGGAGATTATTAAAAATCAAAAATTTTCGTTGTATATTCTTGATTTAACCTTGCCTGACGGCAGCGGATATGATGTTTGCAAAGAAATAAAGAAAATCGGCGATTTACCTGTAATATTCTTAACAGCCTTTGATGATGAAGTTAATGTTGTTATGGGCTTTGAGTTTGGTGCAGACGATTATATTTCAAAGCCATTCAGATTAAAAGAACTTCTTGTGCGCATTAAAAGCGTTTTAAGAAGATATAACAAAGATTCGGCAGACGGCGTTATTAAAATTAAAGAATTAACTATAAATACAAATGAGGCAAAGGTTTATAAAAACGGCAATGAAATTGTGCTTACTGCCATGGAATACAGGTTGCTTTTAATTTTACTTAACAATCGCGGCAAGGTGCTTTCAAGAACTCAACTGTTGGAAAATATTTGGGATATTGACGGCGATTTTGTGGAAGATAATACATTAACTGTTTATATTAAACGGTTAAGAGATAAAATTGAGGACGAGCCTACTAAGCCTGTTTATATTAAAACCGTGCGTGGATTGGGGTATGTGATAGATAATGATTAATAAGGAAGTTAAAAATACGGTTGTTTTAGGCATTGTAATTACTGTTGCTTTGTCCGGCGTTTGCTTTTATTTTAATAAAATTTCAGGCATACTTTGCCTTGTGTGCGGCACATTGCTCACGTTTGTTTTTTACGGCTATACTAAAAAAAGATATAATAAACTTAATGATTTAAATAACTATCTTTCCCGTGTTTGCGCAGGCGATTTTGATTTAAATATTGCCGACAATACAGAGGGCGAACTTTCAATTTTATCTAACAATCTTTATAAAGTAATAACTCTTTTAAACAATCAAAATGAAATGCTTAATAAAGATAAAACATATTTGGCAGAATCATTGGCAGATATTTCTCATCAGCTTAAAACACCGCTTACATCAATAATAATGATGACCGATTTAATGGCAGATGAACATAATATTGAAAAGCAACACGAATTTTTAGGCGTTATAGAAACTCAGCTTGATAAAATGAAGTGGCTTATTTTAAATCTTTTAAAGCTTTCAAAGCTTGATGCAGGTACGGCAGAGTTTAAAAAGGAAAATGTTTCAATACAAAAAGTTATTGAAAACAGTTTAAAGCCGTTTCTTGTTATGCTTGATTTAAAAGAAATATCGGTAAATCTTGATTTAGAGGATTTTTGTTTTCTCGGTGATGAAAATTGGTCGCAAGAGGCTTTTGAAAACATAATTAAAAACTGCATAGAGCACACAGATAAAAACGGCTGCATAAAAATTTCCGCTTTTTCAACAAATTTATATAATCAAATTGATATAAGCGATAACGGTTGCGGCATTTGTGCTTGCGATTTGCCCCATGTTTTTGAAAGATTTTATCACGGCACAAATTCATCAAACGAAAGCGTAGGAATCGGATTGGCACTTGCAAAAACAGTTTTTGAAAAGGAAAACGGTGAAATTACCGTTGAAAGCACAGAGGGGCAGGGCACACATTTTACTGTAAAATTATATAAGGCTATCGTTTAATTACAAATTTGTAATTTAATATTCACCTGTTTGTAAGGCATGGGAAATATAATGGCATCATCGAAAGGAGATAAACAAATGAAAATACTTGATGTAAAGCATTTATCTAAAATTTACGGAAAAGGCGATACAATGGTTAAAGCTCTTGATGATGTTTCTTTTTCCGTGGAACAGGGCGAATTTGTGGCAATCATAGGTCCCTCAGGTTCAGGCAAATCAACTCTTTTGCATATTTTGGGCGGCGTAGATATTCCCACAAGCGGCAGTGTTGTTATTAATAATACAGATATTTCAACACTTAACGAAACAAATCTTGCAATTTTTCGCCGCAGGCAAATAGGACTTATTTATCAGTTTTATAATCTTATTCCTATTTTAACCGTTAAGGAAAACTTAACTCTTCCTCTTTTGTTAGACGGCAGAAAACCGGATGAAAATGTTATTAATGATTTAATAAAAAAATTGGGCTTGGAACACAGACTTAATCATTTGCCAAATCAGCTTTCAGGCGGTCAGCAACAGCGTGTTTCAATCGGCAGAGCTCTTGTTAACAATCCGGCTTTAATGCTTGCCGATGAGCCTACAGGTAATTTGGACAGCGAAAACAGCAAAGAAATTATTTCGCTTTTAAGGCATTTTAATAGGGAATATAAGCAAACTGTTGTAATTATTACACATGATGAAAAAATTGCCTTGTCCGCAGACCGAATCATTTCTATTGAAGACGGTAAAATTAAAAGGGATGAGGTGAGAATGGGTTGAACATTGTAAATAAATTAACCCTTCGCCATCTTAAAGAAAACAAAAGCAGAACTGTTATAACCACATTGGGTATTTGCGTTTCCGTGGCAATGATTACTGCTGTTTTTGTTGCCGCAGCTTCTATATTAAATCTTTTCGGCGAAATTTCTTATATGAAAGACGGTCATATTGATGCATATATGACGGTAAATGATTATCAGCTAACCGAACTTATGAAGGATGAACGTTTAAGCACGGTGGGTGTTAACACTGCACCGGATGATTACATTGCATATCAGGTTCAAAGTGATTCCACATACAGCAAATGTACAGGCGATTTTTATTGGGGCGACGAAACAAATTTAATTCAAATGTTTACAGGCGAATACAGCGGCGAAATTCCAAAAAATGAACATGAAATTGCCGTTGAACAGTCTTTTATTGATGATAACAAACTTAATTGGAAAATAGGTGATACCGTTAAAATTCCGGTTGGATTGCGTCAATATAACGATAACGGCGAAACCGTAGTAACCGGCGGTGCCTATGTAAACGGCGAGGAATTTATTAAATCTGCCGTTAACGAATATAAAATTACCGCAATTTTAAAAGATAATCCTGCAACTATGGATAATTATAAAATCATTTGCGGGCTTGATTTAAATAATTTTAATTTAAAAGACGATAACACCGTAACGGCAACCGTTCAGTTAAAAAATGCAAACAGCAAATCACTTGTTACGCTGAAAGATATAGCAAAATCTCATAATATCAGTGGTTATGTTGTTTCAAAGGACTATCTTGAATCAAAGCTTGCTTTTGATAAAAACAGCACTTTTATTATAACAATTATGCCAATGTGCCTAATAGTTTTAACAATAATTATAGTTGCGTCAGTTGTTCTTATTTATAATGCATTCGCTATGTCTTTAAGTGAAAGAGTTCGTTATTTGGGAATGCTTGCTTCAGTAGGCGCAACAAAAAAGCAAAAGAAAATGTCTGTATATTATGAAGGATTTATTCTTGGCGCAGTAGGTATTCCAATCGGCATTTTGGCAGGTATATTGGGTATAAGCATTACACTTAAAGCAACCGGTGATAAAATAATTCAAACAGGCATGTTAAACGGCATTACAAGTGAAAATTTAACAATGAAAACCGTTGTTCCCGTTTGGGCAATAATAGGTGTTGTACTGTTCAGCGCCTTAACAATTTTCATTTCTTCGTTTATTCCGTCTGTTAAAGCTTCATCTGTAACTCCTATTGACGCTATCAGGCAAAGACAGGAAATTAAAGTTAAAGCTAAAAAATTAAAATCTCCAAAAATTATTCGTAAAATTTTCGGTTACGAAGGCGAGCTTGCTTATAAAAATTTAAAGCGAAACGGCAGAAAAGGCAGAGTTATAATTGCTTCAATAGCACTTTCTGTTATATTGTTCCTCTCTTGTAACAGCTTTTGCCAATTATTTGTTCAGGAAATTGATTTGGAAAGTCAGGTGCCGTATCAAATTTCGACATTTGTGTCAACAGATGAAAAAGATAAGTTTTTAAATGATATTAAAAATACTCCGGATGTTGACGATTATTTTTCAACTAATTTTGATTATGTTATTTTGCAAAAAAATGACACTTCACAGCCTGTTGCCAATAAGAAATATTTAACATCGGCTTATAAAAATATGTTTGCCTCTAAATCTCATTTCTATATTGATTATATTGATGATGAGGATTTTAACCAGCTTTGTAAAAACAATAATATTGATTATACACAGTTTTACGGCAGTGAAACAAAAGGCGTTTTGATGAATAATATTACTCATAAAAATTTTGGCAGCGCCGTGTTTAATTCAGATGTAATAGGTCAAAAATTTGAAGATGTTGAAATAGCAGGCCTTGTTAATTACGACAGTAATAATTATGTTTGTAATTTAAATGCAGCAAAAACAGTGTCAATTTATGTTCCTGTTTCAAAATGCACCAATGATTTGTATTCAGTGGGCATTGTAACAGACCATCATGAAAGTGTTTCAGAAGAAATAAGAAATATTGCAAGCGGCAAGTATTCTCAATTCGGCTTAACCGATTTTGTGGAATCCATGCAGTCAATGAACACTTTTGTGTTTGTTATGGAAGTGTTTATTTACGGCTTTATAGTTCTTATTACTCTCATTACCATTGCCAATATCATAAACACTATTTCAACGGGAATTATGATGCGCAGAAAAGAATTTGCAATGTTAAAATCAGTAGGCACTACTCCAAGCGGATTTAAGAAAATGATTGTGCTTGAAAGTGTATTTTACGGTTTAAAGGCACTTGTTGTTGCATTGCCTGTAAGTGTTGCAATTAATTATTTAATGTACAGTCAGGTAGGTTCACAAGCGGTACCTTTTGAAATAAATTGGCTGCTTTATCTTGCCACGGTAGTTGTAGTTTTTGCAATTATCGGCATTTCAATGCTTTTCTCTGTGCGAAAACTCAGAAACGACAGCGTTGTTGAAACATTAAAAGAGGAAATTAATTAACTCTTGGCGAAGTAGATGAATATAATATGTTTGCTGCTTAATTCAAGGTGTTTTAAAGCAATTTTATGTTAAATTAAAGCAAGGTTCAGAACTTTCATATTGTTCCGAACCTTGTTTTTTTGTCAGTTTATTTTCAGTTTAAAATTATGATTTACAATAGTTTTCGTAAAATGTAGTATAGTATTTGGGTGAGTAATATGACAGTTAGAGGTTGCTTTACTCTTTGGGAAAGAATTGCTAAAAAAAGCAATGATTTCGGACATCCTGAAAAATTTATTTATTCACCGGAAAAAAGTAATTTTGTAAGTGTAACTGTAACTGTTAAAGATTACCCCGAATTTTTTGATTATCTTGAAAAGAAAACAGGTAATCCTACAGGTAAAGGCGGTGCAACAACGTTTGTTCATTCACCGTGGTTCATTACTTACGGTGCGGCACTTCAGCCTATTTGCCCAAATCAGCCTAAAAATGTTCAGGTTCTGTGGTTTTACGGATTGCATTCAAATGAAAAGGGCGAATATATAAAAAAGCCAATGAATGAATGTAACGGTGAGGAAGTATTAAGAGAATTTTTATATCATTGTGGGCTTGAAAATGAAATGGATGACATCATTGCACATTCAATTTCAATTCCTACTGTTATGCCGTATATTACTTCTCAATTTATGCCAAGAAAGACAACTGATAGACCTGAAATTATACCTCAAAGCAGTGCTAATCTTGCATTTATCGGTCAGTTTGTAGAACTTGAGGGAGATGTTGTATTTACTGTTGAAACAAGTGTAAGAACAGCTATGACCGCTGTTTATAAAATGCTGCATCTTGACCGTCCGATTACTCCGTTATTTAAGGGTCAATATGATATAAGAATGGTAAATGTTGCACTTAAAACACTTCTTGGTAAAGATAAAATTGAAGTTTCTGATTTACCTAAAATTAATCCTTTAAAAATTGGCGCAATGCAAAAGCAATTAGTTGATTTTGTAAACAGTATTCCCGATGTGCCGGAATATTACAGTGAAAGATACGAAAATAATTAAATATAAATCATTTTTCTCGGCAAGTTATGCTTGCCGAGTTTTTTATATTTAGTTTAAATTTGTTTTATTTACTGTTTAGCATAAAATCCTATATTTGTATTATCACAGTAAAGGAGATATGCAGATGAAAGTTATAAATACCGAGCATTTCGGAATTGCACGAAAAATAGTTTCCAATATGACATCGGAAAGTTGGGAAACTATTCCTCATGCTTGTGTAACATATGATGCGGATGTTACAAAGCTTTTTGAAGTTCTAAAACAAATAAATAATGATAAAACAAAAGCTCAAAAAATAACAGTAAACACCGCCATGTTAAAGGTTATTGTTGAGGGTTTAAAGGCTTGCCCTAAAATGAACGGCCATATTGAATTTAACAGAAAACTTGTAAGAGGTAAGGTTACTACTCTTGAAAACATAGATATTTCAATGCCTGTTGTGTTAAACAGCGGTGAAATGATGACAATAAATATGCATTCAATGGAATCAAAATCTATGAGTCAAATGAGAGACGCAATAGCAGATTCAATGCGCCGTGCAAATAATTCCGATATGAATGAGGTTATGTTTGAAGTTTCTATGGATAATACAATTCAAGGGCTTAAAAAGGTAAAATCGGTCAAACAATTTACCGCCTTATCGGCTCCAAAACGGGTAAGCATAAGGTTAAAACATTATCAGGTAAAGCTAAAAAAGATTATTATTCAGTTCCAAAAAATATGCGACTTACAAAACATGATATAGAACAGGGAACGGTAACTGTTTCAAATTTAGGTTCAATTTATCGTAATTGGAAAGGTGCATGTACAATTCTTGAAATTATTTCTCCTCAATTAGTGGCAATAGGTGTCGGTGCGGCGCAAAACAAGCCCGTTTGTACCCCTGAAGGCAATGTCGTACCTGCACTTATTTTACCTTTAACCGTTGCATTTGACCATCGTGCCCTCGATATGGGCGATATGGTGCCGTTTTTCAATAAGCTTGATGAAATTTTTCAAAATGTTGATATGATTAAGGAGTGGGTATAATGATAAAAACCGCTGTAAATGGATTTTTTATGGCTCTTGCAGACAGTGTGCCGGGTGTTTCAGGCGGAACAATAGCATTAATTATGGGCTTTTATGATAATTTTATCGGTTCAATAAATAAGGTTATTTACGGCAATAAGGAAGATAAAAAAAGCGGTATTGTTTATTTGCTTAAACTTTTTGTCGGTTGGGCAGTAGGTATGGTAATTGCCGTGCTTGCCTTAACGGCGTTTTTTGAAAAAAACATATTTGCAGTATCGTCTTTGTTTTTGGGATTTATTTTTCCGTCAATTTTTATAATAGGTAAAGAGGAATACAGCGTAATAAAAAATAAATGGCAGTATTCACCGTTTGTTTTGTTGGGACTGCTTGTTGTTGTTGCCTTAACATATTTTAACGGTAAAGTTAATGTAATGGCTCTTGATTTAAGTAATTTCAGTATCGGACCTGCAATTTATTTGTTTGTTGCGGGAGCAGTAGCAATTACAGCTATGTTTTTGCCGGGCATTTCAGGCTCAACGGTTCTTTTGATTTTCGGCGCATATTTACCTGTAATAACAGCAGTTAAAGAGGTATTGCATTTAAATTTAAAAGTTGTACCCATGGTTGCCGTTTTCGGAATCGGAATCATTTTCGGCGCTCTTGTTTCTGTTAAAGCAATTCAAAAAAGCCTTGAAAAGTTTCGTGCTCAAACGGTAATGTTGATTATCGGTATGTTAATCGGCTCTCTTTATGCCATTGTAATGGGACTTACAACGGTGTCAGCTTTAAATGAAATGCTTAATATTCATAATTTCAGCGTTATATTTTTTATAATAGGAATAATTTTAGTCGTTTTGCTTCAGCTGTTAAAACACAGTTATAATAAAAAAGCCGCAGCCGATATTTAATATCGGTTACGGCTTTAAGTCTTTTATATAGCTTTCTTTTTTATAATTTGATTTACCGTTGCATTTGCAGTTTTCAAATTTAATGTTTTCAGCGTGGCGAATAAACAAAAAGTAACTTGGTAAATTGCGAAATCTGTTGCACTCAGGGTATTCTTTTGCGTATTCGGGAATAAAAAGTCTTTTATCTATTGTGTGTTTTCTGGTTGTGCAGTTTATTTCAATGTTTTTAAAGCAAATATTTTTAACTCTTTTCGTTATGCCTTTTTGTTTAAAACCGCAAATCATTATGGGCGCTTCAGTATCAAATGCTTTAATGTTTTCAAATTGCAAATCGTGTATTTCACTTTTAAAGTTAAATCTGTTTTTATCGGCAGAAACGCCTTTTTCGGCTTTTTGACCGTACTCAATGGCGTTGGCGCTTTGCTCTGTAACCTCTGCCGCTCTGTTTCTGTTTCCAAGTCTTATAAATATTGGGCATGAACAGTTGTAAATTTCAATATTTTTTGCAAACACATTATAAATTTCAGAACCGTCTACTGCTTCAATCGCAAGTCCGGAAACCGTGTAAGGGTATAAATCGGGTAAAAGGAATTTGCAGTTTTCAATTTTAACATCGCTGATATTAAATGTAGTTTCAGTTCCTATTTTAATTGAATTCGTTCTTGAAATTATTTCACAGTCGTTTATATTAATGTTTTTCATTTCATCTTTACAGCCAAGCCAAATTGCATTTTTTATAACAATTCCGTCGTCTGCAGTTGAAATAAAACAGTGATTTATGTTAATGTTGCTGCTGCCGCAAATATCTATTCCGTCTGCGTTTGCAACATTTCTGTTGTTGTTAATTACAAAATTATTAAAATTAATATTGTTGCAGTTATCGGTTCTGAAACTCCATGAAGCGCTGTTTTCAATAATAATGTTGTTTACGTTAATGTTTTGGCAGTTCTTTAAAATAACAGGCGAACCGTACTTGCTTTTGTGGGCAAATCTAAGTTGCTTTCTGTAATCTTGGCGCAATTCAATCATGTCTATGTACTCGGCAGGTTGCGTTTGATTTTTATTGAAAACAGGTTTTAAGCCAAAAAAATTGCCGTTGCCTTTGATTTTACCTCCACCGGTGAACGTAATGTTTTCAGCGCCGTTTGCAAAAATTAATGCTTTGTTTGGGTATCCTTTTCCGTTTTCTTTTGCAATAATTGCCGAATCGCTTGCAATAAAAACGGTTACATTGCTTTTCAGTAAAATTTCACTGCTTGTAAAATCTCCGCCGATTATTAAAACGGTGCCGCTTGTTTTTTCGGCTGCGCTTATTGCCTCATTAATAGGCTTTGCGTTGTCAAATTCTTTGTTGTTTGCAACAGCACCAAAATCGTTAATGTTAAATGTGTTCTCGCCGGGTATTTCAATTTTGTTTACGTATTTTTCAATAGGGCAGTATGAAGAAAAGTCAAATTCTCTTACTTTTGTGTAAGGTTCACCGTCTGTAACTCTTGTGTCCTTCCAAAATAATAAAGTTTTAAGTTTGTCAAATGCGTTTCTTTTTAATTTGCCCATATTTGCCTCACAAACATTTTTGTTTTATTATAATGTTAATGCTTTTTTTATTCAAGGTTTGTTTGATAATTTGTTGTGTTAATGTTATAATATGTAAGTAAATGTTATAAAAAATAAGCAGTAAAAAGCGATTTTATATTGTTAAGGTGATGTTATGGAACTTGCACAAAAAACAGTTCAAAAGTTAATAGATAAAAAATATCATATTTCTTTTGCAGAAAGTTGCACAGGCGGCTTGTGTTGCGCAACGCTTGTGGGAATTGCAGATGCTTCAAGAGTTTTGGACGTTTCTTTAACTACTTATGCCAATGAGGCTAAAATAAAACACCTTGGTGTTGAGGAAAAAATAATAAATGAATTTGGCGTTGTATCGGAAGAAGTGGCAGCTCAAATGTGCGCAGGCGTTGCAAAATTTGCCGGATCACAGGTGGGGGTTGGAGTAACCGGCGTTGCGGGACCGGGCGGCGGAACGGCAAAAAAGCCTGTTGGTATGGTGTGCTTTGGTTTTTATGTAAACGGCAAAATTGAAACTTATACAAAGCAGTTTGGTGCATTGGGCAGAAATAATGTCAGAAATGCTTCCGTCAAGTTTGTGTTTCAAAAGCTAAATGAGTTGTTGTAAAACATATTTAAAAAAGTGTTTAGTCTATTGACCAAAACGCTTTTTTGTTATATAATATCTTCACCTTGCTGATATGGCTCAGTTGGTAGAGCAGATCATTCGTAAATGGAAGGTTGTTCGCCTATTTAGACTCAAAGTAAGCGAAAAATCGAATAAATGCTACTGTGGCTCAGTTGGTAGAGCAGCGCATTCGTAATGCGCAGGCCGTCGGTTCGAGTCCGACCAGTAGCTCCAAATATTAAATACCCGCTTAACACCTTGTTTTGCGGGTATTTTCTATGTTTTTAAGGCTATGCAAAACCGCATAAAATCATAAGGTAGGTAACAAGTAGGTAACGAGTAGGTAACAAATATTTTTAAAGAAAAGGGCTGATAAAACATCAGCCCTTTACATCTGTATGTATTCTATTTACTGCATCAATTTTTGTTTTCATATACACATGGGTATATACTCTTTCTGTGAAGGATTGTGCAGATTTATGCACCACAATTTCTTTAATGACAGATGAATTAACATTATGAACCGTCATTTGAGTTATGCAAGTATGCCTTGCTTCGTGGGTGGTGTGTTTCATACCTAATGTATTAAGAACATTGGATTGCAACCTTCTATACCAATCATCAGTAAGCCTGCTACCTTTTTCACTTGTGAAAACCCATTTAGAGGATGATTTATTTGTAAAGTATTTAAAGAAAGGTATAATAACATCCGCAATGGGTACAAGCCGTATACCTGATTTAGTTTTACTTTTGATTACTTCAAAATACTGTTCGTCAAGATGTAAATGCTGTTTTTCAAGATGAAGCAATTCGTTACATCTTACACCGGTATAAATGTATATAAGTATAAGCTTAACAATATCATTATCGGTATGCTTCCAAAGAATATCTATTTCTTCATCGGAATAAGGAACTTTTTCATTTTTAGTTGCAGACGGTGCCCCAACATCAAGCAAGACTGCTTTATTTTCTCTTATAATTTCAAAAAGCATGCAGTATTGATAAAGCTTGCTTGCAAGATTCTTCATTTCTCTGTTAGAAACATAACCGCTTGTATTATCGTTTATACAGCGCTGTAAATCGGCTATTTTGATGTTGATGAAAGGTTTGTTGTGTAATGTTGAATACTTCTTATAGGCTGATTTGTAGCCTTTCTTTGCACTGTCGGATAATTTATCATAAGCATCTGATTCAATCCATTTCTTTTATGTCAGAATGGGCAATCAGCCAACTTACGGGTACATTTCCATTTTCGTCTAAATGTTCATCTACAATAGTTGGTTTTACAGGTGGAATGGGTTGATTCGTAGTTGTTCGTTGCTCTTTACCCACCAAATTTTTTAAAAAATTCTTTAAAATTCCCATAATTGTTGATTTTTCCTTTCCTATAAAATAGATGTGTAACCTTAAAAAATCGCACGGTTAAGCCATTTTTTAAGAAAAGGTTACAGATGTTACACATCTTTTCTATATATTTTAATTTTTAGGGATATATCAAAAATTCACTATGTAATTTTACAAATTATTGAAGAAAAGAAACATCTGTAACATCTGTAACAGAAGCCCGAAAAGCCGCATAAATACTACGCTTACAACGGTTACAGGTGTATCAAAAGATGTGTAACCGATGTGTAACTTTAATAGGGTAGTTTCTTACATTTTTGATAAATTTATTGATTCTTGTTTAAAAGAAATTGGTTAATCAAATTTTCTAAAAGTTCGCATTGATTATCGTCAAGATTTTTGACTAATTCAATGAGATTTCGTCTTTTGTCCAGTGCATCTTCAGCGGGTGCGATTGAATAGCCAAACTCTTCTTGTGTAAGTTTGTTTTTTAATCGTAAATTTTTAATTTGTTGGCCTACAGAATTTGTTTTAATATTACCGCATAAATTATCTAAACTTACATCAAAATAATCCGCAAGTAATTTTAATGTTTCGTAGCTTGGTTTTCTTTGCCCGGATTCCCACATTCCGATAAGTGAACGCGATAAATTTAATTCTTCTGCAAGTTTGTCTTGCGAAAGGTTTTTATATTTTCTTAACATTTTTAAATTGTTTGAAAAATCATCTTTGCATGCTTCTTTTGAATTTTCGGTCTTGTCGGAATAGTGCGTTGATTCAACATCGTAACCCATTAACCAATCGACAGAAACATTTAAAACATTTGCAATTGCTTGTGTTCTGCGTTGTTTTGGTTCATACTTTCCTTTTTTATAGTTGGATATGGTTCCTTCATCGATGTTTAATTCTCTTGATAGCTGAGCTGCTGACATTCCTTTAGCTTGAAGTGCTTGTTGTAATCGTTCTGCGAAACTTGCCATGTTTTAATACCCCAAATTATAATACACTTGTGAAGCCTACGGCCTTACCGATAATACGAACTTTGTTCATTTCTTCATTAACATAAACGAACGGTGGGTATTTTGGATTTTCTGCCAGAAGAACGATTTTATCATCATATCTAAAGTAGCGCTTTAGTGTTGCTTCTGTTTCAAATTCACCGTCAACAAGGCAAGCTGCAATTTCACCGTTGTTAACTTCGTCTTGTTGTCTTATGTAAACAATATCACCATCATTGATTCGTGCATTTATCATGCTGTCGCCTTTGCAAAGCAAAGTGAAATCGCATTTGATATCTTCCGGCACTTCATCATAATCATCAATATTTTCTTCAGCCAAGATTGGTTCGCCGCAAGCAATTACACCAAGTCTTGGTTTCTTATTTGTTTGGGGTAATGGTAATATGTTTGAAATTTTATTTAGTTTATTACCGTTATTAACATTTCTTCCTGATAGATCATCAAGCCTTACATTGAAAAAATCGGCAATCAATTCCAATGTTTCATAGCTTGGCTTTCTTTGTCCGGATTCCCACATTCCGATAAGTGAACGCGATAAATTTAATTCTTCTGCAAGTTTGTCTTGCGAAAGGTTTTTATATTTTCTTAACATTTTTAAATTTTCAGAAAAATTATTTGTATATTTTATCAAAACTTCGCCCTCTTTCAATGTAAATATAATATATCACTAAAAGTGTTAAAAGTCAACGATTTTTTGTCACTAAAAGTGTTGACAAGTGCAAAAATGTGTGTTATAGTATATTTGTCACTTAGAGTGAGCAGAAAAGGAAAGGCGGTGATTAAAGTGTTTGATATGTTTAAGGCGGGGCAAAAAATTAAATCTCTTAGAGAAAACTTAGGGTATAGTCCCGAAAAGGTGGCAAACGATATCGGAATAAGTACATCTTCGTATTGCAAGTATGAATCGGGGCTGCGAATTCCGCGCGATGAAATTAAAGAAAAAATCGCAAATTATTTCAATAGAAGCGTAGGGTTTATTTTTTTTAATTACTAATGTCACTGAAAGTGGAATATTAAAAAATCAATGAAAGGGAGTGAATAAGTTTTATTTTTAAAATAGTTATTGTTTGGGTGATTTCAATTATTTGCTGTTTACTCATGAAAAAAATACAGCCTGAATGTTTCAGACTGTATGTAATATATGTGTTTATTGTATTGGTTGCTTTTACAAGTTTTGTATGTGTTCTTGTATTTTGGGAATGAGTTCTTCAAATGCAGAAAGTGCTTGTGGAACTTTTTCAGAGCGAATAGCATCATTGGCATTTTTCATCAACATTTGTAAGTCGCTTGGTGCATATAAGAAAGCGGCAAGGTAGGCTTCATCATATTCCATTGCAGCACTGGTGATTGCAAATGCGCAACCGATATATTTTCCCGTTTTTCTTAAATAGTTTTCAAAGATTTCTTTTTGATATGAAGCAGTTTGACTATAGTGCTTTTCTTTAAGTTCTAACTTTTTCATATTTCTTTGATGAACATTATTGATCACAGCGGTAAGAATAGGGGAAATAATAGCAGCTACCGCAATAATAGCAGAAATTGTAATTGACAAATCCCATTTTAATTCGTTCATTTTATATACTTCCTTTCAAGGTGAGTATATCAAGTGTGGTTAAATTTGTCAAAAGGTTAATAGAAAGGAAGTGATGATAATGGATATCAACAGTGTTACTTATGAGAATACCGACACTTTGAAGGTTGAAGAAGCGGCAAAGCTTATGCACAAGAACCCTTCTTTCATTCGGTGTGGGTTGCAAAATAAGCGTTTTAATTTCGGCTGTGCTGTTTTTCATAACGGCAGGTGGAATTATTACATAAACAAACAAAGGTTTCTTGAAGAAACAGGAATCAACGAAAATATGATTGGTTGGTTGTGATTATGGATACGGATTTGAAAAAAGAAACTGTAATTGTCAACAGCGTTGATGAGTTACAAGCCTTTTATAGCCGCTTTAATTTTTCTTTTCATATATAAACCCTTTCTTAATGTGTTGTTTACTTATAATTATATATTAAATTTATTCGTTAAAAAATTTATAATACGGAACTTTAAATACAAAAATCGGAAATAAATGCTGTTATCGGCAAATTTATTGCAACTTAACGGTATTTGGTGTATACTTGCTTTATTAATTGAAAAGTCGGAATTTTAATTATAGTAATAATTCCTCTTGCTAAACCTACTAAAACAGTAGTATAATATTTGCCTGAGTAATTTAGATAAAAACTTTTGTGTTAAGAGGGATGTAAATGTTAAATCAATTTTCAAGAACAGAATTACTTTTGGGTAATGACTCTATGAAAACTCTTGCTCAAGCACGTGTTGCTGTTTTCGGCGTAGGCGGTGTAGGCGGCTATACTGTAGAGGCGCTTGTTAGGTCGGGCGTGGGAACAATAGATATTATTGATGATGATAAGGTTTGCTTAACAAATATTAACAGGCAAATTTTTGCCACCCGTGCAACTGTGGGTAAATATAAGGTGGATGTAGCCGAGGAAAGAATAAAACAAATTAATCCCGATTGTATTGTAAATAAACACCAAATGTTTTACAGCCCGGAAACTGCCGAAAAATTTGATTTTTCACAGTATGATTATGTTGTGGATGCAATAGATACCGTAACAGGTAAAATTGCGCTTGTTATGCAGGCGCAGGCAAGTAATACGCCTATAATCAGTTCAATGGGCGCAGGCAATAAAATGGAACCTTCTTTGTTTGAAGTTGCAGATATTTATAAAACTTCCGTTTGCCCCCTTGCAAAGGTTATGCGCCGTGAATTGAAAAAAAGGGGAGTAAAAAAACTTAAAGTTGTTTATTCAAAGGAGCAGCCGATTAAGCCGGTTGAAGATATGGCAATCAGTTGCAAGGCTCATTGTATTTGCCCTCCGGGCACGGCAAGAAAGTGTACTCAAAGGCGTTCTGTTCCGGGAAGTACAGCGTTTGTGCCGTCAACGGTTGGCTTAATTATAGCCGGCGAAGTAGTTAAGGATTTAATAGGATACGGAAAATGATTGAAGAAATTACAGTTAACGAATTACTTGATTTAAAAAATAACGAATATCTTGTTGTTGATATAAGAGACGAAATTGCGTTTGCATACGGCACAATAAACGGTGCAATTAATATTCCCCAGGCAAAAATTGATGAAAGTTTGGATTCATTGCCTAAAGATAAGTTGCTTGTTATTTGTTGCAAAAGCGGCATTATCAGCGACGGTGTAGCCGAAAATTTAAGAAGCAAAGGCTTTAATGCCGCCAATCTTAAAGAGGGTTATTACGGCTATATGCTTGCCAAGCTACAAACAGATTCTCAAAAAGCAAAAGATGTGGAAAGAAGTATAAATAAAAAATTCCACAAAAGTATTTGGAGCAAGTTTACTGCGGCACTTAATGAATATGATTTAATTCAGGAAAATGATAAAATTGCCGTTTGTATTTCAGGTGGCAAGGATTCTATGTTGATGGCAAAACTTTTTCAAGAACTAAAACGTCACAATAAATTTAATTTTGAACTTGTTTTTCTTGTTATGGACCCCGGTTACAGCCCGGAAAACAGAGCTATTATTGAAAAAAACGCAAAAATGCTTAATGTGCCTATAACGGTTTTTGAATCAAATATTTTTGAATCCGTGCTTCATATTGAAAAATCACCTTGTTATATTTGCGCCCGTATGAGAAGGGGTTATTTGTATAATAAGGCAAAGGAATTGGGCTGCAACAAAATCGCTCTCGGTCACCATTATGATGATGTTATAGAAACTGTTTTAATGGGTATGCTTTACGGCGGTCAAGTGCAAACAATGATGCCTAAATTGCACAGCACAAATTTTGAAGGTATGGAATTAATAAGACCCATGTATTTAATTCGTGAAAGTGAAATAAAGCATTGGCGTGATTATAATGATTTGCATTTTATTCAGTGTGCCTGTAAGTTTACAGATACTTGCACCTCATGTAATCCGGATAATGCGTCAAAGCGTCAGGAAGTTAAAAATTTAATTGCCGATTTAGCAAAAATTAACCCTCAGGTTGAAAGCAATATTTTCAAAAGTGTTGAAAATGTTAATTTAGATACTGTTGTGGGTTATAAGCAAAAAGGTGTTAAACATTCTTTTTTGGAAAATTATAATAACTAAAAACAAAAACATCCGTTCTTATTTTAAGAACGGATGTTTTTCTATATTTTTATTTCCAAAGATTTTTATAAATTGTTAAAATGTCTTCTTTTGAAACTTCTTTAATTGTGTTGGCAGGTGAACCTGATGCAAGTGCGTCGTCTGCCATTTTGTCCATAACTTCAAAAAATTTGTTTTTGTCAATTCCGTATTCTTCCAAAGTTGGAATTTCGCAGGTTTTGCAAATTTCTTTGCAGGCGTTAAGGAATTTTTCAGCCGCTGTTTTATCGTCATCTTCAGGTGCGGCAACTTCTATGGCTCTGCCTAAATCGGCAAATCTGTTATATGCACCGTCAATGGCAAAACTGTAACATTCGCTTAAAAGCATTGCGTTTGAAATTCCGTGCGGCACATGGAAAAGTGCGCCGATAGGTCTGCTCATACCGTGAATAATTGTAACGGATGCATTGTTAAATGCAACGCCGGCTTCAAGAGCAGCAAGGCTCATTTCAGCTCTTGCCTGCACATTTTTAGGTTCTTTAAATACAACAGGTAAATTTTTAAAAATTCTTTTTGTAGCACTGATTGCCAAATCATCTGTTAAAGGTTGTGCCTTTCTTGATGTGTATGCTTCTGTTGCATGGCAAAGTGCGTCAAGTCCTGTTGCCGCCGTAATTGAAGGGGGAGCAGTCATAGTAAACGCAGGGTCATCTATTGCTAAATCGGGCATTAATACAGGGCCTTTTAAAAGCATTTTAATGTCTTTTTCCGTGTTTGTAATAATTGTAAATTGTGTTGCTTCAGAACCTGTTCCGCTTGTTGTGGGAACTGCAACCATCGGCGGTGTGGGAACGGTAATAACCTTGCCGTAATAATCGTTAATCGAACCGCCGTTTGTAATAACAGCGCCTATTGCCTTCATAGCGTCAATAGGTGAACCGCCGCCTATTGCTATAAGAAAATCACAATTTTCTTTTTTATAAATTTCAATTCCCTTGTCAATTAAAATATTTGTCGGCTCGGAATTAATTCCGTCATAAACGGCATAATCGGTTTTTAATTCGTCAAGTATGTCTGTAACCAATTTTACATTGCCGAATTTAACCATAAAACTGTCTGTAACAATTAAAGCTTTTTTGCCGAAATCGCTTAAAAGCGGCTTTGCATTTTCAAGTGCGCCTTCGCCGTAAACGATTTTTCCGGGCATAATGAATTGAGAACCCATATATATACCTTCTTTTTATAAATATTTACAATTAATATTTTAAAGTAAATACGGCAAAAGTCAAGAGTATAAAATTATTAATTTACTTTCACTAATCATATTATTTTTTCATAGAATATTCGGAGGTGATGTAATCTTGACTCTTGCAGATATGTGCGTTAATCAAAAGGGTATTATTTCCGAAGTAGACAGCGCCTGCCTTATAAAAAGGCGGCTTTTTGATATGGGATTTGTAAAAGGTAATAATGTTTGTTGCGTTTTCAGAAATCCGTTGGGTTCGCCGATTGCCTATCGCATAGACGGTTCAATAATTGCGTTAAGAAAACCTGATGCTCAAATGGTGGGTGTTATTTTATGAAAAATAATCGAAAAGTTGTTCTTGCAGGTAACCCTAATGTTGGCAAAAGCACTGTTTTTAATGAAATAACAGGCAGTAATCAGCACACGGGTAATTGGACGGGAAAAACTGTGGATTTGGCAAAGGGTAATTATTATTATAAGTATAACGATTATGAACTTGTGGATTTGCCCGGTTCTTACAGCCTTGTTGCCTCTTCAAAGGAAGAAGAGGTAACAAGAGATTATATTGAATCATTAAATTACGATTGCCTTGTTTGTGTGCTTGACGCTACAAATCTTGAGCGTAATATTAATTTGGCTTTGCAAATAGCGGAAGTAACAGATAATATTGTATTTCTTTTAAATTTATGTGATGAAGCCGAAAAAAGGAATATAGACATTAATACGGAAACGCTTTCGCAAATGCTTGGTGCGCCTGTTGTAAAAGCCACGGCACGAAGCGGCAGAGGAATTAATAATTTGCTTGAACAGGTTCATTTAATTGTTACCGGCGCTTTAAAACCATCTGTTAATAAGGTTACATATGTAAGTCCTGTTGAGCAGTCGTTGCGTATAATGGAAAAAGCCGGTATATCTCGTTATAAATCAATAAGATATTTGGAAACGGGCATTCAGCCTGATGAGCAAAAGCAGTTAAACGCTTATTTAAAAGCTCAATCCGTTCTCGAACGTTATAATATGAACGGCGATAATTTTTCACGTGCCGTAACATTAAGTGTGTTTCAAAAATCTAAAAGAATTTATTGCACTTGCGTAAAAAAAGCACCTTCAAAAAAAGAAAAACGAGAGAAAATTCTTGATAAAATATTAATGGGCAAGGTAACCTCCGTTATTTCAATGGCTGTTATTTTTGCCGTTGTTTTGTGGTTAACAATAGTAGGTTCTAATTATCCCTCTGAAATATTAAAGCAGCTGTTTGATGATTTTGAGTCGTTTCTTTATAACACTATGATTAATGCTTCATTGCCGATTGTGTTTGCCGATTTGGTTGTTAACGGCGTTTTAAAGGTTTTGCTTTGGGTTGTAGCTGTAATGTTGCCTCCTATGGCTGTATTTTTCCCCTTATTTGCCTTGCTTGAGGATTTTGGCGTATTGCCACGCATTGCTTTTAATTTGGACCCCTGTTTTAAATCCTGCGGTGCCTGCGGAAAACAGGCACTTACCACTTGTATGGGCTATGGGTGCAATGCTGTGGGTGTAACAGGTGCCAGAATTATAGATTCTCCACGTGAACGGCTTATTGCAATAATAACCAATTCACTTTCACCCTGTAACGGTAGATTCCCGCTTTTAATTGCAGTAATCTCAATGTTTTTTACAAAAAACACATTTGCAGGTGCAGTTTTGCTTTTGTGTTTTATTGCAATTTCAATGCTTGTTACGCTGCTTTCTTCAAATATTCTTACAAAAACGGTTTTAAAAGGCAAACCGTCATCTTTTGTTTTGGAACTTCCGCCATACAGAAAGCCGGATTTTATTAAAATTATAATTCAAACATTAAAAGAAAAAATATTGTTTGTTTTACTTCGTGCCGTTATTGTTGCGGCGCCTGCCGGTTTAATTATTTGGGCGCTTGCAAATATTACGCTAGGTAATGCCTCGCTTCTTAATCATATATCCGATTTTTTAAATCCGATAGGTAAGTTCATAGGGCTTGACGGCGTCATACTTTTAGGGTTCATATTGGGCTTTCCCGCAAATGAAATAGTAATTCCCGTAATTTTAATGGCATATTTGTCGTCAGGGCAGTTAGGCGATTATTCATCTTTGTCATCTCTTAAAGAAATACTTGTAAATAATGGTTGGACCGTTCAAACGGCAGTTTGTACGTGTTTGTTTTCAATGTTTCATTGGCCGTGCTCAACTACATTGCTTACAGTTTGGAAGGAAACAAAATCGTTAAAATGGACGGTATTAAGCGTTGTTACGCCGCTAACGGCAGGCTTTTTAATCTGTTTAGCGGTAAATTTGATTTTTTAAGTTGATTTTTGGTTGAAAACATTGTCATATTTTATCTGTTGTAAATATAAGTGAAAAAATATCACATAAATTTGGAAAAAACTATTGCATTATTTTGGTTTATGTGTTATTATGTGAACATCAATCACAGATATATTTTATGGGGGTAAAATTATGAACAGTAAACTTAAAGTACTTATTGCAGACGATGCAACGCAGTTTTCAAAGGATTGCAAAAAAGAACTTGAAAAGAAAGATTTTGAAGTTTTTCTTTGTAAAAAGGACGGCACAAAGGTGATTTCCATTCTTGAAACTCAACATTTTGACGCTGTGCTTATGGATGTGTTTATGGCAAATGCAGACGGCGTTGATGTTTTAGAGCATATTAATGATTCGCTTTCCGAAAAGCCTATTACACTTGTTGTTTCGGCTGTTGATAATTCACAGTTTGAAGAGCAAATTATTTCGGCCGGTGCTGATTATTACTTTATAAAGCCTGTTGCACCGGAATCTGTTGCCAAACGAATTGAAAAGCTTTCAAGCTGGAAAAGAAATAAATCAAAAAATTCTTCTTTGGCAAATTATGATATTGATGTTGTTATATCCGATATAATGCGTCAAATCGGTGTGCCTGCACATATTAAAGGTTATCAGTATTTAAGAACGGCAATTAAATTATCTGTAAATGACCCGCAAATGTTGGGCTCCGTAACTAAAATATTGTATCCTACCGTTGCTAAAATGTATAATACAACACCGTCACGAGTAGAGCGTGCCATTCGCCATGCTATTGAGGTCGCTTGGGACAGAGGCGATGTAGATGTTCTTTCGTCTTATTTCGGCTACACAATTCAGTCGCAAAGAGGCAAGTCTACAAACAGTGAATTTGTTGCAATGATTGCCGATAAGTTAAAGCTGTCAATGAAAACAACGGCATAAAAATACCCCTCGCCCAAATTAAGGCGAGGGGATTTTTCTATCTGATTGTTTTAAATATTGCAAATTCGTCATTTTCATATAATAGCGTATAATCGCCGTCGTTTTTCAATAATGTGTATACGGCGGATTCAGTGCCTTTATCAATGAAAAAATGGGTAAAGTTATACTTTTTTGCAAAGTTTTTGTAATATAATGTTCCGTTTTTAAAATTTGTATATTCCGTTAAGTAGTCAAAATCATGGTTCGCTTCAATTACAAACGAATCTGCTCTTGGGTCAATGTATGTTGTGTAATCGTTAAATTCCAAATATGCGCCGGTGTTAAAGCCGTTGTAAAGCACCATGGTGTTTTTATCTTCATTGTTAAGTACAGAAAGTGCACTGTCAAATTTTTCAATGTATTCCTTTTCTGTTTGGTCATTAACAATATTATCGGAATTTATAAACGAATAATGGGTTACTGTTATTGCCACGGTAAAAATAACTATTATTGCAATAAATATTTCACTGCCTATTACACGGCTAAATTTTTTATCTTTAAATTTTTCTCTAATAGGTATTTTGTAGTTTTGTATTAAAGATGATGCTGTTGTTACTCCTGCAATTAAAAAATAAGGAAAAAGCTTTTTGTATGCCAGCGCCATAATAAGGGTGCCTATTATAAGCAAATGATACCTTAGCGGTGCGGCGCTTTTTGATTTTTTTAAGTAAATACAGTAGCAGACTATAACAAATATTATTGCAATTAAAAATAATAAGTTATCTTTTGATAATGTTATGGGTTCAAGCTCCGATATATCGGAATTAACTTTGTCACCGATAGATGTTGTAAAAATAAAGCTCATTCCCTTAATTCCGTAAGGAGTCAAAAATCCTCCAACAATCATTGCTGCCGCTGTAATAATTAACGGCAATAATTTACAGCATGAAATGATTTTGCCTTTGATTTTTAACGGCAATGAGTTTGCAATGTAAGGCATCATTATTATAAACAGCATTGTAAACATTGATGCGTGTAAATTAACTTCAAGCACTGCCAAAAAAGGCAACGGAATTAAATATTGCCACTTGCCGTTTTTAACAAAACTTTCAAGACAAATTATTTCGGTTAAAATAATAGCATATGAAAATATTTGCGGCCTTGTTACTGCAAATGAAAATAAAATAACGGCAGAACAAGTCGCTGAAATTGCTTGCATTAATTTGCCTGTGTTAAGCAAATTGTGCAGTTTGTAAATCAGCAACAGAATAATTATATACATTACAGACGCTAAAATTATAGGTCCCGCAACGCCAAACCAAGCATACAATTTGTAAAATATTACGTCAGAAAGCCATTGTTGTACAACTAAATCCATATTTGTGTGCATTGTTAAAAAATCTTTAGTGGGAATTCCGTTGTTCACAATGTGTTCGCCTGTTTTAACAATCCAATATGTGTCGTTATCCCATTGCCTGCTTACACCTATTACAAGAATAAACGGCAACGCAAGCAATAATTTTTTTATTGCATTGTACATATTTATATGTTTTTTATTTTCCATTCTTTTTTCCCTCTAATATTCTTATGGTGGTTAGGTGGTGTTCAATGTTTTCTCTTTCTTGTTTTTTCAAAACGGAAAGTGTGATTCCCGAATTAAACGAAACAAGACCGAACATCATAAAACCTACAGAAACTATAAGGGTGGGGAATCTTGGAACAAGTCCTGTTTTTAAGTATTCGGTAAAAACAGGTATAAATAAAATTAACGACAGTATAAAGAAAATTGCCGAAAGTACTGTAAAAAATAAAAACGGCTTTGTGTCTTTAAAAAGTCTGCTTATTGTGTTTAATACACTTAAGCCGTCTTTGTAAGTGTTTAATTTGCTTTCACTGCCTTCGGGTCTGTCCCTGTAACCTATGGGGGTTTCATATATTTTAAAATTATTGTCAAGGGCAAAAACAGTCATTTCCGTTTCAATTTCAAATTTTTTAGACATAATAGGAAATGTTTTTACAAAATCCCTGCTGAATGCCCTTGCTCCCGTCATTATATCGTTAATGTTTGAATGGTAAATTGTGTTAATAAGATTTCTTACAAGCACATTGCCAAAGTTGTGAAATCTTCGTTTGTTTTCTTCAAAATATGTGGATGACAGTCTGTCGCCTATAGCCATATCGGCTTTGCCTGATAAAACCGCATCTTGAAGTTTAATCATATCTTCACAGTTATATGTATCGTCGCCGTCAACAATTATGTAGCAATCGGCTTCAATATCTCTAAACATTGTGCGCACAACATTTCCTTTTCCCTGCCTGTATTCGTGCCTTACCGTTGCACCGCAGGCGGTCGCAATTTCCGCAGTTTTATCTGTGGAATTATTGTCGTAAACATATATTTCTGCATTAGGAAAACAGTGCTTAAAATCATTAATAACTTTTTCTATTGTGGGTTCTTCATTGTAACATGGAATAAGTATTGCCGTGGTTTGTTCCATATTCATCCTCTTTTTCTTTGCTTAAATTATTAAATATCTCTTGTGGGCAATATGCTTTTCCTGTAAAAAAGTTTTAAAATTCCAACGGTAATAAGAAAGAAAATCATGCCTACCATTGCGCCTAAAGCAATATCGCTTAAAAAGTGTGCGCCTCTTAATATTCTTGTAAAGCCCAATGTGCCAACATATACAAAACTTACAATACAAGCAGGAATTGTTAATTTTTTCAGCTTTTTAAAAGTGTTGCAAAAAACTGCACTTAAAAATATAAAACAACCGCTTATAACATGACCGCTGGGGCAGCTTGTGCCCTCAAGTTTAAAACTGTTAATGACCTCGCCGCCAAAGCCCTTTTGATACCAGTTTGTATAGTAATCAAAATTTGCCCTGTCAATTAAAGAACTGTTTATAGCAATGCTTTTTGGGTCTTCAATTCCGGCTGAATAAGCCACAATTTCACGAAATCTTGCTCTGTTTGCAATGCTTTTAATAGGTGCTTCAAACATAAATAAAATACCCATAAGTATTCCTGCCAAAGCAAGCGGCTCTAATTTGTTAAGAATCCTTTTTGGTATTTTTGTAAATATTGCAAAAACAATAAGTGCAACAACAGCGGAAATCAAATACCAAATGCCTTTGCTTAAATCAACATAGTATTTGCCAACGTTTCTTATAACCTTGTCCCATCCTAAAATTGCAAGCACAGTGAAACCGATAATTTCAACAATATTTACAATCTTGTTTAAAACAATGTATGGCTTTTTAGTTTTTGCTTCCTCGCTTAAACAGGGAATAAACGGCAAAATCTTATGTATTATTTCAAGGCAGTCAGCCAAATTATGCCTTGTAAATAAAAGCACTGTTGCAGCAGGTGCCCACATTGCAAAGCGCGGTACTTCTCCCCAAATTTCAAAAAACTTTGCAAATGAGTTTTGGGGATTAAATAAATTCTTTTCTATTTCTAAATCGTAAACGCTGCCCACTGCCAGCAGCGCTCCGAAAAACAGAAAATAGATAACAATAAATATTATGTATGATAATTGTTTTTTTCTTGTGTTTTTGTTCATTTTTTATCACTCCTGCATAAATTTTATCATATAAGATAAAAAATTTCCATATATTTTGAATAATTCTTGATTATTATTTTAAATGAGTTTAAAATGAAATTTATTAGGAGGTGGTTAAATGGCAAATTCTGCTTTAACCAAAAAGAAAAAAACAGGTTATGCCTTTGGTATTTTTACGGAATCGTTAATTTACAATATGTTTTATACATATTATTTAACTTTCTTAAATGAAATTGTAGGCATTCAACCTAAATACAGCTCAATAATTATTTTCGTTTCCATTGCTTGGGACGCTGTAACAGACCCGTTAATCGGAAATTATACAGACCGTCCCAGTGTTGACAAAAGAAAAATAATGAAGGGTTCTTTAATTCCGCTTGCAATTATTTTTGTTGTTGCGTGGACGAGTATCGGCGCCGGATTTAATTCTCAAATTGCAAAAATTTTACTTTACACCGTAATTTCAATGGCTATTTGGGTTTTCTACACAATGTATACAATTCCTTATTATGCTGTTGTTGCCGAACTTACAGAGGATTATGATGAAAGAACACAAATTAGAAGTTTGTCTTCTCTTTTAAATGCAATGGCAGTGGGACTCGGCAATATTTTACCTGCCCTTGTTCCAACCGTGGCAGTTCTTTTAACCGAAAAATACGAAAGTAACGCTTATGCTGTTGTTGCGGCTATTATCAGCATATTGGCAGTTATTCTCGGCTTTGTTTGCTGTAAATCTCTTAACGGTGTTTACAGCCCTAAAAAGGCAGTTCCGGGTGCACCGGTTCAAAAGGTCAGCATTAAAGATACTTTAAAGGCTTTTGGCGAAATATTGGCATTAAAGCCTGCAAAATATTTTCTTTTCTTTGTTTTCTTCTTCCTTGCTACTTCTTCAATGATTCAGGCAAATTTAACTTATATGGTTATTGATTGCATTGGTATGCAGTATGATAAGGGAATTATTTTTGTAATCTTATCTCTTGTAATTTCAATGGCAATCGTTGTTCCCATTGTTGAAAAGGTTGCAGAAAAGAAAGACAGGCGATTTGCCGCAATTTTATTCTTGTTAATAACTTTTGTAGGTGAAATTGTACTTAAAATAGTCGGTCTTGATGCTCAAATAGGCGGCTTTAGATTTATGTGCATTGTAAGCCCTGTATTTTTGGGAATCGGAGCAGGTACGTTCTGGACCGTGTTTTATTCTATGGGTTACGACCTTGTGGAACTTGATGAGTTTAAAACAGGTAAAAGAAGGGAATCAACAATCACAGCTCTTCCACAGATTATTCAAAAGTTCGGTTCTGCTTTCGGAATTTTAATGGCAGGTCAGTTGCTTTCCGCTTACGGCTATGATTCATCTGCCGATGTTGCCGGCTCTGAAGCACTTATCAAAGTGGTAACAGACCCTAAAATTGTTAACGGTATGGAAAATATTTCAACTGTTATTCCGGCGGCATTTTTGGCGGTTTCAATTATTGCCGTTGTTATGTATCCTATGACAAAAACACGTTTTAACGCTCTTATGACAGAACTTAAAAAGAAACGTGAGGGTAAAGAATATTCAACAAAAGGATTGGAAAAACTTTTATAACAGTAAATTAACCCTAAGCATTAGCTTTGGGTTTTTATTTATTGCAGAATTTTATTTTATCATTGTTAAAAATTCTCCGGGCGTCATTCCGTATTCTTTTTTAAATAATGAAATAAAGTGGGATTGGCTTGAAAAATCAAGTAAATAGCAAATTTTTTCATTATCATATCCTTCAAACAGCAATGCCTGCGAAAGTTCTAATTTTTGATGGGTTATATAATTGCTTAAATTAACTCCCATTTCTGTTTTGAAAAGGTGGGAAAGGTAATCGCTTGAAAGATTGCAGTGTTCGGCAACGTCGGAAACGGTTATTTTTTTATCCAGGTTTTTGTTAATATATGCCACGCATTTTCTTACATGGGGAGAATAGTTAAAGTTTTTTTGCCTTAAACTTACTTTATTTGTCAGTTCTATTGCTGCATCAACTATAAGCGAGTTAATTTTCGCTTTGCTTTTGGCTGAGTCGATTTTTAATATAAACTCGTCAGAGTAGTTATAAGCGTCATTTTCTTCAACGCCGCCTTGTATTGCATAGCGTGTGGCTAAAGTAATAAAACTTACTGCCATATATTTTTGTTGTTGTAATTCGTTTTTTGACATTTGACCCACTGTAATATTTTGCACACCCAGTTGTTTCATTTCAAAAATCAGTTTTTTTAAATCTCCTTGTTTTATGCAGGAAAATAAGCGAATTTCATCTTTATACGGGGTATGATATAAATTGTTAATCAGTGCTTTTGGCTTCGATTTTGCAATATCTTTAGGTATAATTTTTATACTTAAAAGTTCATTAAAATCCATTTTACCACCTCAATTTAATATTACAAAATACTTATTTGCAAGTCAAATTTTTGGCTTAATTTATCTCGGCTTTTTAATATTAAATATGAAATTTGATATACTTTGCTGTTTGTATGTGTTATATTTGCTTTAGAAAATGAATTTCGTTTTGTGCTTGTTTTTGCGAAAGGGGTAATACAATGAAAAGTAAAACAAAATATAAGCTTGATTTTCAAACTGTAAAAAAATTGTTTTCTTCGGCTAAAATCGAAAATATTTCCGCTTTTTCTCCGCTGGGTTTGGGTATGTTTAATTCTGTTTATGAAGTAATGGGCGATGGCGATAAGGAATACGTTCTTAAAATTTCACCTAAAACAGATTTACCTGTTATGAAGTATGAAGATAACATGCTTAAAACAGAACTTTATTGGTATGATGTTATAAGTAAAAATACCGATATATCTGTTCCCCAAATTTATTACAGTGATTTTACTCAAAAATATGTAGATGCAAATTGGTTTATTATGGAAAAAATAGACGGTGTAACAAGAAATAAACTTGATTTGCCACAGGATGAAAAATTGAAAAAATCTGTAGAAATCGTTTCAAAACTTCATAATATACAAGGCGAAAAATTCGGTTATGTGCAAAACGGTTTGTATAGTAATTGGTATGAAGCACTAAGAAGTATGATTGTTAATTTGCTTAGTGATGCCGATAAATTCGGCAAACCGAGTAAAAACGGTAAAAAATTGCTTAATTATTGTGATAAGTATAAAAATATTTTAGAAAAAGCACCGTGTACTGCCGTAAATTATGATTTATGGGATGCAAATTTAATTTGTAAAAACACAAAAAACGGAGCTGTTTTTACATTAATAGACCCTGAACGCAGTTTTTGGGGCGACCCTGTTTTTGATTTTCTTTGTCTTGAAGATTTTGTTCAGCCTATTGAGAAAAAAGAAAAATCCGTTAATTTGCATAATACTTTAAGTAATGTTAAAATTGAAATTAATGATGAAACAAAAATCAGGTACGCTTTTGCACAAGGCTTAATGGGCTTAATTCAAGAGGTTGAGCGTTATTACCGTTTTACCCATTTTTCCCAAGGGTGGATTTTAGATACATTTTCAAATAAAATATCATATAAGTCTGCTTTTAAGGTGCTTGAAAATGGAAAATAAAATTTTGGAAATGGAACAAATGCCCGTTGGCAAATTGCTTTTTAAATATTCAATAACCGTTTTTTGGGCATTGCTTTTTTCTGCTTTTTATAATTTAACAGACGCCCTTTTTGTCAGTTACGGCGTTGGCGATAAAGCAATGGCAGGTGTTGCCGTTGCTTATCCGTTTATGATGCTTCAGGGTGCCTTTGCCCAAATGGTTGGTGGCGGCGCCGCTGTTTTTGTAACCAAACATCTTGGTAAAAAAGAATATAAGAAGGCAGGGAATGTTACATTTACGGCAATGGTGATTTTTTATTGCACCACTCTTGTTGTATCTGTTTTTTGTTTGGCATTTTCCAGGGAAATATTAATTGCGTTTGGGTCAACTTCTGAAATAATGGAGTATTCAAATCAGTATTTTTTAATAATTGCTGCCGGCAATGTTTTTTCAACGGGCTTTTCCTCAATAATCAGGGCAGAGGGCAGAATGAAATATTCTTTGCTTATTTGGCTTGTTCCTACAGCTGTAAATATTTTGTTTGATTATATTTTTGTTTTTGTGCTTAAAATCGGTGTTACCGGCGTTGCGCTTGCAACTGTTATGTGTCAGTTTACAAGTTTTTTAATGAGTGTTTTGTTTTTTACACAAATAAGCTGTCAAATAATTAAACCTTCAAAAATTAATTTTTCAACAGTTAAAAATATTTTCCAGCTGGGAATTTCTGTTTTAATTCAGGCAGGCGGAATGTCAATAATAGTTTTTGCAATAAATAACCGTTTGTCTGCTTTGGGTAATTCAGCCTTAATTGCTTCGTTTGCTTATGTTGCTAAAATTATTCAATTTGCAGTTGTTCCGTTTACTGCCGTAACTTCCGCACTGGCACCTATTGTTGGTTATAACGGTTCGGCAGGCAATTTTAAGCGTGTTAATAATGTAATGAAGTATGCGTTTACAGCTTGTTATTTGGTTGCATTGTGTGAAATTATAATTTCATTTTTGCTATCAAATAAGTTAATGCAAATTTTTACTAAAGATATTTCAATTATTAACTACGGCAGTGATATATTAAAAATGTTGTGCCCGTCTGTTTTATTCATTCCGTTTATTTTAATTGTTGGGGCGTATTTTCAGGCTTTGGCAAATAAAAATCAGTCATTGGTTATTAATTTATTTCTTATTGCATTTACGGTTGTATTCATTTTTATTTTTTCAAAATTTAATTTAATGTGGTGGGGTGTGGCAGCAGGCAGTGTTGCTTCGTTTGTTTTTACACTTGCCGTATTTTTAAAGAAAAAAGAGGTTGCTGTCGCAACCTCTTAATTTTTATTTAATTCTTTTTTGAACGTATTGGTCAATTAAATCAACAGTATTGTTATAACCTATTTTTGAGGTGTTTATTGTTAAATCGTAATATCTTGAATCGCCCCATTTTTCTTTTGAATAATAGTTATGATATGCTTTTCTGCGTTTGTTGAATTTAATTACAGCTTTTTCGGCTGTTTGCTCATCCAAATTTTCAATTTCTGCAATTCTTTCAATTTTTTGCGGCATATCGCCGGTAATGAAAATTCTTATAAGATTTGGGTAATCACGCAAAACATAACTTCCGCAACGACCTAAAACTATAAATGATTCGCCGTTTTCTGCTTGCTTTTTTAAATAATCAAATTGCATTTGCGCAATTACGTCTTCAGGTGAATTGCTGAAATCGTTTACGGTTCTGGAAAGAAAAATGTTTCTTGCCTTTTCATCGTATTTTTTAAACTGTTCAAAGTTGCCGTTTTTTTCTTTTGCAACAATTTCAATTAAATTGCTGTCGTAAAGTTTAATTCCGTATTTCTTTGCAAGCTCACTTGCAATAACACGGCCGCCTGAACCGTATTCTCTTGCCAAAGCAATAATAAGTTGTTTTTCCATATGTTAATAACCTCCTTTGTTTAATAAGGTTAGAAATATCTGAATTTAATAACTGCCATTGCAATTACCAAAACAATCATAGTTGCCGGAATTGCTGTTTTACAATATTTGCCCCAGCCAACAGGGTGACCTGCTTTTGAAATAACCGAGGTACCCACAACATTTGCCGAAGCACCGATAGGCGTTGCGCTTCCGCCTATATCGGTACCGATTGAAAGGGCATAGGCAAGCACGTCAAGTCCTGCGCCCGGCGTTGTTGCCGCAAGGCTTTTAATAACCGGTACCATTGTTGCCGCAAATGGAATATTGTCAACAAACGCACTTGCAACTGCCGAAATCCACATAATAATAAGAACCATAACAAGTATGTTTCCGCCGCAAATTTTTTCAATAAATCCGGCAATGGCTTCAAGAACGCCTGTTTGCTCAAGTCCGCCTACAACAATAAATAATCCTATGAAAAATAATAAAGTTTTGTAGTCAACTCTTTTAAGAATGAATTTAATGTCTTTAATTGAAGTGATTAATGTAATTGCAGCTATTGCAACGCCGATAAATGCAACTGTTAATCCTGTTTGTGCATGTGTTACAAGAAGCACAATGGCACAAATAAAAATTATTGTGCTGATAATAAAGTCTTTCTTGTTTTCAATAGCGTCTTTTGGATTTGGAAAAGTTGTCGGGTCAATTTTTTCTTTACTGTTTGCAGTAAGTTCTTTTTTGAATGCAAAAAAGAAGAATATAACAACCGCAATAAGTGAAAGACCGGCAATCAGTCCTGTGTTTGTTAAAAAGTCTGCAAAGCTGTAACCGAGAGCCGTGCCTATAATAATGTTTGGCGGGTCGCCGCACATTGTTGCCGAACCTCCTAAGTTTGCACAGAATATTTCTGCCAAAACCATAGGTACCGGGCTGAATTTTAATAATTGTGAAAGTTCTACGGTTACTGCGGCAAGAAAAAGAATAACCGTAATACTGTCAATAAACATTGAAAGCAGTGCGCTCATAATCATAAACGTAACTAAAATCGGCATAACTTTATATTTAACTGCTTTTGCAATAGTAAGGCACAGCCAGCGGAAAAATCCTGCTTTTGCCATACCTTCAACCATAACCATCATACCTGCAATGAAAATAATCGTTGCCCAGTTAATGCCTGCCGAGCTTTCGCTTCCTTGCCCCGAAGTGTGCCAAAACTCGGTGGTGAAAATGCTTTTTATGTTCAGCGTTTCCATAATTGCCTGCGGGCTTTTCATGCATATACCGAAAACTATAACTATTGTTGCAAGTCCGCAGCCCAAAGTTATCCAATGCCTTGGAATTTTATCAATTATAATAAGCGCAAACATAAGCACAAATATTGCTATTGCAATTATTTCTGCAACCATTTTTTTACCTCTTTCCTGTGTGAATAATTAATTACAGAGTTAATTATAGTCGTTGATTTAAAAAATTTAAGTTGTTTTTAACTTAGTTAGACATTTCCTGTAATTCCGTTAATTTGAATCAAGTCGGCATCGGCTAAATCTTCAAATTCAAGGGCTTTTAAGTTTTCAAGCAACTGTTCTTTTGAATGTACTCCGATAAGTACGGATGTAATTCCTTTTTTTGATAAAAGCCATTTAACAGCCATTTGTGAAAGGGTCATTCCTTTTTTGTGCGCCATGTCGGCAAGCTGTTTAATTTGGTATGCTTTGCTTTCATTGTAGTTTAATTTTTCTTCAAGAGCTTTGTTGTTGTAAAGCCTTGAATTTTCGGGAATACCGTTTGCATATTTATCTGAAAGAAGACCCTGTGCAAGAGGAGAAAATGCTATAATTCCTTTTCTTTTGCTTTTTGCTTCGGATATTAAAGAATTTTGCTCAATTGTTCTGTCTAAAATTGAATATCTGTTTTGGTTTATTATAAACGGCACATTGTAGTCATCGCATCTGTGGTGCATTTTGTGCATTGTATGTCCATCATAATTGCTTATACCAACATAAAGGGCTTTGCCCTGTCTTACTATATCACCAAGGCATAATGCCGTCTCTTTAAGCGGAGTTTCCGGCGTCATACAGTGGTGATAAAATATATCAAAATATTCAAGACCGGTGCGTTTAAGGCTTTGGTCTATTGACGCCGTTAAATATTTTCTTGAACCGCCTCTGCCGCCGTAAGGACCGTTCCACATTTCATAGCCTGCTTTTGAGCTTATAATAAGTTCATCTCGATATGGCTTTAAATTTTCTTTGAATATTTTGCCAAAGTTAATTTCCGCTCTGCCGGGTTCGGGTCCGTAATTGTTTGCTAAATCAAAATGTGTTATTCCGTTGTCAAAAGCGGTAAGTATAATATCTTTCATAACTTCATAATCGTCATTAATACCGAAGTTTTGCCATAAACCTATTGAAATGGCAGGCAGTTGTAATCCGCTTTCACCGCAAAAATTATATGTCATATTATTATATCTGTTTTCATTGGCAGTGTACATTTTGCTTCCTCCAAACAGTGCTGAAAGTATGTTTTATAAACTAATTATACAACAAAAACAGCGGCAGGGTAAACCCCTAAACCGCTGTTTTTATTATTTTTTATTTAATTGAAGTTTGGCTTTTAAATCATCCGTTTTGCTGTTTAGCCACAAAGTAAAATTCAACACCGTTTGCTTTGTTTTTAAATCCGTACTTAAATTTATGCAGTTTAAGTATTTTTGCCGTAACAGCCAATCCTATACCGCCGGAATCCTTTGCATTTTTTCTGCTTTCATCACCTTTATAAAGCATTTTCCACATGTTTTTTTGCTCGTTTTTATTAATGTTTTTGCCGTAATTGAAAACAGAAAATTTAATGTGCTTGCCGTCTTTCTTTATGCTTACCGTTATTTGTGTGTTTTCATTTGCAAATTTAACCGCATTAGAAAGGTAATTGTCAATCGCTAAGGCAATGAATTTTTCGTCGCCGTAAATTATACAGTCTTTATTAAAGTCTTCTTTAAATACAATTCCTTTGGTTGATGCAGACGGCGCATATTTTTTGATTTCTGCCTCCGCTGTTTCATTAAGGTTTACAGGCTTTTTGTTTATTTTGCTTGTAGAGCTCAGTTTGTTGTATTGAAGCAAGCTGCCTATAAGATTGTTCATACGAATTGACTCTTCATATATTGACTTAATATAATCACTTTTATTTTCAGGGTTAATATTTTCCATTAAAAGCTCACACCTGTTTTGAATAACTGCAAGGGGAGTTTTCAGCTCGTGCGCCGCTGCACCGGAAAAAGCATATTGTGCTTCTTTAAATTCCTGTTTTTTCAGTAAATCGTTTGTAACCGCAACGGCTATTGCTTCAAGAATAACAAACACAGCCGTTAAACTTTTAATATTTGTTTTAAACTCTGCTGAATTAAGTGCATATTTTTGAATTGAAACAGACAGGCAAGAATAATACGCATATGTTTTTCCTTCACGTGTGCTGAAGTAATTATTTGCCGTGTAGGTGTATCTGCCGTCCGTTTTTTCATCACTGTTGCTGTTAACGTCGTATTCGTCTGCGTTTGAAATGTCTTCGGCTTTTATTTGACTTAAAATATTGTCTTCATATTCAAGGTCATTATCGGCATTTTCGGTTTTTATAAAATTCCAAGTAACCTGCAAATAATCGCTTGGCAGTTTAACGGTGTATTCGGGAATTTCATTTGTAAAAACAATCTCAGCCGTATCTTTGGCGTAAGGTTCATATTCTTTGTAAACAAGCTTAACGGGTATAACCTTGCCGTCTTTTAAATTAAACTGAAAATTTGAATAATTGCCGTATTTTGCCTCTGCATCTTTTATTTGTTGTTTCAGTTCCGGCGTCAAATATTCGTCTAAAAAACAGTAATAGGGTTTATTAAGTGTTCCAAAATGAAAATATATAACGCTTTGGGACTTCATAACAAAATTGCCTTTTTCGTCATAAATATATACTTTCGACGGAAAATATGTTATGTTTGTAAATTCTGCGGCAAAATGTTCGGCGCTTTCATACGGCGGATCATCCGGGTCATATGTGGGCTCAAATTCCAATGATTGAATGTCATTAAACAATAATTCTTGTATTTGCTTTTTTTCGTTTGAATACATAAAAATTCCAAATCCGAAATAGATTAAAATAATTATTGCCGTAACAAACGTAAAAACTTTGCTCTTTTTTGTCATAATCACACCTCCTGAAAGGAGTAGCCGGTGTTAATTATTGTTTTAATACAGCTTGATTTATCTCCAAGGGCTTTTCTGATTCTTTTGATGTGAGTGTCTACCACACGAAAATCTCCGTCAAAATCATAGCCCCAGGCATAAGTTAAAATCAAATCTCTGTTTAAAACAATGTTTTTGTTTTCAATCAAGTAGTAAAGAATTTTAAAATCTTTTGATGAAAGAACAATTTCTTTTTCGTTTACAAAAACTTTTTTGTTGTTTAAATCCATTGTAATTCCGCAGCAGGTTATTTTGTTTTCCTTGTCTATACCTTTGCAGCGTTTTATAAGCGTATTTGCTTTTTGATAAAGTACAGACAGGGGAAACGGCTTAACAACGTAATCATCACAACCGTATTCAAAGCCTTTAAGAAAATCTTTTTCATCACTCATTGCCGTTAAAAACAGAATGGGCAGGTTGCTTGATTTTCTAGTGATTTTGCAAACTTCAAATCCGTTTAGCACGGGCATCATAATGTCCAAAATTACCAAATCAAATTCGTTTTCTTCAAACTTATTTAAAGCGTCTTTCCCGTCAACGGCCGTTTCAACGAAAAATCCTTTTGCTTTAAGGTAATCTCTAATACTTTCTCTTATTCCTTTTTCATCATCTGCAACTAAAACTGAAAACATTGTGCCACTCCCTTTCATTTGCATAATATATCCGCCGTTTGTACTTTGTGTGTCAAAAATAAAATAAAACGGGTACATTACAAAAAATGCAATGCACCCGTTTTGCTTGCTTAATGCTTGTGTGTAAATTAAGCAACCAAGTCAAAATCTGAAACTTTAATTCCTTTTAATTCATTGTTTCTTCTGTTAATTCGCTCATTATGCCTTTTGGAGTATTCGCTGTTTTTCTTTTCCTTGTCTTTTTTCGCTTCTTTTTTAAAACTTACAATTAAAAGAATTGCAAAATAAGTTATAATTTCAGCTGCAAGTAAAAATCTCATTTGTGTTCCCGAAAGCATTGTAAAAATACGAAAAGGAACTACCATAAGAAAAAAGCCAATGCCAAGAGCAGATATTGTTGTTATTACAGATATTAAATGTTTTTTCATTCGAAAAACCTCCTTGTTTTTTGTTACAAGTTCATTTTAACAAATGAAAATTTAATTGCAATATCCAAATAGGCTTAAGTCCCTATTTAAGGACTTATAGAACAAATTTTCTTTAAAATATTGACTTTTTAAGGGCGTTTATTGCATTTTCAAAATCTTTTTCTTCCACAGAACCTATATTAAAGCACAGTTTTATTTTGTTGTTTTCGTAATTGTCTACAAAAACCTTAATTCCGTTTTCTTTGAATTTCGGTTCGCCGTTGATAAGTTCTGTTTCCATAATAATTTGCAAAGCGTTTTCGCTTATTTCAATATGTGCTTTTGGAAAGTTCTCTTTTAATTTTTCGGCAAATATTTTTGTTTTTGCCGTATAAAAACGCCGTGTCTTTTTTATTTGCGCTTTTAAATGGCCGTCGTTAATAAATTTTGCCAACGCAATTTGCTCTGTTTTGCTTGCCGTCTGGCTGTATTTATAGCTTTCTTCGTTAAATTTTTTTGCCAAATCCTCCGTTAGTACCATAAAGCTTATTCTAATAGAAGGCAAAAGCAGTTTTGAAAACGAGCCTAAATATACAACATTATTTCCCCCTGCAAGTGCATGTAATGAGGGGGTTGGCTTTGTGTTGTACAAAAAATCGCTTTCATAATCGTCTTCAATAACAAGGCTGTTGTTTTTTGCGGAATATGAAACAAGTTCAACTCTTCGTTTGTTCGGCATAACGTCGCCCCATCTTGACATTTTTGACGGTGTAACATAAATAATATTTGCGTCCTTGTATCTGTAACGAACGTCAAAGCCGTAATTCTTAAATGTTTCTGCACCTTGCACAAAGCTTTTATCCGGAAATGATACAGTGCCTTTGTTTTCCGTTAAAACACAAAGAATGCTTAAAAGAGATTGCACACCGGCACCAATTATAATTCTGTCTGCAGACGCCATAACATTTCTTTTTTCACGCACATAATCTGCAACAGCTTCCCGCAGTTCCGTTTCACCTTGGGGCGGGCTGTATGAAAGCAACTTTTCATCTTGTCGTAATGCGCTTTTTACATATCTTCTCCAAATATTAAAATCAAAACTGTTTTTGTCCGCCGTGTCGGTTGTAAAGTCAAAATTTATTTTGCCTTTTTCGGCAATTTTTTTATGCTCGTTTGAAACTTCTCTTTTTTTGTAGGAAACGTAATAGCCGCTTTGCGGTTCACTTATAATGTATCCGTCGGCTGAAAGGGCAAAATATGCATTTTGAACAGTGGTTCTGCTTACTCTGTAAATCTCTCCGGCTTTTCTTACGGAAGGTAATTTTTCGCCGAAATCTATTTGACCGTTTTCAATTTCATTTTTTAAATAATCGTATAATTCGCTGTATTTGCTCATAACTGTACCTTAAAATTTAGTTAAAAGTGTGTATATAATTAAAGCCGCCTTTATTGTATATTATTTGTGGTAAATAATCAATACCTGATTGGAGGAATTATTGTGGCAGATATTATTTATACACTTGAGGGCGGCACATATTTTAACATTACAAATAAGTGCCCTTGCAACTGTGCTTTCTGTATCAGGGAAAAAGGCGATGCCGTAGGCGAGGCTAAACGTTTGTGGCATGATACCGAGCCAACATTTGAAGATATTAAAAACGCTATTGACGGCTATGATTTTTCAAATGTTGATGAGGCTGTTTTTTGCGGATACGGCGAACCTACAAATGCATTTGACAACTTAATTAAAACAGCGAAGTATATGAAAGAAAAATATCCTAACATTAAACTTAGGGTTAATACTAACGGACTTTCCGATTTAATTAACGGCAGGTCTACGGCTAAAGAAATTTGCAGTGTGTTTGATAAAGTTTCCGTTTCTCTTAATGACCCTACATCTGAAAAGTACGATAAAATTACAAGAAATATTTATCCCGGCAAGGCATTTCCGGCTCTTATTCAGTTTACAAAAGACTGTGTTGCATGCGGTGCGGATGTAAGAATGACCGTTGTTGATGTTATTTCAAAAGAAGATATTGAAGCTTCAAGAAAACTTTGTGCCGAATGCGGAGCAAAATTTAAACTTCGTTCATTTGACCACGGCAGATAATTTTTAAAATTGTATATAAGCATAAAAACCACCGAGTATGTCTCGGTGGTTTTTGTTTATTCGTTTATTTATCTAATTTTATCATATGTTCAAAACTTCGTTCTGTAACATAAAACAAATCGTCTGTTGTTTTTATCAGCGTTTTTTCATAGCATTGGCTTACAGCCTGTGTCAGTCCCATAAGCATCATAAACAAAATTATTTGTTTTGGCGAGTTGAAAACAAAATCTGTTAAACCAAACAAAAGAAATAGCATTAAACTTGTAAATATACTGAATACAAGGTCAAATTGTTTTCCGTTTTTTGCATTTATTTCCAACAATTTTCCAAATGCTAATAAAATTATTACAAACAGCATTATTACGCCTATTATGCCAAGCTCTGCCCAAATTTCAAAAATAAAATTGTGGGCGTGGGGCTTGTGAAGTTCGTAAGACGCTGTAAGCATTGCACCCGTGCTTTCACAGCCAAATCCCAAACCGCCTATGAAAACTTTAATATTGTGGGTTACATAATCAATTACACTTCGCCAAATCATAAAGTGGTTTTCAGATGATTTTTTTGCCGCCGCTCCGTTAGGGTTTGGAACAGACGGACCGGATGACGCCGTGTTTTTGATTGTAAAAATAAGTCCGTATCTTGTAAGAATTGACGGCACAATAATTGCTACTGTAGGTATTATTGCTTTAAGCATTTCTTTGTGGTGCCTTTTAAACAGCACAATAAACATAAATATCCAGCCAAGCAAAGCAATAATGCAACCTGCTCTTGTTAACGTGGAACTTATTCCCGCCGTTATAATTAAGTTGAAAATAAAGTATATGTTTTTTTCTTTTTTAGTTTTGGCATCCAAAAACAAATAAATTGAAATCGGGTATGCAAAAAGCATATATGTTGCCAGTAAATTAGGGTTAGAGAAAAATCCGCTTGCTCTGTCGGAAAAAGTGTTTGTTTTTATTTCAAAAGGCAACCAAGTGTAAATCGCTTTGTCCATTTTCTTATAAAACGGTGTAATAAGAACAAATTGTTTGCCTATATATCCGAATTTATGAAGCACGTGGGTGCAAATTTGAATTGTTCCTACAATTCCGTTTGCCACACCGCCGTAAACAATAAGTTTTAAAATTCGGTCAATTCGTTTTCTTGTGTTTGCTAAGTTATAAATCATAACCTGAACAAGAAACATTCCCCACCAAAGACCGGCTGTTCCCAAAGTGTCTAATTTAGTGTCAGACCAAAAAACACTGGCAAGCGCCATGGTCATAAATGCTATTTCAAGTTTTCCGAGAGTTCCTACTTTTGCCTTTCTGCCTTCTTTGCTCCATTGCACTTTAAACACAATAAAACCTATGAAAAGTAAAAAAGGACTTATGTATTCGGGAAGTATCGGAAACAGTAATACAATAGCTTCAAGCCAGCACCAACCGGGGTTTTCACGGTACCTTGCTTTAAGTAAAGTAAGTTTGTTATTCATTAAATTATCCCTCATTTGCTTTTACATAATACTACAAAAGTTTCTTTTTTTCAATATATTTATTGTGTTAACATTTGATTTATAAATCGTTTACATTATTAGAGGTTGAAAAATCAGTAATTTTAATGTATAATTTTTTAGTATTTTATTGTTTGTTAGGAGAGTTGTTTATGAGCGAAAAAGACAACAAGCTTGAAAATGAGTTAAACGAAAATTTAACTCAAAATGAAAATCCGGCATTAAATTCCGATGATATTACTCAGCAGGAAAATAATGTGGAAGATTCTGAAGAAAAAACAGAAACGGAAGATAGGGAATGGCAGTTTGACGCCGTTGCGCCTACTCTTGACGATAATTTGGAGCTTGACGGTGAATTTCAGGTTGATATGGCAGATGCAGATAAAACCGTTGTTAAGGAAAAAGCCGTTACATCCGACGGCGAAAATATTACAATAAAAAAGAAGCCGGTTAAAATTATTTTTGCTTCAATCATAGGTGTAATTATTGTTGCGCTTTTGGTTGTGTTCGGCGTTCGTTATTATACTGTGCCAAACAGTAATGAAAAAATGAATCCGGGCAACGTTTCTCTTAAAATCGGCGATACTAACGTTTCCGTCGGTATGTATGATTATTTTTATGCAACAGTTGTATATGAATATGAGCAGTACGCAAATTACGGCTATAATAATTTGGACACGAGTAAAGATTATTCAAAGCAAACAACTACTGATGACGACGGTAACGAAATTACTTGGCTTGAAAAGTTTGAGCAGGACGCAATTAAGAGAATTAAGGTAATCGTTGCTTATTATGAAAAAGCCGAAAAGGCAGGTATAGAGTTAACGGAAGATCAACAGTCATCAATAGATACTCAAATTGAAAGCCTTGAGGCAAATGCTTCAAGTGCAGATACAAGCGTTGATAAATATATTCAGGAAAGTTACGGTGAATATTGCGGCGTTGCAACACTTCGTAAGTACCTTAAAATGTATTATCTTGCAAGCAGTTATTATAATACTATGAGTATTGACGAAAAGCCTACCGATGATGAAATAGAAGCATATTTTAACGATAATAAAGAAAAGTATATGGCTTGTAAATATGCATTTATTGAAACACCTTATGATACTACAGATGAAACCACAAAGGCTCAAAGTCTTGAAAATGTTAAAAAGTATGCTTCGCAAATTACAGATTTGGATTCAATGAAAAAAGTTATGCCGGAAGCTTGCGATGAGTTTATTCAGCAGTATATCAGTTATGGCTATTTCACTTCTGCCGACCAAGCTGTTGAAACTCTTTCTCAATCACTTGAGGCAACAGAATCACGCACAACCGTTGAGGATAATTACGGCACGGAAATCAGCGATTGGCTGTTTTCCGATGATACTGCCGTAGGCAGCACAAATTATTCAATAAATGAAGATTCGGGTTACGCCACAATTCTTCTTAAAACAGGCGCTGCAGAGCTTGACAGCACAGAGGTTTATTCAGTAAGGCATATCCTTATTATGCCTGAAAGTGCAGACAGTACTGATAATAGCACCGACTCAACAACATCAGCACAGGATAAAACATATACGGAAGAAGAATGGAATGCCGCAAAAGATAAAGCAAATGAAGTGCTTGATAAATTCAACGCAGGCGATAAATCCGAAAAATCTTTTGCAGAACTTGCAGAAGAATACAGCGGCGACACAGAATCTACTTCAAAAGGTTCAAGCGGAATTTACGGCGGTTTGTATGAGGGAATTACCTTGGGTCAAATGGTTTCCGAATTTGAAAATTGGGCTACCGATAAATCACGTCAGCCGGGCGATGTAGGTATTGTTCAAAGCAATTACGGCTATCATATTATGTATTTCATTTATGACGGACCGATTTACTATTACAATGCTAAAACAGATTTGCTTAAAGATAGAGAAAACCAAATGCTTGAGGAAACAAACGTTAAAAAGAAAAACGGCATGAAGAAAACAATGGTTGCCGAACCTCAAAAATCTGCCGAAACAACAACGGCAACACAGCAAACAACTGTTGCACAAACAACACAGGCAACTACTCAGCAGTAAATTGTTAAAAATGTTTAAATTTACACTTGTATTATTTTAAATTTTAGTGTAAAATAACTTGGTAAAACTACAAATTTTGTAAGGATGATTAAACAATGGCAAAAAAAGATTTAACTTCAAGTGAGGATATTCTTACAGGAGCATCTCTTTCAGATGAAAAGGATTCCTCTAAAAAATCAAAAGAGAAAAAGCCTAAAAAGGCAAGAAAGGGCATTTCCGCAAATGCAAAAAAGGTTATTAAATCAGTTGTTGCAGTTGTAATTGTTGTTGCTCTTCTTGTTACATATGTTGCAACCGGCACAGTTCGCAAGGGCTTTATTCACTCTACTTTGCAGTGGACCACAGGTATCACCGCAGTAACAGTTAAAAACGAAGACGGAGATAAAATTAATATTCCTGTTTCAACATACAATTATTATTACGCTATGTTGTACAACAATCTTCAAAATACTCAGTCAACATATAAGCAATACGGCCTTGATTTGGATTCCGTTAAACTTAACGTTGATTTTGATAAAAAACTTTCAGAACAAACAACTACAGATGATGACGGAAATGTAATTACTTGGGCTGAATATATGCAAAATACAGTTCTTGATTCTATTAAGAGCACTTATATGTATTATAACGAGGCTGTTAAGGCAAATAACGGTGAAGAACCTGAAATTACAGATGACCAAAAAACAGAACTTGACGATACAATCAGTAAGTACAAAGAAACCGCAAATAAATACGGCTACACTGTTTCGGGTTATCTTGTAAAAGCAATGGGCAAGGGCGTAACGGAAAGCGTTTATCGTCGTGAAGCAACACGTGCATATATCGCTCAAAACTACCAGTCTTCTTTAAGCACAGATGTTGAAGCAAGAGAATATACAGCAGACGATATTAACAAGTATAAAGATGAACATCTTGATGAACTTCAGTCTGTAAGTTTAAGAATATTCGAAGCTGATTCCGAAGATAATGCAAAAGAATTTAAGAGCAAGCTTAATGCAGACGGTTCTAACTTCAGCCAGCTTTGCGCAGAATATTCAACAAGCGATTTTGATAAGTCTTTCTATACAGATGATGCTGCGTCAACTTATTTGTATGCAACAAAGGCAACTCTTAAAAACGGTGGATTTGCTGTTGCAACTGCAGAAGACCATGACCATAGCGACGGTTCTTCTCATTCTGATGATGAAGAAGATTCTTATCCGGGTCTTGATTGGATTTTCAGCGCAGACAGAAAAGCAGGAGATTCTTATCAATATTCAACATCCGTTGTTTATGTTATTGCACCTGCAACTCTTTCAGATGTTAAAACAATAAATGTTCGCCATATTCTTGTAAGCCCTGTTGATACAAGCGACAGTTCTGCTTCCGCTCAAAATGCAACAGACGAAGAATGGGCAACAGCATTACAAACCGCAGAAGATTTACTTGCACAGTTTAATTCAGGTGATAAAACAGAAGACAGCTTTGCAAAACTTGCTACTGAAAATTCAGCCGACACAGGTTCTGCAAGCAACGGCGGACTTTATGAAGATGTTTATCCGGGTCAAATGGTTTCCACATTTAACACATGGTGCTTTGAAAACCGTTCGGCAGGTGATACCGCTATTGTTAAATCTCAATACGGTTATCATATTATGTACTTCTCCGGTGCAAATGATGAAACTGCTTGGGAATATAATGCAAAGCAGGCTCTTACCGCAGAAGATTCAAAAACTGAATCAGAAAAGCTTGACGAAGCATATTCCGTAAAGCTTAATTGGTTTGGCTCTCGTTACATTGAAAAGGATGTAGACATAGATTCATAATCAGAGGGGCTTTTGCCCCTCTTTTTGTTTGTAAGGAGGCGTTTGTTTGTCCGAAAATAACGATATTGAACTTTTAAAAGAAAAAATTTCAAGGCTTATGGCTGCTTTGGAAGATGTTAATTTTGAATGTCAGCGCCTTGAAATAATAAATTCAAATCTTGATTTTCAGCTTAAAGAGGCAAACCGTGAACTTGCCGATAATATTTCGGCACTTCAGGTTCTTGAAGAAGAAAATGAAAGATTAAAAAAGGAATTAAACGAAAATAATGGAATATAATTTAAATACTTCTCAGTTAAGAGAATATGCTCCCATTCTTAAAGCAGGGGACAGAGTGGTGTTATCCGGTAAAGTATATACTTCAAGAGATGCGGCACATAAACGCATAACTGCCGCTTTAAAAAACGGCGAGTCATTGCCTTATAACTTAAAGGATGCCGTTATTTATTATGCAGGCCCTACACCTGCACCAAAAAACTTGGCAATAGGCTCATGCGGTCCCACTACGTCAAGCAGAATGGATGTTTTTGCACCTTTGTTGCTTGATAATGGAGTTGTTGCAATGGTTGGCAAAGGTGAGCGTAATCAGGCTGTGTGCGATGCAATAGTTAGAAATAAAGCGGTTTATCTTTGCGCAATAGGCGGTGCAGGCGCCTTGGCGTCAAAATGTATTACCGAATGTAATGTTATCGCTTATGACGATTTAGGATGCGAGTCGGTTAAGGAATTGATGTTTAATGATTTCCCTTTAACTGTCGCTGTTGATTGTTCAGGCGGAAACATTTTTAAAAGATAAAAAAGGCACTCTAATGAGTGCCTTTTTTATCTTGAACATCAAACTAAGCCGTCGGCAATTTTGCCGACGGCTTGCTTTATTTTATTACTTCATTTTATTGCTTTTTTTATATCGTTTAGAACCTTTTTTTCAATTCTTGAAACATAGCTTCGGCTTATATTCAGCCGTTCTGCTGTTTCCCGTTGTGTAAGCGGTTTTTTGTTGTCTAATCCGTAACGTAAAATAATTATTTCTTTTTCACGCTCGTCTTCCATGTTTTCAATATATTTTGAAACTTTTTCCCATTTTACTTTCTTTTCAAGCTCTTCTGCCAAATCCGTATTATCGCTTACCGTGTCTTGAATTGTAAGCGGATTGCCGTCTTTGTCAATTTCAATGGAGTCGCCTAAATAAATATCGGTAGAGTTTTTGCGAATATTTCGAAAATACATTAAAATTTCGTTTTCAATGCATCTGCTTGCGTATGTTGCAAGGCGAATGTTTTTATCCGGGTTAAAACTGTCTATCGCTTTAATAAGGCCTATTGTTCCTATTGAAATTAAATCGTCAGTATCATTTGTTTTTGAGTAATATTTTTTTACAATGTGGCTTACAAGTCTTAAATTTCTTTCAATAAGTAATGCTCTGGCATCAGGGTCGCCTTGCTTTAAGCGTTGCAATGCCGCTGCTTCATCTTTTGAATTTAACGGTTTTGGGAAACTGCTTGTGTTGTTTATGTGTAAAATAAAGTAAAGTAAATTAGCACTTAAAAAAGATATTAATGCAGAAAACATTTTCATCACCATTAAATATCTATGATTCAAGGGCTTGTGTAATAACCCTTAAATAAAACTGTGCTCCACTGTAACTATCAGCATATATTCGGGGTGAGTTTCACCAACTTTGTCTTTTATTTCTTTAAGAATTGTTTTACCGTCTTTTGGGTATTGGTGCGGCACTACCAAATCAAAAACAAAGTTTGTGTGTGTTCTGCCTTCAATTACTCTGAAATCGTGAAATGTAAATGTTTCGTCATATTCTTTAATTACTTTTTTCATAAACTCTTTGTATTTGTTAACTTTTTCATCATCAACAACAACAGGGTCCATATGGATGCAAATCATTATGTTCAGCTTTTTGCTTATTCTTTTTTCTATGTTGTCTATTAAATCATGAAGCTTTAAAACATCAATGTTGCACGGCACTTCGGCGTGTGCAGATGCAATAATTCTTCCCGGTCCGTAGTCATGAACGATTAAATCGTGCACGCCCACAATATGCTCCTCCGAAAGCATAATATCTTCAATACTTTTAACAAGTTCGGGGTCGGGTGCTTTTCCTAAAAGTGTGCCTATAATGTCTTTAAGTATTTCAATTCCCGAATAAAGAATTATAGCAGCAACTATTAAACCTATAATTCCATCGGCAATTTTAAATCCCGTAAGCGAAGAAATTAAAAGCGCCGCAATGGTTGCAAGTGTAGCCATACAGTCGTTTAAACTGTCTTGCGCAACGGCTTTTAAGTTAATGTTGTTGCTTATTTTGAATAAACTCTTATTAAAAACCGCCATTCCTAATTTTATACAAATTGCAACGGCAAGAATTATAATATACCAAATATTAAATTTTGTTTCTTCAGGGTGCAAAATTTTTTCAATTGAACTTTTTCCAAGCTCAAATCCCATAAGAAGTATAAAAAATGAAACTATAAGCGCAGATATATATTCTATTCTTCCGTGGCCGAAGGGGTGCTCTTTGTCAACCGGTTTGTTTGCCAATTTTGCGCCTGCAACCGTAACAATGTTTGAGCCTGCGTCGGATAAGTTGTTAACTGCGTCTGCCGTAATAGAAACGGAATTTGTTACCGTTCCTATAACAAATTTAATAATGCACAGCAAAATGTTGCAAATTATTCCCACAACGCCGCTTAATGTGCTTATGTATTCTCTTTCTTTCAAAGGAGAAAGGTTTTTCTTTTTTACGGATTTTTCCATTTGTTGATTAATCATAATAAATCACCTTAATTTGCTTTTGTTTGTGAAATTTTATGTTAACATATTTTGTTCTTTAAAACAAGTGCCGTTTGTGTTATAATGCTTTCGGTGATGAAATGAAAAATATGTTAATTGTTAACGGTTCTCCCCGTGAGGACGGTGTGTGCGCCGAACTTATAAAACAGGTTAAACCTTATTTTGCAGATTGTAAAATTGTTCAGTATGACACTTTTGCATTGGCTCCGGCTCCCTGTAAAGACTGTAAGTATTGTGAATATCATAACGGGTGTTCAAATAAGGATTTGGATTTGTTTTTTGAAGATTTTGAAAGTGCCGATTACATTGCGTTTTTTACGCCGGTTTACAATAATTTCTTTCCTGCTCCGTTAAAGGCGGTTATAGACCGATTTCAACGTTATTTTAATGCCAGATATAAAAGAGGCGCAAACCCGCCTATCGAAAAAAGCAAAAGGGTGGGTGTTGTAATTGCTGCAGGTTCAAACGCAAGGGCAGCATCCGATTATATGACTAATACCTTGAAACAGTCGTTTGCCGTGCTTAACGGAAATGTTTGCGCAAGATATTTTATTCCTAATACGGATATAGGAAAATATACGTTTAATAATATTGAACTTCAAAAATTTGTTCATCAGTTAAGAGGTTAAAAGCAGGCGGCACGCCTGCTTTTTTATATATT
>USJL01000004.1 GCA_900555015.1 uncultured Oscillospiraceae bacterium
TTTCAAATTTTTCCATTATTTAACCCTTATTTTCTTTTTATTTTTTATTGACATGTTTCCAAAATATGCGCTTAAAAGCAAAATAATAATGATTTTAATTGCAAAAATAAGCAAACTGTTATTATTAATTACTAAATTAATTATTGAAAATATAATTAACGGGCAACAGGAAATTATGCCAAATAAAGCACCGTTATTTTTAAAAGAAGATACTGAAAAATATGAAATAAACACAGCGGAAAATCCACAAATTATTATAGATATATATTGTAATATATCTGTATCTAAATCTGTCTTATATACAATATACGATGACAAGGCAGACAATATGCTTAACGAAAAAACTGTTGTAACAACGAGTTTTATAATATATCTAATCAATAAACCTTTAGAATTTATAAAATTAATTTTAGGCATAAAAAATCCCCCATATCCTAATAAAAGAATATGAGGGAAAAGAAAATTAAATACCTAAAAATTATTTTTTATCTTCTTCATCTTTAAGAACCTTAGTACCGTTGTCTTCTTTGTTCTTTTTATTATTTTTCTTTTCTTTAGCAGCAGCACGTGCAGCTTCAACCTCTTTTTTATGTTGCTCGGTTTTAGTAACATTAGTGTTAATTGCCCAACGCTGAATTTTCATTTTTGTTCTGTCTGCACCTGTTTCAATAACAATGTCTTCTTCACGAATTGTTACAACTCTGCCAACTATACCGCCAATAGTGATAATTTCATCACCTATTTCAAGAGCAGCTCTCATTTCTTGCTCTTCTTTTTGACGTTTTTTTTGCGGACGAATCATCATAAAATACATTACTACAAGAAGAACAACCATCAAAATAATCATTTGAGTTGAATTTCCTGCAGCACTTGATGATGCACCGGATGAAAGTTGAAGTAAATATGTCATTATTTATACCCTCCGAATAGATAATATAGATATTATATAGACAACTTACATAAAATGCAAGTTTTTTCTAAATTCTTGTGTCAAGTTTTACACAATATTCATTTTTGTAATCTTCAAAAGTATTATTTTCAATATTAGTTCTGATTTCACTCATCAAGTTATTATAAAAATAAAGGTTATGCATAACAGTTAAACGCATTCCAAGCATTTCATTTGCCTTCATTAAATGCCTAATATATGCTTTACTGTGATTTTTACATACCGGACAATTACAATTTTCATCAATAGGCGTGTCATCGGTTATATATTTAGCGTTGTTAATATTAATAATGCCGTTTGAAGTAAATAAATGACCGTGCCTTGCATTTCTGCTTGGCATAACGCAATCGAACAAATCAATTCCACGGCTCACGCCTTCAAGTATATTACCGGGTGTACCAACGCCCATTAAATATCGTGGTTTATTTTCAGGTGCATAAGGAAGAACGGAACTTAAAATTCTATACATATCTTCTTTTGGTTCACCAACAGCCAAACCGCCAACTGCATACCCGTCCAAATCCATTTTTGAAATTAACTTCATATGTTCAATTCTTAATTCATCAAAGGTGCAACCTTGGTTAATTCCAAACAATAACTGATTTTTATTTATTGTTTCCGGCAACGAATTAAGCCTGTCCATCTCAATTTTACAGCGTTCAAGCCACCGTGTCGTTCTTTCACATGCCTCTTTTGCATACTTATATGTTGCCGGATTTGCAACACACTCATCAAACGCCATTGCAATCGTTGATGCTAAATGACTTTGAATTTGCATTGATTCTTCAGGTCCCATAAATATTTTTTTGCCATCTATATGAGAATTAAATGTAACACCGTTTTCTTTGATTTTGTTAAGTTTTGCAAGTGAAAAAACCTGAAAACCACCGCTGTCGGTCAATATAGGTTTATTCCAATTTGTGAATTTATGCAAACCGCCCATTTTATAAACAACATCATCATTTGGTCGTACATGCAAATGATAAGTATTACAAAGCATTACTTGAGTGCCGATATTGTTTAAATCTTCGGCAGAAAGGCCGCCTTTTATTGCAGCTGACGTTGCAACATTCATAAATGCAGGCGTTTGCACCGTTCCGTGAACAGTTTCAAACTCTCCCCTTCTTGCGAATCCTTCTTTTTTTAAAACTTTAAAATTTGCCATAGATTATTCCTCAATAAACATAGAATCGCCAAAACTGAAAAATCTGTATTTTTCAGCAACAGCAGTGTTATATGCTTTCATAATATTATCAAATCCTGCAAATGCCGAAACAAGCATAATAAGTGTACTTTCGGGTAAATGAAAATTTGTAATCAATGCATCCATGCATTTAAATTCATAACCCGGATAAATAAATATTGAAGTATCGTCTTCATCCTTACAAATACAACCGTTTTTTGTTGCAACCGATTCAATCGTCCTGCAAGATGTTGTGCCTACAGCAATCACTCTACCACCGTTTTCTTTGGTTTTATTAATTAAATCAGCAGTTTCCTGCGGCATTATGTAATGCTCGCTGTGCATATGGTGCTTGGTCACGTCATCAACTTTAACCGGTCTAAATGTACCTAAACCAACATGTAAAGTTACATAACCGATTTTTACACCTTTTTTCTTAATGTCCTCTAACATCTCCGGCGTAAAGTGTAATCCGGCAGTGGGCGCTGCGGCAGAACCTAATTCTTTACTGTACACGGTTTGATAGCGTTCTTTATCTTTCAATTTTTCTTTAATGTACGGCGGAAGCGGCATTGAACCAATTTCATCAAGAACAGAATATAAATTTCCGTTGCAGGTAAATTTAACAAAACGATTTCCATCTTCATCGTTAATATCAACGATTTCACCTTTCAACTTGCCCTCTCCGAAAGAGAAAACAGTTCCTATCTTAGCTCTTTTGCCGGGTTTGCAAAGACATTCCCAAACATCATTTTCCTTTTGGGCAACGAGTAAAAATTCAACAACTGCACCCGTTTCTTCTTTAACACCGTAAATTCTTGCAGGAATTACTCGTGTATCATTTAAAATTAAGCAATCTTTATCTGTTAAATAGTCTATCAAATTATAAAAATGCTTATGCTCTAAAATTCCTGTTGATTTATGCAAAATCATTAATCGAGAAGCATTTCTCGGCTCTATGGGTGTTTGAGCAATTAATGATTCAGGCAAATCGTAATAAAAATCAGATGTTTTCATATAAACTCCATAATATTATTAATTTTTATTTGACATATATATATAATAAGTGATATTATAACACAAGGGTTTTATTAAACCTTTAGTATTATATTGCATTTCGTCTTGTTTTACAAGATATTTTAAGGAGAATTTACAATGAACAAAAAGTACAATGTTGGTATTGTAGGCGCTACAGGTATGGTAGGTCAGCGTTTTGCAACACTTCTTGCAGACCACCCTTGGTTTAACGTTGTTTGTCTTGCGGCTTCAGCAAGATCAGCAGGCAAACCTTACTCAGAGGCTGTTGGCAAAAAATGGTGCATGGATGTTGACATTCCTGAAAATGTTAAAAATATAATTGTTATGGATGCAACAGCCGATATTGATAAAATTACTTCAATGGTTGATTTCGTATTTTGTGCGGTAGATATGAAAAAAGATGAAATCAAAAAACTTGAAGAAGAATATGCTAAACACGAATGTCCTGTTATTTCAAACAACAGCGCTAACCGTTTTACACCGGATGTGCCGATGGTAGTTCCTGAATTAAATGCAGACCACATTCACATTATTCCTAAACAAAGAGAAAGATTAGGCACAAAGCGTGGATTTATTGCAGTAAAATCAAACTGTTCACTTCAATCTTATGTTCCTGCTCTTTTCCCTCTTCATGAAAGATTCGGAGTTAAAGATGTTTTGGTTTGCACTTACCAAGCAATCAGCGGTGCAGGTAAAACATTTAATACTTGGCCTGAAATGGTAGACAATATTATTCCTTACATTGGCGGTGAAGAAGAAAAAAGTGAAAAAGAGCCGCTTAAACTTTGGGGCAAAATTGAAGGTAACGAAATTAAACTTGCAGATAAACCAAACTTTACAGCACAATGTATCAGAGTGCCTGTTTCAAACGGTCATTTAGGTGCTGTTTTTGTTAATTTTGAAAATAAACCTTCAAAAGAAGAAATGATTGAAGTTTGGAAGTCATTTAAAGGAAGAGCGCAAGAACTTGACCTTCCGTCTGCTCCAAAACAATTTCTCAACTACTTTATTGAGGATGACAGACCGCAAATCAAGAGTGAAAGAATGCTTGAAAACGGCATGGCAATTTCAATAGGCAGATTAAGAGAAGATACACAATATCAATACAAATTTGTTTGCCTTTCACACAACACATTAAGAGGTGCCGCAGGCGGCGGTGTGCTTCTTGCAGAACTTTTATGTGCTGAAGGATATATGGATTGATTATAAGGAGATTTTAGTTATGAAAGAACCTATTTTTACCGGTGCGGCAGTTGCAATTATCACACCTATGAACGATGACGGCTCCGTTAATTATGATGAATTTGCTAAATTTATTGATTGGCAAATTGAAAACGGAACAGACGCAATAGTTATTTGCGGCACAACAGGCGAAAGCTCTACTTTAAGAGTTGTTGAACATAATCACTGCATTAAATGGTGCGTAGATTACGTTGCAGGCAGGTGTAAAGTTATTGCAGGCACAGGTTCAAACTCTACAGCTTGCGCTATTGAAATAAGCACTGAAGCTTGTAAAGCAGGTGCAGACGCTCTTTTGCTTGTAACACCATATTATAACAAAACAAGTCAAAGAGGGCTTATTGCCCATTACACAGCAATTCACGATGCAACAGATAAACCGATTATTCTTTACAATGTTCCGTCAAGAACAGGCGTAAATATTTTACCTGAAACTGCTGCAGAACTTGCTAAGTTACCAAGAATCAACGGCATAAAAGAAGCAAGCGGCGATTTAAATCAAATTGCTAAAGTACATGAACTTTGCGGAGATAATCTTAACATTTGGAGCGGTAATGACGACCAAATTTATGATGTTCTTGAAAGAGGCGGAAAAGGCGTTATAAGCGTACTTTCAAATGTATGCCCGCAAGAGACACACGATATTGTTGCAGAATACATTGCTGGAAATAAAGACGCATCAAAATCATTAATGGAAAAATATATGAAACTTGCAAAAACTCTTTTCTGCGATGTTAACCCTATTCCTGTTAAAGAAGCTTGTAATTTAATCGGTTTCAAAGCCGGTCATTGCAGACTTCCGCTTGTTGACATGACAGACGAAAACAAAGAGAACATGAAAAATGTTCTTATGGAATACGGACTTATTAAATAATTTATTTAGTTAAAGGAATTTTAAAATGACTAAAATAATTCTTTCCGGCGCTAACGGTAAAATGGGCAAAGTTATTCAAGACGTAGTGTCATCAAGAAATGATTGTGAAATTGTTGCAGGTGTTGACCTTAACACAGAGTCAAAAAGCTTTCCCATTTATTCATCAATAAGTGAGGTTAAAGAAATCGGTGATGTAGTAATTGACTTCTCTAACCCTGTTGTTTTAGACAGTTTGCTTGCTTATTCAAAAGAAAACAAAACTCCGTTAGTTATTGCAACAACCGGATTTGACGAAAATCAAAAATCATTAATTAAAGAATCAGCGAAAGTTTGTCCTATATTCTTTACTTATAATATGAGTATGGGTATCAACTTACTTGCAACTCTTGCCAAAAAAGCAGTTTCCGTTCTTGGTTCTGATTTTGATATTGAAATTATTGAAAAGCATCATAATCAAAAAATTGACGCCCCAAGCGGTACTGCACTTATGCTTGCTGATGCTATTTGTGAAGAAATAGATAATCCTATGACATATGAATATGACAGACATTCTAAGCGTGAAAAAAGAAGTAAAAACGAAATCGGGCTTCACGCTGTCAGAGGCGGAACTATCGTTGGCGAACACGACATTATGTTTTGCGGAAGAGATGAAATAATCACACTTTCGCATTCTGCAAGAAGTAAAGAAATTTTTGCAGTTGGTGCTGTTAATGCTGCAATTTATATGACCGGTAAATCCGCCGGTTTATACGATATGGCAGAAATGATTAAATAAAGCCAAAATATTAAAGCTCTTAAGTTATGAAACTTAAGAGCTTTTTTCATTGAAATTATTCTTTAGTCCAAGTTACACCTTGCGGAGTATCTTTAAGAATGATACCTTTTGCTTTCAATTCATCTCTGATTCTGTCAGCAGTTGCCCAATCTTTATTTGCACGGGCTGATTGGCGTTCTTCAATCAATTTTTCAATATCATCATCAACATCATTTGATTTTCTATTATAAAGTAATCCTAAAACATCACAAAGTTCATCAAAAACATTTGCAGCTGTTTGACAAACATTTTTTGAAACATTTTTATCAAGTATTTTAGTATTAATATCTTTTACAAGTTCAAACACAGCAGATAAGCCGTCCGCTGTATTTAAATCATCATCCATAGCTGTTATAAACTGCTCTCTGCGGCTGTTTAACAAGTTAATTAAATCTTTATCATCTTTCATATCGGTTGCATTTTTAATAGCAAAATCAAGGCTCTCACGGCATGTATAAAGTCGCTCAAGAGCAGATTTACATTGCTCAATAATATCAAGACTGTAATTAATCGGTGAACGGTAATGAGAAGATATAAGAAAATACCTGATAACTTCATAACCGTAAGCATCTGCAATTTCACGAACCGTTTTAAAATTGCCGAGTGATTTGCTCATTTTAACATTGTCTACATTAATATATCCGTTATGCATCCAATATTTTGAAAAAGTACAACCGTTTGCACATTCGCTTTGTGCGATTTCGTTTTCATGATGAGGGAACACTAAATCCTGGCCGCCGCAGTGAATATCAATAGTATTGCCTAAATACTTTCTGTTCATAGCAGAGCATTCAATGTGCCAACCGGGTCTGCCTTTCCCCCAAGGTGAATCCCAGTACGGTTCGCCCTCTTTTGCACCTTTCCACAAAGCAAAATCAAGTGGATTTTCTTTCATTTCGCCTACGGCAATTCTGGCACCGCTTACCAAATCATCAATAGGCTGATGAGACAACTTACCGTATTCTTTAAATTTTAATGTTCTGAAATACACATCACCGTTAACTGCGTAAGCATAACCTTTTTTCTCAAGAGTTTTAATAATGTCAATTATTTCATCAATATTTTCTGTTGCTTTTGGATGAACGGTTGCGTCTTTAAAATTCAATCCGTTGGCATCTGTCCAAAATTCGTTGATGTACTTTTTTGAAACTTCCTCAAAAGAAATGCCCTCTTCATTGGCACGCTTAATAATTTTATCATCTATATCGGTAAAATTCTGAACAAACTTTACATTATATCCTCTGTATTCCAAATATCTGCGTAATACATCAAACACGCAAAGAGGTCTTGCATTACCAATATGAATATAATTATAAACGGTAGGACCGCAAGCATAAATTTTAACTTCATTTTCATCAACAGGAACAAACTCTTCTTTTGTTCTTGACATTGTGTTAAAAATTCTCATTTTGTTTCCTCCAATTTTTTAATTTTTTCTTCAAGTTCTTTAATTTTTACTGCATTTTCTTTAATCAGTGTCATTACCGGGTCAGGTAAATTAATTTGGTCTAAATCGTCTACCCTTTCCCCGTCAATTCTAACAACTTCACCGGGAACACCCACAACAGTTGAATTAGGTTCAACATCCTTAACAACCACTGCACCTGCAGCCACTTTTGCATTTCTGCCTACTGTTATCGGTCCCAGCACCTTTGCACCGGAGCCAATCATTACACCGCTTTCAATAGTAGGATGTCTTTTTCCTATATCTTTACCGGTTCCGCCTAAAGTTACACCTTGGTATATCATTACATCATCGCCAACTTCGGCAGTTTCGCCAATTACAATTCCGGCTCCATGGTCAATACAAACTCGTTTGCCGATTGTTGCACCGGGATGAATCTCTATACCGGTTTTGTGAGCACTTCTTTGGCTTATCCATCGAGCAATAAACGGCATATTATGTTTTAAAAACCAATTTGCTTTTTTATGACTTCTCAAAGCTTTAAATCCGGGATAAAGTAATATTATTTCAATAGGACTTCTTGCGGCAGGATCGTGTTCCATAAATGCCTTTACAGATTCCTTATAATCATCAAACATTTAAAGCCCTTCCCTTCTTATATATAAATAAAAAATGCCCCTGTCATATGACAGAGGCAATTAAAAACTGCGGTTCCACTCTTTTTTATACTCACTGCAATTAACAGTTATGCCTGTAACGGAGCAAACCCGCCGAAGCCTACTGTTAGTTCAGCCACGGTGCTGACAGGTGCATTTCAAATACCGTTTAATACACATTTCACAGCAAAACAATGTGCTCTCTGAAATAAACAAATACTTTACTTCTCCTGCTAAAACGCATTTAAATATCGCACTAATATTATATCAAAAAATTTTAAATTTGCAACAACTATTTTGTTTTAATTAAATGCCAACCGTCTTTTGCATACACAATTCCGCTTAAAACCGTAATTACAGAAACAATCCAAAAAGCAATTGCACAATAAATGTTTAACCAATTAGGAGCATTGAATCCCGTTGCAGAAATTACAATTTCACCGTCTTTTTCCAATATTGCAAGAATAAGAAATGTTAAGCCTGTTGTAGACATTTGTAAAAATGTTTTGGCTTTTCCGAAAGCATTTGCCGCAATAACTTCTCCGCTTGCAGTTCCTGCCATTCTTATACCTGCTACAAGGAATTCACGTGCAAGCATAAGCATTATACAAATATCTGTATGCCAACCCATATTAATTAATATTAAATAAGCTGCAAAAACAAGACTTTTATCTGAAAGCGGGTCCATAAGTTTTCCGAAATCAGTTACAAGACCTCTTTTTCTTGCAATATTTCCGTCAACCTTATCACTCATACATGCAACAAAATAAACAAGTAAAGTTGCAACCCAGTGATAACGAAACGGAATAAAAGCAAACGCCATTAAAAACGGTATGCAACAAAATCTGAAAACAGTAATCTTATTTGGTAAATTCATTTTAAATACATTCTCCTATCAAATCATATCCGTCAAAATCGGTAACTTTAACTTTAACAAAATCGCCCACATTATATTGTTTATCGGAAGTAAAAAATATTCCGCTGTCTATTTCAGGAGAATCCAAATAACTCCTGCCAATATATTTTCCGTCGTTTACTTCATCTATAACAACTTCATATATGTTTCCTACACGGCTTTTATTTGCTTCTTCTGTGATTGAATATTGAATATCCATAAGAATTTCTGCTCGATGTTTTTTTACATCCTCATCAATTTGATTTTCATATTCAAAAGCCGGAGTATCTTCCTCGGGTGAATAAGTAAAGCATCCCATTTTGTCAAATTTAATATCTTTTACAAATGAGCAAAGCTCTTCAAAATCTTTTTCGGTTTCCCCTGGAAATCCAACCATAAATGTTGTTCTTAAAGACAAATCCGGAATTCTTGATTTCATCTTATTCAAAAGCGTTTTTAAGGAATCATAAGAGCCGTTTCTGTTCATAGACTTCAAAACGCTTTCACTGCAATGCTGAAGCGGAATGTCAATATATGAACAAACCTTTTCTTCACTTGCAATCACTTCAATAAGTTCATCCGTGACTCTATCAGGATAACAGTAAAAAATTCTAATCCACTTAATACCATCAATTTTACAAAGTTCACGAAGCAAATACGCTAATTTATATTCGCCGTACAACTCAATTCCGTATTTTGTTGTATCCTGCGCAATTAAAATAAGTTCTTTAACACCGTTAGCCGCAAGTTGTTTTGCTTCATTTAATATACTTTCTATTTTACGTTCTCTGTACTGCCCCCTGATAAGCGGAATTGCACAATATGAGCATTTATTGTTACAACCGTCTGAAAGCTTTAAATATGCCCAATGAGGCGGTGTGGATAATGTTCTTTCATCATCAAGAGGAAGAAAACATTTATTTGGATAGTTTTGAGTTACGATACCAACTAAAGCCTTTTGACAAGTCTTAACAATATCGGCATTTGCACCAATACCTATTACAGCGTCAACTTCGGGTATTTCATTAATTATTTCATCTTGATAACGCTCTGCCAAGCAACCTGTTACAACAAGTGCGGATATTAGCCCTGCTTTTTTGTATTCGGACACTTCCAAGATAGTCTCAATCGCTTCCTTTTTAGCGTCTTCAATAAATCCGCAAGTATTAACAATCATAACATCCGAATCTTCTATGTTTTGAACAACTGTAAAATTATTTTCTTTTAACTTATTCAACATAATTTCCCCATCAACCTGATTTTTAGGGCAACCGAGAGAAATCATACCAACCTTGTAACTATAGCTCATTTTCTAAATTATTCAATGCAAACTTTATATCGCTGTAGGAAAAACCTTTTCTCATTAAAGCCGCAATAACTTTTTCCTTTCCGTTTTCAGTGTTTAGTTTTCTGATATAAGATTTATTGATAACATTAATTATAGCCGATGAATTGTCAAATTCAAATTCATTTAAAACTTCATAAATTATATCTTTATCAATGCCTTTTTGAAAAAGCTCTTGCCTGACGTGATTTTCAGAAAAATTTTTTGTATTAACTAAGTAATTTGTATATTCAAGCGCAAATTTACGGTCGTCCAAATAACCCAGCTCAATAAATCTGTTTATTGCTTTGTTTGCGGAATTTTCATCAACCATATGCAATAATTTTACTTTAAGTTCTTTAATTGAATGGCTTCGTCGTGAAAGCAAATCCGCACACTTGTTAAAAGCTTTTCTATAGTTGATTTTTTCAAGCAAACACTGCCATTCTTCATCACCGATTTCAGTTTCGTTTGCTATAAAATTTTCTGCCCAAAAATCAACATCTGTCGTAACAACATATTCATCGTCAAGCAAAATATGAATCTTTTTGCCACGACCCTTTTGAGAAGTTAAAACCATCAGTCTTCATCATCTTCAACGGCAATATCAAGTTTTGCTCTTGCTGCCGCACGTGTTTGCTTAACAGGTGTTTCTTCAGTGGCAGGAGTTTCATCAAGTTCTGCCTTAGGAGCAGCCTTTGCACGATATTTTTGACCTGCAGTATTTTGCAATTCAGCAAGTTTTTCCTTAATTTGCTTCTCAACAGTAGCTGCAAATTCAGGATTTTCAGCAATATAGTCTTTAACTTTTTCCCTACCTTGACCAAGTCTTTGGTCGCCGTATGAAAACCAAGAACCGCTTTTTTTAATAATACCGGTTTCAACTGCAACGTCTACAATTTCGCCGTCCTTGCTTATTCCTGTTCCATACATAATATCAAATTCTGCTTGCTTAAACGGAGGTGCAAGTTTATTTTTAACAATTTTAGCACGTGTTCTGTTTCCGATGAATTCGGTGCTTGAAGTTTTAAGCGTTTCTACCCTTCTTACATCAATTCTCATAGAAGAATAGAATTTTAATGCACGACCGCCGGTAGTAACTTCCGGGTTACCGTACATAACACCAACTTTTTCACGAAGTTGGTTAATAAAAATAATTAAGCAATTACTTTTATTTATAGCACCTGTAAGTTTACGAAGCGCCTGGCTCATAAGGCGTGCGTGTAAACCAACATGTGAATCACCCATATCGCCGTCAATTTCAGAACGGGGAACAAGAGCGGCAACAGAGTCAACAACAATAATATCTACAGCACCGGAGCGTACAAGTTGCTCGGTAATTTCCAATGCCTGTTCACCGTAATCAGGTTGTGCAACAAGAAGAGAGTCAATATCAACGCCTAAATTACCGGCATATACAGGATCAAGTGCATGTTCAGCATCAATAAACGCAGCTTCGCCGCCTAACTTTTGAGCTTCTGCAATACAATGAAGTGCAAGAGTTGTTTTACCTGAAGATTCAGGACCGTAAATTTCAACTATTCTTCCTCTTGGAAGTCCGCCTATACCGGTTGCCAAATCAAGTGTAAATGAACCTGTAGAAATAGCCTCTACATTTAAATGGCTGTTTTCACCAAGACGCATTACTGCACCTGCACCATACTGCTTTTCAATTTGTTTAAGAGCTGATTCAAGAGCGGTTTTTTTATCCGCAGAAGTAACTTTTTTATCGTTTGCCATATAACATAACTCCTCACAATAATTTACTTGTCTATTATAATAAATTATTATAATAAAATCAACCAAAAGTACAAAAAATAGAACAAATTTTCTGTTTTTTAAAATAATAATAAAAAATGCTTGCATTTTGTTTTTATTTGTGGTAATATCATTGCGTTGTAAATTTATAAGGAGGTGTTCGCTAATGGCAAAATGTGAATACTGCGGAAAAGAAATGACTTTCGGCATTAAGGTTTCTCACTCACACAGACGTTCAAACAGAACTTGGAAACCAAACATCAAAAAGGTAAAGGCTATTGTAAACGGCTCTCCTAAAAGAGTTTATGTATGCACAAGATGTCTTCGCTCAGGCAAGGTTGAAAGAGCTTAATTCGCAAAAAAGAACGCCATCGGTTTTCCGATGGCTTGTTTTTTTATTCAAAAAATATTAAGGGAGGCATTGCCTCCCTTTTGTTTATTTATCTTTTTTACTTTTAAAATAACTTTTAGTACCTGTTGTCTGCACTTATTTCGCCTGATGAGTAAAGTGTCGAAATAAGAGCTGACACAAAAGCAAACTTTAAAATGGAGCGAACAATTATGCAGATGAATAAGAAAAATAAAAATTTTATAAGAGCCTCTGACAAGGTGCTTAAAAGCAAACAAAACAGCGCCTTTGAAGATAAAAAGGAAATTCAAGAAGGTGAAGAAATGACAAGCAACGAAATGTATCAGCTACTTATATGGCTAAAAAAGAGAGCTACACATTTGAGCAAGCAATAGACTTAATCAAATGCATAGCCGAAAAAAATCTGATGATTAATCATCAGTCAACGGAGTATCGCAACTACTCCATTGTTTTTATTATATCAAACTAATTTCAAATTAGCAAGATAAAATTGAACTACACCGTTTATTTTGTATAGTTGTATCATTGTCAAGTATGACCTCTTCGGCTAGTAGAAGGCTTTTTTATTACTAACCATAGTGTTAACACTAAAAATAAAAAAGTGTTGCATGCAGGCGGCAACACCTTTTTATTTTATAACTTATTTCTGCATTACTCACTTTTAAAACTGATTTTACTTTCCGTGTGATTAAGCAATTTTTTTATATTTTCCCTATGAGCCACAACTACTATAATCGTAAATATCGTAGCAATAACCGTTAAGATTATACTTTTATGAAAAATAAAAATAAATATAGGATACAGCAATGCCATAACTATACTGCCTAAAGACACATATTTAGTTATTAATACTATAACAATAAATATTGCAAGCAAAATAAGGGCGATGCGCCAATCAATAGCAAAAACCATTCCGCCGGACGTTGCTACGCCCTTTCCCCCTTTAAATTTAAAAAAACAAGGAAAGATATGACCTAACACACAAAAAAAGCCTGCAAAGGATTTAACCAACATTTTAGTGTCAACAGAATCAAAAAAAGGATTTTCCACATCAAGTAACGCAGGAGTTCTTGACACTACAAACAAAGCAATCCATATTGCTACAAACACTTTCAGCATATCGCCGACAATTGTTAAAGCAGCATAGGTTTTGCCATAATTCCTAAGCATATTTGTGGAACCGGCATTGCCGCTTCCGTGAGCTCGTATATCGTCTTTTTTTAAACTTCTTGAAAGTATAATACCAAAGTTCAAACTGCCCAGCAAATAAGACACAACGGCTATGACAGCAAATGAAATATATATCATTATTTTTTACTGTCTCCCCTTTCACGGATAATAAATCTTACAGGAGTACCGTCAAGTCCAAAAACTTCTCTTATTTGATTTTCCAAATATCTTTGATAAGAAAAATGAAAAAGCTCTGCGTTATTAAGAAAAAATACAAATGTAGGAGGTCTTGTTGATGCCTGAGTCATATAATAAATTTTAAGACGTTTGCCTTTATCTGTTGGCGGTTGAACTCTTGCAGTTGCAACTGCAAGAACCTCATTCAACTTACCGGTTGAAATGCGCATTGAATTTTGAGTGTGTACAAAAGCAATCATTTCAAACAGCCTGTCTATTCTTTGACCGGTTTTGGCAGAAATAAACATAATAGGAGCATAGCTCATAAAAGAAAAATCATTTGCAAGTTTTTTTCTGAATTCATTCATTGTATTACCGTCTTTTTCAACAGCATCCCATTTGTTAACTGCGATAATACATGCTTTTCCCTGTTCCAAAGCAATGCCTGCCACTTTAGAATCCTGCTCTGTAAAACCTTCTGTGGCGTCAATCATAATAACACACACATTCGCCCTTTCAACAGCCATTCTCGCGCGAATAATACTGAATTTCTCAATAGCGTCATTAATTCTGCTTTTCCTGCGTATTCCTGCGGTATCAATAATATTGAATTTACCATACTTATTTTCAATATACGTATCGGTAGTATCTCTTGTAGTGCCGGCAATATCAGAAACAATAGCCCTGTTTTCACCGCTGATTTTATTTACAAGGGAAGATTTTCCAACATTCGGTTTGCCTATAACGGCAACGTTTATAATTTCTTCATCTTCCTCTTCGTCTTCCTGTTCTGGAAAATACTTAATAACCTCATCAAGCAAATCTCCTGTTCCGTGTCCGTGAACAGACGAAACAGCAATGGGGTCGCCGATACCCAAGTTATAAAACTCGTAAAAATCAGGACTGATTTCACCAACACTGTCACATTTATTAACGCATAAAATTACAGGTTTTCCGCTTTTTTGAAGCATTGACGCAACTTCATGGTCAGTTGCAACAACGCCGCATGTTAAATCGGTTACCAAAATAATTACATCTGCGGTTTCAATAGCTATTTCAGCCTGGGCACGCATTTGACTTAAAATAATATCATCGGAATAAGGCTCTATGCCGCCTGTGTCTACAAGTAAAAAATTATGATTAAGCCATTCACAATCGCCGTAAATTCTATCTCTTGTAACACCCGGCGTATCATCTACAATAGACAATCTTGAACCGATTAATTTATTAAACAATGTGGATTTACCTACGTTAGGTCTGCCAACGATTGCAACAACCGGTTTACTCATAAACAACACAACCTTTCTTTAAATTCTTAATAAAGCCATAACAACAAGAAAGACGGACAAATAGATTGCCCGTCCGAAAATTCTTGTAAACTCTTACGCTTCTTCTTTAGCAATAACTTCCTTGCCGTTGTAGTATCCGCAGTTTGCACATACCTTGTGAGGTACTGTATAACCTGAACAATTCGGACACTTAACAAGTGTTGGAGCATCTAATTTCCAAACGCTTGAACGTCTTTTGTTTTTTCTTGCTGTTGAAGTTCTTCTTGCTGGTACTGCCATTTTTATAGCCTCCTTTATTCAAAAAACTGAATTATTTACTCTTCATCAAGTAATTGAAGCAATGCCGCCATTCTAGGATCAACGTCTTTTTTACAATCGCAATCTCCAAAATTTAAATTTTTACCGCACTTTGCACACAAGCCTTTACAGTCTTCTTTACAAAGCATTTTACTTGGCAAAAACAATTGCACTTCTTCATTAATGAGTTCATCTAAATCAAGAACGCCGCTTTCAACAACAATGTAATCATCATAATCAACATCATTTGCCAAATCAGGTACAAGAACTTTATTTAAATTAAAACTCATATTTTTTACAAAATCTTCTGCACAGCGATCACAAATACCGTTAAAAACAAAGGAAATTTTAATATCAAGATAAACAACCTGTGCTTTTTCGTAAACACTGCCTTTTACGGCTGCACCGTGTTTAATCGGATTATAATCACTGTAAACAAGATCATCAAGATTCAAGGTGTAATCAACAGAAACAACCTCATCACTTCCGTTAAAAAGGTTTGTAAGGTCAATTTTCATAACTTCACCTCATCTCGCACTTTAGGTATTATATATATAAATAAAAGTTTTGTCAATAGAAAATTAAGAAAAAAGGCGTGGAAAACCACGCCTTAATCAATTTACAGGTTAGATTTCTTCACAATAATCAAAAATTTCAACAGGTAAATCTTCCTTGTCGCAACTGATAGTGAAAACAAAATCAACATCTGTTGCAGCAGAAAGTTCAGAAAGCATTTCAAAAAATTGAGGAAGTTTTCCGTATTCTCTGCCAACAATTTTAAATGTAGCGTCAACAAGCACATCTGTTACATCATAATTTCCTGCGCATATACCTGCAAGAAATCCGTAAAATGCTTTACAACCGCTTACACGATAAGTATCTGTTTCAAGAAGTCTTGCTTTTGAAGAAATATCGTAAGTAAGTTTTGGTTCTTTTTCAACGCAAACAACATTGCCGTCTGAATTTTCAACGCAAGCATTAACCATATCAATAAGTTTTTTAGTTTTGCCTGCACCTTTATTACCTATAATAAGTTTAATCATTTATGATTCCCTCCGAAGGTTTATTTCAATTATATATTAGCATATACCAAGTTCTTTTTCAAGTTTTTCTTTTTCATTTTCGTAACCCGGTTTGCCGAGTAATGCAAACATGTTTTTCTTATAGCTTTCAACACCCGGTTGATTAAATGGGTTTACACCCAAAATATAGCCTGAAACGGCACATGTTTTTTCAAAGAAATAAATCATATATCCAAGAGTGTCGGCAGTAATTCCGTCTGCTTCTAAAACAAGGTTTGCTACTCCGCCTTCTGTATGAGCAAGAAGTGTACCCTGTCTTGCCTTTTCATTTACATAACTTAAAGTTTTACCTGCAAGGAAATTAAGTCCGTCAGTATTACCTTCCTGTTCGGTAACAGTAAAGTCATCAAGAGGTTTATTAAACTTAATGCAAGTTTCAAACATTAGTGAAGAACCGCTTTCCTGAATATATTGACCCACAGAATGAAGATCTGTTGAGAAAATACAAGAAACAGGATATAAGCCTTTACCGTCTTTACCTTCACTTTCGGCAAATAACTGTTTAAGCCATTCGTTAAACATTGTCATACAAGGTTCATAAGAAATAAAGCATTCAAGCTTTTTACCTTGATTATAGAAGCAGTTACGAATAGCTGCATATTTCAAGCAATCATTTTCATTAATATCTTCACTGTTAAGACTGTCTTGAGCAAGCTTTGCACCTGCCATTAATGCATCTATATCAATGCCTGCAACTGCAATAGGTAAAAGACCGACTGCTGTTAAAACAGAATATCTGCCGCCAACATCGTCCGGAACAACAAATGTTTCATATCCTTCTTCAGTAGCAAGGTCTTTAAGGGTACCTTTCGCCTTATCGGTTGTTGCAAAAATTCTTTTAGCAGCTTCTTCTTTTGAATATTTGCTGTTAATTAAATCTCTGAATACTCTGAAAGCAATAGCAGGCTCTGTAGTAGTGCCACTCTTTGAAATTACATTAACGCAAATATCTTTATCTTTACAAATTCCCAAAAGCTCTGTAAGCATTGAAGGACTGATTGTGTTACCGATAAAGTAAATTTGAGGAGTATCTTTTGCAAGTGCATTGTAATTAGGCGATTTTAAAGCTTCAATAACTGCTCTTGCGCCTAAATACGAGCCGCCGATACCGATTACAATAAGTATGTCGGCATTTTTTTTGATATATTCTGCCGCATTTTTAATGCGTGCAAATTCTTCTTTATCATAATCTGTAGGCAAAGTTACCCAACCTAAAAAATCATTTCCTGCGCCTGTTTTAGAATGAAGAGTGTTCATTGCTTCAACAGCTTGTGGTGCTATTTTATTAATATCTTCATCAGACAAAAATTTTGATGCATATTTGTTTTCAAGTTTAAATTTTTGCATAAAAATCCCTCTTTCTTTTTTCATCCGCTATATAATACAACAAATTAACCATTATATCAACCATTTTTAATTAAATATTGGTTAAAAGTTTTTTAAATATAAACTGAAATGTTGTTGTGTCAATATCTTTATCACTTGTTAAATATATCTCTCCTATAACATTTTCTCCTGTATACACAATTATTTTTCCCAGCCTGCTACCTTTTTTCACAGGAGCGTCAATTTCATCGGTAATTTCATACTTATATGAAATATCTCCCTCGCCCTTTTCGACTAATATTTTTTCATTATTTGTATAAACAGGGGTAACAGATTTTAATGTGCCTTTTTTTACTTTAACGTCTGTGATTTGAGTCAAGTCAATTTCAGGAGTTATTAAAGTATACTTGGCAAAACCAAAATCAAGTAAGTCGGAAGCAAGTTTGAATCTTTCCTCACTTGTTTCACATCCTAAAACTACTGTCACTAAATTCAACCCGTCTCTTGATGCTGTAGCAGAAAGACAAAATCCTGCCTTTGATGTGGTTCCGGTTTTTAAACCTGTAATTCCCGTGTATTTGTTGATTAATTTATTAGTGTTATTTAATTCGGTTTCACCGTTACGCAATGAATCAAGCCAAACCGTTGAATAATCGGTAATAATTGAATGTTTCATTACCTCAGATGAAATAACCGCTAAATCATATGCACAGGAATAGTGATTTTTAACAGTATCATCAAGGCCGGTACAATTTTCAAAATTACTGTTTTCAAGATTTAACTCTTTTGCTCTTTCATTCATCATTTGCACAAATCCGTTTAATGAACCGGCAATATGAACGCCTAACGCTACACAAGCATCGTTTGCTGACGCAATAACAACCGCTTTTAAAAGTTCGTTAACCGTCATCTTTTCGCCGACTTCCAGCCAAATTTGTGAACCGCCCATTTTGACTGCATCTTCTGTTGCGGTAACTTCATCATCCAATGAAATTTTCCCACTGTCTATAGCTTCAAGTATTAATAAGATACTCATAACTTTAGTAACGGATGCAGGAGATACGTGATCATAAGCGTTTTTTTCGTATATTATTTCACCTGTGTCAATACACATCAAAATGGCAGATTTAGCACTGTTTTCAACAGTAAAATCATTTTCCGCAGCAGGTGCTCTCATAGGAGACAGCAAACACAAAGATAATGACATAATAAAAATTATTGCTTTTTTCATAAATATCACCATAATATACTATTCTTTTTCTATTGTAATAATTCCCTGTATTTGATATAATTATTAAATCAAAATACGGAGACAGAATAATGAAAGCAGCAATTTATACACTCGGTTGTAAAGTTAATCAAACAGAAAGCGAATATATGGCAGAACTTTTATCAAAAGGCGGCTTTGAAATTGTTCAGCCAAATGAAGAAGCAGATTTTTATATAATCAACTCATGCACGGTTACTGCCACGGCAGACCAAAAGACAAGGCAAAATGTAAGAAAATTCAAAAGAAAACATCCCAATTCAGTAGTTATTTTAACAGGATGTATGCCTCAAGCGTTTCCCGAAGAAGCAAAAGACCTTGAAGAGGCAGACATTATTTTCGGAAATAAAAATGATGGCGACATTCTTGATTTTATTAACGAATACAGTGTTAACAAAAACAGATTGATAAAAATAAACAATCACGAAAAAAACGATAAATTTGAAGAATGCTCAATTTCAAAATTTTCAGAAAGAGTAAGAGCATTTGTAAAAATTGAAGACGGATGCGATAGATTTTGTTCATATTGTATTATCCCAATGAGCAGAGGAAGAGTTCGTTCAAAATCACTTGAAGATTTGAAAAGCGAAACAAAAAAGTTGGCTGAAAACGGTATTAAAGAAATCGTACTTGTAGGCATTAATCTTTCGGCATATGGAAAAAACGAAGATTTTAATATAGTTGACGCAGTAAAAATTTGTGCAGAAAATGAAAATATTTTAAGAGTACGTTTAGGCAGTTTGGAACCCGACCATATAACCGACGAAATTATCGAAAGTTTATCAAAAATAAATAAATTTTGCCCACAGTTTCATATTTCGCTTCAAAGCGGTTGCGATAAAACATTAAAAAATATGAACAGGCATTATGATTCCTCTGAATATTTAAATTTGTGTAATAAATTAAGAGAAAATTTTGATAATGCCTCTATCACAACAGATGTTATGGTTGGCTTTAATGAAGAAAGTGAAGCTGATTTTTATGACAGTTTGGAATTTGTTAAAAAAGTAGGATTTGAAAAAGTCCACGTATTCCCATACTCACAGCGAGAAGGAACAAACGCTTCTAAAAAAGGAGATTCCGTTTCTAAAGCAGATAAAGAAAAAAGAGCAAAAATTATGATAGATGAAACAGAAAAAATCAGAAACAACTACCTTAACTCTCTTATAGGCTCTGTTCAAACGGTTTTAGCAGAAAACGAAATTGAAAACGGAATTATTCAAGGATATACAAAAAATTACACCCCTGTCAGATTTGAATCAAACAGAGATGTAATAGGTAAAGAAGTAAATGTTAAAATTATCGGCACTGAAGATGATTGTTGCGTTGCTAAATTACAGTTTTAATATTTTCAACTTCATTAATAACGCTTTGATTCTCAGAATCCAATAAATAACTTAGCGAAAAAATATAAAATCCGCTTACTTCGGGTAATTGATATAAATATGTTATTTGACGTGAAATAACATCATTATTATCCACAAATTCATTGTTAGCATAGTCTTTATCGTTAGAAGCAAACTCATCCTCACTTCCTGCTTTATAAAGAGGCAAACCGATATATAAATTACATTTTTTTGTTAACTCAACCCATTCTTTAACTGTTCTTGTAAAGGGCTGTACCTGATTGTGAAAACCGAAATAAACCTGAGGACATATGTAATCAACATATCCGTCTTCCGTTATCCAAGTTTCCACATCTGCATAAAGTTTGTTATAATTTGTGGAAATATTTGATTGAGGACTTATGCCGAAAATTACATTTGAATTAATATTTTTAATGGCAGAATAAACAGATTTTACCATATCGGAAACACAGTTTCTTCTAAACTCTTCTCTTGAATCGGTATTTCCTTTATCCAAATATTCATTATATTCTTTTTCATCTATTTCATCATCTGTTGTAGGATAAAAATAATCGTCAAAATGAATTCCGTCAACATCATAATTTGAAACAATTTCACAAACGCCGTCAACAATTAATTTAGTTACAGATTCACTTGCGGGATTAAAATATATTTTATCATCAATGTAAACATTTGATTTTGTTTCTTCATTTTCCAACCATTTTACTGCAATATTATCTGCAGACAAATTTTCAATATTATTATTTTGGCTTACACGGTATGGATTTACCCACGCTTCAATTCTTAAACCTTGCTTATGAGCGGTATTAACTAAAATTTCAAGCGGATCATAAATCATTTCAGAGCCCTGCGTTCCAAAGCAATATTCCGAAAGCGGGAATAATTCCGACTTGTAAAAAGCATCTGCGCACGGTCTTACCTGAACAGTAACAGTATTTAATCCCAAATTTTTAATTTTTTTGAAAACTTCTTTAATCGACTTTTCAAAATCTGCAGAATTATCATTTTCAGCTGTATATTTTTGAAGCTCATAGTAAGAAATCCAGCATGCCTTAACATACGGAATATCACTTGAATTATTATCCGTATTTTTTATATTGTCGGTATTAGGCATTGAACAACCCGTTAACAAAAGCATTAATGAAACAATTAAAATTAAAATTTTTTTCATACTTGACACTTTCCTTTAAATAAGTAAAATATAATTGGTGATTGTTATGGAATACAGATTAGGTACAAGTTTAAAAATTAAAGACAGAGGCGAAACAGAAACACTTGAATGTCCAAATTGTAAAAACAAAGTCAAATTCGGTGTATTTACAAATATGGACAACCGTTTAATTCCCGAATTTCCGCTGTTTGAATCTACATCAATTTATTTTCTCGTTTGTCCTAAATGTGCATCAATATATACTGTTGATGAATCAAAAGGTGATAATTTTAAAAAAGGCGAAAAATTATCCATCGGAAACTTTGATTTAAAAAATCTAAAAGCTTTCAAACCAAAAGATACATCTAATAAATAAGAGGGGCAAATGCCCCTCTTATTTTTTTATAAAATAATGCAAATTAATCCGCTGCAGCCTTCATTAATAACCCGCTCAATAGTTTCCCTAAATTTACATCTTGCATCTTCAGGCATTCTTTCAAGTTTTCCCCTTAATCCTTCATTAACCAACTCGTGAAGAGATTTTCCGAAAATATCGGTATCCCACAAATCAGCAGGATGTTCTTCAAACTCTTTGAGCAAATACATAACAAGTTCTTGAGATTGACTCTCACTGCCCACTATTGGGGCAACTTCTGTAAATGTGTTACATTTAATCATATGAATTGAGGGAGCCTGTGCCTTTAATTTAACGCCGTATCTGCCGCCCTGCTTCATTATTTCAGGTTCTTCTAAAGTTAATTCATTAATGTCCGGCATAACTATTCCGTATCCGGTTCTTTCAACGTCCGAAAGAGCCGAATTGAATCTTTTATACTTTTTCTCTACTGCGGTTAATGAAATAATTTCGTTCATTAATTCTTTTTCATTAGAGATAGTAATACCGCATTTTTTAGATAAAACAGTATAAAAATATTTGTTATCAACATTTGCTTTTATCGAAACAGAGCCGTTTGATAAATCTAAATCGGCTATATTCGCATCCTCAATGTCTTTATATTGAGAAATAGAAGCAGCAAACTTTTTTATGCTTCTTATATTTGTAACAGATTCTGAATTTTCTTTAACATATTGAAAAATTCCTTTTTTAAATTCATCATCATTATCTAAACTTTTTATCCAAGCGGGCAAATTAAGTTCAACTGATGAAACGGGAAATTCAAACAAAACTTTTTCCAATATGGAATTTATTTCATCTTCATCAATTTCAAGGCAATTAACCGGTATAACAGGCACATCATATTTATCGGTTAATTCCGAACATAAATTAATAACTTCACTGTTTTTTGGCTCAACACAATTCATAACAACAATAAACGGCTTATTAATTTCTTTAAGTTCACTAATCACTCTTTCTTCTGCTTCTTCATATTCTTCACGTGGAATAGAGCTTATTGAGCCGTCGGTAGTTATCACAAGACCTATTGTTGAATGTTCGGTAATAACCTTTTCTGTTCCGATTTCTGCAGCCATATTAAACGGAATTTCTTCATCAAACCATGGTGTATGTACCATTCTCGGCTGCTCATCTTCAATATATCCAACAGAGCTTGGAACAATATAGCCTACGCAATCAATTAATCTTACCCTAAAATGCAAATTATCCTGCATTGAAAGCTCAACGGCTTCTTCAGGAATAAATTTAGGTTCTGTGGTCATTATTGTCTTACCTGCAGCACTCTGCGGCAATTCATCTTTTGCACGTTCTTTGGAATATTCATCATCAATACGCGGAATTACAAGTGTGTCCATAAATTTCTTTATAAATGTAGACTTACCTGTTCTTACAGGACCTACAACACCTATGTAAATATCGCCTTTTGTACGTGTAGAAATATCATTGTAAATACTCATACTATCCCCTCCTTAAACACCCGGAATAAGCAAAACTCTTGAATTGCCTATTACATCTTCATTAATGTTATTTTCTTTTTTTATTAAGTCTGAGGAACTTCTGAATTTTTTTGCAATATCCCATAAATTTTCACCGGGTTTCGCAAAATAAACAATAAGTGTGGGAGTGTCTTTTTCATAAACCCCTTTATTGTCAACAGAGGTTAACACTTTAATATCTGTTTGTTTATAATTAACTGCCGAATATTCTACACTGTACCTAATGCTTATACTTGTCGGTGATTTAATTACATAATCAAAGCTTTTAATAAAGCAGGAAATATTTTTAAAATCGCCTAAAGTTATTTCACTTTTTTTAGATATAAAAACAACTTTTGAGTTTTCGTCAACGATATAGGCACTTAAAATCAGTTCGTTTTCTTTATTTATACTCAAATTTAAATCTAATATTTCAACAATATTTACATTATCAAATTCAAACAAAGCAGTGTCTAAAAAAGTATCATTAACAAATGCACCGTCTGTATTAAGCTGAATTTTATCGAAAGTATTTTCTGTTAAAAATGATGGTGAATAGCTGTCAAATGAAAATACAGATTCTACACTTCTGTAAACCGATGTATGAACATAAAGTTCTCCGGCAACATCAATTACTCTCAACTCATTGTTAACATCTGCTTTAGGCTTAACATATACATTTGACAAATTAGAATTAACTAAGGGTATGTCTCCGTCATCAATACCGTTAATATCAATAATTTTACTTAAAGTTATATTTTTTTCGCAACGTTTAATTTCTTCTTTTTCAGTATCCGTGGTATAAAGGAATGAAAAATCAACAATAAATTTAATAAGCATTTTATCTTTAATTATTTTAATATCGTCAATACTCACGGAATAAAAAGTATTAATTATTTTTTTTACAACCGAACTGTCTGACGGAATAACAATATCTTCCTCAAATTCCGCTTTTGCAAAATTAAAGCCAACGAATGAAAAATAGTTAATTGCATCTTTTTTTACCATCAGGTTTTCCCCTGAATCAAACATTTCAATTTGTTTAACACAAATTCCGTTAATATTTAATGAAAAGCAACAATGCACATCAATTCTACGTTGGTTAACAATTCTGTAATTATTATATTTATCAGTTAAAATAACATCGCAACTGACATCATCACAATCACAATCCATTTGTATAACTTTTTTAAAATCTTCATCAAAATCCGCAGTTGTTATGCAAGACGTTGTTTCACTTACATATGTAATACAAATTTTAGTCTGACCGTATACAGTTAAGGTACCCTTATCATAATCAGTGTTTGTTACATTATTAAATACATTACACCTTATAATTTTCAGAATATCATCTTGATAAGACATTAAACTTTCCTGAAAATCAATATCAACATCAACACATTTGGAAAACACACTGTTTTTTTCTTTTATTTGCGTTATACTGTTCATAAACTTGCTCCTTTAAATATTCTTCTTGTTATATATATGAACAAAAAAACAAGCATATAACAAATAAATTTCCATAAAAATAAAATCGGCACAAGTAAAATAACTTGTGTCGATTTTAATATGTTCAATTATTAATTTTCTTAATTTTAAAAACCGCCCTTAATAAAGGTGTAATAAATTTAGGTGGTTCAATAATAACAACTTTCAAAAAATCACCCCGCTATTTTTTACAACAAATAATACCAAGTATGATTACTACAATAGCAAGTATTCGTGTTATCCAAGCAGTCGGCAGGCAAATTGCAACTACACAACCTACTCCGAATGCAATCCACAAATAATCTCTTCTGCACATTTTCATAGTAAACACCTTCTTACTTGTTGTATTTACTATATGCTATGCAACAAAAAATTAATCGTTACTTTGAACCAACATTAAAATACCGTTTTTTATACTGATTTCAACAGGCGAATCACAAAACTCATTACTTTGAGTATATTGCACATACGGGTCTATATCCCTGTTTGTAAGCTCATATAAAGCATTTTTTATAGTTAAGCCTTTAACATTACCTCCATAGGCAAAAACAGAAAAATACTTAAAACTTCCGGGTGATATAACTGTTTTTGTTTTAACAAGAGAAATTTTGTTGTGCCTGTCAATAATATGTGCTTCAACATTATTATCAATACAATATTTTAAACATAATGTGTTTGAATATGTATGGTCAAACCTATTACCGATAGCATTAAATATTTCTATTTGTTTAAATCCTTTCGATATTGCATATTTAACGGTTGAAAAAGTATCCGTATCATCTTTCATAACAGGTAAATTTATAATTTCAATATCCGTATCAGGCTTTTTTGAAGAATCAAAATCGCCTATAATTATATCAGGAACTATTCCTGCCTTTTTACAGTATACATAACCCGAATCTGCCGCAATAATAAAAGAATTTTTATCTACAGCATTTTTAAGATAATCAACATCTGCATTCGGTGCACCTGCAACAATACTGCATTTTATTTTTTTAATTCCCATTCTTTAATATCCTTAACATTATTGTACATTTGTATATAACTGTTGTGCCTGCTTTCCGATATTAATCCGCTGCTTACAGCTTCGCATATTGCACAGCCTTTTTCATTGATATGGGCGCAAGTAGAAAATTTACATTCACCAAAATACGGTCTAAATTCTCTAAAGCAATCAAACAAATCATCTTTCATAATAGTTTCGCATTTTTCAAAATCTATTGAAGAAAATCCCGGAGTATCGGCAACGTAGCCGCCGCATATTTTAAACAGCTCGGTATGTCGTGTTGTATGTCTTCCCCTGCCGAGTTTTTTACTTGTTTCCCCAGTTGCAAGAGATAAATTTTCATCTATTGAATTAAGTAAAGAAGATTTGCCAACACCTGTATTACCTGTAAAAGCAGAAACTTTATCTTTTAGAAGTAATTCAACCTCTTTACTGCCGGTACCTTTTGTATTATCACAACAAATAACCTTGAAACCGGCTTTATCATAAATTGAAGCAAATTCTTTATAATTATCACTTAAATCTGTTTTTGTAAACACAATAATCGGCTCAATATTATTATGCTCGGCAATGGCAATAAGTTTATCAATATTAAAAGTATTAATTTGAGGTTGAACAGTTGATGAAACAATGAATAATTGGTCCAAATTAGCAACCGGAGGTCTTATTAAACTATTTTTTCTCGGTAAAATTTCTTCTATTCTGTTTTCGGAATTTTCATTAATGCTTATTAATACATCATCACCCGCCAATGGTGAAATGTTATTTTTTCTAAAAATCCCTTTAGCCTTGCATTCGTATATAATATCGGCGGTTTCTACATAATAGAAACCGCCGATACCTTTAATTATTTTGCCTTTAACCATATATTAATTATTCCTCATTAGAGTCAGAGTAACTTGAAAAATCAACAGTTTTGCTCTTATTTTGATTAATATTAATTTTAAAGTCTTGAGAAGCGCCTAAAGTTGATAAAGAAACATTCATTTTAACTTCATTACCGCTTTCAAGTGGTACTGCAATTTTAACTTGTGTACCGTCTAATTTTACCTTTTTAGTTGTGTACTGCTTGCCGTCAACAGTAACAACGATCGTATCATCGGGATGTTTATTACCGTCCTTACAATTAGGTAAAATCACAGTAACATCAACAGTAAATTGATCAGTAACGGGCTCTGTTGTTGTTACACCTGTTGAAACAACAAGTTTAATATTTTCATTTTCGCTTGCTTTTGAGCCTGCACGTGGGCTTTGAGATAAAACAACGCCCTTTTGAACCATGTCATCCTTCGTTTCAACAGTTACATTTGAAAATCCGGCTTTTTTTAAAAATTCTTTAGCATCAGACTGAGAAAGACCGGATACATCGGGAACAACATAAGTATTTAATGTTGTTGTTGAAGGACCTGAAGAAATATAAATAATAATCTCCTTGCTTGAAGAAACAACACTGCCTGCCTTAGGGTCTGTATATACAACCGAACCCGGTTCAACAGTTTCACTTGAAATTTCTTTTGTTTTATAAACATTCAAATTACTGTTAGCAAGCAATTTTTCAGCTTTTTCAAGAGTCAAATTATAACAGTTCGGCACGCTGATATTTTCATCTGACGATGAAACAAAAAGTGTAACTTTAGAGCCGGCAATAACTTTTTCGCCTGCAGACGGACTTTGACTTATAACATATCCGGGCTCAACCTCATCTGATTGTTGATATTCGGCAACAAATTCAAATTTATAATTATCATTAGAAACCAAATCATCATATTTTTTTCCTGCAAAATCTTCAAGAACAACTGTATCTGTATTAAGACCCTGGGTAACAAAATGAACAAGACCTACAATCGCGCCTATTAAAACAATAACACCTACAACAACTGCAACAATAATTTTTTTCTTGCGATTGGGATCTACATAATATTCTTCTTCATATTCATCTGTATTCCGGTCAGGCAAATCCGAATTTTCACCGGCATATTCTTCATTAACAGGTGTTTCAGAAATAACATATTTCGTTGGCTCTTTATCAACAAAATATGTATAATCAAATGTTGCCTGAGGATTACGAATAACTTCTTCCAAATCGAGCAACATTTCAGTTGCGGTTTGATACCTGTCTCTTGGATTTTTTTGCATTGCGTGAATACAAATTTGCTCAATTCCAAGAGGAATGTCAGGATTAATTTCAGTTAAACGCTTTGGTTCTTTTTGAAGCTGCATTAATGCAACCGAAACTGCACTGTCTGCTTCAAAAGGCACTTTGCCTGCAAGCATTTCATAAAAAACAACACCTAAAGAATAAATGTCGGCTCTTTCATCTGTAAATTCACCCTTTGCTTGTTCAGGTGAAATGTAATGAACAGAGCCTATCGCATTTTCAGTTAATGTTCTTGTTTCTGTTCTTGAAAAACGTGCAATACCAAAATCTGTAACCTTAATATTTCCTGTAGGTAATAAAATAATATTTTGAGGTTTAATATCTCTGTGAACAATACCTTTATCATGAGCATGTTGCAATGCTTTTAAAATTTGTGTCGTAAAAAACACAGCATCATTCCAAGTTATAATTTTTTGTTTTTGAATATATTCTTTCAAAGTTATGCCGTCAACATATTCCATTACAATATATTGAAGTTTTTCACCAAAACTAACATCATAAACCTTTACAATATTAGGATGTGAAAGAACAGCAATGGCTTTGGATTCATTTTTAAAACGCCTTACAAATTCGGCATCACCGGCAAATTCATCTTTCAAAATTTTAACGGCAACAATTCTGTCATCAACATTGTCATAAGCCTTATAAACTACAGACATGCCGCCTACACCGATTATTTCTTGTATTTCATATCTTCCGTCTAGTCTTTTTCCTACGTAATTTTCCATACTAAGCCACCTTTATTTTGCAATGGCAACAACTGTAACATTATCGCCGCCGCCGTTGTTATTTGCCTTTTTAACAAGTCTGTCAGCAAAAGCATAATATCTTCCGTCGCTTACTTCTCCGATTAATTCATCATCGGAAACATAATTTGTTAATCCGTCTGTACATAAAATAAGAAATTCATTGTCATTAAGCTCTACTTCGTCAAAGTCAATATCAATGTTTTTATCAACACCTATTGCTCTTGTTATTAAATTTTTGTTAGGATGATTAACAGCTTCTTCCTTAGTGATTTTGCCTTTATTAATCAAATCCTGAACAACGCTGTGGTCGGTTGTAACTTGATTTAATTCTTTTCCGTTAAAGATATATGCTCGACTGTCACCGGCATGTGCTATAAAAGCATAACCGTCACTAACAACGGCACAAACAACAGTTGTTCCCATACCGTGAAGTTCCGGTTTTGCATCTGCCATATCGTATACTTCAATATTTGCGGCAACAAGTGCCGAATCAAGCATATTTTTAATTGAAGAATCTCTCATATTTTCACGATATGAAGCATTGATTTTATCACTAATCACTTTAACCGCAAGTGCAGAAGCAATATTTCCGCCGGCAGCACCGCCCATTCCGTCGCAAACTACTGCCCATGCCACTTCATCGGGAAATTCACCAACCGCATATGCGTCTTGATTAGACTCTCTTACTCTGCCCTTGTCTGTTTTTGCAACAATCTTCAATTACTTCACCTCGTTTTTCTTTCGTCTTAACTGACCGCAAGAAGCGTTTATATCAGAACCTAATGTTCTTCTTATTGTAGCATTAATTTTTCTTCTTTTCAACTCTTGTGCAAAAGCATATATGCTTTGCTGAGAACCTCGAACATTGCCACGCTCTTCAACATTATTAACAGGTATCAAATTAACGTGACCCATTAATCCCTTTAAGCGATACGCAAGCTCATCGGCACATTCCTTACTATCGTTAACATCCTTTATTAGTGTGTATTCAAATGAAACACGTCTTTTTGCTTTATTTTCATAATATCTGCATGCCTTTAAAACTTCGTCAATTCCCCATTTGTCATTAACGGGCATTGTTTTGCTTCTGATTTTATCATTAGGAGCATGCAACGAAATAGTTAACGTTACCGGCAAATTCAAATCGGCAAGTTCATATATTTTCGGAACTACACCGCAAGTTGATATTGTAATGTTTCGCAAAGAGATATTTAATCCTTCTTGACTGTTCACGTTATAAAAAAACTTTACAACATTTTCAAAATTATCAAGGGGTTCGCCGATACCCATTAAAACTATATTGGAAATTCTGATATTCAAATCGTTTTGAGCAGCGTGAATTTGACTTTCTATCTCAGCTGCGAATAAATTTCTTTTAAATCCTGCAAGAGTTGATGCACAAAACTTACACCCCATTTTGCAACCGACTTGACTTGAAACACATATTGTATATCCGTATTTGTATTTCATAACAACAGATTCAACATATTCACCGTCATAAAGTTTAAACAAATATTTTACTGTACCGTCAATTTCAGAAACAAATTTTTGTTCAATTTTACAACTTGGTATAAAACATTTTTCATCAAGAATCAACCGCAAATCTTTTGAAAGATTAGTCATATCGCCGAAAGAAAAGACTCCGCCTTTATGTAACCATTCATAAATTTGTTTAGCTCTGAATTTTTGTAAATTCAAACTTAAAATTAAATTTTCAACTTCTTTTAAACTTAATGATTTAATATCGGTTTTCATTTAATTCCTTTCAATCAGTGAATAAAAAAATCCGTCGCCTTCATTTTCGCCGGGAAATACTGTTTTACTTAAAATAATTTTGAATTCTTTATTATTTTCAACAAATAATTCAACAACTTTTTCGTTTTCTCTTTTATTTAAAGTACAGGTTGAATATAAAATTCTTCCGCCCTTTTTTAAATATTTAGATGAAGTTTCCAATATTTTATATTGAATATCAGGTAGATTTTTAATATCATCCAAATTTTTATATCTGATTTCAGGCTTACGTCTTACTATTCCAAATCCGCTGCAAGGCACATCGCAAATAATTTTATCTGCTTTTGACAAATCAGGGTTATAAATTGCAGCGTCATTTACCTGTAAATTAATTATTGAAAGTTCAAGACGTTTTGCTCCGTTTTCAATTAATCCAACACGGGATTCATAAACATCCATGGCAAAAATCTTGCCTTTATTATTCATAAATTCAGCGCAGGTAAAGGCCTTACCGCCAGGTGCTGAACAAACATCAAAAACAACGTCATTTTCAACAGGATTTAACGCTTTAACGGCATTATAGCATGATATATCTTCAACATGAAAAAGTCCGTTTTTAAATGATTTTAACGATGAAACGTCACAATTTGAAATTAATTTTAAAACATCGCCGCAAACTTCACTTTCAACATCTTCACATTCCAATTCAAATTGAAGTTCTTCGCAATCAACAAATTTAGTATTGGGAATAATAAAGATGGGCGGTTTATCGTTAATTGCCGGTAAAAAGTTTTTAACATTTTCTTCGCCGTAAGCTTTAATCCACATATTAATTAATTGCTTTGGTACAGAATATTTAACACTCAAATCATGAAATGCTTCAATATCAATTCTGTTATCGTTAACCTTATGTAACACAGCGTTAATTAATTTTGAATAATAATTTAAACCGTTATTTTTTGCTAATTTAACACATTCATTTATAGCGGCACTTACAGGCACTTTATCCATAAAATATAACTGATAGACACCAAGCCTTAGAATAATTAAAACTTTAGGTTTAGGCTTTTGACAAAACTGCTCAATAATATAATCAAGAGTTATTTTACGTTCAACAACTCCGTAAACCAATCTTGTAACAAAGGCCTTACCGTCATTAATTTCGCTTAAAGCATCATCAATAACCAAATTTGAATATGCGTCGTTATAAAATATTTTATACAATGTTTCAAATGCAATTTGCCTTGTATTTAAGTTCATCTTCTTCTACCTGAAATTAAAATAAGTCTTAACAATGTTGCAACAGCAGAAGCAAGAGCTGCAACATATGTTAATGCAGCCGAAACCAAAACTTTTTTAGCACCGTTGTATTCATCTGCCATTAAAAATCCACTGTTTTCAATAGTTTTCAAAGCCCTTGATGAAGCGTTAAACTCAACAGGCAGTGTAATAAGTTGAAATAAGGCAACAGCAGAATACAAAATAATACCGGCATAAATTAAAGGTTGAAATGTAAAAACAATACCAAGCAAAACAAGCGGAACACCTAATGATGAACCGAATTTTGTTAACGGTATAACAGCATTTCTTATTTTTAAAGGTGCATAACCCTGAGCGTGCTGGCAAGCATGCCCCGCTTCATGGCAGGCAATACCCACTGCTGCGATTGACGGAGAATCAAAAACACCTTCAGAAAGACAAATTTCTTTTGTTTGAGGATTATAATGGTCTGTCAATTCACCGGAAATTTTTCTTATTTTAACATCTGATATACCGTTTAACTGCAAAAGTCTATAAGCAGCATCTGCACCTGTCATTCCCCTTGCGTTACGAATTTTACCGTACTTCTTAAAATTACTTTTTACTTTTATTTGACATATTAATGAAAAAATGAACACAGGAATCATTATAAATCCTGTTAAGTAATAAGCAAAATAAGTGTCCATAACTATTCTCCCAAAACTGCTCCGATCGGAATTTTATTACCTGCAAGAAAAGATTTTATATTCATTCTTTTCTTTCCTTCAGGTTGAATTTCAGTAATATTTAAACAAATACCGTCGCCGCAACAAACCGTTAAAACGCCGTTATTATTAATTACTTTGCCCACATCATTGCTCTTTAATTCTGTTAATTCTGTTTTATGAATTTTAACAGTTTTGCCAAAAAGCAAAGTTGAAGCACAAGGCCAAGTTTGCAGTCCTCTGACTTGATTGTGAATTTTTAAAGCTGAATCATTCCAATTAATATTACTCATATCTCTGCTTATCATTGAAGCATAACCAAAGTCACCTTTCGGCTGAGGAGTTTTTTCAACTCTGTTATTCTTTATATTATCAACAGTTTCAATAAGCGCATCTGCACCTATTAAAGCCAATCTTTCAAATAACTCGGCAGATGTTTCATTAATATCAATGGGTGTTTTTTTAACAAGCAACATATCACCTGTGTCTAAGCCTTCATCCATTTGCATAACAGTTACGCCTGTTTCGGCATCTCCGTTTAAAACAGCCCATTGAATAGGCGCCGCACCTCTGTATTTCGGAAGTAACGAAGCGTGTACGTTAATACAACCGTATTTAGCGGCATCTAAAATACTTTTAGGTAATATCTTGCCGTAAGCAACAACAACAATTAAATCCGGTTTTAACTTCTCAATTATTTTATCGGCTTCCCCGTTTTTTAATGTTTGCGGTTGAAAAACAGGAATATTATATTTTAATGCTATTTGTTTTACCGGCGGAGGTGTTAATATTTGTTTTCTGCCGACTTTTTTATCCGGCTGACTGAAAACTCCGACAACTTCATTATCAGAATCAATCAACGCCTCCAAACTTTTTTCGGCAAAATCGGGAGTACCCATAAAAACAATTTTCATATTATCACCGATTAACCTTCAACAATTTCCGAAACAGCATGTGCAGTAAACAAAATGCCGTCCAAATGGTCAATTTCATGGCAAAAAGCTTTAGCTTTTAAATCTTCACCTGTAAATACCTGCCATTTACCGTTCCTATCCTGCGCTTTAACCTGAACTTTTTTTGGTCTTTTTGTATTCGCCCATTTGTTAGGCAACGACAAGCAACCTTCTTGGGAAATTTGCTCTCCCTCTTGCATAGTAATAACAGGATTAACAAGTTCAATAGGACCTTCGCCGATATCAATAACAACAACACGTTTTAAAATTCCAACCTGAACGGCAGCCAATCCAACGCCGTTGTCGTTGTACATAGTTTCAAACATGTCATCAATTAAGTCTGAAAGCTTTTGGTCAAATTTTTCAACTTCCCTACTTTTTTTATTAAGTATCGGATCGCCGAACTTAACAATATTTCTTAAAGCCATTAATATTCTCCTATGTTAAATCATATGGGTTTAAGTCAATGCTGACAGAAACCTCTTTATATTCTTTCATTTTACTTAATGATTTCAAAATTTCGCTTAACATTTTGCGAATAGATTTTGAATTTTTACATTTTATTGCAAGTCTATATCTAAAATTTTTATTAATTTTCCCAATTTTAGCCGGAGAAGGACCCAAAACAATCAATTTCTCTTCAGCGTATGATGATTGATTTAAATCAACGAGTAATTCAAAAAATGATTTTGAACACAAAAGTGTTTTGTTTTCATCTTCACCAACAAATGAAACAGAATAAATATCGCAAAAGGGCGGATAAGTAAGTGCTTTTCTCAAAGCAATTTCCGTTTCATAAAAAGATTTATAATCTTGATTACCTGCAAATTCAATAACAGAATTTTGGGGATTGATTGTTTGAATTACCGCTTTTCCGCTTTCATCTCTTCTTCCGCTTCTGCCAACAACCTGAGTTATTAAATCAAACGCACGTTCATTGGCAACATAATTTTCATCATACAATGAATTATCGGCGTTTACAACACCCACAAGTGTTACATTAGGAAAATCAAGACCTTTTGCAACCATTTGAGTGCCGATTAAAATATCGTATTCGCCATTTGAAAATGCATTAAATAACTTTTCATGACTGAATTTTCCGGATGTTGTATCTGCGTCCATTCTTAAAATGCGAGCACTTGGGAACAAAAATTTTAATTCATCTTCAATACGTTGTGTGCCATATCCGCTGTATCTGACGCTTTTTGAATGACATTCAGGGCATTCATTATCAAGAGGCTTGGAATAACCGCAATAATGGCACATAAGCCTATTATTAAAACTATGATAGGTTAAACTTATACTGCAATTTGGGCAAGTAATCACATGACCGCATTCATTGCAAGCAATAAATGTATTATATCCCCTTCTGTTAATTAGCAAAATTGTTTGCTTACCCTTTTGCAAGTTATCTTCAATGAGAAAGCGAAGTGTAGCAGAAATAGGACTTTTATTTCCGTATTTCAGTTCTTGTTTCATATCAACGGTAATAACCTGCGGCAATTTTGCGTTACCGAATCTTTCGTCCAACTCACAAAGCACATATTTACCTTTTAAGGCAGCACAATAGCTTTCAACGCTCGGTGTAGCAGAAGTCATTAAAAACAATGCATTATTATACTTACATCTGAAATTTGCAATATCCCGTGCGTGGTATTTAGGTGTTCTGTCGCTTTTATAAGTATGCTCTTGTTCCTCATCCATAATAATTAATCCTAAATTATGAACAGGAGCAAAAACAGCACTTCTTGTACCTACAACGATTTTTGCTTCTCCTCGATCAACACGCTTATATTCGTCATTTCTTTCGCCCAAAGAAAGTGCGCTGTGAAATACGGCTATATTTTTTCCGTATCTTTTATGAAAAATACCAAGCATTTGCGGTGTTAATGAAATTTCGGGAACCATAACGATAACATCTTTACCCATATCTACAGCTTTATCAATCAAACTTAAATAAACCTGCGTTTTTCCGGAACCCGTAACTCCGAAAAGCAAACCGCTGCCACCATTATTTTCTAACATAGCGGCATATGTTTTATATGCTTTATTTTGTTTGTCGGACAAAATAATATCATCACGTTTATTAGAAATATCAAGTATATTATACGGCGTTCTGTAAACCTCACGCAAATAATACTCGCATACACCATACTTTACAAGATTATCAAGAACAGTCTTACCAACAGAGCAAAATTCGCATACCTCTGAAACCGTTGCAGCGCCAACATCAAACAAAAGTGAGCAAACAGAGTGCTGTTTGGGCGTTAAGTTGGGAAAATCATGTTCATCGAATATTTTCAAACGAATCATTTTATCATTTTTATCGCCGACTTTTCCTATTCCTCTGGGAAGCATAAGCTTTAAACATTCGTATGTTGTGCAAAAGCAGCGCTCTTTTAACCAAAGAGCAAGACAAACAGACTCAGCAGATAATGAATAATCTGTTTCAGCCGATATAATTTCTTTCAAATCGTTATTTATGGCGTAATAAGTTTTTAAAACAATTCCGTTTCTTTTTCGATTGCCTTTACCGAAAGGAACTTTAACACGAATCCCAGGCTTAATAATATTCTGCAAATCACTTGGAACATAATAATCATAATCGGAATCTGTGCTAAAAAAGGTATTTTCAACAGCAACAGTTGCTATAAACCTGTTCATTACTTATTATGTGATTTAATTTCATCAGGCTCGGTAACAACATATTTACCGTCAAGAATTTCATCAATAGCAGTTGAAACTGTTTTTTCATCAAGTAAAACATCATTTTCAACTGCTTCATCTCTGATTTCTCTTGCTCTTTTTGCTGTTCCTACAACAAGGCTGTATCTACTGTTACAATTTTTTAAAAGTTTCTTTAAATCAGGGTTAAACATAATAAATCTCCTTAAAATCAATTAATTTCTCTTTTTTAATTCTTTATCTAAAATTTCATTTACTTCATTAACTGCGTCTTCAAGCTTGTTATTAACAACAATATAATCAAAGGATGCAGTTGATTTTATTTCCTCTTTTGCAATTTCAAGTCTTCTTAAAATTGCATCATCAGTTTCTGTATTTCTCTTTATAAGTCTGTGCTTTAAAGTTTCCAAATCAGGCGGTAAAAGAAAAATAGAAACTGCATCAGGGCAATTTTTCATTACTTTTTGCGCACCCTTGCGCTCAATTATTAAAAAACAAATTTTACCGTCATTAACGGCTTTTAAAGCTGCATCTGCCGGTGTTCCGTAATAGCAATTATTATAGCTTGCATATTCAAGAAACATATTCTTTTCAATCATTTCTTCAAATTCCTGTTCTGTTTTGAAGAAATAATTTACTCCGTCAACTTCACCTTTTCTCGGACATCTTGTAGTTGCAGAAACAGATTCGCAAACATCGCCTCTTAATTTCGAAATTTCTCTGAAAACAGTATCTTTTCCGCAACCGCTCGGAGCGGACAAAATAACAATCATTCCTGTTTTATTCATAATCCACCTCCGCACCGAACTTTTGAGAAATTTGTTTTAAATCCATATATGATAAAATTACATTATCACTGTCTGTAATAATAACGCTCATGGTTTTTCTTCCGTGAGTTGCGTCAATCAAAACACCTTTAGATTTGCTTTCCTGAATAATTCGTTTAACAGGAGCAGATTCGGGGCTTACTATTGAAATTACCCTATCTGCATTAACAAGATTGCCAAATCCAATATTAACTAAATTCATTGTGAGCACCTCTTATTCAATATTTTGAATTTGCTCACGTATTTTTTCAATTTCAGCTTTAATGTCAACAACCTTGCGTGCAATAGCAACATCATTGGCTTTTGAACCTATTGTATTGGTTTCCCTGTTCATTTCCTGAACAAGAAAATCCATTTTTCTGCCGATTGCCTCTTCGCTGTTTAAAAATGAATGAAGTTGGTCTATATGTGAGCGAAGACGAACCGTTTCTTCTGCAACAGCAACCTTATCGGCATAAATTGCAACTTCCTGCAATATTCTGTTTTCATCAAGTGAAACATCACCTAAAAGCTCATGAACACGTGTAACCAATTTATCGTTATATTCTTTTACTGTTTCAGGTGAACGCTGTTCAATAAATGAAACGCAATCAAGAATATACTCACTGCGTGAATATACATCATCACGCATTTTTTCACCTTCGATTTGGCGCATTTCAATAAATTTGTCTACCGCTTTAGAGGTTACATCCTTAACATAACTCCAAATTTTTTCTTCATCTTCATCTGCCTTTTTAACAACCAAAACATCGGGATAACGGGAAATTGAAGAAGCACCGAAATCCTCTTTTAAATCATAAGTTTCGGCAATTTCTTCAAGTGCTTTAACATAAGCACCTGCTAAAGTATGATTTACTACAACTTGAGCGTCTTCCGTGTTAAGTGCTTCAATAGTAACAAAGCAATCAATTTTACCCCTTGAAACACGTGAATTAACATAAGATTTAATTTTGTCTTCAACAAAGCCATACTGTCTTGGCAATCTACAGTTAAATTCAAAATACCTGTGATTAACCGATTTTAATTCAACTGTAATAACATAACCGTCAATTTCTTTTGAGGCTCTGCCGAAACCTGTCATAGATTTAAGCATAAATACATCTCCAACTTTTTATTGCAAATATTATATTACTTAACATATATAAGGTCAATGATTTGTTAACAATTTATTTACAATATTAATGAAATTTTAACAAAATAAAAAAGCCGCTCCAAAATTATATTATCGGAACGGTTTATATTAATAAATGTTATTGATAAACAGAAATTATTGAAGTTGCTTTTTCTTTAATTTTCTCTACCAAAGACTCGGGCTCAGTTACTTTGATTTTGTTGCCGTATTGCATAACCCAACTTACAAGTCCATCGCTTACAGCAGCCTTAACTGTAGTTGAAAAATGGTCATTGTCAATGGCGGTAAACGGAATTTTACTGCCAAATCTATCCATCATTTCTTCCCGTAAATCAAGATGACAAATAATTTTAACATTTTCTGTTTTACCTGAAAACATATTAAACATTTTAGCAGCATAATCGGCAGAATCAAAAACACCGTCTTCATATTCGCTCACTTCTTCAACAGGTCTGGCAGTTTCGTCTAATATTTCAATTTTTCTCATTCTGTCTAATCTTAAATTCATAAGATTATCGTATTTTTCGTTATTGCAAACAAGGTAATAGTGGTCTTCTTTCCAAATTAACGAATAAGGTGAAACAATAAAAGTTTTTGTTGTATACGATTTTTTATTTTCCTTATCAATATTTCTGCGCTTATAAGTGAATTTTACTTTTTTATTGATACTTATCGCTTCATCCAAATTGTCGATAATATAATAAATTTCTTCGTTATCACATTTATTTTCACTTTCTCTGTAAACTTGAGAAGTAAGCTCTTTCGCCTGATAAAAAGAAACAAGCGACTCAAGTTTATTTACAAGCGCCTTAGTTTTATTAGGGGTAATAAATCCCGCAAATGTTACTGCGTCAATAAGAAGTCGTACCTCGGGAATTTCAAATGTCCTCGAAGCCATAAAAAAGCCTTTTTTAGGAGATTTTACACTAACAATATTACAACCTATTTCATTTAATGCTTTAACATCAGCGTAAATACTTTTTCTTTCGCATGTAATTCCGTCTTTTTCAAGCATTTGAATAAGTTGTGTTGTTGTTAAAGGATGTTCCTCGTCGGAAAATTGCTCTAAATACTTTAAAATAAACAATGTTTTCAATTTTGAAGTTTGCATATTATCACCTCAAAACATATATTATCATTATTTATATAATTTTTCAACTATGCTCCTAAAAATCGGACAGCAATCCGCCGAACCGCTTACACCGTTCTCATTTAAAATAACAACAGCATATTTGGGATTGTCAAAAGGATAAAATCCTGCAAACCAAGTGTCATATATTTCATTTTCATCAATAAATTTACCTGTTTGCGCTGTTGATGTTTTACCCGCACTTTTTTCGTTATAATCGGCTTTATTTCCTGTTCCGTCTGAAACAGCAAAACGCATATATTCGGTTAATTTATAAGATGTGCTTGCTTTAAAAACTCTTTTTCCCAAATCCGTTTCGTTATAAAATGCGCCGCCGTTATCATCAACACTTCCCAAAACAAAATTAGGAACATTATATATTCCGCCATTTGCTATGGCACAAACAACAGAAATAAAATGGAGCGGTGAATCTGTTAATTTTCCTTGCCCAAATCCAAGCAAAGCCAACTCACCTTTTGATTTTAATTCGTTAATACTTGGAAAATATCCTCCGTTTAATTTAATATTTGATTCAATATCAATCATTTCGCCGAAACCAAGAGATTTTGCAGTTTCAAAAATCTTTTCTTTACCTAATTTCAAAGCACAGTTTATAAAATAGCAGTTGCAGGAATTAGCAAGCCCCTGCTTTAAATTTTGTTTACCGTGTACTTTTTCTTTTTGACAAGTAAATGTAGTATCGCCGACAATTATTTTACCGTTACATTCATAAACTTCATCAAAACCGTTTTCAATAGCGCAAATTGAAACAACCGTCTTAAATATCGAACCTACCGGGTAAGTTAATTCACAATGATTTAAGCTGTCTTTACTTTTACTGACACAAGCAAGAATGTTGCAAGTATCAACATCTGCAACAATTACTGCACCACTGTTAATTGTTACAGAACATTCTTCGGCGATTTTCTGTACATTCTTATCTAAAGTTAAAATAACTCCTTTTGACGAATCATAATTATAATTTAAAATTTCTCCATCATCACCTTCAAGAAGTCTTCCCTTAGCATTAACAGCGAAATTCACCGTTTTTTCTCCCACAATATCGCTAAAATTATTTTGAAGTTCTTTTATTACAACATTTGTATTTTTAAAATTATCAGTTTTGATTTTTTCAATTTGAATATATTTGCAACCATAATCTTTTTTTCCAACTTTTTTCAATACAGGATAACCTTTTGACAATTCATCTTTTATTTCTTTACACTCGTCTTTATCAAATATTAAATTTAATTCGCTTAGACACTTTTCGTTTGGTCTTATAACAGCAATATACCCTATATCATTATTAGTTAATTTATTTAAATTGCAATCATACAAAGTCAAATTTAATTTATCTATATTTAGCGTGTAACTGTTATATGTTGAAGATACGGCAAATTCACCGCTGAACATAATATAAGCTATTCTTCCAAGTGTGATAACAAAAGTAAAAATAATGGTTAACATTAAAGAAATAATTCTTTTAGACAAAATTAAAACACCTCTGTGATATTATTCACAAAGGTGTTATTTTTTAATCTCTTTTCCGCCTAAAAATAGCGTTCGATGAAATATTTCCGTCATACTTAAACGAATAAACATCTGTTGCCTTATTTGCAACATCAGTTTTTTCGTTATCATTTTCATTATACAAATCTTCAACTTTTATAATATAAGGCTTTTTAAAGGGCTCAACTACTTCAAGCTCATCACCTTGATAAAATCTGTTTCTTTGAACAACAACGATTCTGCCGTTTTCATATTTTTTAAATACGGCACAAACATCCCAATCACGAATATAACCGCCTGTTTCATGAACCTGACCGTTTTGAATTTTACCAAAATTAAAACCGGTGGTATATTGACGGTGGCTCATTTTATCCATTTCGTCAAGAATCCACTGAGGAACTTTAAAATCATCAGAAGGATTTTTTAAATACTCATCTATAGCTGCACGATAAGCATAAGTAACAATCGCTGTATAATACTCGCTTTTTGCCCTTCCTTCAATTTTAAATGAATCAATTCCGGCATCTACAAGTTCAGGAATATGTTCTATCATACATAAATCTTTTGAATTAAATATATAAGTTCCGTCTTCCTCTTGATTAATAGGAAAATATTGACCCGGTCTTGTTTCTTCAACAAGATGATATTTCCACCTGCAAGGTTGAGCACAATCGCCCCTGTTTGCATCTCTTCCAACCATATAATCGGAAAGAATACATCTGCCGCTGAAACTCATACACATGGCACCGTGCACAAATACTTCTATTTCAAGATTCGGATTTGTTTTTTCTCTTATAGTTTTAATTTCTTTGAGAGATAATTCACGTGCTGTTACAATACGAGTCGCCCCCATATCATAAAAAGCATTGGCAGTTTGATAATTAACAACACCGGCTTGTGTTGAAATATGCACATCGGTATCGGGAGCGTATTTTTTTGCCAAAGACAGCACTCCCATATCGGCAATAATCAAAGCGTCTACACCTATAGATGAAACATATTTTAAATATTCCGGCAACATATCAATTTCTTCATTGCGCGGCAATGTATTACATGTTAAATACAGCTTTTTATTATTTGCATGAACAAAATCAACAGCCTCTTTTAATTGTTCGCCATTAAAATTTGACGGATTTGTTCTCATTCCAAACATGGTTCCGCCTACATATACGGCGTCTGCTCCGAATTTTACGGCAAGTTTTAATCTTTCAAAATCACCGGCAGGTGAAAGTAATTCTATATTTCTCATAATCAATAATTTAAATAAGGTGCGTAAGTTTGAATTTTCGATTTGAATTCCGCATAAGTTGATGCGGTATAAAGGTTTCCGTTTGTATCATGGAAGAAGAAATAATAATCTGTCTCTTCAGGATATAATGCGGCTTCTATTGCGGCAATACCGGGATTACAAATTGGTCCCTGAGGCAAACCGACAACTGTTGAATTATTATTTGTATTATAATAATTCAAATAGTACTCAGAAGTGTGTGCAGAAGTTGACGATAAAGACGGTGCAACTTTATTATTAATGTAATCGGAAGTTGATTGACAGCCAAGTGACGGATAATTTGTTTTATCCTTTAGTCTGTTTTCTATAACAGAAGCAATAGTTGCCATTTGGTCATTATTTCCTGCTTCAGCCTGAACAATTGAAGCAATGGTTAATATTTCATACATTGAATAGCCCATTTCTGCGGCACGTTTTCTGTATTCTTCAGTAATATTTTTTTCTGTATTTGAAAGGAAAGTTTCAATAGTGCTTGATGCACTTTGTCCTATATAGAAATCATACGTATCTGGGAAAAGATATCCCTCAAGCCTATAAGGCACCTGTTCTTTTGATTCCAAACCCGAAACAAGGGAATAAGAGAAATTAGTTGACTCAATAACCGAAAGCAAAGCCGCCCTGTCGCAAACTTCATTATCAACAAGTTTATTGATAATATCGGCAGTAGTATAGCCTTCAGGGAAAGTCAGCCTTATAGTTTCTGTGTTTTCAGGCTTGCCTTTTAACGTGATAAGCATACCCTCCAGTCCCATTTTTCCGTATAAATAATAAACGCCGGCTTCATAAGGACCGTCAACATCATGACCGCTTAAAACCTTATCGGATAATGCAACAAAAAACTTGCAAAAGTTTTTACATTTAATTAATCCGTTGTCAGCAAGTAAATCTATAGCTTTTGACGAAGAATCAATTTCTTCGGTAAAACTTACCGTAACAGATGAAGTTGATTTTGTAATGCCGAATATATCGTTTAAACAAAATACAGCGTAAACAGAAAGAATCATAGAAACAACTATTACAATAATAAAAAACATATATGTGGATGCAACACTGTTATTTGCTTCTTTTCTTTTTGCTTTAATAACCGATTTTTTTGCATTTTCTTTTTGCTTTTTCTCATCACTTATTTTTTTTGCAAAATCCTCTTCGGAAAAATAAATATCCTTGTGCGAAGATGCATTGTCAACAGGATTAATTCCCGAATTTTCAAAATCGAATTTATCAGCCATTAAATCACTACCTTTCCAATCACAACTTTTAACTTCTAAAAAATAAATACTAAATTAATGTATTAAGATTAAACATTACATACATGAAATTACTTCCTGCTCGGTAATAATAAAATCAACTTTCATATCAAAATCATTAATAGGCAATTCATTTACAACCAAGTTATTATAACACAAACCTGCAGAAACAGAAACATTATTTTTCAAAAATCTGTCATAATAGCCTTTTCCGTAACCCAAGCGATAACCGTTTTGGTCAAAAGCTATGCCCGGAACTAAACAAACGGCATCGTCAAACGAGCAAACCTTTTCGCAAGTATCGTCAGGTTCTGATATTCCATAAAATCCTTTATGCAAATCACTAAATGATTTTATTATGCGGAACTCCATTAATCCGTCATTATTTAAGCAAACAGGAACAGCCACTGTTTTTCCGTCTTTAAAAGCAGTTTCAATAATAAGGTTTGTATTTACCTCATCTTTTAGAGCAATATAGCATAATATTAAGTTTGAATTTTTATATGTATTACTTTTTAAAAAGTTTTGGCATATAACAGAACTTTTAACTTCTTTATTCTCAATATTGGCTCTGATATTTTTTAATTCTCTTCTTAATTTATTTTTTATTTGCATTGAATGGTTTTCCTAATGCTTTCAGCAGTTTGTTTATCTGCAAGTGCTTTAACAATTTCAAACCCGAATTCAAGAGAAACACCTGCACCTTTTGCCGTAATATAATTTTCATCCTTAACAACATATTCTTGCGATAAATTTGCACCGTCAAGATACTTTTCAAAACCGGGGAAACAAATTGCATTTTTATTTTTCAAAATCCCTTTTTTACCAAGTAAAGAAGGTGCGGCACATATTGCGCAAATCAACAGCCTATCTTTTGCTGCTTTATCAATAACAGTACTAACAAATTCGGATTTTTCCAAATTTTCAACGCCTAATCCGCCGCCGGGCAAAATTATACATTCGGCATCAGAATAATCAAATTCATCACATGTTACATCTGCAACCAAAGGCACGCCATTTGAAGAAACAACGGTTTTGCCTGTAACACCAACTGTTTTTATTTCAATTTTTGCCCGTCTTATAATGTCAACCGGCGCCATTGCTTCAACAATTTCAAATCCGTCTGCTAAAAAAATATAAACCATTTTTATTACTCCTTAAAATTAAAACCGGTGTTTCCTATTTCAAAATTCTTGTTTGAAAAAACCATTCCTTTCGGATAATCAAAATCACTGCCATCATACAAATATTCTTTAATTTCTTTGTTTTCGTTAAAAGAAATATAATTTTCATATTTTTTATCACTGAATAATTTTGTATCAAATCCGAACTTTTTATAATAATCAAACAAATTTAAATTTGCAGGTATAAGCCAAAGAAAATCTTTCATTTCTTCTTTGGCAAATTCAATAAGTTTTGCTGCATATCCTTTTTTTCTGTAATCTTTAAGTGTTGCCACAGCGTAAATATATTCACCGCTTAAATTGCTGTATTTACAGTCTATCAAAAAAAGCATTGAAACCAGTTTACCGTTTACAAATAAACCAAGACATTTTTTATTTTTACAATTATTTAAAAAGAACATAATTTCTTCTTTGGTATCGCCGAAAACATTATGCCAAACATTTATTATTTGTTCACTGTCATTGGTATATAAAATATTATAATCTGTCAAAAACCGCAACCTCTTTTTTTAACCATACAGTCGGATGATATGACTGTTTTGCTTTTCTTAAACCTTCAATGCCCAAATCTTCTTCTCTGTTAATAAATTTATATCCTTTTTCAACAAGAACTTTAGCAAATTCCTGGTTAATTATGGCATATGCCCCCTGAATATCCGCAGGTGCTTTTTCAAAATGAGTTACAAAACAATCTTTATCGTGTTGCTCTCCGTAAGTATAAGCAACAGCCTTGCCGCCTATTCTTATTAAGCCGCCGAAAAATCCCAGTTCGGAATAATTTTCAAAGCCGGTTAAAACAGATTCAAATTCCAAAGAATAATCAGAGTCATTTTCATCTTTATTTTCAATCCAATCAGAATGTAACTCTATACACTCGTTAATATTGCTTTCATTAATAATTTCAAAATTCCAGTCCGGATTGTTTTTTTTAAAATTGGTAATATGGTTTCTTTTTGAATGATATTTTTTACCGGATAAATTTGCCAAATCAACTGCATTATAAATATAATCATTATCGCCGTCATCATAATAGTAAGTAATATTATCCGAAAAATATTCATTTAACATTCTTTTATAATTTTCGGTTACACCGTAAAACTTAGGTATAACATTATTCTGCCTTGCATCTTCAATTATTTGAAGCACGGCATTCTTAAAATCGCCGTTACCGATAGGTAAAGAATAGGCCATATCGCTGCCTTTTCCCCATCTGCAAATAAAAAAATCATTATAACGTGAAATTTGAGTTCTGTAAGCAGTATGCCAAATATATTGAGTTCCGAATGTATATTCACAATTCATGCTATGAGCAAACTCAAAACATTTATCTACCCAATGTTTATCGGAAATTTCAGGTACTTTGAATTCTAACATAATTCCTCTTTTAATAAATCAATAATTTTGTTATGAATTTCTTCTATTGAATACGGATTAATGCCGTCAGAGCAAGAAATAACATCCCAATTCTGCTTTTTCGCAGCATACAGTGCCGATTCTCTGCACTTATTTAAAAATGCCACATTAGCCTCGTGAACGTCTTTTTTACCTTCATCGCCATTATATCTTTGAGTCATAAGTTTTTGCGATATTTCAACAGGCATGTCAAGATATATCACTCTGTCAGGTTTTGGAATCCCGATTTTATTATACTCAAAATCGGCACTCCAATCCAAATATTCATTCCATTTATCTTTTGGAATCTTTTCCATTTGATAAATGGAATTCGATGTTGCATATCTGTCAGCCAATATAACTGCACCGGACTCATAATCATTACCCCAACCCAATTTGTAAGAAGCAAATCTGTCTACTGCATAGAAAGCACCGGCAGCATAAGCATTAACATCATCGGCTGATTTACCGAATTCACCGCCCAAATACATTTTTACCAATATACTGGAAGGGCTGTCATAATCCGGCAGCTTAATTTTTTTATACGTAATGTTATTTTCATTAAAATACTTTTCAATCAATGCAACTTGCGTTGATTTTCCCGAACCGTCAAGTCCCTCAACAATAATTAACTTACTCATGTTTTTTCTTTTGCACTTTCTTTTTATTTCCTTTTTCATCAACGATATAAGTGTTATTTAACTGCGCCTCTAAATTTTCTCTGAAACTTGCGATATAAATACTTCTTAATTCCGCCTGTTCAATTCGCTCGTCTGCAGTTAAACCTTCATTTTTTGATTTTCTTGACAATTCATTAATTCTCTTAATTTGTTCTTCAGTAACCATTAGTCTAAAAAGTCCTTTAATTTTTTACTTCTGCTTGGATGACGTAATTTTCTAAGCGCCTTTGCTTCAATTTGTCTAATTCTTTCTCTTGTTACGTTAAATTCCTTACCGACTTCTTCAAGAGTTTTAGGATTACCGTCTTCAAGACCGAAACGAAGAGATAAAACTTTTTCTTCTCTTGGAGTTAATGTTTTAAGAACTTCAGAAAGTTGTTCTTTAAGCAGGCTCATTGAAGCTGCATCGGCAGGTGCAAGAGCATCATCATCCGGAATAAAATCTCCCAAATGAGAATCTTCCTCTTCACCGATTGGTGTTTCAAGAGAAACAGGTTCTTGTGCAACACGGAGAATCTCACGAACTCTGTCTGCCGGCATATCAAGGTACTCGGCAATTTCTTCAGGAGTAGGTTCTTTTCCGTTTTGATGAAGTAATTGACTATTTGCTTTCTTAACTTTATTAATTGTTTCAACCATATGAACAGGAATTCTTATAGTTCTCGCTTGGTCAGCGATAGCACGTGTAATAGCTTGTCTAATCCACCAAGTAGCATAAGTTGAAAACTTAAATCCTTTTGTGTAATCAAATTTATCTACTGCCTTTATAAGACCCATATTACCTTCTTGAATCAAATCAAGAAATTGCATTCCTCTGCCTACATAGCGTTTTGCAATGCTTACAACAAGACGAAGGTTTGCTTCAGCAAGACGTTTTTTAGCAACAGGATCATCGTCTGCAATTCTGATTGCATACTCAATTTCCTCTTCGGGAGTTAAAAGCGGAACTCGTCCTATTTCTTTAAGATAAACTTTAACAGGGTCGTCCATTGCTGCATTATCATTTGTAGCAACAGTATCGGCAGCGTCTGTTTCCTTAGGCAAATCGACTTCAAGTGTTATACCGTCAAGTGCTTCGGATGAAAAATCATCAATAATATTGATATTTGCACCGTCGATTAAATCATTGAGCTTTTCAAGCTCATCAACATCAAGGTCAAGCTCAACAATAAGATTGTCTATTTCCTGAGCTGTTAAATGACCGGATGCTTTACCTTTTTCAACTAACTTTTTAAAAGCCGCTGTTTTTTTGTCTTCAGGTACCTGTTGATTTGGCATTACTTTGTTTTTGTTTTCCATTAATATACTCCTCTTAATTATGTATTTGCAAACATTTTTCTAAACTCATCGTCGCTTAATCCGCTTGGCGATTTTTTGTTTGATTTTTCATATTCATCTTTAATAATCTTAACGCAATCGGCATACTCGGCTTTTGGATTTGCACTTTCTGTGCCCCGTGCCATAATGCCGGATAATTTTGCGGATTCATCCATTGTTAAAGAATCGCCGAAATTCATTAAATCGGCATCCTCACCGGATGAAATTTTTGAAATTATTAAATCATAGCATTTTTTATAAAAGCCGCCGGACATTAAATCGCTATTAAAATTGCTTGAACTTTTATAGCAATCCGGATAATTTATAAGTAAATATATAAAACGCTCTTCGGCTTTTATTTTCTTTGTGGTAGCATCATTATCATAACTGATTTTTGCATTACTTTTTAAATTATCTGAAATAATCTTATTATACTGCCTTCTTCTGTCACTATAGGATGTGCGTGAAACATAATTATCAAACTGTGCTTCTAAACTTCTTTTTTCAATCCCAAGTTCTTCGGAAATTCTTGATAAGTACAAATCTTTCTCAATAGGATTTACACCTTTTAAAATTTTTATTACCTCATTTGCAAAATCCGACTTACCTTGCGTCGTATTAAGATTATACTTATTACGTAATTTCAAAATTTTATATTCAATTTCATTTGTTGCGCCGTCGAGCATTGCACCGAATTTCTCGGCACCGACCGTTTTAATAATTTCATCCGGGTCTTTTCCATAACTGAATGAAGGAACACGCACCTTAATATCTGTATTTTTAAACATTTCAACGGAACGCGCTACAGCCTTTTGCCCTGCTTCGTCGGCATCATAAGCCAATATAACCTCTTTTGCATAGCGGCATATTAATTTAACCTGTTCTTGCGTAAGTGCTGTTCCGCAGCCGGCAACGGCATTTGTAAAACCTGCTTGATGCATTGTTATTACATCCATATAACCTTCACAAAGAATAATCGTATCTTTTCCGCTGTCTTTTGCAAAATTTAACGCAAATAATTCATTGGTTTTTTTATATGCCAATGTATCGTTTGTGTTAATATACTTTGGTTTACTGTCATCAAGAACTCTTCCGCCAAATGCAATAACATTACCGCGCACGTCAATAATCGGTGTCATTACTCTTCCGCGGAATCTGTCATAATAACCTTTTTGACCTTTTGTAACCAAACCGGCTTCGGCAAGTTCAACATCTTTAAATCCTAAATTATGAAGATGGATTCTCAGTGCGTTCCATGTATTCGGCGCCATACCCAAACCAAAATGAGTAATTGTTTTTAATGAAAGTCCCCTGTTTACAAAATAATCAAGTCCTGCTTTTCCGTCTGAACTTATAAGATACGAATGATAAAACTTAGCTGCCTCTCTGTTAGCTTGAAGAATTCTGCGACGTTTTTTTGCAAAAGAATCATCAAAACCCTGTTGAGGCATATCCAGCCCGGCTTTATCAGCTAAATATTTTACTGCGTCAATATAGTCTAAATTTTCAATTCTGCGAATAAAGCCAACGGCATCGCCGCCGGCACCGCAACCAAAACAATAAAAAGATTGAGTTTCCGGATAAACTGTAAAAGACGGTGTTTTTTCATTGTGAAAAGGACACAAACCAACAAAAGTCGAACCGCGTCTTTTCAAGCTCACATAACTTGAAACAATATCTTCAATATCTGTTTTATATTTTAATTCTTGTAAAAAAGTATCATTTAAAGCCATTAAAACACCCCTTTCGTGAAAATTGTAAAATAAAGAAATATTTAAAAATAATCATAACATTCTTATAATTATACGCAAAAAAACAAAAAAATCCTTTAATTAATATTATCTTGACTTGAAAGAATTAAAATATTATCATCATATTGAGGTAAACAATATGAAATACATAATAATCATTGCAATTATTGTAGCAATATTTGCCTTTTGCTACTATGAAAACAACAAAATTGATATAACAAAATATGAACTTAATAATGAAAATGTATTTGATAAAATTAAAATTGTTCAACTTTCTGATTTACATTCAAAGCCTTTTTACAGAGCAATAGAAAAAATTAAAAAAATAAATCCTGATCTAATTGTGATTACAGGTGATTATATAAACGACCGTTGCAAGCGTAAAAACGAAATGTTGGAATTTGGAAAAGCTCTGGTAAAAATTGCCCCTGTTTTTTACATTACCGGCAATCATGAAAGAAGACTTGATTGCTTTGAAGAACTTATGGAAGAATTAAGAAACATCGGTTTTAACGTTCTTTTGAATGAAGTGCAATCTATCAATATAAACAACACAGAAATCCATATTCTCGGCTTAGATGAAAATCAGGCAAACTTTGAAGATTACAAAGCAAGAAAAAAAGGCACATTTAAATACAAAGATATGAGTAAGTACTTTAGAAAGCTTGAAAATGCAAATGGAATCAAAATTGTTTTAAGCCACTTCCCTGAAAACTTCAAAGGGATTAAAGAAATGAATTACTCCCAATATGACTTTGATATTCAATTTTCGGGACATGCCCACGGAGGTCAATTTATATTACCATTTATTGGGCCTGTTTTTTCACCCGGTCAGGGTCTTTTTCCAAAATATGCAAAAGGTTCTTTCGGCACAAGACCAAAATTAATAATCAGCCGAGGAATGGGAAATGCCGAATTTCCGTTGAGATTATTCAATCATCCTGAAATTAACGAAGTTACCATAAAAAATGATAACGCACAAAATAAAGCAGATTAAAAATCTGCTTTATTTTTTATACTTTTGAAAATTTTTCGCCAATTAAAACAGAAGTGTACAATCCGTTGCTGATATCGGTTAATTTTTCATTAAAAAGCATTTCTTTATCTGCTTTAATTGAAAATTTAATGTTAATTTTATCGGTATATTCGGTATTTTCGATATTTGCACAAAAATCATTTAATAAAATATTTAAGCGCTCATAAAAAGAATAATCAATGCATACACTTAAAATTTTACATGGTGCCATGGTTATAATGTTACCCGAATTCAAAGCAATTTTAGAGCCATGGGAATATGCACGAACAAGGCCGCCTGCACCAAGTAAAGTACCGCCAAAATAGCGAGTTACTACAACGCAAACATCAACCACGCCGTTTTTTAATAAAACATCCAAAACAGGCACACCTGCGGTTCCCGACGGTTCACCATCATCACTGTAACGTTGAATATTATTTTCTCTAAGTATATATGCATAAACATTATGAGTGGCATCCCAATGTTTTGATTTAATTTTGCTAATAAAATCAGTTGCTTCGTCAACGGATTTTACAGGTTTGACATAACCGATAAATTTTGACTTTTTTTCTACAAATTCGTCATTACTTTCAAATTCAACAGTTTTATATTCTTGTAACATAATTAATCACCGAAGAAAAAAGGCAACGCAAAACTGCGTTGCCGAAAATTACATTAAGCTTTTTTTCCGTATCTTTTGTTAAATCTATCAACACGTCCGCCTGTATCAACAAGTTTTTGCTTGCCTGTGTAGAACGGATGACATTTTGAACAGATATCAACTTTAAGTTCGCTCTTTGTGCTCTTTGTTTCATAAGTAGCACCGCATGCACACTTTACTGTGCAAGTATCGTAATTTGGATGAATTCCGTCTTTCATTATTTTCACCTCGTTTGCAGTAATATTACAACATTTGGAATGATACCACAATTAGCGTTAAAATGCAAGTATTTTTTTTAAATTATTCATAACAACAAATTTTTCCAAGATGAAATGAATATAAAACTGCTTGTTTTACTTTTTTGTTAAGCGTTTTAGAAACAGCATTTTTATAAAATCCAATTTGATTTTTATACATTTCAAGTAACTCATGTTCATCATTAACTTTATCGGTTTTATAATCAACAAGAACAAGTTCTCCGTTTTCTTCAAAAACGCAGTCGCAAATTCCTTGTATTAAAACCTCTTCGTCTGAATTAATTTCATTAAGTTGAGAAAGTTTAACAAAAGAAGAAACCTTCATTTCTCTGTGTATAACACTTGAATTAAACATTCTTTTTGCAAATGACGATGAAAACAATTCTTTCAACGCCTTTTTATCTAAGCTGTTTGCCTGCTCATTTGAAATATATCCCAAACTTACAAGGCACGAAATTTCATTATCTAAATTATTTGTTGCGTTTTCATAATCACAAAACTGCATAAACATATGCATTGCTGTTCCCTTTTGACCGGGTGTCATTCCGCTTTTGTTTAAAAAGGCAGGTTTTTTTGTTGCAAAATATTTAAAAGATTTTTCTCTTTTATCGAGTTCGGAAGCGTTTCTTTTGGCACTTATTTCACTTAAATTCATATACGGATATGTATAATCAAGTTTTTTTGTAACGGAATTTACAATGTCCATATTAGGCAAAACTTTTTCTACTTCAATTTCTTCAATCTTTATATCGTCATCATCAACAAATTCAATTTTCATATCAAAATCAGATTGAACGGGTGTAATATTAAATTTAGTTTTTTCACGCAAAACTTTTCCGTTTTCATGAAGTAAAGCGGCAAGCAAGATATAATCGCCGTCCGAATCAAATCTTTTAATATAATACGGATTAATCGAATTACCGTTGATTTTAGATGCCAATTTATTAATTTTGCTTTCTATTGAGTTGCCGCAAGTTTCAAAAACAATGAATTGTTCTTTGGCTCTTGTTAAGGCAACGTACAAAACGCGCAAATTTTCACCGGCTGAATCTTCTTTGTTGCTTTTTTGAACCGCATAGTACGGAAGTGTAGGCGTTTGATACAAATATTCTTCATTATGTCTTTTAACGCCGATTCCGGAAGGTGAAAGCAAAAACTTATCGCTTAAACTTCTTGTATTATATTGACGTGCCGCGCCTGCTAACATAACAATAGGAAATTCCAATCCTTTTGAATGATGAATACTCATTAAAGAAACTGCATTTTCCATTCCGGAATTCAAAATTTGATTTTCTATACCCACACCTGTTGACTGAACTTTTGTTATAAGTCGCATAAAAGAAGTTAGCCCCACACTGTCGGATGCATCAAAATCTTCAGCAAATGCAATTAATGAATTAATGTTTTGACAGCGCTGTTCACCGTTTCCCATTGCCTTGGCAAAAGAATAAATATTTTTATATTCGCACAAATACTTAATGAAATATGAAACAGACATTGTTACGGCGTTTTTGCGCAATATTTTTAAATCATTTAAAAAATTCTTAACCTTATCTGTATCACTTCTGAGAACGGCGGAATACAGACTGCCTTTTTTTGAATTAATTCTTATTTGTGCCATTTCATCTGCACTGAATCCGTAAACAGCAGACATCATAACAGAAAGCAATGCAACATCCTGCATAGGATTATCAATAATTTGCAAGTATGAAAGCAATAATTTAATTTCATTACATTCAAGCAAATTTGATTTATCATCACAAACAACCGGAATTCCGAAAGAAGTTAAAATTTCATTATATTGACCTATATATTTTTTTGCTGAACGAAGCAAAATTGCAAAATCGCCATAATCAACGTTTCTGAATTGCTTGTTTTTGGAATCCCATATTTGTTCTTTTGAATTAATCTTATTTAATATTGTTTTGGCAATACAAGTTGCCTCTTCTTCAATACTGTATTCGCTTTTAACATTATCTAAAATTTTAATTTGTACAGGCGGAATTTTTTCTTCTCCGTAATCTGCACCGTAATTTAAAAATTCATCTTTGTTATATTCAATATCTCCAACTTCTTTTTTCATAATAACAGAAAACAAAAAGTTTACAAAGTCGCAAATACCCTTTCTTGAACGGAAATTCTTATCAAGAATAATTTTTGCGTTATCACAATTAGAATCCGAAGGATTATATAAAGTATAAGTATTTTTCTTTTCATTAAATATTTCAGGCATAGCAAGACGAAAGCGATAAATGCTTTGCTTAATATCCCCTACCATAAATCTATTATTTCCACTTGATAGTGCGGAAAAAATCATATCTTGGGCTTTGTTTGTATCTTGATATTCATCGATTAAAATCTCGTAAAAGTCTTTTTGCAAATCATTGGCAAAAGGTGTTATTTCCGCATTTCCTTTATCATCAAGATTATACAGCAAATCCACTGTAAAATGCTCTATATCTGAAAAAGTAAAAGCATTTTCGTTTTGCTTTAATTCAAAAAGCTCATTAGAAAAATCACACACCACTTCATATAGCCTATTTAATATCGGATACAGTTCTTCTAAATCATCTTTATTATCGGACAAAGAAATACAAAAGTATTTTGATAAATCATTTGTTATGATTTTTTTGTACGTATTTCTTGCGGAAGAAATTTCTTCCTTAACCGGTGATTCATAACCACGTTTTGAAGCAATTCTCATAAATGAAATGTTTTTATACATTTCAACAGCTTTATCCCAAGATAATTCAAGAGCAGATATTAAACCGTCAAAAATTAACATATCCGAATTTAAATTATTTAAATATCCATCATAAAGTTCATCGCTTTTATCAAGTATTTTTTTTGATTGATTAATTAAATCTTTACCAAAATTCAAATACTCAATTACTTCATTTTTGATTTTAGCAAAATAAGGCGAATCTTCTGCCGATATTTTCGGATTATACATATTAACAGCATTGCTTAACCAAACAAACGGAAATGCCTGTGCATTCATATATGTATGGATTTTCTTTAATAATTCGGAAAAAGTTGAATCGTTTTTAGGAGAACTTACCAAATCAACTAATTTTAAAAACAAAGGGTCTTTTTTTTCAAAATAATTATCTAATACATTATTAATTGCAGTTTCTTCCAAAACATCAGCCTTTGTATTATTTAAAATAGTAAAATCTCTGTTAATGCCTATATTAAAAAAGTTTTCTCTTACTAAATTTATACAAAACGAATCTATTGTACATATTTTTGCTCCTGAAACAAGTGAAAGTTGACGAACTAAATTATTATCTTTTGGATTTTTCTTTAACCTTTCTTCCAAAGCTGAAGTAACACGTGATTTCATTTCTGCCGCAGCAGCATTAGTAAAAGTAACTACAAGCAATTTATCTACGTCAACAGGTTTTTTATCATTTGTTATTATGTTTAAAACACGCTCAACAAGAACGGCAGTTTTGCCTGAACCGGCAGCAGCGGAAACAAGCACATTTTTATTTCTTACATCTATTGCCATTTGCTGTTGATTAGTCCATTTTGGCACTGCTATTCCTCCTCTAACAATTTTAATACATCTTCATCTTTGTATTTTGACATTTCACGATAATTTAAAATTCTTCTGTTTGCACAAACCGAAGAATAATCACAAAACTCACATGTTTTGTCATGATAATCACCGTTAATCGGATTTTGATTAATCAAGCCTTTATGAAGAGAATTGCCCATATCTGCAATTAATAAATTAATTTTTTTACTTATTTTACCAAGTGATTCAAGTGAGGCAAAGTTACCTGAAACATCACCGGATTTATTAACTTTAACAGGTATGTACTTTCCCTTTAAATCTTTTTCCATTGAACTTAAAATATTATGATTTTTATCATAAAGCACAATGCCTTTCATTTTATAATCGTCAGATTCCCCTTTTTTAATTTCAGTATTTTCAGTGCCTTTATTAACCTGCATAATTTTTCGTGATGCATGCATATACAACACACCTGCCGGAATTCCAGAATAATCGGAGTTTTTGTCATTACACAAAGTGAAAAGATAAACAAACATTTGCAGGTTTAATCCATATAAGATATCGGACAAATTAAATTCTTTTGCTCCTGATTTATAATCAACAACTCTTACGTATTTTTTGCCGAATTTTTCAAGTATATCAACACGGTCAACAGAACCTTTTAAGCTTACCGTTCCACCGTTTTCAAGACTTATTTTTTGCGGCTTAACAGCCCCGTCATCATCAATACTGAGTTCAAATGCTTTTGGAACAAATTCGCATTGAGAAAACTCACCGGCAAGATGTGCCACAACACTGTTAAGCATTTTTGAAAGCCTTAAAAACTGATACTTAAATCTTTCATTAAAAGATTCGCTGTTTGAAATTTTTTCGTTAAGATATTTAAGTAAATATTTATTAACATTAACAGAAATTTCATTATATTTCATTTTACTTAATGCTTCGGCACCGATATCAGCAATTATATTTTCAAGAACGTAATGAATTGCCGTTCCCGTTTGCATATAATCAAGTTTTGCAACACGCAAAGGTCTTGCGCCTATGCCGAATTTACAAAAGTATCTGAACGCACATGAATAATAATCTTCCATTCTGGAGGCAGATAAATACATATCCTTTCCAAACAATTCAACAGCCGTATCTTGATTTTTAATAGTAATATCTGTGTTTTCAGAAAGTTGTTTAACAGCATTATACCGTTCGTCATTTGCAAAATACTCTTTTAAAGATTCGGAAAATTCATCATTATCGCCAAAATGCTCTGCCATATATTCAAAAGCATAATTTTTGCTTTCTATCCAGTCCAACTTTGGAATTGACTTATGCTCTTTTTCAATTAAATTGGGATATATGCAACGAAGAGAAGTCAATATAGCAGAAGGAGCGGCAATATCACAGGTTTCATTATAACTGATACATAATTTTTGTGTCGGTGCACTTACAGCCATGTAGGCAAAATAACGTTCCTGAAAATTTAAAATTTCACTAAATGAATATAATTTAAAATCTTTATCATTAAGCAAAATTCTGTCGCTTTCCGTAAAAAGGCCGCTAATAGTTACATTTTTCGGAAATTCGCCCTCATTTGCACCTATAATATAAACAATTTTAGGATTGTCAAGCCTTATTCTGTCTGCTTGACCAAACTGAACATTGTCCACCCCCTGAGGAATTACACCTAAATCTTCAGATGAAACCATAATATTGAAATAGGTATAAAATTCTTCTAACGGTATATATTCATCACCTATAATTTCAACCAATTTATCAAGAACATCCATAAGCATATCCCAAATACGCTCTTGTTCGTCAGCGAGAAGAATATGATTTGAAACAGATAAATTTTCGGCAATATTTTTTAAATGAATGTTTACATTAAAACGAATTAAAGTATTGAAAATTGCCGTGCAGATTTCTTTTACAGAAGCATTTTTTACTGTAAATTTAAAATCATTAAGCACTTTAAATAAATAATCTCTTGATTTATTAATTTTGGAAATTTCTTTTTTATCATTTTCCGATATTTCAGGCACAAATCCTTTTGTTGAGTTTTCAAATTCAGCACTCCATTTTTTATACCCGTTAATGTTCCAAATAAATATGTAATTTTCCAGCTTGCTAATATCGTCATCTCTTAAATCGGTTAATGATGTTTTGGCAAGGCTTAAAACGTCATCGGATTTAAAAGAATAAATAACACAGCGCAACAGATATTTTACAAAAACGATTAACGGCTGATTTTTTATGGGCTGTCTTTCATCATCAAAACAAGGAATTTCAAATTTTTTAAAAGTTGAAATTAATTCATTGGTATATTTATTTAAATCTCTTGTAATAACTGCAATATCACGTGCTCTTATGCCTGACTTTAGATCTCTTTTTATTGAACACGCCACATAACAGCATTCATCATAAACTGTTTTTGCCTTATAAGCTGTTATATTCTCAGTTTTTTCGTTAAAGGAAACATCACTGCGTGAAAAAATATATTTTTCACAATTAGCAATTTCATTATTTTTGGCACGATAATTTTTTGTTAAGGTTATATATTCGCATTTAACCCCACGCTTAAATGCAATTTTTTCAAGAATCGAAACGCTTTTATTTACATAAGAGAATAAATCAAAATTATTATTTTCACCGTAAGAATCAGTTGTAAATGTAACAGTAACATTATTTGATTTTTCAACAATCAACTCTAAAATCTTATATTCATTTGCAACAAAGCCATTAAATCCGTCAATAAAAACTTCTTTACCGCAAAGATAATCATTATTTAATAACTTATCATAAAGGCGTGAAAGATTATCAGCGGAGTCCAAAAATTTCCCACCTATTAAATTTTCATATGCTTCAATAATAAGGCTTATGTCCTTTAATTTTTCGGAAAGAATTTCACGGTCAATATCATCGGATACATCAAGCATTTTTTCATAAGATATATTACATGATTTCATTTCATCATATATACTGATCATTGAATTTACGAAAGACGACTTATTTACTTTTTTTCTGAATAAAATCAAATCGTCCTGAACAGATTCAATAGCTTTTTTCATCAAAACGCCTTTTGCTCCGTTTGACAAAACAGGCAACGGACTTGAGCCGTAAAGTCTGTTAATTTCATTATACAGCCTTGAAAATGAAGAATTTTCAACCTTGCATATATTCTCACTTCCAAGAAGCTTTAAAAGCTTTTTTTCTGCCGTAAAATTATATTGCTCCGGTGTAATAAGCAATATATTATTACAACCGGAGTCAGTTAATTCTTTTATTTTATTAAAGCAATATTCAGTTTTACCGTAACCGGAACGGCCTAAAATAAAATTAAGCATTATTTAAAATTCCTTAAATCAAGTTTGTCAAACTGTGAGAAAAATTCCTTTAATTCATTTGCAATTTCACTGCATACGCCTGTATAATCATTTTCAATATTAAGAGGCAAAATCGGGTCATGTACCGAAAGACGAAGTAAAAACCATCCGCCTTTAACATTAATTCTTACGCCTTCATAATTTTCTTTTTCAACTTCCCAACCTAAATGATTTTCAGAATATTCGGTAAGTTTTGCAATAACGTTTTCTCCGTATTCTTTAAAATCATCAAGCATAATAGGAATTCTGATTTCAACGCTTTCAGCAGGCTCTTCCAATGTGCTGATTAATTCATCAATGGTTTTGCCCTGTTTATTGAGTTTAGCAAGCAACACAACAATTTTGGTTGCCAAATATGCTCCGTCATCAAGAAAATAATTTTCCTTCAAAGCAGCATGTCCGCTTGTTTCGATAGCCAAAGTTGAATTAATTCCATTATTGTTCAATTCTATAGATTTATCAATAACATTTTTATAGCCTCTTTTGTAACGCAGTTGCTTACCGCCTAAGTGGTTTTCAATAAATTTTCTTAACCCGTCTGAAGTTAAGCTGTCGGTAACAACTGTTGCGCCGTCATTATTTTGAAGCGCAATAACAGACGCTAAAGCAACAAGTCTGTTTCTGTTAATCTCCTCACCTTTTGAACTTACGCAACCCATACGGTCAACATCGGTATCAAAAATGAGTCCTAAATCAGCATTTGATTTTAGAACCATATCGCATGCAGACTTAATTGCTGTTTTATTTTCAGGATTGGGAATATGATTCGGAAACATTCCGTCAGGCTCTAAAAACTGACTGCCAGTTACATCTGCGCCTAATGGTGCCAAAACTTCGTTGGCATAAAATCCGCCTACTCCGTTTCCTGCATCAACAACAATTTTCAGATTTTCTAACGGCTTATTACCGGAATTAACCTCGGAAATTATAACATTTCTTAAATGCTTGCAATACACAGACATAAAATCATACTTAATTAACTCACCGTTTAAATTATTTGATTTTACTTCTGTGGCACCTTTTAATATCTCGGTAAGCTCAGAACTCTCCAATCCGCCGTTTCTTGTGAAAAACTTTAATCCGTTTCTTTGATAAGGATGATGGGAAGCCGTAATTTCCAAAGCACAATCAACTTTAACATCCATAACAATGCTCATAAACATAGAAGGTGTTGACGCAAGTTCGAAATCATAAACTGTTAATCCCTCTGTTAAAAATGCTTTAACAGCGGCATTTTTAATTCTTTCCGCAGAAATTCTTGAATCATGACCGACTGAAATTTTAATATCTTCCTTATTTTCTTTAATCTTAATCCATTTTGCAAATGAAACACAAATTTTTTCAACAACTTCATCTGTTAATTCAATGGTTTCTGTTTCAGTATTTAACGCAACACCTCTAACATCTGTGCCGCTTTTTAATTTTAATATTTTATCTTCTGTAATCATTTGGATTTACTACTCCTTCATTAAAAGCATTGTCGTATGCCGTAATAAGCATATTATACATTGGGGTTAAAACTTTGATATATGACTTTAATTCATCTATCAAAGACGGACTTTCCAAATTTTTTAAATTCGGAACATATTTTACAAATGCAATGTTTTTTGCATTTGTGTACAGTTTAACATTTTCCGGTGCATCCGGCACCTTATCTTTTTTATAAAAGTCGTTACAGCTAAATGAAAAGCCGGCATTTTCAGCCTGTTTTACTGCATTCAGCCATTTTTTTGGATGCTCAACAATTATTTTTCTTACAAAATCAAATTGCGCAGGCTTTCCGGTCCACATACCTAAACCGAAAGCATAACCCGTTACATCAAATTCAAACCAAAAAAACGGTGCAAAAGGATATTGAAATTTATTTCTCCTTAACATAAGCCATAAATTTTCGCGATACATTAATTTGCTTTTTGAACGCCTTGTATCTCTTCTTATTCGAGAAACAACATAATTTGGATTTGTATCGGCAAGAGGCTCTATTTCGCAAATATCTTCAGATAAATCCAAAACTATTTGACGCATCGGAATGGTTGCGCCTTGCTTTAACTCTTCTTTATGTTCTTCATAAAACTCTTTTGAATCATTAAATCTGTTTAATGATAAAAGTTCAATAATTTGCGGCGTTATTCCACTGAAATTATACATTTGGCAACAACCCCTTATCTAACATTTGCTGTGCGGCAAGAAGTGCACAAATTTTAGAACTGTAAAAATTCAAACCGCCCTGTATCCAAGCATAAAAAGGAGGTCGTATGGGTGCATCGGCAGATAATTCTATAGAAGAACCAAGTGTAAAAGCACCTGCCGCCATAACTACCTTACTGTCATAACCCGGCATATCCCACGGTTCGGGTAAAACGTAGCTATCTATAGGACTGCCGCTTTGGATTCCTTGACAAAACGCAACAAGACTTTCTTCATTTTCAAGTCCTAACGACTGAACAATATCGCCTCTTTCTGCGTCATATGAAGGAGTTGTTTTATAACCGAACTCACTGAATAATGCAGATATATAAACAGCGCTCTTTAACGCCTCGCCAACAGTATGTGGTGCATAGAACAATCCCATATATAATTCTCTGTTCATGCCTAAAGTGGCGCCAACCTCTTTTCCCAAACCGGGCGTAGTCAGCCTATAAGCACATTTTTCAACAAGATCTGCCCTACCGGCAATATAACCGCCTGTTGTGGCAATTCCACCTCCTGCGTTTTTAATTAATGAACCTGCTATTAAATCTGCACCGACTTCCGTAGGTTCCTTAGTTTGCACAAATTCACCGTAACAATTATCTACCATTACAATAACATTAGGATTTTTACTTTTAACGATTTTAACAACCTTTTCAATTTCTTCTACCAACAAACTCGGTCTTAATTCATAGCCACGACTTCTTTGAATATAAACCATAGTTACAGAGCTGTCAACAGCCTGTTCAATAGCGCTGTAATCAAACTTTTCGTTTTTTAAAGGTACTTCTTCATATTCAACGCCAAAATCCTTTAAACTGCCCATGCCCTCGCCGGTAATCCCTATAACGTTATGTATGGTATCATAAGGAGTTCCTGAAACGCAAAGCATTTTATCACCCGGTCGAAGAACGCCAAACAACGCAACAGCCAAAGTATGTGTTCCGCATGTAAAATTATGGCGAACAAGTGCATCCTCGGCACCGAAAACATCAGCCCATACTTTATCAAGAGTTTCACGACCTCTGTCTCCGTAACCATATCCTGTGCTTGTCATAAAATGACTTTCGGAAATTCCGTGTTTAATGAATGCAGCTTGCACTTTAAGTTGATTATATTCGGTTATCTTCTCAATTTTTTCAAACTGAAATTTGCATTTTTTTAATGCATTATCGGAAGCGTTTTCAATTCTACTGTCAATTTTAAAAAATGGTATCATTTATATATTCTCCAATGACCTGTATTTATAAATCCTAATCTTTTATAAAAATTTTCATTTTTATTTTCTTCACGCATCAAATAAACTGTTCCTTTTACATCACAACACATTGCCGAAACAAGGGCAGAACCGTACCCGGAATTTCTAAATTCAGGTTTTGTTTGAACTGCCGTAATAACAGCATCGTTATTATAAATTGATGATAAAATAGCGGAAGATATTATTTCATCATTAATATTAAGCGTTACCGCTTTGGCACAATTATGGCGGATTCTGTGGTTAATATCAACATACCAACTTTCAAAATCTATTCCGTCATAATCGACAAAATTATACAAATCAAACAAATAAGGGTACTCGTCAACCTCGGTATAATTACACATAAATTCAGCTTTTTTAGAGCTTTCCATAATTACGCCGCTTTCAAACTTTGCGTTAAATTTAAATAATCCGTTGCATAACAAAGTATTAAATCCTATCACTGAAATAAATTCTCTTAATTCATCTGTATCTGCCAAACTCAACGCAAAAGACAATGTAACATCACCGTCCAAAACGGAAAGAATTGCAGTTACTGTACCTTCATCATTCTTTTGTGCATAAAAACGTACAAAAGGATATTTTGTTCCATAGGCTTTAAGCAACGATAAAATTTTAACAGAAAAAATATCTTTATATTCAAAACTGTCAGGCTTAAAAGACTCGTTTATTAACTCAATCATATATTACACCCAACAAAGCTTTTAATAATCTTCTTGTTTCATCAATATCGCTTGCTTTAACAACACTCGCACCGGAATGTATATATCTGCACGGAAGGGAAACAGCCATAACCCGTGAGCCTTTACCGGCACTTTGAATAGAACCGGCATCATTTCCGCCTGCTATTGTTGTTTTAGTTTGAATTTTAATATTGTTCTTCTTTGCGATTTCAAAAGCCAAGTCAAATAAATTTTTATCATAAACTGTTCTGCCGTCCATATATGACACAACAGGGCCGTTACCCAACACACAACACTTATTGCCGCCGGAAACGCCGTCCAAATCAGCAGCAGTAGTTGATTCAAGAACAACAGAAATATCACTTTGAACAGAAAAAGCAGTACAATTCGAACCTCTTAAGCCAACCTCTTCCTGCACATTAAAACAAAAATAGGTATCATACATTAAATCAGACTTTATCATTTCAATCATTAACATACAGCCGATTCTGTCATCAAGAGCTTTCGATTTTATAAAGCCGTTACCAAACACAGAATAATCGGAAGAAAAATATGCATTATCACCCGGTGAAACATATTTTTGCACATCTTCTTTATTTTCGGCACCTATATCAATATATAAATCATCAAAATCAGGAGCTTTTTTCTTTTCATCTGCAGATAACAAATGGACTGCTTTAGAACCGATAACACCCGGTATTCCGTTAATAGAAACACGGCGGTCAATCACAACACGGGGGTCAATACCGCCAACTGGACTGAATTTTAAATAACCGTCATTTGTAATATAAGTAATTATAAAACCAACCTCGTCCATATGAGCAGAAAACATAACTTTTTTATTTTGTTTATATTTTCCTTTTTTAAAAGCAATAACAGAACCTAACGCATCGACAGTATAATCACAATAATTTTTAATTTCATCAACAATAAAATTTCTTACAGAATCTTCATTACCGGAAGCAGCATTAAGCAAGCATAATTTTTCAAGCATTTAACTCACCGACTTTCTTTTTAACATATGCCGTAATTAAGTCAGAAACACTGTTTACATCGTCGACTTTCACAACTTCAACAGGCGTATGCATATATTTAAGAGGAATAGAAAGCAACGAACATTTTATTCCGTTTTCGCAAACAGAAATAACATCTGCATTAGTTCCGGTTCTGCCGTTCATAATTTCCTGTTGAAAAGGAATGTTACACTCTAAAGCAACATTTTTTAAAACATTTGAATTTTCCCTATCTAAAATCGGTGAATAACCTATCATAACGCCTTTGCCGATTTCTCCACAATCTTCTTTATCACAACCGGGGGTATAACCGAAAGAAACATCAACTGCAATACATTCATCAATATTTTTAGCATGCGGTCCTATTTTTGCACCTCTTGTACCCACTTCTTCCTGAGTAGAAAAAAGAACGGTAACTTTAACAGGTAACTTTTTTAATTCGTCAAGGGAGTTAATAACAGCGGCAACACCGGCTCTGTCATCAAGACAATTAGAAGAAATTTGATTATTTAAAAGAACATTGAATTTTCGCTTAAAAGTTACTCTGTCGCCCAAAGAAATTACTTTTAATGCATCTTCTTTATTCATTCCGATGTCAACCGAAACTTCATTTAAATCAGGCACTTTCTTTTCATCAGAGCTTTTTTGCAAATGAGGAGGTAAGGTTGAAATTATACCGTTAACCTTTTGTTTACCCCAAACAGTTACTTCACTGCCCAACAACATCCTGTTGTCAATGCCTCCGACAGCCCCTAATTTTAAAAATCCGTCATCGGTAACAGAAGTAACAACAAAACCAATTTCATCAATATGAGCGTCCAACAAAACATGATAACCGTTTCCGAATGTACATATAACATTATTCATAGAATCGGTTTCTACAGTTCCGTAATTACTCAAAATTTCTTTCAAATAATTTATTAAATCTTTTTCATTACCGGAAACAGCAGGATATTTAACTAAATTTTTAATTAATTCAACAGTATTCATTATTCACCAAATCCATTAACAAGTTCTTTAAATTTTCTTCCCCTAAATTCGAATGTTTTAAATTGGTCAAAGGCAGGACAAGCAGGACAAAGGGAAACAATATCACCTTTTTCAGCCATATCTTTTGCTTTTAACAAAGCGTGTTCCATAGTATCTGTTTTTACAATTTGAATATTACTTTCATTAAAATTGCTGTCTGAAATAACTGTATTATAAATTTTTTCGGCTGTTGCGCCGTTAAGTATAAGGATTTTAACTTTATCCAAAATGTACGGAACCATTTGGCTCATATCATTGCCCTTATCTGAGCCGCCGCATATCATTATTATTTTTTGATTAAACGCCTTTAGTCCGCTTATAACTCTTGAAGGAGATGTTGCTATAGAATCATTATAATATTTTACACCGTTGTATTCTCGAACAAACTCAATCCTGTGTTCTACACCGCCGAACGTTTGGGCAACATACTTTATATTTTCAGGCTTTACCATACCCCAAACAGCGGTAATTGCAGTGCAGTAATTTTCAACATTATGCATACCCGGAATAATAATGTCATTTTTGCTCATTACGACTGTTTCTTTGCCGTTTTCAGCATAAACGATATTTCCGTTTTCATTAAGATACGCACCGTTTTTAACGGAATGATTAATAGAAAATTCAAAAAGTTTTCCTCGAACATCATATCTCATATCATGATAAACGCTTCCACCTATTGAATAATCACAATCTGCATTTAACACGGTTTTTGCATTACTGTTTTGATAAATCAAAATATTTCTTTTTGCATCAACGTATTCATCAAGATTAACATGATGGTCAAGGTGAGTGCTTTCAATATTTGTTACAACAGCAATATCAGGTTTATTAACCATATTTCCCATTGTTAGTAATTGAAATGAAGAAAGTTCAACAACCGCAAAATCATCAACACCTATTTTGTCTAATTCAGGCATAAGTGCTTTGCCGATATTACCGCCTAAAAACACCTTATTTCCTTCTTTTTCAAGCATTTTTGTAATTAATGTGGTCGTTGTGGTTTTTCCGTTTGAACCGGTAACGGCAATAATTTTTGAAGGACATAAATCAAAAAATACTTCCATTTCCGTTGTTACACACTGCCCTCTTTTAATACATTCGCCAATCCAAGGATTTTGAAAAGGCAAAATTCCGTGCGAGCGAAAGATTAAATCCATATCCGGCAATATATCCAAATAATTTTCGCCAAGCGAAAAAGTAACATTTAAATTTTCAAGTTCGGCACAAACATCATTGCCTATATATTCTTTATCTCTTTTATCGCAGGCAAAAACGTTAATACCGTATGATGCAAGCCATTTTGCACAAGGAATATTTGCAACGCCCATTCCTACAAAAGCAACTTTTTTATCTTTTAAAAATTCTAAAAGTTCTTTATAATTATTAAATCTGTTTTTAATTTGCATAACTAACCTTTCAGTGAGAATAAAATACACCGTCTTTAAATTCTTTAATATTGAATGATTTCATTTTTTCTTCAAGATCATCTTGAAATTTCATTCGCCTTTCGCCTTTTAATTTTTCAGGTATAGGCGAATTAGTATTAAGTACAAATTGTAAAATCATTTGTTGACATTTTGTTTGCATATTTCCCAAAAAATAACACTTTCGTGTACCCGGTTCAATTATTACCATTGCAATTTTCAACTGTTCTTTTTTACCAATAGGAGTAATCATTTTTGAAATTGCAACAGCATCTTCCTGAGCATTATCAGTTACAAAACATAAAACAATATTTCCCGACCTTTTAACCCTTTGGACCGTAACATCCGTAACCACTGCATCAAGATAAGCAAGAACATCATTTCTTGACACGGACTCAACATTTACAGCATAAAACATTTCTTTTTTCTTGAATCCGAAAACATCAAACTCAAAATCACCTGCCTCAATATTGCTTGAAACATTAAAATGATTTTCAGCTAAATTATGAGACAGTTTGTTTAAAAAACGTGTTTCATCACATTCAGCGTCGGCTGTATAATAATAAGCATAATCATCTATCTCACATTCTGTTCTTTCAAGAAAAGAATCACTTTTGCCATACTTGTTATAATATAAAAAAATTACAACAAGAGATGCAATTATAGAAATATCTGTTACATAACTTAAATATAAATTAAGTTGTGAACTGTAGTTTACCACAGTTGGTTGAATACCAATGTATACAAGAATATAAACAGCGGTAAACACAACAAGGCACATCATTATTTTATATAATCTTTTCTGTTTTTTTCTAAATTCTCTCATTTTATCATTTCCATAAATTCATTTTCATCTATAACTTTAACACCAAGAGAATTGGCTTTATCAAGTTTACTTCCGGCTTCTTCTCCTGCCAAAACATAAGTAGTTTTCTTTGAAACGCTTGAGGATGTTTTTCCGCCGAATGATTCGATAATTTCAGATGCCTGCGAACGTTTTAAAGTTGGTAAAGTTCCTGTTAAAACAAAAGTCTGACCTTCAAATCTGTTGTCTTTAACAACTGTATTTGAATTCATATTTACGCCCTGTTGTTTCAATTCATTAACCAATTCCGCAGTTTCCGGATTTTTAAAATAATTAACAATGCTGTCTGCCATTACTTCACCAAATCCGTCAATTTTTAAAATGTCATCAACAGAAGCATTCATTAAATTATCAATAGATTTAAAATTATCTGCCAATAATTTTCCTGCTTTTGACCCAACATGCCTGATACCCAATGCAAAAATTAACTTTGATAAATCATTACTTTTTGATTTCTCAACTGAATTAATTATGTTGTTAATGCTTTTATCTTTAAATCCGTCAATATTTTTATTATTGATTTTATCAAAGGTTAAACCGTAAATATCTTCTGTTTTAGTTATCAAACCTTCATCAACAAAAGTTTCCAAAATAGCAGGTCCGAGTCCTTCAATATCCATAGCATCTCTTGAACAAAAATGAATTAAATTTCTCAAAAGCTGAGCAGGACAATCCGGATTAATACACCTTATAGCAGATTCACCGTCCTCACGGATAACAGGACTGTTGCAGCTTGGGCAATACGTAGGAAAAACATAAGTTTCGTTTCCGTTTTTTTCATTTACGCAAAGAACTTCGGGTATAATATCGCCGGCTTTTCTGACCGTAACAACATCACCTATTGCAATTCCTTTTTCATTAATAAAATCCTGATTGTGCAACGTTGCCCTTGAAACTGTTGTGCCTGCAAGATGAACAGGCTCTAAAACAGCAGTAGGAGTTAAAACACCTGTTCTTCCAACCGCAATTTCTATGTCTATTAACTTTGTTTGTTTTTCTTCAGGCGGATATTTAAAAGCAACTGCCCACTTTGGAAATTTTGCCGTAGAACCTAACTGACTGCGCATTTCAAAATCATCAACTTTAATAACGGCACCGTCAATATCAAATTCTAAATCTCCGCGCATTTCCCCTATTATATTTATTTGCTTAATTGCATCATCTATATTATCAACAAGTTTATAATCGGGAACAGTATTAAACCCAAGAGATTTTAAATAGTCAAGACTTTGCTTATGTGAAGTTAATACCTTACCTTCGATTTGTTGAATATTAAAAACAAAAATATCAAGGCCTCTTGTAGCAGCAACTTTACTGTCTTTTTGCCTTAATGAACCGGCTGCTGCATTACGTGGATTTTTAAAGGGCTTTTCATTGTTCAATAATTGCCTGTCAACAACCTTTTCAAAGCTTTTTTTAGGCATATAAACTTCGCCTCTTACTTCAAGAAAAGGTATATTTTCATTAAGTTTAAGAGGAATATTGTGAATAACACGTAAATTCCCGCTTACATCCTCACCAACATTACCGTCGCCACGTGTTGAACCTCGTACAAACAAGCCGTTTTCATACTCCAAACTAACCGATAAACCGTCAATTTTTGGTTCTACGCAGTATTTTGGTATAAATCCGCTATCTTTTACACGATTATCAAAATCCAATAATTCTTCTTTTGAAAAAGCATCCTGTAAAGATTCCATCCTAACGGAATGAACAACACTTTCAAACGAATTATCAGCCTTGCCGCCAACACGCTTTGTAGGAGAGTCCGGCGTATCATATTCAGGATATTGCTCTTCTAATTTTTTTAACTCCCTCATCATCATATCATACTCATAATCTTCAATTTCAGGAGCATCATCATTATAATACCTGTCGGAATGATACCTTAATGTTTTTCTTAATTCTTCAATCTTTTGCTTAATATCTTCCATAAAAATCACCATTTACATAATTATGATTATTATAACATTATGGTGTAATATTATCAACAAAAATGAACATAAAAAATACCACTTCAAATTAATGAAATGGTATTTTTTATTGTTATTTGATTTTTAACTTAAAATTATCTGTTTTAGGGTCGTAATCCATAGCTTCCAAAAGTTCATAAATTTTATCCTGCGTATTTTCTTTTGAAATTGCCAACACCACGGTATTTGATACACGAACTATGTTAGAGTAATAATCATCCTCTAAATGATAATCCATACTTGAATAATTGTTGTAATAATTTTCACCTACATTTGTATTGTATCTACGTTTTTCCCAAAATTGTTTATGAAGCGAAGTGAATAACGATTTTGCACTTGCATCCGAATCCATTTCAATAAAAGTAAATTCAATATACGGGTAATAACTTACACAATACACACTGTGTTCTATTGAAGAGTTTTGAGCCTGCATTTCTTCAGTATTATCTACAGCCTCATAACCGTAACTTTGCATAATCTCAGCTACCTGTGCGGCAGTATACGGTGTTTTGTTTCCGCCGTAAAGAATCACATATATAAACATTACAATAAAAAATATTACACAAAACGTCACCATTAATACAGGCAAAATTTTGCGAAAAGTAAAATGCTTTTTAGAAATAACAGCTGACTCAACAGCAATGTGTGTTTCATAATCTGAAACTTCATTACCTTTTAGCCTTTCCGCCAAATAATCGGCAAAATCAAGTTTTGTAGGCGGAACAAGTAGTTTTCTTTTTACCCCGTCATTTGTAATATAATTAAAATAATAACTGGTTGCACCCTTTGACGGATTTTTTTGACAAATCCAAGCATCCTTAACCTCGTAATCATTTACAATATATTCCTTAAACGGAGAAGTTACGTGAATAAAATAATTATCATAAATATAGATTTTATTAAATAAAGTTCGATAAAATCCAATAACAAAAATCAATGTAAAAAATCCACCAAAAACAACGGTGGCAATAAAAAAGCCACCACCCTGCCTATGTAAAAAGAACGCAGCTGCATCTAAAAGTAAAGCAACAAACGCAACTATAATATTATCCTTAACACCAAAAGAAATAATATATTTGCAATTGGGATTTTTCATAATCAATCCCTCATCATTGAATTATAAATTATATCACCTGTTATGGCATCAATGCAGTAATAATAATAGTCTGCCACCAAATCTTCATCAAAAAAAGTAACAGCATAATATGCATGTCCGCTGTCATTTGGATTATATAGTGTATTCCAAGCATAATACTGTTCACGCTTATCTTTAAATGCAACATCATTAATAGAGTAATTCATATCGGAATACAATTCATTATGCTTTTCATCTGCTGTTTCTATTGCAGATTTTTTTGTAACGGAAATCTGTTTTTTGTATATGGCATCATTATTTATATCACTGATACACCAAACAACATCGTTACCAAATTCATCTTGGCAAACAAAACCTAAAAGTATAGGTTCATCATCTATACTATACAATTTATATTTACAAGCTATACTATTACTGTTTTCACAAACGGAATCTATTCTGATATCACTGTATTCCGATAAATCTATAGGTGATATATCGGCTAAATCAAAACTGTTCCAGTAATTATAGAAATCATTTCCGCTAATATGTTCTGTTTTAGTTACAGCGCCATAAACTGCAGTTGAATTTTCATTTTGCAAAACAACTTTATCATCATCAATTTCAATGCTTTTAACAGCATCCGGATTCATAGATTGTTTATAATCTAAATACATAGGACTGCCGACAGACCAACTGCTTATACTGTTGTTTTCATTATTAACATTAGTATTTTTGCTACTGTAAAGAGGCTTAACAACAAAAGCAACAGCAATACACAAGCAAATCAGTAATATTAATGCGGATAAGGCAATCATCTTCCTTTTAGATTTCTTCATACAAACCACCGTTAATACAATATTTAACATCATAATATCATATCAAATTTATATTATCAACATTAAATAAACACAAAAAAAGAGAGGTATCAACTGAAACCTCTCTTAAAATTCAGCAAGAAAATGAATTACGCAAGTGTGAATTTATGAAATACTTTTTTACCTTTTTTCAAAATTAAATCATTTTCAAAAATTGATTTATCATAGCTTGCATTTGCATCTGTAACTTTTTCATCATTAACAGAAACACCGCCTTGAGTAATAAGACGTCTTCCTTCGCCTTTTGACTTAGCAATATTTGCTTTAATCATCATATCAATAACAGAAATTTTACCGTCAACAAAATCATCATCAGAAAGAGCGGTGGACGGCATATTTGAATTATCGGCACCGCCTGCAAAAAGAGCTTTTGCTGCGTTTTGAGCTTTAACAGCCTCTTCCTCACCGTGAATCATTTTAGTAAGCTCAAAAGCAAGCACTTCTTTAACTTGATTAAGCTGTGCGCCTTCAAATTTTTCATATTCTTTAATTTGCTCCATAGGAACAAATGTTAAAAGTTTCATACACTTAATAACATCATCATCACCGACATTGCGCCAATATTGATAAAATTCATATGGTGATGTTTTTTCTGCATCAAGCCATACTGCACCTTTTTCGGTTTTGCCCATTTTCTTACCTTCGGAATTGGTAAGAAGTGTAATTGTCATAGCATTAGCGTTACCTTGCAGTTTTTTGCGAATAAGTTCCATACCGCCAATCATATTTGACCACTGGTCATCTCCGCCGAACTGAAGATTACAACCGTATTTTTTATACAAAGTATAAAAATCATAACTTTGCATAATCATATAGTTAAATTCAAGAAACGAAAGTCCACGTTCCATTCTTTGTTTATAACATTCAAAAGTAAGCATTCTGTTAACGCTGAAACAAGCACCAACCTCACGAAGTACATCTACGTAATTAAGGTCAAGAAGCCAATCCGCATTATTAACCATCATTGCTTTTCCTTCGGAAAAGTCAATAAATTTAGACATTTGCTTTTTAAAGCAATCACAGTTATGTTGAATAATTTCAGGTGTAAGCATTTTACGCATATCGGTTTTACCGCTTGGGTCGCCAATCATACCGGTACCGCCGCCAATAAGTGCAATAGGCTTATTGCCTGCCATTTGAAGCCTTTTCATAAGGCATAACGCCATAAAATGGCCAACATGCAAGCTGTCGGCAGTTGGGTCAAAACCAATATAAAAAACAGCTTTACCGTTATTTATTAAATCTCTGACTTCATCCTCATTTGTAATTTGAGCAATGAGTCCTCTTTCTTTTAATTCTTCATAAACTCCCATATTATATACATCCTCCGAAAAATAATTTATTAATAAACTTTACAACACGTGCCGTTTTTTATTTTTGCTCAATATTAATTCCCATTATTTGATTGCCTTAATAGTTCCTCAGCCGAATTCAAAAGAGATTCCGTAATTTCCAGACCTCCCATAATTCGAGCTAATTCCAATTTTCTTTCTTCAAAATTAAGAGGCTTAACCTCTGTATATGTTCTTCCGTCGCCGGCATAATGTTTTTCAATTAAATAATGCTCATCTGCCGCAGATGCAATTTGTGCCGAATGAGTTACTGTTATAACCTGCGTGTTTTTTGAAACATCATGCAATCTAAGTCCGATTTTTCTGCTTGCTCTGCCGGACACACCAGTATCAATTTCATCAAAAATCAAAGTATATACCGTATCATTTTTAGCAACAATACTTTTTATTGCAAGCATAATTCTTGAAAGCTCACCGCCTGAAGCAATTTTAGCAAGCGGTTTGGGCGGTTCACCGGGATTGGTTGAAATTAAAAAATCAATTTTATCAAATCCGTTTGAAGTTAAATTGCCTTTTTCAAAATTAACAATAAAATCAATTTTAGGCATATCAAGAAACTCTAACTGTTCTTTAACGGACACTTCAAAAAGTTTTGCTGTTTTTTTTCGTTCGGCAGACAATTTTTCTGCTAAATTTACGGCTTTTTCTAAATACTCGTCATACAATTCCGATAATTTTTCAAGTTCATCATCATTATATAAAACAGCTTCTTTTTGTTTTCTTGCATTTTCAAGAAAATCCAACATTTCTTGCTCAGTATTTCCATATTTTAAACTAAGTTTATATAGAAAATCAAGTCTTTCTTCAATTTCTTCTAAATCATTTTCATCAAAATCAATAGAATCAAGTTCTTTTTCAATTAAATCTTTAACTTCTTCAATAGTTTCACTTACATCTGTAAACTTAGAAATTATAGGATTATTTTCACTATCCGAAAAAGCTGTTTGAAGATTAGTAAGTGCCGATAAAATTAATGTTGAAGCACCTGAATTTTCATCATCGCCGTTTAAAGAAAGCAACGCCATATTAAGTGCAGACAATATATTTTCAGCATTTTCAGCCAAATTTTTTCTTTTTATTAACGAATCTCGTTCGCCCACTTTAATATCTGCATTTTCAAGCTCATTAATTTGATAATTCAAAAGCTCAAGCTTTTTTTCTTTTTCTTCTTCATTAACAGTCAATGATTTTAGTTTTCGCCTTACAGTAATTAACTTATGAAAACTTTCTTTATATCTATCTAATAATTCTTTATTTTGCAAAAGCATATCAATAAACTGATAATGCAAATCAGCATTAAGCAGTGCCTGACTGTCATGTTGACCATGAATATTTACAAGCATTTGCCCTATTTCCTTAAGCATGGAAACAGTTACCGAATTACCGTTTAACTTGCAAACAGATTTACCGTTAGCACTTATCCTTCTGGTTATAAGCAATCCGTCATCAACAGAAACAGGTATTCCGAAATTTAAAATTTTATCAACGGCATTTTGAGGAATATCATCAAACAATGCGGAAACAAAGCCGTAATCGGCTCCGTTTCTTACAAGTTCTTTTGAAGTACGTTCACCTAAAACAGCGTTAATAGAATCAACAACTATTGATTTACCGGCACCTGTTTCACCGGTTAAAACATTTAACCCCTTATTAAATTCAATTTCTGCCTTTTCAATAACGGCAATATTTTCAATATTAAGAGTTTTAAGCATTTTTTATTGTTTTCTCCAAATTATATGAAAAAGTTTCAGCGTCATTTTCAGTTTTACAAAGAACAAAAATAGTATCATCACCTGCAATAGTACCGACAACGCCATCCCAATGCATTGAATCAATAGCGGCACATGCAGCATTTGCAGTGCCTGAAAAACACTTAACACAAACTGTGTTCATTGCATAATCAACACTGATAATGGATTCGTTGAATATTGCAGAAAACCTGCCTATAGAATTATCGTTAACATTCTTTTTTCCCAAAGAATATACATATCTGCCTGATTTAGAGAGTTCTTTTACAAGACGCAGTTCACGAATATCACGGGAAATTGTAGCCTGAGTAACCTCAAAGCCTGAATTTTTTAGCCTAAGCTGTAATTCTTCCTGAGTTTCAACATCATTGTTATTAATAATCTCCAGCAACTCAGCTTGTCTTCTTTTTTTCATTTAAACTCCCCTTTCAATAATTTTTTTCTTTAATATCTCATAAAAATTATCCGGTTTAATTTTAACAAGTTTAGCAGTATATTCTGACAATGAAATAACAATTTTTGTAGATTGTTTAATTTCAACCGGCTCTTCACCGTCGCAAGTCAAAATTGCACTGTTATCAACATCACTGACAATATGAACAACAAGCTCATTTAAGCTGTTTACAACCGTACTTCTTTCCACCAAAGAATGAGGGCAAATCGAAGTTACAACAAAACAATTTAAATCAGGACTTAATACCGGTCCTCCTGCTGCAAGGGAGTAAGCTGTTGAACCGGTAGGTGTTGAAATTATTACCCCGTCAGCTCTGACATCAAGCAATTCCCTGCCGTCCGAAGTTAAATTAAAATTAATTAATCGAGAAAAATCGCCTCTGGAAACAACGGCGTCATTTAAACAATGAAAAGTTTTTTCATTTCCGTTTTTGTCAACAACAGTTGCTTTAAGCATAATTCTTTTTTCAAGTTTGTAATCATTTTTTAAGACATTTAATAAAAGATTTACTTCATTTTTTTCAATACCACTTAAAAAGCCGAGAGTTCCGCCGTTAATACCCAGCGTCGGTTTGTCAAACATGGCTGCGTTTTTAGCAATTTTAACGGTTGTTCCGTCGCCGCCGACTGCAATAGCCATATCACAATTTTCAAAAAGCTCTTTTTCAGTTTCAAAAAACTTACAACTATTTCCCGTAAATTTCTTATCATATTTCTTTAAAAAGCAAAGATTAACATTTGAACTTTCCAAAACATCAATAATTTTATCAACTATTTTACATGATTCAATTTTATCAAAATTACCAAACAATGAAAAAATCATAATAATTCCTCATGAGATGTGTTAACCAAAGAATCTGCATTAACAGATTCTGAAACAAGTGGATTATCTGACTTAACCAAATATATTAAGTATTCAATGTTTCCTTCAGGTCCTTTAATCGGTGAAAATTGCAATCCTTCGACCGAAAATCCGTTTTCAACAGCCAATTCTATAATCTTGTTAACAACTTCCAAATGAACACTTTTGTCACGAACAACGCCCTTTTTACCTACCTTATCTTTACCAGCTTCAAATTGCGGCTTAATAAGGCACACGGCTGTTCCGTTTTCAGACAAGAATTTATGTAAGTTCGGAAAAATATGTTTTAAAGATATAAATGATACATCAACCGAAGCAAAATCAATTTTATCTTTAATCTCTTCGTTCGTAACGTACCTGAAATTTGTTCTTTCAAGATTAACAACTCTTTCATCACAACGAAGTTTCCATGCAAGTTGACCGTAACCTACATCTACCGAATATACTTTAATTGCACCGTTTTGAAGCATACAATCTGTAAAACCGCCGGTTGAAGCACCCACATCCATACAAATTTTACCTTTTAAATCAATAGGAAAATTTTGCATTGCCTTTTCAAGTTTTAATCCTCCACGGCTGACATATTGAAGTGTTTTACCTCGAACCTCAAGCAAATCGTCTTCTTTAATTTCAGTGCCGGCTTTATCTACTTTTTGATTATTAACATATACCTGACCTGCCATTATGATTGCTTTTGCCTTTTCACGGCTTGGAGCATATCCTTTTTCATACACAGCAACATCAAGCCTGACTTTTTTTGCCATTTAATACCTCTTCAATAATAGAATCTTTATCAAGTTTATACTTTTTCAACTGACTGTCAACATTTGCCTGCTTAATGAATTCATCATTTACGGCAATGTGTTTAAAGCTAACATTCAATCCGTTTTCTTCAAGCATGCAACCAAAACTTTCGCCCACACTGCCTGATTTAACAGCTTCTTCAAAGAAAAGCACCTTTTTTACATTAGTAAGACAATTTAGTACATTATTGTCAATAGGTTTAATTTTATTTAATTTCAAAACAAAACAATTATCAACTTCATTGCATGCAGCAAGACAATTAGCAAATTCTCTGCCATAAGTTACCAAACAAACATCGCTGTCAATATTACCAAAAACATCAAAACTGTTTTTAGAGTATTCATAGCCTTCAATATTCGGTTCTTTACCCCTTGGATATCTTACTGCAACAGCTCCGTCAGTGTGGTAAATTGCTTCAATAAACATCATTGAAAGTTCTTCGTAATTAACCGGGGCGAAAATCGTTAATCCGGGGACGGAATTTAAAAAGGAAACGTCAAAAACGCCTTGATGTGATTCACCGTCCTCGCCCACAAATCCGGCTCTGTCAATTCCGAAAACAACCTTTAAATTTTGCATTGCAACATCATGTATTAATTGGTCATAAGACCTTTGCAAAAATGTTGAATACACGGCAAAAACAGGAACCATTCCGTTTTTTGCAAGACCGCTTGAAAATGTTACGGCATGTTGCTCTGCAATTCCCACATCAAAAAATCTTTGAGGAAATTTTTCAGCGAAAGTTGCAAGTCCGGTACCCTCTGCCATTGCTGCAGTTACACAACAAATTCTGCTGTCTTTTTCAGCTAAATCACACATTGTTTTACCGAATTCGGACGAAAAGTTTTCTCCGGATGATAAAGGTTCACCGGTTTCGATGTTAAATTTACCGATTCCGTGAAACAACGTAGGGTTTTCCTCTGCAAAATTATACCCTTTACCTTTAATTGTATCAACATGAATTACAACTGAATGATTGTGAGCTTTTGCAGCATTAAGAACAGAAACAAGACTGTCAATATCATGACCGTTAATCGGTCCGTAATATCTGAATCCTAAATCTTCAAAAAATGTTGAGTGATATACCCGTTTTCTGATTGTTGTATTAAGAACAGTTACAAATTTATTGATTTTATCGCCTATTTTCGGCAATTTAGCAAGACATCTGCGAACTTTTGATTTAAAAGTGTAATATTTAGGAGATGTTCTGATTAAAGTTAAATGTTTTGACATAGAGCCGACATTTTGACTTATTGACATATTATTATCATTAATAATTATTATTAAATTATCTTGCTCATCACCGCTGTTATTCAGCGCTTCATAAGCCAAACCGCCGGTTAAAGCTCCGTCGCCTATTATTGCTATAACCTTACCTTTTTCGCCCTTAATTTTTTTTGCTTTTGCAAGACCTATTGCCTGGGAAATAGAAACACTTGAATGACCGCTTGAAAAAATATCGTGTTCACTTTCAACAGGTCTTGTAAAACCGCTGATACCGTTTTCTTGCCTTAATGTAGAAAATTCATTTTTTCTGCCGGTTAAAATTTTATGAGTATAGCATTGATGGCCAACATCAAATACAATTTGGTCAAGAGGACTGTTAAAAACTTTATGAATAGCAACTGTAAGCTCAACCGTTCCCAAATTTGAAGCTAAGTGACCGCCATTTTTCGAAACGGTTTCTATTAAAAGCTCTCTTATCTCGCCACAAAGCGTATCTAATTCTTCACTGTTTAAATTTTTTAAATCTTTAGGGGAATTAACTCTGTCAAGAACAGACACATAATCAACTCTTTTCATTGCCAATTGCGGCATTATTTATTTCTGTTTACAAGCATTTTTGAAAGTTCGCTCAAAAATTCATTATTATCAAAAACATCAAGTAATTTAATTGCTTTTTCAGTTAACTCGGCAACATCATTTTGCGCTTTTTCAATTCCTGTAATAGTTACATATGTTGTTTTGTCGTTTTCACAATCCGAGCCTACAGGCTTACCTAATATTTCACTGTTTCCGACAACATCCAAAATATCATCTTTAATTTGAAAAGCAATACCCAAAGTATAAGCATATTTTGAAGCAGCGGCAAATTGCTTATCAGTTGCACTTCCTGCAATACATCCCAAAAGACATGCAGCAGAAATTAATGCACCTGTTTTCAATTTATGAACAGACAAAATTTGACTTATATCAGGGTCTTCCTGTTCATATTTTAAATCTATAACCTGACCGCCAATCATCCCGTTTACACCGCTGTTTTGAGACAGCAAACTAACGGCTTCAACTTTTTTCTCACTTGGCAAATCACTTTCGGTAATTATTTGAAAAGCATGAGTAAGCAAGGCATCGCCTGCAAGAAGAGCTGTTGCTTCACCAAACTGCTTATGGCAGCTGGGTTTTCCTCTTCTGTAATCATCATCATCCATACAAGGCAAATCATCGTGAATAAGGCTGTATGTATGAATATATTCTATTGCACATGCAAACGGAAGTGCTTTAGTTTTATCAAGACCCAACGAGTTTGCAAATTCCAAACAAAACACAGGTCTTAATCTTTTTCCTCCGTTAACAAGGCTGTATTTCATTGCTTCAACAACTTCATCCTGATTATCAAAACATTTCGGCAAATAATTAACTATGCCTTTTTCAACCATTTCAATATCATCGCCAAGGATTTTATTAAAATCTTCTTTATTCATATGCAAACACCTTAATTCTTGTTAATTTCAGTAATTTTTTGCTTTGCTTCGCTAAGCAATTTATTACAATACACAGAAAGTGCAGTACCCTCTTCAAACAATTTCATACTTTCTTCAAGAGATACTTCGTTTTTTTCTAATATTAAAACTATTTCTTCAAGACGCTTTACAGCATTTTCATATGTTAAATTATCATTCATTTATATTTACCTCTGAAACAACGCAATCAATGTTACCGTCGGCAAAAACAACGTTCAGTTCATCGCCGACTTCAACATCATTAGTTGATTTAACTATATTTTGATTTTTTTTACATACCGAATAACCACGGGCCAAAACCGCAAGAGGACTTAAAGCATCCAGTTTACTTACAAGCAGTGAAAAATTATTTTCCAAACTTTCAACACTATACTGAAATGCATCATTTACACGTCGGGAAAGAACAAGTAAATTATCCTCATACATACCAATCAATTCGCTGAAATCCGATAAAACATTTGAATTTGACAGCTCGTCCACTCTCTGCATTTCATCATTTAAACGATTGTTAATTAATGTATTGATCTTGTCCGACATAATCTTAATGTTACTTGTAAGAACAGATATATCTGGGCAAACAAGCTCTGCTGCTGCACTTGGTGTAGGCGCCCTTAAATCTGCCACATAATCACAAATAGTAAAATCTGTTTCATGACCTACAGCAGAAACAACAGGCGTTTTACAAGCGATAACCGCACGTGCAACCTCTTCAGTGTTAAACGCCCACAAATCTTCAGCCGAACCGCCGCCTCTGCCAACTATAATAACATCTACATCTGGCATTTTATCAAGCAATTCTATTGATTTAACTATATCATTACTTGCCGATTCACCTTGCACTGTTGTTGGAACTATAACAAGCTCTGCCAACGGATAACGGCGTGCGGTAATATTCTTAATATCCTCAACTGCCGCACCTATATTTGAAGTGGCAACACCGATTTTTTTAGGATATAAGGGTAACGGCTTTTTTATTTCATCACTACAAACGCCCTCATTAAACAATTTTTCTTTTAATTGTTCAAAGGCGAGATTTAATGCACCTAATCCGTCGGGCTGCATATCATCAACATATAATTGATATTCACCGCTTTTTTCATAAACAGAAACCCTACCCCTACAAATCACCTTCATTCCGTTTTCCGGATTAAACTTGAGTCTCTGGGCATAAGATGAAAACATTACAGCTTTTAACTGTGCCTTATCATCTTTAAGTGTAAAATACATATGTCCGGAACGGTAGTAGTGGGTAAAATTAGAAATTTCTCCGCTTATGTAAAGATTATTTAAAGGCACATTCTCATCGAATATCGCCTTAATATACATGTTTAACTGTGATACATTAATTACATTCATAATGACTTCAAATATCCATAAACGGCAACACCCGCTGCATTATCGCAACTGAATTCCGGTGCGGCAAAATAAGCGTTATACCTTTCGGTAATGTAATTGCGTAAATACGAGTTACTGGAAACTCCGCCGGAAAAAATAACAGGCATGTTGCCATATTTTTCTAATATCAAATTTAACATTTTATCTATTGTTAACGTTACACAATGAAGAACAAACTTTGAAACATCATATTGATTTTCACCGTTTTCAATCATTTTTTTAACTTTGTTTTCTACGCCGGATAATGAACAATTAATGCCTTTAAACGACGGTTTAAAATTATATTTTTTATCACTTTGTTTAGACAACTCGTCTATTTCTTTTCCACAGGGAAAATCAAGTCCCAACATAACGCCGGTTCTGTCAATAGCTTGTCCTGCTTTAAGGTCAAGGCTTTCAGAAACAACTTGCGCCTTTATTATCTCATTTTTATCAGGAGTAACAAGAAGTGCTTCAGTAGTCCCACCGGATAAATGAAAAGCAATAAACGGACTGTTAATAAACTCCATTTTATCTACACTGTAAAGTGCTGCCAAAATATGCCCAGCCTGATGAGATGTTTTATAAACAGGTGCATTAGAAAACTCGGCTACGGTAATTGCATTACATTCACCGACAAGAAAGCACGGCATATAACTTTCTTCAACATTTCTTGGTTTATTGCTGACGGCGACAGCATTAACTTTAACTTCGCCTAAATTTAACGAAGAAACAAGTTGAGGTAAATTTACGGTATGCTGAAAAACTGCTTCACTTTGGCGAAGACCTTTTTCACCGTGCCTAACTGTGAGCAACTTTTTACGTTGAATTATTTTTTCTCCGTCAAAAACAGCAACTGAAGTAGTATAATTACTTGTATCAAAACCTACAAACATTACTTGCTCCTTGAGTAACTGCCTAAAATACCGTTAACGAATGCCGAATCTTCCTTGCCTGAATACTTTTTGGCAAGTTCAACGGCTTCGTTAATTACAACATTTTCCGGCACGTCATTCATATTATCAAGTTCAAAAATTGCAAGACGTAAGATTGAAAGATTTACTTTAGAAATTCTGTTTATTTTCCAACCTTTTAACAAAGGCTCAATTTTTGCGTCAATATCATTTTTTAAAGAAACCGTTCCGTTAAAAAGTTCTTTACCGTAAGCGGAAAGCGGTGCAATATTTTCACTGTAAATTTCTTCCAACTCATCTAACGGCTTGTCCTTAAAAAACTCACTTTCATAAATAAGAACAAAAGCCTGTTCTCTCATTTCACTGCGATTCATATATCCTCCAAAAAAACACGGCTGAAAATAAACAATATACTTTCAGCCGAATTAATAATCACTCTTCACTTTCACAAGGTTCAACAGAGTTCTCAGGCTCTTCATTTTCAACTGAGGCAATAATAACATTAACTTTTGAAACATATTTGCCTGTCATATTTTGAACAGATTCTTTAACAACTTTCTGAACTTTTTCTGCAACAGGCTGAATTTTAGCACCAGCTTCAATGTTAATGTAAACAAAAACTTTTAATGCATCCCCGTCTTGAACAACTCTTACAGGGCTCATAACTTTCAAACTGCCGTTTTTAATTGTGGAAACAACATCTGCGGGTTTATTTGAAAATCCCGTAACACCGTCCACATCTTTAGCTGCATTGGTTATGATTGAAGAAATTGCTTCTTCGGATATTACAAGACTGCCTCTAGCAGTGTGATTTGAAATTTCCATATTTAAAACTCCTTTGCTTTTTGTATTCTAACATAAAATAAATAAATATACAAGTTTATTTTGACTGTATTATTGTAACATTTTCAAATCCGCATCCCAACTGCGTTGTAGCAATTTCTTTTATCTGTAAAATTAATTCATCTGTCAATTCTTCACTGTCAACAATAACATCAACCCTTGTGCCTTCACTATCAACAACAGCAAGGCAATTATTTACTCCTTTTGCCTGAACAAGCGTTTCAATTTTATTTTCTATCTCAATGTATGATGACATTTTTGAAATACTTTCGGCAGCGGTTTTTCTTGCTTCATCGCCTTCTTCAGAAGAGTCAACTACAGCCTGCAATTCTTCCAAAGCTTCATCCCTTGCTTTTTGACGGTCAACACGTGCCGATGAAAAATAATCATTTTCATCAGTAGCATCAACCTGGGTAGTTGCATCAACATATGTTGCTTCGCCAAGCGTTTTATTTGAAGTGGAAATTGAGCTGATTTTTGATGATATATCGCTGTTTTCCCAATACCAATTACCGCCGATACCCACAGCAAGCAGAAGAACAAACACAGAAATTGCAGTTCTTGTTTTTCTGCGTTTTCTTTTTTTCAATTCATCCTCGGTTAACAAGCCTTTTACCTTTTTGTTTTCACCTAATGTCACTAACTCGTTTTTTTCTTTATTTTCATCCATAAATATCACCCTTCGGAACTTAATTTTGAAACAGAAATTCTGTTTGATGAAATATTAAAAAGCGCTGAAACGCATTTAATAACTTTTTCCTTAACTACAGTATTATCTCCGCCGCTGCAAACCACAGCAACACCCTCAACATTTGGAAATTTTTCTTTTAAAAGCAGCGGCGTATCACCATCATCGCCGTCATATATTACATATTCATCACTTTCCGATTTAGAATTTTCACTTGAAGAGGAATCGGTATTTTTTGCATAAACACTTTCACTTGTATTACGCAGAGTAATCATAACCTTACATTCACCAACACCGTCAATACTTGAAATAATATCTGTTAGCTGAACGTTTAACGACTCAACATAAGCGTTATAATCCGTTTCGTTATACTGAATTTTATCATTATTTGAATTCCCCGAAAAATTAACTTCCGACAGTAAAATTAACAATATCCCTACAAAACCAACGGCTATTATTATTTTATTTTTATTTTTTGATTGAGTAAAATCGGTAAAAAATTTTTTCACCTTACTCGCCCAAACATTTAACATCTGCTACCAACCCTAATTCCTTATAAACAAAATCTTTAATTTCCTCTGCATTACTGCCGTCAGGTACATAAATGCTTATTTTCTCTATTTCCGTTTCTTCGCTGTTCGCACTGCATTCAACACTTACATTGGCGTTAATGTTTTGTTCCTGCAATTTTGTTTTTATTAATAATTCTATGTTCTTTTTATTTGAATCATTTAGCTCACTTACATAAACATTTGAAAAAGCAGGAAATTCAACATTTAAATTTTTAAACTCATAATCCGTTAGCGGATAAATAAATGAAACAAAAATAAACAAAGATATTATAATCTTATAAAATTTACCTACGTTACCCTTAGGAATAAACGCAGAAAATATTACAGACAGTATAAGCGTTGTACATACTGAAAAAATCCAATTTTTAATAAAATCCATTTTAACTACCTTTTGTTGCAACTAAAATTCCTAATGAAATTATTGTTGTAACCATCGACAAAATCAAAATAACATTCATAATAAGTAATGCATCACAAAAAGCTTTTATAACCGATGAAACAGATTTATCACAAAATGTTTCTGCAATAACTGATGAAAAATTCAGAAAAAATCGCCAAAAAGCAACCTGGATAATTGAAGGTAAAAAAACCAATCCAACAGCAATAATGCCGACTATACCGACGCCCGATTTAATTAAGGAAGAATAAGATTGAATAGAAAGCAAGCCCTCACTGATTGCACTTCCGATAACCGGAACAACCGAATTTATGGCAAACCTTACAGAACGCAGTCCCAAAGCATCTGCCCTGGAAGCAACTGCTGTTTTGATAGAAAGCACTGACACAAATGCTGCCGAACAAACCGAAATAGCCGTTGTTATGTATTTTTTTAACATTGTTATTATTCCGCTTAAATTTAATTCGCTTCGTATTCCGGAACATATTCCCAATGCCAAAAAAGCATTTGAAAGCGGTATAAAAATGTTGGCTGATATGTAATTTAATACCTGTGCCAAAAACAAAAGCATGGCATTTGTTGATAACGAAGATACAGCATTGCCGGAACAAGCCGCAATTACACAAAAAGCAGGTGCAAATGCGTACATAAAATCAGAGCAAACCGATATGGAAGTACACGCAACAGCGACCGTATTTTTTAATTCAGAACATAATATTATTGATATAACAAGTGCACTGACTGTTGAATAAAGACTTGATGATTCATTATCATTAACACTTGATTTTAAATTATTAAAAAGTGCGGACAATATAATAAAAACCAAAATAACCAATGTTGACTGAAAAGGCGTTTTAACTGATTTTTTTACCGAATCTGTTAAAATGGTTTTAAAGTCGGAAAAGGAAATATTTATAAGCTTTTCATAATTAAAATCAAGAAAACCCGCCTCGTTTAAAAAATCATATGTTTCTTCATCCAAATATTCAAATGAAGACAAATCATAGTTTGATAAAAAAGAATCATATTCATTTTCATTTGTAATTTCTTCACCGAAAGCAGTAAACGGCAAAAAAGCAAAAAAGCATAAGCACAAAAATAACGACAAGTATTTTAAAAATTTTTTCATTTCAAAAGTCCCGTTATAATATTTAAAACAGTTTCAAACAAAGGCATTACCATTGCAACAATAACAATTTTTGTGGCAGTTTCAGTTTGATTGGCAAGGGAATTTTCACCTGCGTCCCTGCATAAATCAGCAGTAAATTGTGATATAAGGGTAATTCCTAAAACTTTTACCATAATTTTTATATATTCTTCGGCGGAACCTACAGCTTGAGACATAGACGACAACTTTCCGAATATTCCGATAAGTTGATTTATAAGTAAATAAAATATCATTCCGGATGCGGCAAGAATGATTATTAAAGATACGGTTTTACTGTAATCTTTAACAAACACACCTAAAAACAAAGCGCAAAACGATATGCCCAAAATTTCAATCATAAATCAAACAGCGCCTTTACTGTTGTAAACAACTCGCTAATTTCAGGAATAAGCATCATTAAAACAACAATTACACCTGCCAATGTTGTTAACATTGCTTGGTCTTCTCTGCCGCTTCTAACCAAAACAGTATTTAATACAGCCACGATAATTCCTATAGCCGCAATTTTAAAAATTAAATTAACATCCATAGCAACACCATAATTTAAGCCAATATAATTGAAACAGCCAAACCGCAAAAAACACCTAAAGCGGCATACAGTTTGCTATGACTTTTATAATATTCGTAATATTTATTTTTGCTGTCTTCAAAAGCAATTTTAACCGAATCTATTACCTCTATAACAGAATCTGCATCGGTATTACCAAGCACATTAAAAAGTGCATTTAATTTTTGATTTTCAAAATCACTTAACCCGCAATCAATATTTATGCAATTTAAATCAATATTTTTAAGGAATGTTAAATGAGATAAACTGCTGTTTACAGCTAAATTTTTAATTATTAATTCAGTGCTGTTTATGTAATAACCCAATTCAATCTTCATTAAATTGCACATCTGGATTAATTCACACGAAATCACATATTTAACTCTCAACTTATAAGCCATACTTATACCGGTCAGTATTGATACCGAATTTATCAAAATAATTCCCACAAATTTCACTTCTTATTTCACTTACTTCCGTAATATCAAAATCATTAGTATAATTTTTCAGCAACACAACATACTTAAAATTACCGGAACAAATTAACCGCTGCACTATGGGTTTATTAACAATATCCTGCAATGAAGACGCATGAACCGAAACAGCAAACCCAACGCCGGATAAAAAACCTTGCTCAATTTGATACACTTCATTTAAAGATGTAATTTCATCACAAATTATATACTCCGGTGATAAACTTCGTATTGCAATTTCAATTCCTTTTGCCTTTGGAAATGCTGAAATAACATCGGAATTAACACCTATATCTGCAATTATTTTTCCTGAGTTTTTGAAAGCGATCTCACATCTTTCATCAATAAAAGAAATTTTACGGTATTTACTGTTAAAACCTGAAGATAATAATCTGCCCAAATCACGCAAAAAGGTTGTTTTTCCGCCTGCCGGCGGTGAAGCAACAATAATACTTGGCAATTCATTAACATACAGAGTATTCATTATTTGGCGTGCACAGTTTTTAATTTCCTTCGCAATCCTTATGTTAAATGAACTTACATCTTTAACAGAAAACACACTATTTTCTTTAATAACTGCGGTAGATGCAATTCCAACCCTATTTCCACCATTTAATGTTATAAAACCGTTAACAACATCATCAATTACTGTGTGAACGGAATAATTGCTCAACCGTTTATACAACAAATCAAATTCTTCGTCATATACAACATAACAATAATCAGATGCGAAATTAAGTAATTTGCCTGATTCGGTAACAAACAGCGACTGCCTGCCAAACACCAAAACAACAGGCAAATTTCTTCTTATTCTTATTTCTGTCAGTTGCCTTAATATTTCTTTAGGCAACGATAAAATCAAATTGCATATATCATCGGTTAAATACGGAGTAACTGTTTCTAAACTCAATTCCGTCACCTCACAGTAAGATATATGTTATCTTGTCCCTAAATATTACTCAAAAAATTCATCAATAAATGATTGATGAATGATTGATATTATGTTATTATTTTATAAGATATTAAACAGGCAGGTTTATTTATGAAAAACACAATTAAAACATGCAAAACAAAATCTAACAAACTGATTAACGGTGAAACTATTAACTACGCTGTTTCATTTTTACTATCATTTATTTCAATAATATGTATTAAACAAATTTTTAAAACATTTTTGGGAGTTAACACTCAAATATCCGTTCTAATTGGCTTTATTACAGGCGAAATAATACTTTACTTAACAGAACGGTATTTTGTTTTTAAAGATGAAGGCATTAATTCAACGGCTAAACAACTTTTATTTTCTGTTTTAAATTGTTTGCTTCATTTTGGCATATACAAATTATTTGATTTGCTTATTTGCAAACTCTTAAACGGATATTCATATTCTGCTTGGTTTGCAGCCGGAGTATTCGTGTTTATATTAAATTATGCCGTTGCAAGGGTATTTGTATTTGATTGTTTAAGCAGTGCCGAAAACAAGAGAAACGGCAAAATTTACAAAATATTTTTTTATAACAGATATTCATTTTTATCAATGCTTGGCGCATTAATTTGCTTGTTATTTTTCTATATATTGTTCAGTGTTTTCCCTTTTGGCGATACAACTGTTTTAAGAATGGACTTATATCATCAATACGGTCCGCTTTTCACGGAATTGTTTGACAGAATTGTTGAAAGAAAAAGCTTTATATACAGCTTTACTTCAGGCGGAGGCTCAAGTTTTTTAGGCAACTATTTTAACTATCTTTCAAGCCCTTTAAGTGCATTAATTTTTTTATTTGACAGAATTCAGATTCCGTTTGCAATAAGCTTTCTTGTTGGATTTAAATGCATTCTCTCTTCCGGCTCATTTTCCTACTATTTAAGAAAAAGTCAAAAAGTAAATAATGTATTCATCAGTGTTTTTGGATTGCTTTATGCATTTTGTGCTTATTTTCTTGCTTATTTTTGGAATATTATGTGGCTTGACGCGTTAGTTTTATTCCCGTTTGTAGTATTAGGCATAGAAAAAATAATTAACGAGGGTAAGCCAAAGCTGTACATTATTTCATTAGCTCTCATGCTGTTTTGCAATTACTACATGGGCTATATGGCTTGTATTTTTGCTGTAATTTACTTTATTGCGTATTATTTTATCAATAACAATTTAAGCAGTAAAATTAAATCAAAAGATGTTAAAAATAAGATTCTTTGTAATAAATTCATAAACAGAGGAATTAACTTTGCCTTATCTTCTCTTTGTGTTGGAATGATTTGTGCTTTTTTCCTTGTACCGGTATACTTTATTCTTACATCGTCAAGTGCAACTTCCGGAACATTTCCGAAAACATTTGAAAGTTACTTTGGAATATTTGATTTTATTAAAAATCATTTTGCTTTTCTTGAAACAACTATACGTTCAAGCGGCGACGATGTATTGCCAAACGTTTACTGCGGTATTTTAACACTGATACTTGTTCCTTTATTTGTAATCAATAAAAATATTAAAACCAGAGAAAAAGGAATATATATATTACTCTTGCTGTTTTTCCTTTTCTGTTTTGACAATAATGTTGCCAATTACATTTGGCATGCTTTGCATTTTCCAAATGATTTGCCATACAGATTTTCATATATGTATTCATTTTTGTTACTTTTAATTTCATGCAAAACAATTAACAATATTAAAGCAATAAGCATTAAAGATATCGGATTTGTTTCAATGGCGTGGATTGCTTTAATTGTTATTGCACAGGAAACCGCAACATCAAAAATGAGCGATTATACTATTTATGCAACAATAGCCTTTATAATTATTTGGTGTGCATTTTTCTTTGCTTACAAAAGAAAAAAAATCAACAAACTTATTATTGGAACTATTGTAGTAGCAATAACATTTTGCGAGATTATTGTTTGCGACACAAAAGCACTGGGACTTTCACAAAAATTAAGTGATTACACCGTTAACTACCCTGCATATACAGAATGTGTAAATTACATTGAAGATAATGACAATTCGCTTTATAAAACCGAACTTTCTGAGTTGAATACCAGAATGGACCCTTGCCTTTACGGATATAACGGAATCAGCGTTTTTTCATCTATGGCATACGAAAACTACTCTGGTTTACAATACAGCTTAGGTATGTACGGCAACAGAATTAACAGTTACACATATAACACTCAAACTCCTGTATATAATATGATGTACAACCTGAAATACATTATATATACAGGTGAAAATACACGACCGTCAACAAATCTTTACACCAAATACTACGAATGCAGCAACGGAAAATCGGTTGTTTTTACAAATGATTATTTTCTTCCTATTTCATATTGTGTAAATGAAAATATAAACGGATGGAATACCGAAGAAGGAAATCCGTTTGAAGTTCAAAGCGACTGGTTTAAACTGTCTACAGGCTTTTCCGATGTATTTAAAGAGGTTAACTATATAAATTGCACACACGACGGTGTTATAGGCAATGATGTAACCTCAAACGGTGAATATCAATACAGCGGCAATTCAAACACAGGCTCTATAGACATCACAATTAAGCCAAATATTAACGGTAATGTTTACCTTTATGTATCTTCAAGAGAAATAAAAAATTTGTCTTGCACAAGCAATGATGACAGTATTACTCAATCAATAGAAACTCCGTATATTTTGGATTTAGGATATAAAACAGTAGATGAAGAAATAACCGTTTCACTTGATTGCACAAATCTTGATGATGCAAGCGGCAGTTATGACATTTACTGTTACAGTGCAGACGATGCTGTTTTAAAAGCGGGATATAAATTATTAAACTCACAATCAATCAATATAACCGATTTTAACGAAACTGAAATCACAGGGACTATTAACGCCAAAAGCAACTGCGTTTTATATTCATCAATACCGTATGATGAAGGATGGACAGTAACAGTTGACGGTGAAAAGGCAGAAACATTTGCAGTTGGCAACAGTCAATTAGGAATTATGCTTAAACCCGGAGAGCATGAAATCAAATATAAATATTCTCCAAAAGGACTAACAATCGGCTTTGGAATTTCAGCTGTAACTATATTGACATTATCGGGATTATATATTTTAAAACACAAAAAAAGAACAAATTCTGATAAAGTGTAGAATTTTATTCGCCAAATAATGACAATTTAGTTAAAACTTCAAAATATTATTTACAATATATAATAAATAGTGTAAAATACAAGCGCATAAAACTGAAGGAGAATATAAAAATGGCACGTTTAACAGCACAAAATGTAGAAACTATTCCTTATGGACCGTTAGGCATTATTGCTATGCCCGGTTGCGAAGCACTTGCAGGCAAAGTAGATAAATACCTTGTTGAATGGAGAAAAGAGCAAGCAATCGAACATCAGGGCTCTATTGCCTTTTTCGGTTATCAAAGAGACAGTTATTTAATTGACATTTCAAATCCACGTTTTGGAAGCGGTGAAGGCAAAGCAGTTATTAATGATACCGTTAGAGGTTATGACCTTTACATTGTTACTGATTGTTTTAACTACAGTGTAACATACAATATGTACGGAATGACTGTTCCTAAATCACCTGATGACCATTTTGCAGATTTAAAAAGAGTTATTTCCGCAGCTTCATCAAAAGCAAAAAGAATTTCTGTTATTATGCCAATGCTTTACGAAGGCAGACAGCACAAAAGAGCCAGCCGTGAATCACTTGACTGTGCAATGGCACTTCAAGAGCTTGTTGGATTGGGCGTTGAGAATATTATTACATTTGACGCACATGACCAAAGAGTTCAAAACTCTATTCCGCACAAATCTTTTGAAAATGTTATGCCTACATATCAAATGATTAAAGCTCTTATTAACAGTGTTGACGACCTTAAAATTGACAGCGACCACCTTATGATTATTTCTCCTGATGAAGGTGCTATGCAAAGATGTATTTTCTTTGCAACACAGCTTGGTGTTAACCTTGGTATGTTCTATAAAAGAAGAGATTTTACAAGAGTTGTTAACGGCAGAAACCCAATTGTTGAACATCAGTATTTGGGTGAATCTGTTGAAGGAAAAGACATTATTATCGTAGATGATATGATTTCTTCAGGTGAGTCTATGCTTGAAGTTGCTAAAAAGCTTAAAAATTTAGGTGCTGCAAGAATTTTTGTTTGCACAACATTCGGTCTTTTTGCAAACGGACTTCAAGTATTTGACGAAGCATATGAACAAGGCGTATTTGAAAAAGTATTCACAACAAACGGTGTATATCAAACTCCCGAACTTCTTTCAAGAGAATGGTATCAGTCTGTTGAACTTTCAAAATTCATTGCTTATTTCCTTGATACGCTCAACCATGATATGTCTGTTTCTTCTCTTCTTGATTCATCAATTAAAATTGATGCACTTTTAAGAAAAAAAGGATTGAAAGCCTAAATGAAAAAACTTAACTCAAAAAAAGCCGACAAGGAAAATCAAAACTTAAGTGAAGAAATTTCAGAAACCGAACAAGTAAAAGTTAAAAAAACTTTTACTAAAAAGCAACTTATTGTTTCAATAGTAATTGCAGTAATTTTAGCTGTAGCAATTTGTATAACGGCAGTATGCATTGCCAATGACGTTAATCCTATCACCTATTCTTTAAGTGTTATAACAAAAGATAAAGATAAATTAATCGGAAAATGGCAAAGTCAAGATGCTCCGGGACTTTCCGCTTATGTATTTTACGAAGACGGCGAATATGACACATATATTTCATCTTTCAATTTTTCCGGCACTTACGAAACAAAAGGCGATAAACTTATTTTAACAAACAATCGCTCTAAACAGGAAATTACTTACCAATATTCTGTATCAGGAAGTACGTTAACACTTCGTTTAGTTGACGACAACGGCGAAAAAGTTAAAGATGATGAAACGTTAAAGTTCGATAAGGTAGACACGCTTAATCAAAAATCGTTGGCAGATATGCTTGGTGATTTAAAAAAAGACGCTGAAACTACTGCTGAAACAACAACAAAATAACAAAAAAGAGCAGTTCAAATGAACTGCTCTTTTATTATGTAAATGTAATTATGACATTTCAATATTTTCTGATTTTTTAAACATCAAAACAAAAGGAAAAACAAGAATAATTACAGCAAAATAAACACTTTTTGTGTTTAAAACATTTGTTAATAACGAACCGCATACAGCGCCGATTATAAACGATAAAATAATTCCGTAATAAGTCAAACTGCGCTTAATTAAAGATTTATCTTTATTTATAATTGCAAGGAAAAGCAACTCAGTACCGCTTCTTAAATTACCTGTACACATAGTTGTTGCAACAGTGTTGTTATTAATAACCCTAAACGCCTGAACCTGTAAAGCACAAACAAATGAAACCGCTGTATTTACAATGGCATTATGCTGTTCCGGCGGAATAAAAGATGTACCCAACAACAATGCAGCCTCAATAAAAATGATAATTTGTCGCCAATGTATAACTTGGCTTTCTTTAAGCCATAATTTAATAAATTCGGAAAGCAAAATGCCCACTGCAAAAGCTACAACCGGTATTAAATAATGGCCTGCCTTAAAGAAATCACCCCTTGCAACATTAATGCCAAGCAAAACGATGTTGCCCGTTTGAGCGTTTGCAAAAACACCGCCTCGTGTTATATAAGTATATGCATCTAAAAAGCCGCCAACAACAGCCAACGAAATACCTAAAACAAAGTTTTCGCTCATTTGCTTTGTATTTTTCAAAACTAAAAGTTCACTTCTTTTCTTTTAATAACGAGAGTATTTTATCACTACATCCGTTTAAAATCAATATTTAAAAATAATTGTTTTACAGTAAAAAGATTTGGCAATAATAAAAGCGTACATAATTTTTGAATGGTGGTTATGTATGCAATTTAATAAAGTAGAAATTTGCGGTATAAATACTAACGAATTAAAAGTTTTAAAGGAAAAAGATAAAATTGAATTATTGAAAAAAGCACAAAGCGGAAATAAAAAAGCACGTGAGGAACTTATAACAGGCAATTTAAGGCTTGTATTATCGGTTATTCAGCGTTTTCAAAACAGAGGCGAATCAATGGACGATTTGTTTCAAGTAGGCGTTATTGGACTTATAAAAGCTATAGATAATTTCGACACAAGCCTAAACCTTCGTTTCAGCACATATGCCGTGCCGATGTGTATAGGTGAAATAAGGCGATATTTAAGGGATGACAACCCTGTAAGAGTAAGCAGAAGTATGAGGGACACGGCGTATAAAGCAATGCAAGTTAAGGAACAGCTTATAAACAAATACGGAAAAGAACCGACAGTTGAACAGATTGCTGAAAAACTTAACATGAAAAAAAGCGATGTGGTTCTTGCACTTGAAGCCATTGTTGACCCTGTTTCATTATATGAACCGGTGTATAATGACGGAGGCGATACAATTTACGTTATGGACCAAGTCGGCGACAGCTCTACTGACAAAGACTGGGTTGATGAAATTTCAATAAAAGATGAAATTAAAAAACTTGATGACAGAGAGCGAAATATAATGTACCTTCGATTTATGCAAGGCAAAACCCAAATGGAAGTGGCAGAAGAAGTGGGCATTTCTCAGGCGCAAGTGAGCAGACTTGAAAAAAACGCCTTAAAAAGAATTAAGGGCGAATAAAAAACGAGAAGCAATGCTTCTCGTTTTTTGTTATTCTACAATGAGTTATACACATCGGCATAGCCTGTTTTTATATTGCCGTATGTATAACCGATTTTCTGTGTTCCAAGCGGTGAAAAATGCGTTATGCCTGTTAGATAATTTGTTTTGTTTTCGTATGTGAAATCTGTGCATGAAAGCAGTTCGCCGCCATTTTTGGCTGTGCCTGAATATTCACGCTGAGATACAACACGCTCCGCAAGGTCGTAGGTGAAACGGGTATTTGAATTAGTGAAGTAGTCGGTAATCTGTGCAACACTGCCGTTGTTGCCGTAAGAATACGTTACCCTCTGACTGTTATCTCCATTATACTTCTTTTCAGTCTGACGGTCAAATTTATCATACGTAAAGTCTACATAATCTCCGTTGCCGTAGGTTTGCGGCGGGGTGAGGACACCCCGCCCTTTATTTTAACACAGAGAACAGTCCCTTGTGTTCTCCTAGCAGAATGCGCCCGTCTGATAAGCGTTGTTTATTTTCGGGAATTCCTTTATGTTTCTTATGATTTTTGAGACGATAGCCAGTTAATGTATTCTTTTGAATGTTTAAGATTGTCTAATTGTTCCTGTGTAACATCTAAGGCATTAAGAATATCGTTAATCAACTGTTCGCCTTTAAAATCGCCTTTTGAACGTTCCTGTACTATTTTTAATGATTTGATAATTATATCAATAAATAATAATCGTTTGCTTTCGGGATTTGATCTTTTAAATTGGTAATAATCCATACGAAGTCGTATGTCCGCCTCTTTTTTCTTTCGCCAAATTTGTTTTCGTTCTTTCCAGCCTATTAATTCCCAAGTTTCATCACTAAAACAAGTAGGAATTATACCAATAGAACGAAATTCAGTTCCGTAATTATTAACATTTTCTAAATCAGCATTTTGATTTGTAACAAAAGCAAGTTCTTGAGTTATTTTATTTAATATTTCTGATATGTGTCCAATCATCTCTGTTTCAATCGTTATAAATAATTCCATTTTGTTTCCCCCTTACCAAAACGATTTATTCCAAGGTGGTTTGCGACCAAGTTTGGAATAATATCTTTTGATTTGTCGATGTTGCCAAAAATGCATTTGACGCTTTGTTCCAGAAGCCATTTTGAACATAGTTACATTGTTTTCTTTATAGAATTTTTTGGTATATCTTTTCACTCCTCTTGTAGTTTCACCATATTTCATAACTTTTCCAGTATCATTTTTTCTTAAAGCATAACCAATAGCAGATTTATTAGTGCTTAAAGAATTACCATGGACTTTAGTAACTGGTTTTGCAGCATCTAAAGAGTTATCTATTTTATTAACTGCTTTGACAACATCTGCAGCATCATCAACTTTAGTTGATGCTTTAACAAGGGCTCCTCCACCCGTAATACCTGGTATAACAAGACAGGCAACATCAACAGTTAATCCAATCCAAGCCACAGGGTCTTTAGGGTCTTTAGCGACGCTTGCGATACTGACTGCAAGAGAAATAACGTCAAATACAGTATCCCAAAAATTGCCACTTTTATCAACACGGTTTACTGGATTATTATCACAATAAGCAAATAAATTTTTATCTGTTAATCCTGCTGGTGTTTCTGTAGATACATTTTCATTGTCTGCACTAACAAACCTGCACATATCAGGTGAATAATATCTTGTTTTGAGATAATACCACTCAGTTTCCTTATCGTAGTAGTAACTGCGGTAAAGGATAGGGTTTATCAGTGCGATGCGTTTATGTTTTTCTGCGGCAGGAATTTTGTTTGTAATCGGCTCGTTGTCAGAGTCTGTTGTGTCGGTTGTGTTTGCAGTTTCATCAGCGTTTAACGGAACGTCGAGGACGCCGTTCCCTACGGATTCATCAATGTCATTTGATGCATTTTCGTCAGTTATATTGTTTATCGGGTTGCCGTCTTTGTCGGTAACTGCGATAACCTTACCCCAAGCATCATACTCATATTTTACAAGTATACTTCCGTCAGCATCGGCGATAGCAACAACATCGTTTTGGGCGTTCTTAATATAATAGTATTCCGTATCATTGTAAATAAATCCAAAAATATCGGAATTATTATCGTACATAAATACGAGGGTATTGTCGCCCGACTTCTGTCCTGCGAGAATTGAGCCATTGTAGTAATAGTTGGTGGTTTCCCCGTTTACGGTTTTGGAAGTTCGCAGTCCGTCACCATTGTAGGTGTAGGAAATTTCACTATCACCGTCGGTAATACTCTGTAATTGTCTGCCTGTCCACGTTAATGATTTACTGCCTATGGTTAACGGATTGCCGATTTCATCGTAGGTTATCGGTGTGCCGTTGTAGTTAGTGAGCAGGTCAGACCAAGTGCTGTCGTTGTATTCCCACGTTTTGGTAGTTGGTGTTGCGGGCGGATAGTATCCGCCCCTACGAGATTACAGGGGCAATTATGAATTGCCTGTTTGTGTTGTCATAAGGTTGTATGTATGTGATTGTATTGTAATGTGTTTTTGAAAAACGGTGGGAGGCGGTAAAATAAAATGATAAAAATTTGGGGAAAAGCCGCCCACCGTAGTAAACAATGAATTTAATCATTGTTGTACCTGAAATAAAGGTTTGATTGCGGCGGGTGAGGATACCCCACCCTACGAAAAATTGAATTATTTTCGTAAATTTTCATTTGAAATATTGAGTGCTTTAAGTAAAAAATTTCGCATTTTTTTAACTTGCGCAATTCCGAAATCTTTCGGAGGAACGCCAATGTAAAGTGTTTTACTGCCAAAAGAATATCCTGCTCGTAACTCGTATTCACGAATTGATGTAACTGAAGTATCATTTAAATGTTTATAAAATGACGAAGACACTTTGTTTACACAAAGCATAGACGATACGGATATAGTGTAATTTCTCCATTTACTTTTTTCTTTAATACACTGCTCAAAAACATTTGATGTTTCAGTTAATATTGGTTCAATATTTTCATCGTCAGAATACATTATTACATAATATGAAACAGACATACCGTGTTTTTTATAATAGATAAATATTTTATCTTTTTGATATTCTGTTTTAGGCTTATATAACTCATATTCATTTTTAATGAGTTCTGCCGACAATTTTGAATTTAATTCATCAAAATCAGAAAAGATTATATTTGCCTTATCGGGTTTTTCTGTTTTACTCCATTTTTTTAAAACCGAATTAGGTATAGCGCATGTTAATATAATTATAGGTATTCCGAAAAAGAAAACTGATCCGATCCAAATTTTAGGATATGTTTCCGCCATTTCATCCGTTCCAAGTATCGGAAAAATTTCGGGAAGAAAAAAGCCTAAAATAAATGCGCAAAATGTAAGAACAGTACAAATTTTTATTATAGTTTCAATTTTTTTTATCATGGTGCATCATCCTTTTCATATTCAGTAGGATAAAGCTCTAATACAGGTTCTTGACTATCATTAAAGCCAATTGATAGTCCGTTGTATACAATATCCATTACTCCATTCATACATTCTTCAGAACCAAGTTGCGCAAAAGTTTTTTGAGCATAGCTTCCCGTAAGGCAAGTGCTTAACTTTTCCGGCTTAAACCAACCGGAATTTACTTTTACGATTTTATTAGATAATTTTCCAGTTAATGCACCTACTGTACCACCTATGAGAGTGTCTCTTCCGATTTTTATATATGAATTTATTCTGTTTTTTCGTGTTTTTTTCTTTTTTTTAGAACCGTTATATTTAGAAAATTTAGTATATGAAATGCTTTCGTTTACAGCTGATTCAACAAAAGCACCAGCAAATGCACCAGCTGCTGGATGACCGCAAGCGGTTAAAAATCCAGCAACTGCACCACCGAGGAAAGCACCTGCCCAGCCAGAATACCATTTTTTACCAGTTGCAATGTTCGAAGCAATTCTACCACCTGTAGAAATTAGTCCACCTACTACAGTTGCAACTGGTATCCACCAACCTTTACCTTGTTTATCTTCTCTGGTAATTGGATTATTACTACAATAGGAAAATAGATTATTACCGAGTGTGTCATTATTTATTTGGCCATCGCCATTAATAAACCTGCACATATCAGGAGAATAGTAACGGGTGTTGAGATAGTACCATTCAGTTTCCTTATCGTAGTAATAACTGCGGTAGAGGATGGGGTTGAGATGTGCGATTTGTGCGATCTGCGGGTCAACCGTGGTTAAAGAAACCGATTCGTCAACGGTTGCGGTTTCATCAGCGGTTGTAGGTTCGGCGGTGTTTGACGGAACGTCGAGGACGCCGTTCCCTACGGAATCATCAATTGGATTGCCGTCTTTGTCAGTAATCGAGATAACCTTACCCCAAGCATCATACTCATATTTTACAAGAACTGTGCCGTTTGCATCTGCAATAGCGATAACATCATTCTGAGCGTTTTTAATATAATAGTATTCCGTATCATTGTAAATAAATCCAAAAATATCGGAATTGTTATCATACATAAATACGAGGGTATCGTCGCCGGTTTTCTGCCCTGCGAGAATTGAGCCATTGTAGAAATATTCAGTTTTAGTGCCGTTAACAGTTTTTGATGTTCTTAAACCGTCACCGTTGTAGGTGTAGGAAATTTCACTATCACCGTCAGTTATACTCTGTAACTGTCTGCCTGTCCAGGTGAGAGATTTTTCACCGATTGTAAGTGGATTGCCGATTTCGTCATAGGTAATCGGTGTGCCGTTGTAGTTGGTTAATAAGTCACTCCAAGTGCTGTCGTTGTATTCCCACGTTTTGGTGGTTTGCGGGACGTCGAGGACGCCGTCCCCTACGGGGTACTCGTTACATTCCGTAATGTTACCATTAACATAGGAATATGTATAGGTTTTGCCTGCTTTTTCGTCATTAACTCTTGTTAATTGGTTCAGGCTGTCATACTCGTAGCTTGTTGTGTACGTGCCGTCGGATATGGCAGTTATGTTGCCCAGCTTATCGTAAGTGTAAGTATATGTGCCCGTTGGCGTTTCAACGGAATGAACAAGCGTTGTTGTGCGTTGGTCATTGTTAACGGTAATATCTTCATAGGTATACACCGAGCCAAATTCTTTAATACCATTAAATGATTTTCGCACCAGTCTGCCGAGACCGTCATAATAATTCTGCAGCTTGTTTGTACCGTTCCAGCTTACACCGTAAACCTGATCGGGCATATAGCCTCTTTTAAGATTGCCGTAGGTGTAGCCGATATTCTGCGTGCCGAGCGGGGAGAAGTGCTTTATGCCTGTAAGATAATTTGTTTTGTTTTCGTATGTAAAATTTGTGTACGATAATAGTTTGCCGCCGTTTTTGGCTGTGCCTGAATATTCACGCTGTGATACCACACGCTCCGCAAGGTCATAAACAAAACGGGTGTTTGAGTTTGCAAAGTAGTCCGTTATCTGTGCAACAGAGCCGTTGTTGCCGTAGGAATACGTTACTCGTTGGTTATCATCACCATTATACCGCTTTTCAGTCTGACGGTCAAATGTGTCATACGAAAAATCAACATAATCCCCGTTGCCGTAGGTTTGCTTTGCAAGCAGACCTGCCGCATTGTAGTCCATTTCGGACAGTGTTTTCCAATTTGTGCCGTTGCCGACTTTGTTGGCGGTAGTTCGTCCGAACTTGTCATACTCAAACGCATACTGCAAAGCGCCGTTGACGTTGATGTTCTGTAATCTGTCCTTGCTGTAATCGTAGCTGTTTGTTACGCCTGATGATGAAACGGAAAGCAGGGAATTGTTGTTTGCATCGTATTCATATTCGGTTGTAACATCATTCGCATTTGTTACGTTTGTGAGCGTGCCCTTGTCTTCGTTATATGTATAGCTTGTTGTGTTGCCTCGTTCGTCAATTGATTTTGAAACGAAATTCGGTTTGTCTTTTGAATTATACTCTGTTTCCGTTACAATGGTTTTATCGTATGTTTGCTCTACAGGGTAGAAATACCATTTCTGCGATTCGTAAAGCTTGCTTTTATCACAGGTGGACTGCTTAACAATTCTGCGGTCCTTGATTTCTTTATCGCCGTACTGACCGTTCAGGCACATTTTGAAGCCTGATGCTTCGGTGTAAATTGCAAAGCTGCCGTCGTCCTGCTCTATAAGTTGGAATCTTTGAGCATTTGATTTGTTGCCTGCGTGCAGTTGCAGCTCTGCACCCGATGTACTTGACGCACTTTTTACATCCATATATGCATTAGAAAATGCCGACGCTTTCAGATAGAAAACATCTGTTTTGCCCGAGGACTCGGCAGTCCACGTCAGTTTAAGTGCTGATTTTGAATTTGCCGCAGCACGCACATACGGCGTGGTTTTAATGGGCGTGTTTATCTCGCACGAATCTATGGCGTGACCCGAATAGGCGTTTACAATAAAGTATTTCTTGCCGCTTTCAATTTTGATTGCAGGCTTACGGGATGTGATTCGTGTTTTTGTTAAATTGCCGTCAACGTCATAGGCAAAGCCGTATTCCAAACCGTCTGACGAGAGGGCGTTTGTCATCTGCTTTTTATTGTTGTAGTTGTACAGATACTTACTGCCCGACGGGTTGAGCATTTTTGCCATCTGATTTCCGTAATAGGAAAAGGTTGAATTGGTTTTGGCAATATCCACTACAGAGGTTACATTGCCGTCCTTATCATAATCATAAGTCTGACCGTACTGCTCTTTATAGCAGAATGCGCCTGTCTGATAAGCGTTGTTCACATTATGGTCGTAGGTAAATAGAAATGCAATGCTGCCATAATCCTCGGGCATTACAATCTGATCTGCAAGGAACTGCCATTCGTCCTTTATATCAGGGTTGAAATATTTGTTGATACAGCCAAGCCAGTTGTCGTTTTTATCGTAATAATCAATGGCAACTTCAAAATGCGGCTTGTAGGTTTCGGAATTCTTAACACCGTTCAACGGAGCAGAAAAGGCATACGCCCACGCACCGTAGGAAAATACGTCGCCCTTTTTGCCTGAAACATTTAAATATTGCCTTTGTCTTTTATAATCCCCCTCAACCGAGCCGGTGAGTTTGCCGCATTTTGCAAAAACCGTTAAGCCCTGCCCGGGTTACGGAACTTGTGCCGCTGCCAAAATTTTCCCACGCTGTAAAGCCATTGTCAAACGAAGAATTTTCAACAATGTTAAAGGTGCTTGCGTTTTCACTTTTTTCAAGCTGAATATCGTCAAACCACACTGTGCCGTAAGCGTCAGGACCAAAGCCCATATTTATTTTTACAGAGGAATTTTTTGGCACTTCAAATGTTACCGGCCTGTGTTCCAGCGGCGGCAGGTGTTGATAGGGTCTTTTGCTCATGCGTCCCTCCGTTTTCTTTGGCGTGTTCTGTTTCCAAGGTGCTTGTCCATCGATGAACTATCCCAAGTCTACACCTTTTTGACCGCCTGTGCCGTATATCCAAGAGGTAGGAAATCAGCCTGAAAAACTCCCTATTTCCACGCTCTCGGATTTGTGATATAATCAAAAAAAGATAAAAGACAAATTCAGGTTTCTGGTCTTCTTGCACAAAATAAAGGAGGAGCTATTATGCAAATTGTTTATATTCCAAGCGAATCAATGTCTGTTCAAGGTAAAAAAGATGAAATCTATAAAAGATATGGGAAAGACTGGAATATTAGAGAACAGGGAGGAGGTAACGGAAATTGGTTGTTGACCAGAAAAAGTGATGTGCTTGTAGATGGAAAAAGTTATCGTACTTTTGTACTTGAACACTACGGTAAATCCAAGCTGACAGCGAAGCTTGTTGATAAATTTCGTGAAGATGTAGCAAATGGTAAAATAAAACTGTAAATGCCTATGCCGTTATGCTATGAGCATAGTACATAGCATAACGGCTTCTCTTTCGTTGAGCTAGCAAGGAGGGTGAATATGTCTTTATCCATACAAGAGCGATTAAAAGACCTACGTGTGGAGCGTGGCTTGACGCTGGGGCAGCTTGCGGAGCAGACCGGGCTTTCCAAGTCTGCGCTGGGCAGTTACGAAACGGAAGACTTCAAGGACATCAGCCACTATGCCCTTATCCGGCTGGCGAAGTTTTACGGTGTGACCGCTGATTATCTGCTGGGGCTGTCTGAAATGAAAAATCACCCAAACGCCGATCTTGCAGACCTGCGTTTGAGTGATGAAATGATTGACCTGCTGAAAAGCGGGAGGATAGACAATACCCTGCTGTGTGAGCTGGCGGCGCACCCGGATTTCCCCCGGCTGATGGCTGACCTTGAAATCTATGTGAACGGAACGG
>USJL01000005.1 GCA_900555015.1 uncultured Oscillospiraceae bacterium
ATTTCAGAATGGATAATTTGCCCGATTTGTGGCAACAAAACCCGTGATAGAGTTAGAGAAGATACTGTTTTAAAGAATTATCCTCTTTACTGTCCGAAATGTAAGAAAGAAACTTTAATAAATGCAAAGAAATTACATATAACCGTCATCAAAGAGCCAGACGCATAGACGCAGAGCCGATGAACTTGTGAGATAACCTCATAAGTCATCGGCTCTTTTTTTACATGAATATAGAATTTGACAAGTCCGCCAAATAAAAAAAACGGTGTTTTGGTGGGCAATTTTGTCATGCTCAGATGGCTATTTTATCCCTCCAGACCTGTTTCAAGTTTGGAGGGATTTCTTATGTGTTGGTCTGATAACACTGTGCTGCTGATTTTAAGCAGCAGTTATTTACATACCGTTCGATAGAGATGAGAATAATCTGTTAAAAAAATTCTTATCTCCATTTGGGGAAATTATGTTCCAAAAGTAGATGTTAAATATCTATATAATAGAATTGTTATTTCTTATAACCGTAAGGGTTTGACAGCCTTTGCGGTTTTTCTTTTGTCGTTTTTTGTTGAATTAAGTCGTAAGCCTGTTTGTGGCGTAGGGTGTCGTTCACCGCCGATCAATCTGAAATTTCAAAAATTCAGATTGATTGGAGGAACAAAGAATGAATGAAAAACATCCTAACCGAAAAAAGGACAAGCATAACCCTTATACGCTGATGATTGTAGAGGGCAGATATTACCTCTCTTTTAAAGATGGGCGGGGTGTTATGCAAAATATTGAAATAGAGAAAGTGCTGTATGACCTGTTTAACCGTTTTGAGCTTGAGGATATTTCCTATCTTAATCGGGTGAGCAGGCACATTGAACACTCCGAGTTGACAGAAAACTCCTTGAATGACCGAGTTTTTTATAAGGAAGAAAGTCTTGAGGAAACCGTTTCAAGGTGCATCGAATACGAACTGCTACATAAGGCAATATCAAAACTGCCCGAAACACAAAGACGCAGGCTGCTGTTGTACTTTTTCGGAGAGTTGTCCTATGAGCAGATTGCCAAGTTGGAGGGATGCACCAAAATGGCGGTTAAAGGAAGCGTTGACATTGCACTAAAGAAGTTAAAAAAACTTTTTGAAAAATTTTAATTTTAGCCTATACGAAACCGCTTTTAAGTGAGCAAACAGGTGAGAGGGATTAAATTCCTTCCACCTGTTTTGCTTTGTGTGGCGAAAACGGGAGTGATCCTTGACAACCGAATATCCATTCGCCAAATACTTCCTCTTTGTGATTGTGATGAGCATAAGCGTGTGCAGCGGTACGCCAAGACCTGTTAAGAAGCAGCGAGCGATGAAAGGGGGTGATCTCATTCATTACCGACTGAAAATATCGGATTGCTTCCGATTTCGCCATAACCCACAAAGAGAATAATGGTACTCCCGTCCAGTCACAGTCCGAGCGTGATAAAACCGTCGCAGGCAATGAGGGCGGCTCTGGCAGACCGTCAGAGGGGTGGAACTCCCGTGGTGTCAGTTCGCTACTGACCGTTTGGCGACTTCCCATAGCATTTCGGGGTGTCGAGGACAAATTGAAATGCTCCTATCATAAAGCCAGATAAAAGGTAGTCATAGGAACAGAGATTTTGCTTATACTCTCCCGACCTTAAATACTTCCTTTTGTTTGGCTGCCTACATAGGCAGAACATACCTGCCTAAATAAATCTGGGAGGTCAAACATAATGGAAAGAAAAATCAAGCGTGGAGATATTTACTACGCAAATCTAAATCCTGTTATCGGCTCGGAGCAAGGCGGAACAAGACCTGTACTTATCATTTCAAACGATGTCGGCAATAAGCATAGCCCTACGGTCATTGTCGCACCCATCACAAGCCGAATACACACTAAAGCAAAATTGCCGACACACACTTTAATCAATGATTTTGAAGGTTTGGATAAGAACTCAATTATCCTGTTTGAACAAATCCGCACCATAGACAAACAACGCCTGCGTAAATATGTTGGTATGCTATCCACAGTCATAATGGCAAGAGCCGATAAAGCTCTTGCCATTAGTATTTCTTTGAGGGAGGTCAATAATGAATGAAATTAAGGTAGATAAAAATGTAGCGGCTCTGAAACTCATTGAGATACTTCTTGAAAAAGGAATGATAAATCAAGCCACATATACAAATATCGTGAAACACGCAAATTCGCACATTTCACAGGCGGCTTGATAATCAGTACAATATATTCAGAAAAATGAATTGGAGGTATGCTTAATGAACACAGCAGTAAATGAATATAATTACAGATTTAAGCTCACAGATTATTCTCTGTTTGACAGAAACAGAGCCAGAAAAGTTGCTATTTATGGTCGTGTTTCAACAGAACACGAAGCACAGTTATCTGCATTGGAAAATCAGTTACAATGGTATGATGACCAAGTAAAATATCATCCGAACTGGACGGTCTGTGAACGATATATTGATGAAGGTATCACGGGAACACAGGCAAAAAAACGCCCTGCCTTTTTGAAAATGATTGAAGATGCCAAGCAAGGTAAATTTGATTTAATTGTTACCAGAGAGGTATGCCGTTTTGCACGAAATGTTGTGGATACCCTTGTTGTTACAAGAGAGTTAAAAGGCATAGGCGTTGAGGTGTTTTTTATCGACGATAATATTTGGACAATGGACGGAGATGGAGAACTGCGGCTATCTCTTATGGCAACATTGGCACAGGAAGAAAGTCGCAAGACTTCCGAGCGTGTAAAAGCAGGTCAGAAAATCAGCCGTGATAATGGTGTTCTCTATGGAAACGGTAATATTTTAGGTTATGACCGTGTTGGAGATACCTATGTTATCAATGAGGAACAGGCAGAAACGGTCAGAATGATATATGATTTGTATCTGCAAGGTTATGGCTCGATGAAAATCGCAAAGATTTTGACGGAGCGAAAAAGGAAAACAGCTTCTGGACTTATAAAGTGGAGCGTTTCAAATATTATGAGAGCGATTAAAAATGCCACTTACACAGGAACAAAGTGTTACAACAAATCCAGAAGCAATAACTTTTTAGAGCAGAAGCGAATAAACAATCTTGATATGTCCACTTATGAATATGTTGAGGGTGATTTCCCTTCTATTATTTCTCAAGAGATATGGAATAAAGCACAGGCGATAAGGGAAAGTAGAGTAAAACCTGTATGTGTATCGGCAGGGAAAAACACACATAGTAAGCGTGATTCACGAGATATATGGGTCAATAAGCTACGTTGTTCCTGCGGCTCATCATACCGTAAAAATAAATGGCATACGAAATTGGACGGAAAAACCTCTTACGGTTATCAATGCTACAATCAGCTTAACAACGGAATTAAACGGAAAAGAGCTGAAATCGGTTTAGATACTGAGGGATATTGTGACAGCAGAATGATAACCGATTGGAAACTCGATTTTATGGCAAAAGCTTTGTTAGAGCATCTCTGGACGGAGAGAAAAGAGTCTGTACTGATTGCGTTAGACCTTATTAAGTATTATTATAAGGAAGAAAAATCTAACGAAACTCAATCCGATACGGTAACGATACAGGCGAAATTGGATAAGACAAATAGCAGACTGACTAACTTGATTGCTATGAGAGCTGATGGAGAGATTTCCAAGGACGAGTATCAAGCAATGAGAAGTCCTGTCGATGAAGAAATCAAGAAACTTCAAAAAGCACTTGATGAAATTCCACAGGAAAAAAGCAATCCGAAAGGATTGGATATAGAGGGTATCCGTTCCACTCTGAACAGCTTTATTGATTTTAGTGGTAGCACTATCAGCCACGATGTTGTCAATCAGTTTGTATATCTGATAACACCGACATCGGATACTACATTTGATTGGTATGTTAATCTGAATGGGACAGCAGATGTGAAAGCAACCTTTACAGCGGAAGGCAGAAAGAAAAACTGCATTATCAAATTGGAGGAAATCGAAAAGATTTCCTCGGTACATAGGGAAAAGAATGAGGACAATGCTCATTTCATTAAAAACCCCCATATTTTTACCTATCTGCACAGGCTGCTATCAAAGCAAAGAAAGCATAAGCTGAATTTAATTAATAAAGAAACCGCCTATGTAAAATAGGCGGTTTTGTTTTGCATTTCTTAATTTAGCCTCCCTTAATTTAAGGGTTACTCCCCACGGTGTGGGGAGATGCCACGCAGTGGCAGAGGGGACGGGCTCCGGTTCGGAGGTGGACCGCTTGCGGTGGGAGAATTCCTGATTGCCTCCCTTGTGAAAGGGAGGGGAACCACGCTTGCGTGGTGGAGGGATTCTTGTACGCCGAACAATATTTAATTGAATCCCCCTGTCATCTTCGATGACATCCCCCTTTAACAAGGGGGACTGAATTAAGGGAGGTGGGTTGCGGAGCAACTCGGAGGGATTCAATTAATCTATCATTACACTGTTGCGGCAAGTTCTTCGCTGTCGTGCTTATGTATTTTGGCATAAATTTTATCTTCAAGTTTTTTAAGAGTTGGCGCAATGTGCAACAGCTTAAATAATTTTGAAACAAGAAAATCAATAACCGAACAAGCAAGGTAAACGCCAACGGAAAGCCCTATTATTTGCAGCGTCATAACAATGGTTCTGTTTTCGGCAAATTTAACTGTTGCTCCGTCAAGCACATGGTTAAAAATAAACGGATTTGTGTGTATTAAATATACGCCAAAGGAAACAGGCGACGCAATTTTAATTGCCTTAATTGCAAAATTATTTTTAATGTCTGTTTTTAGAAATACGCAAAACAGTGAAATTCCGCAGGCAATCATTGTTATTGATGTGTAGTTGTAAAACGTGTCGGATTTAATATTAAATCCTGTTGCTTCAAATATAAATTTTAAGCCCCAAGTTAACGTTACACCAACGGCAAAAATTATGCTCCATTTTAATTTGGAAAGTTTGCCCGGCCAATCGTTTTTCTTCATAATGCCGCCTAAAATATAAAGCAGCATAAGCCAAGCAAAGGAATATCCGCTTTGCAAACGAAAAACGTTTGGCAATTCTACGGTGTCATAAGTTAAAACGGGCATTAAAACAGGCATAAGGGTAAAAACAACAATAATTATTATTCCCAAAACGTTGCGCTCTGTTTTTGTCATGGCGTTTAGCATTTTGTTTAAATACGGCATAAAGAAAAACAGCGGAAAATATGCCGTAAAATACCAATACCTTGTGGTGTAAACAGGAAAAATACAGCAGTTCCAGTAAACCGGTTTGAAAGAGTCATCGCCTTTTGGCGTTAAAATAAAGTAAAAAATAATTGTAAGTATTAAATTGTAAAAGGCAACTTTGCACCAAAGCTCTCCTAATTTGTAATAACGTGCTTTTTTGTTGTCTACATTTACATAGCCGGAAATTAACCCATAGCAATTAACCGCACAGGTAACTATTGCCTGCAAAATCCAAACGGCAAATATTTGGTTTTCACTTTCCGCAGCTTCGGTTAATCCTCCTTTTCGCAGCATGTGCAACACAACAATAAAAAACATTGCCGTTATTCTAAGCAAATCAATTCCGTAATTTCGCTTGTTTTCAATCATGGTTTACTCCTATTTGTACAAAACAACGCCGTGCCTTGCGGCAATTTGTTTGTTTTTATAATAATTATCTGTTGTAACATCTTTAATAACATTAATAAACGGCGGCAGTGTAAACGGTTGGTTTTCTGTTCGCAGTTCAATTTCAAGTAATGCTTTGTCTTTGCAAAAAGGAAAAACGTCTATTTCAAAATATTGGTTTTCATAAACATATAAATATCTTGTTTTTTGCAAAATTTTGTTTCCTTTAACCGTGGCGTCGTATTCTTCTTTTGAAATAAGATTTTCAATTTCAATTCTCACCAGGTCGGAAAGTTTGCGTTTTTCCGTTTTTATATAAATAAAATCCTTGTCTATTCCTCTTTTTCTTACTCTGAACGGGTATGGGTCGGTTAAATAGCATTGTTCGATTTCTGCCGCTTTGCAAAGCTTTTCACTGCTTAATTTTTGTAAATCGGGATATTCAATTAAAAATTTTCTTTCTATTTCCACTTTTTCGGGAATACCTAAAAAGAATTTAATTTCCGCCAACAAATCACTTTCGTTTGTTGTAATTCGCAGGTGGTTTGCTCCAACCCATTTTGCAATTTCATCTTCTGTCGAATTTATAAAAAACACAGCGTCGTATGCATTAATTTCTGCCGCATTTTTAGGCGTAATATTAAAATAAAGGCTTACATCTGTATTTGCAAAGGCTTTTTTAATTTCATTTTCATTAATGTTACCATTAATAACAAGCTTTTCCATATTTTTATCGCTTTCGGTTATGATAAAGCCTCTCGTTTAAGAGAGGCTTTTTTGTTAATTAAGTTTACAGTTGTTAAATTAATGGTGGAAAAGGCGAATTCCCGTCATTGTCATTGCAATTCCAAAACCGTCGCAACATTCAATAACATTTTCATCTCTTACAGAGCCGCCCGGTTGAGCAATGTATTTAACGCCGGATTTAACTGCACGCTCAATATTGTCTTCAAACGGGAAGAAAGCGTCGGAGCCAAGGGCAACCAAATCCATTTTTTCGTGCCACTGTGCTTTTTCTTCTGCTGTGAAAGGTTCCGGCTTTTCAGTGAAATATTTTTTCCACAAATCGTTTTTGTACAAATCTTCATAGTCGGGGCTTATGTAAAGGTCAATGGCATTGTCTGCCTCGCATTTTCTTAAACCGTCAATAAACGGCAGGTTAAGCACTTTTTCATTGCGGCGAAGCCACCAGTTGTCTGCCTTATTGCCTGCAAGCCTTGTGCAGTGGATTCTTGATTGCTGACCTGCGCCTACGCCGATTGTTTGACCGCCCATTGCATAGCAAACGGAATTTGACTGTGTGTATTTTAAAGTAATCATTGAAATCAATAAGTCAATTTTTGCAATTTCGGGAATTTCTTTAATTTTTGTTGGCATATTGTTAAACAAATCCATTGTAATTTCGGCGTTGTTTCTTTTTTGTTCAAATTTAATGCCGAAAACCTGCTTTGTTTCTGTTTCTTCAGGTTCGTAATTCGGGTCTATTTTAATTACAAGGTAGTTGCCTCTTCTTTTCTTTTTAAGAATTTCAAGGGCTTCTTCTGTGTAAGACGGAGCAATAATTCCGTCGGAAACTTCTTTAACAAGAAAGTTTGCCACGCTGGCGTCACATTCATCCGAAAGTGCCGCAAAATCGCCAAATGATGAAACACGGTCGCATCCTCTTGCACGAACATATGCCTGCGCAATGGGTGAAAGTTCTAATCCGTCGGGAACGAAAAATGCTTTTCTGTCAACATCCGAAAGGGGTTGAGCAACTGCCGCACCTGCCGGTGAAACGTGCTTAAAAGAAGCGGCGCTTGGTAAAGATGTTGCCTTCTTAAGCTCACGAACAAGCTGCCAAGAGTTAAATGCGTCAAGCAAATTGATGTATCCTGCACTGCCGTTAAGAATTTCAAAAGGCAATTCCTTGCCGTCCATATGAATTCTTGCCGGATTTTGGTTTGGGTTGCATCCGTATTTTAATTTGTATTCTGTCATTTTTCATCCTCTGCCTTTACTGTTAATAATAAAAGTATTTTAAACTATTACATTGAAAAATGCAAGGTGCAATGATACAATATATTTATTATGAAATCATTATTAATTGTAAATCATTTTTTAAACGGAGAAAAATTTAATAATCTTCATTCTCATCTTGTAAAATCTGCCGCAAAGCAGGGCATTTCTATGGAAATTCAAACAAATCTTCAGGCGGCTGTGGATTTTAAAAAAGCAGATTTTGTTTTGTTTTGGGATAAAGATGTGGTTTTGGCACGCAGGTTTGAAAAAGCAGGTGTTCCCGTTTTTAACAGCAGTGCCTCAATTCGTAAGTGCGATAACAAGGCTGAAACTTATGTGGAGTTGAACGGCGTTGTTAAACAGCCAAAAACGCTGGTTGCGCCTTTAACGTTTTTTGAAAGCGATTTTGCCCCTTTCATAGATAAGGCGATTGAAATTTTGGGTTTGCCCCTTGTTTTTAAAGAATGTTACGGCTCTTTCGGCGCACAGGTTTATCTTTGCTATACGAAGCAAGACATTTTAAGCCACATCAACGGTGCAAAACCTTTTATTTTGCAGGAGTTTGTTGCAGAAGCTGTTGGCGAGGATTTACGCCTTGAGGTAGTTGGCGGCAAGGTTATTTGTGCAATTCGCCGTAAAAACAAAAACGATTTTCGTGCAAACATAACAAACGGCGGTATTGCAGAAAAATATATTCCCACAGCGGAGCAGTGCCAAATCGCAACGAAAGCCTGCAATGCCTTGGGCTTAACCTTAGGCGGCGTTGATTTGCTGGCAAATGATATTGTGTGTGAGGTAAACAGTAACGCCCACATAATGAACATAATGAACGCCACGGGTATTGATGTGGCACCTGTTATTTTTGAGGAAATAAAAAGCAAATTATGAGCGGAATTTTAATTTATTCAAAGGAAGAGGCAAAGCGTAACGCATTTGCCGTTGAAAAATTTAAAAGCAATTTGGGTGTAAATCTTGTTTTTGAAGATGAGGTTGATTTTTCATTATTGCCCGATTTTGTTATTAACAGAACAAATAATTACATAACGGCTGATAAATTTGAACAGGCGGGGGTAAGAGTTTTTAATCCCTCGTCTTTGTCTTATTTGGCAAATAACAAGCAACGCTGTTATGAATTTATGGCTGAAAACGGTATTGAAATTATGCCTGTTAATTATACCGGTGTGCCTTGTGTAAAAAAAGCGGTAAACGGCAAAGGCGGCACACAAGTTTATTGGCTTGATAAAAAGGAAAAGGCGGAAAAAGGCTTTGTTTATCAAAAACCGGCGTCGGATTTAGGGCGTGATTTGCGTGTTTGGCTTTTGGGCGGTAACATAGTTTGCTCTGTTTTGCGGGAAAGCAACAGCGATTTCAGGTCAAATTACTGCCTTGGCGGCAAGGCAACGGTTTATGATTTATCGGCAGAAGAAAGAGCGCTTGTTTATAATATCGCAAATAAAATTGAATATGATTATATAGGCATAGACTTTGTTTTTAACGGCGGCAAAATTGTTTTTAACGAAATAGAAGACAGTGTAGGTGCGCGTATGGTTTATGACAAAACAAATATAGATATTTTAAATTTGTACTGCGACTATATTAAAAGCAAAATCTAAAAATAAAAGGAATTTTAAAATAAGCGTAAAAACAGTTGCATTTTAAGTTAACTTGTGCTAACTTATTATAAAGTTAACTTATACTAACTTTGTATTTTCGTTGTATTTTGAGGTGCCTAATGATAAAAATTGCTTTGGCAGGTAATCCGAATTGCGGAAAAACCATGCTGTTTAATGCGTTAACGGGTTCAAATCAATATGTTGGCAACTGGGCAGGTGTAACGGTTGAGGCTAAAGAAGGCAGGCTTAAAGGAACAGACGATGTTGTTATTGCCGATTTGCCGGGAATTTACAGCCTTTCACCTTATACTCCCGAAGAGGTTGTGGCAAGAAATTACCTTGTTAATGAAGAACCTAATATTATTTTAAATATTATTGACGGCACCAATTTAGAACGTAATTTGTACTTAACAACACAGCTTTGCGAAATAGGCATTCCTGTTGTTATGGCAATAAATATGATAGATGTTGTTAAGAAAAACGGCGATTATATTAACCTTGAGGAAATAAGCGAGCATTTTGGATGCACCTGTTTTGAAATTTCCGCATTAAAGGGTACAGGCGTTAAAAAGTGTATAGACAAAACGGTTTCGCTTGCACGTACAAACACGGGTATTCCCCCTATTCATCACAGTTTTGATGACAGGGTTGAGGCGGCAATTCATCTTATTTCAGCTATGTTGCCGGACGGTACGGATATGGTGCATAAGCGCTATTATGCCACAAAAATATTTGAAAGGGATTACCTTGTGGCAAAGGATTTTCCCGATTTTAACGGCGTTATTTCCGATGTGGAAAGGGAATACGGTGATTCGGGCGACGGCATTATAGCCGACCAAAGATATAAATACATAACAGGTTGCATAGATGAGTGCAGAACAAAAAGCAGCAAGCCTACGGTTACCGAAAAAATAGATAATATTGTAACAAACAAATATCTTTCACTGCCTATTTTTGCGGCAATAATGTTTGGCGTTTATTACCTTTCGGTAACAACGCTCGGCGGTTGGCTTTCAAAACTTATTACAGATAATATTTTCAGTGCAAACGGTTTGCCTCTTTTGGTTTCAAATTTTTTAACTTCTGTTAATTGCGCATCTTGGCTTAACAGTTTAATTGTAAACGGAATTATCGGCGGCGTGGGTGCGGTGCTTTCCTTTGTGCCGCAAATTTTTGTGCTGTTTGTTTTTCTTTCGTTTTTAGAGGACTGCGGCTATATGAGCAGAATTGCTTTTATTATGGATAAACTTTTCCGCAAATTCGGTCTTTCCGGCAAAAGTTTTATTCCTATTTTGGTTGGCACAGGCTGCGGCGTTCCCGGTATTATGGCTTCACGAACCATTGAAAATGAAAAAGAGCGCAGAATGACGGTTATTACAACTACATTTATTCCATGCGGTGCAAAATTGCCGGTTATTTCTTTAATTGCCACGGCATTTTTCGGCGGCGCTTGGTGGGTTGCTCCCACGGCTTATTTCATCGGCATTGCCGCAATTATTTCCAGCGGTATTATTTTAAAGAAAACAAAGCTTTTTGCAGGCGAACCTTCACCTTTTGTTATGGAACTTCCTGCTTATCATATGCCCACGGCAAAGTCGGTTTTCCGTGCCACTTGGGACAGAACGGTAAGTTATATTAAAAAAGCCGGCACAATAATTTTGTTGGCTTCAATAGCCGTTTGGTTTCTTTCAGGCTTTGGCTTTTATAACGGCAAATTCGGCATGGTTCAGCACATGGATAATTCAGTGCTTGCTTATTTGGGCAACGCTATTCACGGTTTGTTTAAGCCTCTCGGTTTCGGCACATGGCAAGCGTCTGTTGCCACTGTTTTGGGCTTAATGGCAAAAGAAGAAATTGTGGGCGTTTTCGGCGTGCTTTACAGCGATTTATCAACTGCGTTTACTTCGGCAAGCGGATTTTCATTTCTTGTGTTTAATTTGCTTTGCGCACCCTGTGTTGCCGCAATGGGCGCAATTCGCCGTGAAATGGGCAGCGGAAAGTGGACTGCATTTGCAATTTGCTATCAGTGTGTGTTTGCTTATTGTGTTTCTCTTTGTATTTATCAGTTGGCTTTGTTTGTTATCGGCGGCGTGTTCACGGCAGGCACTTTTGCGGCTCTTATTTTAATTGCGCTGTTTGTGTTTTTGCTTGTTCGTAAACCCACGGCATCAAAAAAATAAATTTAGTTTAAAATCTCATCAAAGCATTTTTAAAGTGTTTTTAGGTGGGATTTTTTTCTTGCCGAATTATATGTTATTTTACTTGATATTATTTAATATAAAGAGTATAATCACCTGTGGAGATGAAAAGATTGGATAATTTGTGTGAAAAATGCTGGTATAATTCTTACGACGAAGAGCAGGATGAATATTTTTGTTCTCTTGAACTTGATGAAGACGAATATGTAAGAATGTTGCAGGATTATAATAAAACCTGCCGTTATTTCAGACAGGACGGCGGAGAGTATGAAATCGTTAGGAGACAGAATTGATGAAAAGTAAGAAAATAAGCAAATCGGCAATAGCAATAGTTGCGTTGGTTATTGTTATTATAGGTGTTATAGTTGCCGCTGCCGTTACCGATAAAAATAATGGCACTAAGCCGGTAAACGCAGACAGCAAGGTTGAAAGCTCTTTTTCAATGGGATTGGGTCAGGAATATGCCTATCCTAAGGGTGATAAAAAGAGAATTAAAATTAAAACTTCAGACAGCAATATTGTTGCCGCTGATAAAGAGGGCAATTTAAAAGCCTTGGCTGTGGGTACTGCCGTTATTACCGTTAAAGGTGTAAAAACAGAGGTAACGGTTTACGATGCACCGTCTGAAATGAGTTTCAGTAAAAAAAATGTTACAATGGGTGCAGGCGAAAAGGTTAACCTTACAGCAGATGTTAAGGACATTCCAAATCTTGCCGGCATTGATTATGAGGTTGCGGATGAATCTGTTGCAACTTACGCAAACGGTGAATTAACAGCTGTTGCGGCAGGCAAAACAACTGTAACGGCACAAACATATAACGGCATAAAAGCCGCTTGTCAAATCACTGTTGCAAATGCTCCGGATTCTATGAGCTATGACGGAAATCTTGAACTTGTTGTGGGCAAAAGCACAGAACTTCGCCCAACATTGCCCCAAGGCACGGCATCTTCAGTAATTACTTATCAGTCAAGCAACCCCGATGTTGTTAAAATTGAAGAAAACGGCAACGCTACAGGCGTTGCAGAGGGTGAGGCTGAAATAACAGCCACTGCATTTAACGGCATTACGGCAACTTGTAAGGTAACTGTTACAACGCTTCCGTTTTACATCAGACCTAATTTGGATGCGTCAAAGCCTATGGTTGCATTGTCTTTTGATGACGGACCGAATAAATCTTCCACAACAATAGTGCTTGATACTCTTGAAAAATACAACGGCAGCGCCACATTTTTTATGGTTGCAAACAGGCTTGAAAGCTCGGCAAATGCAGAATGTGCAAAGCGCATGGTTTCAATGGGCTGTCAGCTTGGTAACCACACATACGACCATGAGCATTACGGCTCGCAGGTTACTGCCGAGGATATTACAAAGGCAATAAGCACAATTAGCGAAGTGGCAGGCCATAAGCCAACTGCTTTCAGACCTACCGGCGGTGCAATTTCAGATGTTATAAAGCAAAACGCGTCTGCTCCTGTTTATATTTGGAGCGTGGATACTCTTGACTGGAAGTACAGAGATACAAACAGAATTTATAATGTTTTAACAAGTGATGTTAAGGATGGCGACATTGTGCTTATGCACGATATTTACGGCACAACCGCAGACGCAGTGGCAAAAGCCGTTCCTGAACTTGTTAACCAAGGATTCCAAATTGTTAATATAGCGGAACTTGCATATTATAAAGGCGTAGAACCTAAAAACGGCGAAATTTATTATTCTTTCAGATAATTAAAAGCGTTCGTTTTTATTAAAACGGTAAGCATATTTAATTAAAAATACTTACTCTTTGTGCAGGCGGTTTTATTTGTGCTTTTCTTATTGACTTAATTTTTAATATGTTATATAATTAGCAAAGGGAACGGGAAACCGAATGGTAACCCCGTTCCTTTATTTTTTTTGTGATTGGAGATATTGTAATTATGGTAAGAGCAATAGTAGGTGCTAACTGGGGCGATGAGGGCAAAGGTAAAATTACCGATATGTTTGCTCAACAGGCAGATATTGTTATTCGTTTCCAAGGGGGTGCCAATGCCGGCCACACAATTATAAACGAACACGGCAGGTTTGCACTTCACCTTATGCCAAGCGGTGTTTGCAGTGAAAAAACAACTTGCATTATCGGCAACGGCGTTGCCCTTGATATTAATAAATTTATAAGCGAGCTTGAAGACATTAAAAAAGCAGGTTTAAACCCAAAGCTTCTTGTTTCAGAACGCTGTCAAATTCTTATGCCTTATCATATTTTGCTTGATGAGTATGAGGAAGAGCGTTTGGGTAAAGCGGCATTCGGCTCTACAAAAAGCGGCATTGCTCCGTTTTTCAGCGACAAGTATGCTAAAATCGGCATTCAGGTTAACGAGCTTTTTGATGAAGAAACATTAAGGGCAAAACTTAAAAACATTTGCACCCTTAAAAATTTAACTCTTAAATATGTTTACAACAAGCCGCTTCTTGATGAAGAAGAATTGTTTAACACTTGTATGGAATATAAAGAAAAAATTGCTCCTTTTGTTTGCGACACACACACTTATATTCAAAATGCAATTAAAGAAGGTAAAGAAATTTTGCTTGAAGGTCAGTTGGGAACTCTTAAAGACCCTGATTTCGGTATTTACCCAATGGTAACTTCATCATCCACACTTGCAGGCTACGGCTGTGTGGGCGCAGGTATTCCCGCAAATCAAATTAAAGATATTGTTGTTGTTACAAAAGCATATTCAAGTGCTGTCGGTGCCGGCGAATTTGTTTCTGAAATTCTTGATGAAAAAGAGGCACAAGAGCTTCGTATCCACGGCGGCGATAAAGGCGAATTCGGCGCTACCACCGGCAGACCGAGAAGAGTTGGTTGGTTTGACTGCGTTGCAACCCGTTACGGCGTTGAATGTCAGGGTGCAACTCAGGTTGTTATGACTGCGCTTGACTGCCTTTCTTACCTTGAAGAAATTAAGGTTTGCACGGGTTATGAGGTTGACGGTAAGGTAATTGATTACTTCCCAACAACACCTACTCTTAAAAAATGTAAACCTGTCTTCAAAACTATGAAGGGCTGGCATTGCGATATAAGAGGCATTAAAAATTATGAAGATTTGCCGCAGGAAACAAGAGATTATGTTGAATTTATCGAACAGCAAATCGGCTTCCCGATTACTATGGTATCAAACGGTCCTGAAAGAGAAGCAATTATTCACAGAAACAAATAATTAATGATGTTTTCTTGTTATAGCCTCCCTTGTCAAAGGGAGGTGGGTTGCGAAGCAACTCGGAGGGATTCCTGTAAGCCAACAATCTTTATTAATATGTGTTATTTATATATTTCGCCGTAAACACGGCGGACGGTCGTTGTTTATTACAAGATACTTTTTAGCCTCCCTTGTCAAAGGGAGGTGTCGCATTTTATATGCGACGGAGGGATTCCTTGTAAGTCGTACATCATTTTATTGAATCCCCCTGTTTTTGCAAGCAAAAACTTTCCGTCCACCGTGCAGTAACCAAAATTTTTATCGCATTTCATTAGCTCAAAAATTTTGACTGCTGCGAAGCTCTTATTGCTTCCTTCATCTGCCACCGGCAGCGGTCGCAAACGAGCCCTTTAACAAGGGAGGCATTACGTAAATCACCCTCCTAAAAATTCGTAAAACCGCCACGCTTACGCACAGGCGGTTTTATTTTATGCATTCTAATGTTAATACCTATTGTCAAATAATAGATTTTGTTAAATTAATCAATGTTTTTTCTTTTATTAATATTCCTTGCATTTGCATTGCTTATAATATATAATAATTTCGTAAAATTTTATTTGGGAGGACGAATATGGAAAAAATTCTCGTTCTTGATTTTGGCGGTCAGTATAATCAGCTTATAGCACGCCGTGTGCGTGACCATAAGGTTTATGCAGAGATTTTGCCTTACACAACTCCTATAGAGGAAATTAAAAAGAATAATTATAAAGGTATTATTTTTACCGGCGGCCCTAATTCCGTTTATGATATGGAATCACCCCATTATACGGCAAACATTCTTGATTTGGGTATTCCCGTTTTGGGCATTTGCTACGGTTGCCAGCTTATCGCTTGGATGACTCAGGGCGAAGTTAAATCCGCACCGGTTTCAGAATACGGTAAAATTGAACTTAATGTGTTAAACAGCGGTTCAAAATTGTTTAAAAATGTGCCTGAAAAATCTGTTGTTTGGATGAGCCATACAGATTATATTGCAACTGCACCGGCAGGATTTGAAATTGTGGGTAATACAAACGATTGTCCTTGCGCAGCAATGGAAAATGTTGAAAAAAATATTTATGCGGTTCAATTTCATCCGGAAGTAACTCATTCACAGTTTGGCAATCAAATGCTTTATAATTTCCTTTACGAGGTTTGCGGTTGTGCAGGCGATTGGGTTATGGATAATTTTATTGATGATACCGTTGCCGCTTTAAGAGAAAAAATCGGCGATAAAAACGTTATTCTCGGTCTTTCCGGCGGCGTGGATTCTTCCGTTGCGGCAGGTCTTCTTTCAAGGGCAGTGGGTAAACAGCTTACTTGTGTTTTTGTAGACCAGGGATTAATGCGTAAAGATGAAGGCGACTTTGTTGAAAAAACATTTACAAGCCTTTTTGATATGAATTTTGTTCGTGTAAATTGCGGCGACCATTTTATGGAATGCCTTAAAGGTGTTACAGACCCTGAGGAAAAGCGCAAAATTATAGGCACGGAATTTTATAAGGTTTTCTGGGATGAAGTTCGTTCACGTGCCGAAGACGGTTATTTTGCACAGGGTACCATTTACCCTGACAGAATCGAATCCGGTAAGGGTAAAAGTAACGGCAAGGCAAATACTGCCGTAATTAAAACTCATCATAATATGGTTGAAAAACCGGCAGATATTAATTTTATTGACACTGTTGAACCTTTGGGCGATTTGTTTAAAGACGAGGTTCGCAAAGTAGGCGAAAAGCTTGGAATTCCAAAGGAACTTGTTTGGCGCCAGCCGTTCCCGGGTCCCGGCTTAGGTGTAAGAATTTTGGGAGAAGTTACAGCCGAAAAGGTTAAAATTCTTCAAGACGCCGATTGGGTTTTGCGAGATGAAATGGCAAAGAACGGTTATGAAAGCAATTTGGCACAGTTTTTCTGCGTACTTCCCGGCGTTAACTCCGTTGGTGTAATGGGTGACCACAGAACTTATGATAATGTTGTGGTTATAAGAGCTGTTACAACAGATGATTTTATGACAGCCGATTGGGCAAGAATACCTTATGATATTCTTGCAAAGGTTTCAAACCGCATAACAAACGAATGCGCGCACATTAACCGTGTTGTTTACGACATCACCTCCAAACCCCCCGGCACAGTGGAGTGGGAATAATGAATGAAACCCCTGAATACCGCTTAAACAGGCGATATTTAGGGGCTATTTTTGTTTTGTGGTACTATTATGGTACTATGTTTTTGATATGTTTCTCTCTGTTCTCTATATTGTATCATTTTTGTGGTACTATCATTTTATCAATATCTTTGACAATTCCATCTTTATGTTTATCAAGTTCACGTGCGATAGAATCAGAGGTACTGGGATAAAGATGTGCATAGGTACGGTCAACAACCTCAGCTGTATCACCAATTCTGTCAGCAATAGCGTGTGTACGATAGCCGAGTTCAATAAGTAATGATACGTGAGAATGTCTGAGGTCATGCACTCTGATGCGTTTTACTCCTGCAGCTTTGGCAATATAGTCAAGTTCTTTATTAAGTGCAGTTTTAGTAAAATAAAATATTCGGTCTTTTTCACCTATTCCGTATATGCTTTCAATGTATTCAATAAGTTCATCATATACAAATTGCGGCATAGGCGTTTTGCGAATACTGTTATCAGTTTTTGGCGGTCCGAATACATCTTCGCCTTTTATACGGTGGTATGTTTCATAGATGTTAAGAGATTTACTCTCGTGGAGTATCTTTTCAGGAGTAAGTGCTAAGCACTCCCCTACACGTAAGCCGCACCAAAACAATATCATAAAACAAAGGTGATATACTGGCCGAGTTTCGTACTTTATAACTTGGTTGAATTCATCCAATGTCCAAAACTGCATTTCACCAGCTTGTTTTTTTCCTATGTTTTTTACTCTTTGACAAGGATTTATAGGCAAATTGTGATATTGTACAGCATAATTGAATATAGCTGTTAACTGACTGTTTACCGAACGTAGATAGGTTTGTGAATAAGGCTTTTTTGTTCTGTCACTTATTTTAGTTAACATTTCATTCTGCCAATATCTAATATCGGTGTTTGTGATTTCAGCTATTTCTCTTTTTTCAAAATATGGAACAATATGCAAGTTAATAATATTTTTTTTCATTTCAACTGTGCCTGGTCTTAATCTTGTTTCCATATCTTTGTAGTACAATTCAAGCAAAGAGGCAAATGTCATGTGTGGATCTGAGGCATCCTGCATTAAAAATTCCCTTTCGTATGCTTTAGCCTCACGCTGAGTTTTGAAACCGCGTTTTTTCTTTTGTTTTCGATTACCCATCCAATCTACATAATAAAACTTGGTGTACCATGTGCCACGTTGCTCGTCTTTATATACAGGCATAAAATCACATCCTTAGATAAAATTACCCCTCTTTAAGTGAAGAGGGGCGATTTTTATTTTATAATTCAATTTGTTTTACTTCAGTATTTGTTCTTGAATTCTTAAAGTCATTAACGATTTTTCCAGGAGCAAAACCACTCATATATGTATCAAGTGTAATTCCTTTTTGTTCGCCTTCACTTTCATATGTAATTAACATATATACGGTTGAAGCACCGAGAACAGCACCTGCAAGACCAAATACTAAATATCCGGCAACAGCACCGCTCGTGTCGATGTCCTTGCCTGTAACAGTTTCAATACTTGTGATTTTATCTTTTGATATAGAAATTTCTTGATTGTCTTTCTTAAAAACGATTTTGTCTTCACAATAGAATAAATCTATAACAACACCCTGAGGAAGAGGCAGACCGTTAATATGTTTCATTTGACCTGTATATTTAGGGTTGTATTTTGCTTTATTAGCATTTTTTGCTTGCTGATTTTCTGTACTTTTTTTAATGCATTTATAAATTAAAAAGGCAGCGCCTATAAGTGCAATGAAAATTATTATAAAGTTCAAAGCGTCCATATATTCTCCTTAAAATAATTATTTTGACCGTAAAACCTGTCATTTTGGTAAACGGTACTGATTTCTAACGTAATTCGTGATATAATAACAAATTAAACGTTACTTCATCAATATTCCGTACTTTATTATTGCTCTTTATTGAGTAAATAATATGGAACGGAGGTACATACAAATGAATAGCACAAGAGAAGAATTGCTTGAAGAATTGAAATCAAGCACATTCACTCTTAGAGATGACGAGATGCAAGAGCTTATTGATTATGCCTTAAGTTTAATAAATCGGCGTACTCAATAAGTTTTTTTATATCCTCGTCCGTCATATCGGCAGAAACATCTAACAATAATTTCTGCTTAGGACTAATAGGCTGCTCCTTTGGGGTAGCCTTATTTTTTTTGTCCGTTTTTCCTAATAAGTAATCGACAGATACATCAAAGTAATCTGAGATTTTTAATAACACATCAGCATTGGGGTTTGCTCCACTTTTCCAATGTGTTGCTGCAGCACTTGAAAAACCTAATTCTTTACACACAGGATTAGGTTTTGTTCCACTATCTACACATAATGAGTAAAATCTATCCCAGAAAATATCAACACCCCCAAAAAGTCATATAAAACTACACAAATGTAGAAAGACTTTTTTGTAAACTTTCAACAAATCTTAAAAAAGTAAGATAAAACTATTGAAAATCTACATAGATGTAGTATAATTAAACCAAGTTAAGAAATTGAAAAAACCTCAACGAGTATCTGACCTACTTGTTGCTTTGGACGGCACGAGGGTATCAGCTTTTTAACGAGTAAGCAGTTTGCAATGTTCCCTACAGCAGGCTGCTTACATTTTGAACTGTTCTTAACTTGGTTTAAGTATATCACAGTTTTTAATAGTAATCAATAATTAAATAATTAAAGGGGGTTGTATATGAATATGACAATCACATCAGGAGAACACGTATTTGAATTGGTCGATTTTGTTCCTTCAGGCTATGAGATTTGGAACATAGGTAAAAATATGATTGACGGATACTTACCACTCTGCAGAGTAATACCCGGAACATACAACGTTGAGGCAGATACATTAAAGGCAATTAAAATTGATGGAGCACAAACAATCCTTGCAGCCATAGGCGGAGGTCAGAATACCATTGCGGAAATGGAAAAGTATATCAAACGATATAAAAATGCAAAACCTGGAACATGGTCGTACAGTCAGGTACAGCGAATGAAAAAAGCCATTCCGATAATGAAACAGATTAAATGGAATTGATTAAGGAGGTAGAAAAATGAGCATTGGTGAAAACATTAAATCTCGCAGAGAAAAACTTGGTCTCACACAGAGTGAACTTGGTGATGCTGCTTGTGTTACTTGTCAAATGATTTCTCAGATTGAGAACAATGTTAAAGTTCCATCAAGCACAGTTTTGTTTTTAATTGCAGACAAACTCAAATGTAAAGCTGATGATCTGAGAAGTTAATTTTATCTTAATTACATTATATCGTAAATGAGAGGTGATTAAAATGAACAAAACGAGCAGTAATATCTACAAAAATGCACGATTAAAGGCAGAATTAAGACGAGAACCTGTTGCGGAAGAGTTACATATTGATGTCCGTACTCTTGATAAGTACGAATCACTTGACGGTCGTGTTCCTTCTGATGAAATCGTGAAAAAGATGTGCGAGCTTTACAACAATAAATATCTTGCATATTTACATATAAAGCAATCACCTTTAGGAGAGTTTTTACCTGATTTACAGCCGACTACATTTGAAGGTGCTACTTTAACAATGGTAAGCAGTTTGAATGATGTAAATGGAATTGTAAATCAAATTATTAAAATTGCATCCGACGGTAAAGTTAATGATTGTGAAAAAGCAGATTGGGAAGAATGCTGCAAGGAAATAACGCATCTTGCAAGTGCAATATTTTCAATCAATTTTTCGGACAAGGAGGGATAGGTATGTCAGGTATGTGGTACACGGCAAAAGATGTAATGATACTGCTTGATGTCGGTGAATCAACGGCATACAAAATAATGACTAAATTAGGCAGTGAAATTTCAAAAAAGAAGGTACCAGGAAAAGAAGATATACATTTTGCCAAACCGCCAAGAGGAAAGATACAAAAATCATTTTTTTGTGAAAAGTATATGCTCGATAAAACAGAGTGTGATGCGTATTTGAAAGCGTTAAAGACAGAAAAAGCAAGTTGAAATATTTATTAAATCAGCTCTTATAAGAGTAGCAGGGTTATGGTTTTATTCTCTTATAAGTGTGTGTTTAGCCATCAGACGTAATAACCCCTTTTCACATTATTTTGCGATGGCGCCCTGCTACCGTTATAAGGGCTGATTATCAAAAGTTTTTTTGGAGGTTTAAATATGAAAAAATTTGATGTTGAGTTAAAGCAGGCTTTACGACTTATAAAGTCACATTGTGTGTCAAATTTTTCTTCAAATCAAAACTGTAAAGAATGTCAACTTTATCAGTTTTGCAAAACAGAGCCGGCAACGTGGTCTATTGATACAGTTGATTTTGCTATCGGATGTCCGCATTCAAACAAATGCGTAAATGTATTTATGCACGAAATGGAAAAGGTGTCTCTTTTAAGAACAATTAAAGCACATGAAACAACAATAACATCATTAAGACAGCAAAGAGATTCGTTGGAAAATATACTCAACGAACATTATCCTGATTGGAAATCAAAAATATCCAAGAAAGGAGCTTAATATGCACTATGAGATTTGCCCTTATTGTGGGGCGTATCTTGACCCTGACGAAAAATGCGATTGCCAAAAAGAAAAGGCACCGCCAAAGGCGATACCTGAAAAATGCAAAGCGGCTAACCGCTGGGCTATTGATAACTTTAAATTGACTAATGAGGAGGTGTAAAAAATGGAAATAAGCAAAGAATTGATAGCCGAGGTTAATGATATATCATCTTGTCAGCCTTCGATTTATGAGATTGAAGCGGCTTACGATTCTGCAGTTGCCAAGCGTGATGATTTAATTAAACGTTTTGGCACAGATGAAGGGAAAAGGCTTAAGACAAGATACCTTGCTCATTTAATCGTTGAACAAATACGTACTGACAGATTTTCAGCGTACTGTTTTATGACTTATGAGCAAAGAGAAAGAGCACACCGCATAAAGCAGGTGTACCCTCGAACCGTAACTACAGTTTAGCACAAAAAAATAATAAATGCAAGGAGTGATATATGAAATGTCAACCAACCCACAAGAAAATATTTTTGAGGTTGAGGCGCAGATCGTTGAAGGAACAATTGAACCTATAAAAACCGATGACCTCATTGTTGTTGAACAGTTCCCTATTATCAAAGAACAGTTGAAGTTAATTAAGGCGGCGGCTGAACAGGATGTTGCTGAGGCTTTGGCAATGGAGTGTACTGAGGAAAACAAGCAGGACATTAAAAAACTGAGGACAAGCCTTTCAAAGCAGTTTACGGCTCTTGAAGAAAAGAGAAAAGGTGTTAAGAATGCTATACTCGGTCCATATAACGAATTTGAGCAGATTTATAAAGAATGTGTTACTAACATTTTTAAGCCTGCTGATGAACAGTTAAAGGCAAAAATTGCGGCTGTGGAAGATGCTCAGAAAAAGGAAAAAGAGGAAAAGGCTCTGAAGTATTTCAATGAATATGTTGAGAGCAAAGGAATTGATTTCCTGACTTTTGAAAATGTCGGTCTTACTATTAATCTCAGCATAAGCGACAAGAAATGTAAAGATACAATCAAAGCATTTGTTGACCGTGTTGCCGGTGATTTGGCACTGATTGATACACAGCAGTACAAAGAGGAAATACTTGTTGAATACAAACAGAATCTTAATGTGAGTAAAGCAATTACATCCGTTACAACACGTCACCGTCTTATTGAAGAAGAGGAAAGAAGACGTGCAGAGGCAGAAGCAAGGGCCAAAGCGGAGGCTGAACAGGTTGCGGCTGTTGAAACGGCTATGGAAGAAAGCGAGCAGACCGCTTTTGAGGCGCCTGTGGTTGAAACTCCTGACGAAAGCGAGTTTATACCTGAGCCTGTTGCAAATCCTGTATATCGTGGCGAAGAGTCTTTTGTACAGCAGGCAAAGAAATACAAAGTAAAATTTGAGGTTGAAGGCACAATGGATGACCTCAGAGCAATGAAACAATTATTATGCGGAAGGGGTATGAAATATGTCCAACTCTAAAGCACTTGCACCAGGCGAAAATAAAAAGCCTACGTTCAGTATGATGATCAACTCTGATGGTTATCAAAAAATGATTAACAATACACTTGGCGATCCGAATCGTTGCAAAAGGTTTGTTGCATCAATCACATCGGCTGTTGCTAATACGCCTGCACTGCAGGATTGTCAATCAAGTTCAATTCTTGCAGGAGCATTACTCGGTGAAAGCCTTAATCTTTCACCAAGCCCTCAGCTCGGACAGTTTTATCTTGTTCCATTCAATGATAAAAAAGCCGGTGTGAAAAAGGCACAGTTTATTCTCGGATATAAAGGTTATTTGCAACTCGTTATGCGCAGCGGTCAGGTTAAAAAAATCAACGCTGTTGAAATTAAAGCAGGCGAACTCATTAAGTTTGACCCTCTTAACGAGGAAATTGAATGTAAACTCATTGAGAATTGGAATGAGCGTGAGGCTGCTGAAACAATCGGTTATTATGCTTTCTTTGAACTTACAAACGGCTTTAGAAAAGCTATTTATTGGAGCAAAGAACAGATGATGTCACACGCCGACAAATACAGCATGGCGTTTTCACGGCAGGCATATATCAACATTCAGGAAGGTAAAATTCCCGAAAAAGATATGTGGAAATATTCTTCATTCTGGTACAAAAACTTTGACGATATGGCTAAAAAAACTATGCTTCGTCAGCTTATTTCAAAGGGCGGTTGTCCTATGTCAACAGAAATGATGACGGCTTATGAAAAAGATAATTCATTTAATGAGGTCGACAATAACGGTGATGTTATTACAGTTCCTGAAAGCAATGTTGAGATTACAACAGACCCTTCACAGCTTACGCAGCCTGAGGCAACAGATGTTGTGGAAGCAATAAATTTGGATGATATCAATGAGTAATATTGATTTTAATATCATATCGACCGGCTCACAGGGTAATGCCGTAGTTATACATAAGTTAATACTTATTGACTGCGGTGTTCCCTTTAAGGCACTGAAACCCTTTTATGAGGATTTTAAACTCGTTTTATTAACACATATTCACTCAGACCACTTCAATAAGACCACAATCAAAAGACTTGCATCTGAAAGACCTACATTAAGGTTTGCATGCTGCAGTTGGCTTGTAGGTCCTTTGGTGGCTTGTGGAGTGAATAAGAAAAATATTGATGTTCTTAAATTTGATACAAGTTATGGTTACGGAGTGTGCAATATTATTCCGGTACCGCTTGTACACAATGTTCCAAATTGCGGTTATAAGATACATTTTTCTTTCGGAAAGGTATTTTATGCAACCGATACAAATAATCTGAACGGCATTGTTGCTCACCATTATGACCTTTATATGATAGAGGCAAACTATGAGGATGATGTTATTCAGGAAAAGATTAAGGCAAAAAAGGCAGCAGGCTTATATCCATACGAAACGCAGGTATTAAAGAATCATTTGTCAAAGGCAAAATGTGATGATTTTATATGCCGAAACTGTGGACCAAAAAGTGAATACTGCTACCTGCATTGCCACGATGACAGCAAAGACAAAGAGGTTTTTTCAGATGAAAATAGCAACGGCGAAGATACTGAGGGCTGATGAAAATAAAATAATCCTTCAACCTGATGAAAACATTAACAGAGAAATTCTGCAAAAGCAGATTACTACTGTTGAACTTCGCCTTGATGACGGCAGAACAATATCAATAGAGCAAAGAAAGAAAATATTTGCTTTGATTCGTGACATAGCCCTTTGGAGCGGACACGAGCCAGAGGACATACGTTGTTTTTTACAATGGGATTTCATCTGCAGGAAAGGCTATGAATGGTTTAGCCTTTCTGATGTTGATATGACAACTGCCAAAGAATTTATTACATACTTAATAACCTTTTGTTTTGTTTGGAATGTTCCTACTAAAGATACGCTGCTTAATCAGACAGATGATATAGGCAAATACCTGTATCTTTGCTTGGAACACAGAAAATGTGCAATATGCAATAAACACGCAGAGGTACACCACGTTGACCGTGTTGGAATGGGAAGGAACAGAGAAAAGATAGTACACATTGGATTGTTGGCTATTGCTCTTTGCCCTGAGCATCACGATATGGCTCACATAGACGAAAAGGCTTTATTTGAACAGTATTTTATTTATGGAATAAAGCTTGACAAGTACCTCTGCGACAGGCTCAATCTGAATACAAAAGAACGGAGGTGACATATTGGCCCGACCTTGTAAAACTGGGTTGGATTTCTTCTCGTTTGATTGTGTGCTGGATGATAAGTTAAGGCTTATAGAGGCTGAATTTGGGTCTAAAGGATTTACAGTAGTCGTCAAACTCTGGCAAAAGATATACAGGGATAAAGGTTACTACTGCGAATGGAATGATGATTTAATGCTTCTTTTTGCGACTGATGAGGTTACAGACTGCGGTGTTAATTTGGTAAATGAAATAGTGCTTGCTTGTATTAGAAGGCACATTTTTTCTAAAGAACTCTACGAAAAATATCACATATTAACTTCACGTGGTATTCAAAAACGCTATGCAATGGCAACAGCGGAAAGAAAAAGAGTTGATTGGAAAAAAGAGTACCTTTTGATTGATGTACCTAAAAATTCAGTTATTAGTGCCGATAACTCAATAAATCCACCGAATAACTCAATAAATCCACCGAATAATCCACAAAGTAAAGGAAAGGAAAGTAAAAGAAAGAAAAGTAAAGGAAATAACATAGTTCCAAGTGAGATTTCATCCGCTTTTTCTGCTTTTGTTGAAATGCGTAAAAAGATTAAAAAGCCTTTGACTGATTATGCTATTGAATTGTCAATAAAAAAACTTGAAGGTTTTGCACCGGGGGACTATCCAACTCAAATTGCAATACTTAATCAAAGTATAGAGCATTGTTGGCAAGGTTTATTTCCATTAAAGGAGGATAGCAATGGAATCCATAACAGAGATGTTAAGCAAAATGAATCTCCCGGAAAACACACGGGTACTTACATTTGATGAACAGTTACAACAACAAGTTGACTGGTATAACGCAAGGGAGGGAAAACTTGTTGGTTATGATTGTCGTAAATGCAAGAATAAGGGTTATATCGCTAAACTCCGTGATAGAGAAGAAGTCTTAATTGAATGTGACTGTATTGAACACAGAAAACATTTAAGGAAGTTACGCCAAAGTGGACTTGAACAATCAATTGAAAATTATACATTCAAAAGTTTTATTGCTAAAACTGAATGGCAAAAGACAATGAAAAGAATGTGTAAAGATTATTTTGATAATGCGAAATTCGAATGGCTTTTCTTAGGCGGTCAAAGTGGATGCGGTAAAACACATTTATGTACTGCGATATGTGGAAAATACCTTAAAAACGGTATATCGGTAATTTATATGATGTGGCGAGAAGATTCAACTACATTAAAACAGAGTATTGCTAATAATCCTCAGTATTATGAAGACAAGATGAAAAGATATAAAAATGTTCCTGTCTTGTATATTGATGATTTATTTAAGAGCGGAAAAAACAAAGACGGTGCTTTGGCTATATCACCTGCTGATATAAACCTTGCTTTTGATATTCTCAACTATAGAGCTTTTCGAGGAATGAAAACTATTATTTCATCTGAATTGACTATTGATGAAATAAGAAAGGTTGACGAGGCAATCGCAGGAAGAATCTATGAATACTCTATATCTAAAAATTACGGAATAAGCATTGCTTATGATGATAAAAAGAATTATAGATTCGGAGGTACTAATGGCTAAATCACATTCTTATATGCCTGATGATTGTAAAGAACTGTGTAAAGCTCTAACTTCTGTTAGTGACAGATATTCTACTTGGCAAGTGTTTGAAGATTGGCTGAAAATTTCGGCAATATCAATTTCAAATGCTGTTGATTTACAATTCAGAGACGAGCGGGAGAAAGAGTATTTTGAAATTATCAAAAAATATAACAAGGACGAACTAAATCGTTTGGCTGATTGCCTTGGTATTCTTGTTGGCTCTCTCGATAAATCCTTTAACACAGTAGGCTATTATGATTTGCTTGGAAAAGTCTTTCACGCTTTAGAATTACACAACAAGTATCACGGTCAATTCTTTAGTCCCTTTCACATCTGCGAATGTATGGGTAGGATGAATTTAGGTGATGGTGATTTGCTTGATGAACAGGACTTTATTAGTTGTTTAGAGCCTTGCATAGGTTCAGGAGGAATGGTACTTGGTCTTGCAAAAGCAATGCAGATTAAGGATTTCAACCCTCAACAACAATTAGTTGTAACAGGTGTGGATATTGATATCAAGTGCGTTTGTATGGCTTATCTGCAATTATCATTATTTGGCATTCCTGCAGTTATAGTACATGGAAATTCATTAACTCTTGAAGAGTGGTCCGTGTGGCGAACACCTGCATATATATTAGGCTTATGGGAATTCAAAACAAAACATAAGGGCGATAGGTATCAAACTCAACCTAATATTATTGATGAAAAAGAAATAACCGTAACGGAAGACAATTCAGAAACAAATAATGTACCACCAAAATTTGATATTGAATATTCTGTCAACCGAAACGGTCAAATGAGTTTATTTTGAAAGGATGATTTTATGGAAAATACAACACTCTCAACAAACCCTGCTATCAATATAGCAGAAAACGACGAGGAAATCAATGAAAAGATTGTGCAAGATGCTATTGAAAAACTTGATTCTGAGGCTGAAAGCGTAAGCGGACAGAATGTTCCGGCGATTGGCATTTACCATTTTGTAAGAGCTAAGGCGATCTCTGACGAAACATTTGCTCAGCAAGTACTCCAAAAGAAACTATCAGATTGTTTCTCATTTGTTATGGAACAATACAGGGAGCAAGCACTTAATATGGCAAAAGGGACAGGAACAAGAGATAACCCTGAGGTTGTAGGTATCGGTGCTTCTTCTGATGAGATTTTCAGTTATGTTGTTGATTTCTACACTTTAAGTGATGAAGAGTTAAAACAAAGAGCAGAAGAAAAGGCAACAGCTCGCAAAGCTAAAGCAGAAGCCGAAAAGAAAGAGCGACAGGAAAAGGCTAAAGCAGATGCGGAGGCAAAAGCTAACGCTAAAAAGAAAGCTGATGCAGAGAAAAAGAAAAAAGAAAAAGACAAGAAAAAAGCAGACGAAATGGCTGAACAGGGTCAACTGTCTTTTATGTAATCGGAGGTAATTTATGATTGCATATAAAGGATTTGATATTGGACTTAAATGTCGAGGTTATCAATTTTCAGCTGATAAGGTTAATATTACCGAAAAAGCGAATTGTGCTCAAAACGGATTTCATTGCGCCGAAAATCCTTTGGATTGTCTTTCTTATTACAGTAATTGGAATAATGCTGAATATTGGATTGTAGAAGCTTATGGCGACATTGATGAGGATGATAGGGATAGCAAAATCTCTTGCACTCATATAAAGCTTGTTAAAAAACTAACTCTAAAAGATTTCGTTGCAGAAGCACTTAAATATATCTACTCTCATCCGAAGCGTGAGAATGCAGATTATGTTTTTGAAAATGAAGCAGAAGCAGAAAATCTGTTTGTAATTTCCAGAGGACTTAATCCTATTGCTGCAGGCAAAAAAGGTACTATCTTAGGCTTTGCAAAAGAAAACGGTTATGGAAGGATCGTTGAAATTGCAATGCTTGAAATAGACGGTAAATGTTTCAAGGAAAATACCTTTTATGATATTCAAGGCAATGAAGCATATCCTCAGTCTGGAGGCGCTAAATGAATAATAAAAAAGAATTATTAAAATTGCGTACCTTAAGACCAACAGACAAAATGATGAATATGGCTGCCAATGATGCTCCCATAATGAAGCCTGCCTATTGGAATAGAAAGTCGTATGTAAATATTTATAAACATAGCATTTTTATGCGCTGTCAGATACTTAACGGAATAATGAAAATTGCGTTATTTATGACTGAATATATGCGCTGTGGAAGCAGAGAACCGATTTATGAGATTTTCATTGATTATGAAAATGAGCAGTTTATTACATACGATTGCAAAAAGAAAAAGTGGAGCGAAGCAATGCTAAGTAATCTTTCTTTTCCGGGAGCTTATGAACATTATGTTGAACGAAAAAGTTATATCAATCCTGAAGGAAAAAAGAGCATAAAAAATCACCTGAAAGTTAAAACTGGAGATTTTCAAGGCATTGTTGAATATCAAGAGCGTGTTCGTGAAATTCAGTTGGATAAAAAACATAAGCGGATTACAGACCCGTGGGATGAGGATTTATCCCAAATCCCTGCATTACCTAAGGATTGGGATAAATGGGTACGGCGAGTCGGCATAACAGATCATTATATTTTTTATAAGTATGAGCGTAACGGCGCCAAAGAAGGCTTTTGTACAAGGTGCGGAAAAACAGTACCTATTAAAAAAGCTAAAAATGGCAAAGTGGCTACTTGTTCTTGCTGCAGAAAGCCTATTCAGTATAAAAGTTACGGCAAAATGGGCACTTGTTTTTACTCAAAAAAAGAGTTTGCATATTTAATTCAGAAATGCCGAGATGGTTTTGTAATAAGAGAATTCAAAACACAAATTATGTTTAGAAAGGACATGGAAACTAAGCCTCAATATAGTTGCTTTGAGATACGAAGATGTATCTATGAGAATTTTGACAAAGCAAGGGCTTATGAATGGGGTGATTTTAAGCATAAAGAATTCCGTTGGGTTTCATCATTTACTTGTAGTCAATATGCAACCATGCAAGAAGGAAGAATATACGGAAAAACGCTGTGCGGAATTCCTCAGTTAAAAAGAACAGGAATGTTTGAAATGATAAAGCATTCAGAAAAGATTGATCCTGAGGTTTATATTGCAATATATCAGCACAAGCCATATATCGAGCGTATTGCTAAGGCTGGTTTATATCAATTATGTTCTGATTTTGTAAACAGAAATAATAGTTACAGCTCTCGTTATGACTCAGAAAAAATTATAGACGACAATTATGAACAAGGTGAGCTTCATAAATTGCTGAAAATTGATAAGCAATTATTAAAAAGACTTCGTTGTGCTAATGGCGGTATTGCTTATTTGAAATGGCTGCAATATGAAAAAACACGAAATAAGTGCATATCTGACAAAACAATCAGTTGGTTTGTTAGCAATCAAGTTCAGCCTGATTCTATAAAATTCATTACAGATAGAATGAGCGAAAATAAAATCTGTAAATATATGAAACAGCAGATGCTTTTAAGTAAAGAAAAAGCCCAATTCATATTGAATACTTGGCAGGACTACTTAGAAATGGCAAAACGCTTAAACATAAATGTAGCTCAAGAAATCAATTATCAGCCTCGCTACCTCGTTAATAAGCATAATGAATGTATCGAAAAGATAGGAAGTGCTGATACGGCCAGAGCCGCTAATGAAATCTGTGCGCAATATCCGGATGTTGATAGTATTTGTCAAAGTATTGTTGATAAATATGAGTTTGCAGCTGAAAAATTCACCGTTGTTGTTCCTAAGCGTATTGAAGATATCCTCGAAGATAGTAACGAATTAAACCACTGTGTGAGTAGATCCCCTGACAGATATTTTGAACGGATACAGAACAGAGAAAGTTATATCTTGCTTCTTAGAAAAAGTAATAATCTTGATAAGCCTTATTACACTCTTGAGGTTGAGCCTAATGGCACAGTTCGTCAGACAAGAACAAAACATAATACTCAAGGAAAAGATATTAAAGAAATCAAGGAATTTCTTATTGCTTGGCAAAAAGAAATTTCAAAAAGACTTACAAAAGACGATATGCTGCTTGGAAGCAAAAGCAATGAAATCCGCTTACGAGAGTATAAGGAGTTACGAGATAAAAAAGCAATCATACGGGGTGGAACATATCAAGGTAAATTACTTGCTGATGTATTGGAAGCTGATTTGCTTATTAACAACAGGAGGTGCAGCTGATGCAAAAACAGAGAATATACAGCATAAAAAACAATTCACTTAGTGCTGAGGACAGGCTCGAAATTGCAAAAGGTCTTCTCAAAGCCGGTTACACTGTAAGGCTTGGCAGAGAAAAGCAAGGGAAAAGCAATACATATACTTATTTTATTGAATACTGGGAGGAAAATGATGAGTAAACCTAAATATAGACCCGGTGAACTAATACATAGTATCGGTGAACTTTCAGAACAAGAATTCATTTATTGCTGTCATAAAATTTTGCATAAAGGTTGGTTTGAATCGTGGTCAATTATGTTAGCAAAATATTATATTTCGCATAACGCATTAAGAAGAGCATATCGCTTAAAAAACAAGGAATATTACTCAAATATGACTTATGAAAAATATCTAAAAAAGTTTCATGTAAGCGATGGTTTACAAATGTTAAAAGGTGAAAAAGAATCTGATTTAAGACAATGTTATGAAAAATGGTTGGAGGCTGATGTTAAATGAATAAATCAAAAATCGATTGGTGTGATTACACTTGGAATCCTATAACTGGCTGCTATCACGATTGTACTTACTGTTATGCAAGAAAACTTGCTAATCGTTTTGCAGGTGACACAAGACAAAATATGGCAGACAAGAGGTGTAAACATATTGGTAGTGGCTTATATGAACTTAACGAGCCTTTCACGGCACGTAACGGCCGCACTCTCGCTACTCCGTTCGGATTTTATCCAACGTTACATAAATACAGAATGAATCATCTTGAACAGCGACCTACCGGGGCAAACATATTTGTCGGCGCTATGGCTGATGTATTCGGTGAATGGGTACCAGATGAATGGATAAAGGATATTTTCGAGGCTTGCAAAAACAATCCGCAGCATAATTATTTATTCCTTACTAAGAATCCTGAAAGGTACAGAGTGCTTGTACAGCAAGGCTTGTTACCTAAAGGCGAAAATATGTGGTATGGATTTTCATTTACCAATACACAAGCAGATATTCTTGTAAAATGCGAAGAATATCATTCATTTATAAGCATTGAACCAATTTTGGAGGATATCGGAGATTACATACAAGGATTTCCGACGATCGCTGATTGGATAATAATCGGTGCAGAAACAGGAAATCGCAAAGGCAAGGTTATTCCGAAAGTTGAATGGATTGAAAAAATCGTTGCTCATTGCGATAAATTTAATATTCCTGTTTTTATGAAAGAAAGTTTACGCTCAATTGTCGGTGATGAAAATATGCGACAGGAATATCCGACGCAGTTGTTACACAAGGAAATCAGTGAGAAAAATAAAAAAAGGCTTCTTGCTCTTTGTTCAAGATGTGGTAAGGAAATGAAAAAAAGTGATATGTATTCTGTACTCGCAAAAAAGAAGAGAAAAGAAAGTGCTATTTTAATCGGCAATGTATGCACTGATTGTTGGCCGAGTTTTTTGGAGGATTTGAACTATGACAATAAGACTGACATCGGAACAAGCGAGAGCAATGGGGATAAATGTTCCTGCAGAAAAAAAGAAAGTCAATAAATATAGTTCTAAAAAAGTATGGATTGATGGTATATGCTTTGACAGTCAGGCTGAGGCGAACTACTATTGTCAACTCAAATTACTTCTTAGAGCCGGCGCCATTGAAGGTTTCTGCCGACAGGCACGTTTCGTTATTACTGAAGGCAAAAACGGTGAAAGAGGTACAGAATATGTTACCGATTTTGTAATTTTCTATCCTGATAAAACATATCGCATTGTTGATGTTAAGGGTATGGAAACACCTGCTTTCAAACTTAAGGTGAAATCGTTCAGAGAGAAATATCCCAAATTAAAAATTGAATTGGAGAAAGAAATATGATTATACATCAAAATGAATTATCGGAAAAACTGAAAGTCTTAAAGAGCATCAGCTCAGCAAAGCTCGGTGATGACTTATCAGGTGTATTGCTTAAGGATAAGATGCTAATTGCTAATAATTTCAAAACGGCCATTGTTGTTCCTTTAACGGACTGTGAAGAGGCTATAAACTGCATAATACCTCCGACAGCAATTGATTTTATCATAAGCCTTCCTGAAGGCAATGTTGAAATTACTGAAAAGGATAAGCAGCTTATTATTAAGTGTGGAAAAATCAAAAGTAAATTCAACACATACGATACTGACTTGTTTCCTGAGACAAACACAAGTAAGCCTGATGAAAATAAATTACTTATTGATATTAAAACAGTTGACCTTGAAAAGGCAGTAAAACAGGTTATGTATGCTTGCGCAAAGCCAAATTCATCAAAACCTGTACACGAAGGATTATTGTTTGATGGTGACGGAATTTATCTGAATATTGTTGCCTGCGACGGCTATAGAGTTGCGTGGAACAAATTGGATAATACAAATGAATTTAAAATGGTTTTGGATAAAGAAGCATTAAACAAGGCTTTTTCGATTGCTGATGATAATATCTGTATTTACTCTAACGACAGCAAGTCAATCGTAATTGAGGCCGGCGAGTACCTTATAAATTCAAGACTATACCTTGCAGAACAGTTTATGGATTATTCCGCAACCGTTCCAAAAACATTCAAAACAGTGTTTAATGTGGAACGCAGTCAGATTCTTTCTTGTTTTAATCGAATTGGATTATGTGTTTCCGATAAAAAGAAACACCCTGCAGAATTGAATTATCAAGATGATACTTTGGATATAAGCGTTAAAGACCCTATGGTTGACATTCACGAAACTTTATCATTACAGCCCATCACAAGCAATGAGCCAACGAGAATAGGCATAAATATTGATTTTATGAAAGATGCCTTAAAGAGTGTTACAAGCGAAAGTATTATGTTTTGTATGAACGGAGGTCTTAATCCGATTATCATACAGGATGATAAATTTACACAGGTTCTTATGCCTATGAGATTGAAAGGATAATTTATTATGAAAAAATTTGTTAAACAAACCATAATTTTTATTGTTTCAATGCTCGTGTTTGCTTTAGGCATATCAGCGACAGTTGAGGGGGTTCTATTTTGAGCGGTGAAGATTGTTGTTGCTGTAAAAAATGTGTTCATTATAACGGCACATTGTACAAATGTATATTACATAACATTGAAATTAAAAATCCTTGGTTTAGTAGTTGTTTTGACTATGAATGGTAGGAGGAATTATGGATAATAAAAAATTTATGTGCCGTCCCTGTATGGAACAGTTAAAGGCACAGGGAAAAGTTATAAAAGGCAGTCATATCAAAGACAAGTATACCTGCGAAATCTGTAAACGTCGAAAATATGGTTATGTTTGTGAAATGACTGACGGTGAGGCAAATGGCTAAAAAATATGTATGTGTTGCTGAACGTTGCAAATGGCGAGTTGAATGTGGTTCGAAAAATGCAATGTGCAGCAGATTAAATTGTCCTCATATCAGAATTTTGGAAGAGACTTTACCTACTGTAAAATGGGGAAATCTTGCTAAAAAGAAAAAATAATCCAGAAAGGAAATATGCAATGGAATGTAACAATAACGAATGTCCTATGTATGAATACTGCTTAACGCAAAAGCATGATTACGAAACCTGTGCCGATATGGTAAGCCGCTATAATGCAGGATTGCTTTTAGCCCCTGAGTATGTAAAAAATAGTGCATTTTAGGAGTTAATGTATGAATGCTTTAATTAAGTATCCCGGTGCAAAATGGAAGTTGGCGGAAAAAATAATTGAAATGATGCCTGAACATCACAGTTATTTAGAGCCGTTCTTTGGTAGCGGAGCTGTTTTGTTTAATAAACCACAGTCACATATTGAAACCGTAAACGATATAGATGATGAGGTTGTAAATCTCTTTTATTGTATTCGTACTGAACCTGAGCGACTGGCAAGATTATTATATCTGACACCGTATGCCCGGCAGGAATATGAAAATGCTTACATAAAAACGGACGAGCCGTTAGAAAAGGCAAGACGATTTTGTATAAGACTTAATCAAGGACACGGATTCCGAACTACAGGGGAAAAAGTCGGTTGGAAAAATGATTTACAAGGCAGGGAAAGAGCCTATTGTAAAGTTGATTGGAACAGACTGCCTGAAAAAATTATTCAAGCTGCCAAAAGGCTGAAAGATGTTCAAATTGAAAGCAGACCTGCAGTAGAAGTTATAAAGCGTTTTAATTTTGAAAATGTTTTGATTTATGCAGATCCACCGTATCTGTTAAGTACGCGTTGCAGAGAGCAATATAATCACGAAATGAGTGAAGAACAGCACATTGAGTTACTTGATGTGTTGCTCAGGCATAAAGGCTATGTGATGATTAGCGGTTATGATAGCGATTTGTATAACGATATGCTGAAAGATTGGTATAAAACCGAGCAGAATTTCTATACGCAAAATATTCAGCAGAGAACAGATTGCTTGTGGATGAATTTCCAGCCTTACGGCCAGTTGAGTTTATAAAGGAGTGATAATAATGTGTATGGGAATGATGAATTACAGAGAGTCAGAGGATAATTTAACATTGATTACCTGTAAAGGATGTAACCGAACTTGGCAAGTTACAGAATCCGCAGCTGAGCAATTTAAAGAGCAGTACGACAGCCTTTGTAATGCTTGCCGAAATAAATCCAAAGAAACAGTTTCGTTGTTAAAACCATATACAAACTTTGAGAAAATTAAGGCAATGAGTCTCGACGAAATGGTAATTGCAATTATAAATAAATGTGGTAAATGTTGCCCTCTTTCCGATGATTGTCAAGTAACACATTATGATGAGTGTGATTTAAAGTTAAGACAATGGCTCGAAAGTGAGGCGGAATAGTTTGATGTTATGTAAACACTTAGATGAATTTACAGGAATATGCTGCAATACAGACAGCGAGTATATCGCTGATGTTTGTCCATATTGTGATGTTGCAAACGAAACGTTGATATGCAACAGAGAGGCTGCAGATTGTTTTGAGGAGGTAAAAGAATGACTTGTGAAGAACATTGTTTGCATTGGGAGGTATGCAAATTAACTCCTCCTGAGTATTCGACTGCAAAATATTATACATTTTGTAACTGCGCTGAAAAATGCGAATGCTTCAAAGACAAATCCAAATACATAGAACTGCCGTGTAAGGTTGGGGATACAGTTTATATAAAAGGTGTTCCTCTTGTTGTTTCATTTGTATGTATTGATGATGAAGCTAATTTTGTTATTCAATTCGATTGTGAGGATTGCTACAAATGTCCGTTCTATGAAGATGAAGTATCTTTTGAGGGAGAACACGATTGTAGAACACAAGGCTATCTTGAGTTCACTGAAAGCGATATCGGTAAAACCGTATTCCTCACCAAATCCGAAGCAGAACAAAAATTAAAGGAGCTTCTCGGTGATAATTAAGCCGGTATTCGGCGGTAAGGACTGGTGCGTTGAATGGAAATGTCCTTGTTTAACCTGCGAATTTTGGATAAATGGTAATCCTGAATGTGCTTGTAAGCCTTGTAATAAAATAGGCTTACTTCAACCGCAAGATGTTATATGTCATAAAACACATCCTGAAATTTATAGAAGAAAACCTAAGGAGAAAAATAATGGACGCTAAAGAATGTAGATTTTGCAAATACTGTGATATTAATCGTACTGACAATTTCGGACGAGTGCGTTGCACAAGGTTCAGCAGATATGTCGGTAAGTTTAATGGCTGTGATTACTTCATCACCGAGAAATCAGAAAAAATATTTGATGCATTAAAGGAGCTGAAAGAAAATGCCTGAAGAATTGATTTGTCCTTATTGCGAAAAAGAACAAGATTGTCACGAACCAGATGAAATAAATGCAGAGTTTGCTTTGACAGAATGCGAGCATTGTGGTAAATCCTTTTGGTATTCTGTAACTGTAACAAGAGATTATGACTCTTGGACAGATGAGGAAGATAAAGCAATGATGGCAGTAGCGGAGACTTTATTGAATATGAGGAGGACAAACAATGCGACTGATTGATGCTGATGAATTAAGAGAAGAGATTTTAAATGATGACGATTATATTTTCGATAATGATACTGTAAATCATTTCTTAGATTTAGTTGATTTGTCGCCAACCATAGATGCCGAGCCTGTTGTTCACGGGCATTGGAAGGTTATTACTTTCAAAAACAGTAGAAAGAAATTTATAGAATGTTCTGAATGTGGAGCAACAATAGATTGTTTAGCTACTTATATTGATGAAAACGAGTATGATGGCTGTCCTTATTGCAGGGCAAAAATGGACGAGGAGCAGGGATGCGAGATATAAGAGAACTTAAGTATATGCAGTCCTTACCACTTGAAAGAAAAATAGAAATGACTGCACAGCGTATTCGTGGCTGGTATGAATACTATAACGGAAATGTTGCTATTTCATTTAGTGGTGGTAAAGATAGTACAGTTTTAATGCACATAGCAAGAAATCATTTTTTGTGTGATTTTGATATAAAGGGTGTATTCGTAGACACCGGACTTGAATATTCTGAAATCAGAAAGTTTGTTAAAACCTTTGACAATGTTGAAATCATCAGACCGAAAATGCGTTTTGATGAAGTGATAAAAACATACGGCTATCCTGTTATAAGTAAAACGGTTGCACATAATGTGAGGTGTGCAAGAAATGAGCCTAACGGCAAAATCGTTCAAAATTGCTTTTGTGAAGAAAAAACAGGACCTTATGCAATGGCAAAATGGAATGACTTGCGATTTGTTGATTTCAATATTGATGACCGCTGTTGCGACATTATGAAAAAGCAACCTATGCACGAATATTCAAAAAAGAATGGTGTATATTTTATGACTGCCGAAATGGCTTGCGAAAGCACAAAGCGAACTGATACTTGGTTGCATCACGGTTGTAACGGCTTTGATATGAAATATCCTAAATCGACACCTATGGCATTCTGGACTGAACAAGATGTTTTGAAATATATTTATGATTATCAACTTGATATATGTTCTGTCTATGGTGATGTAGTGTGTGAGCCTGAACAACTTGATTTTGAGGGTAACTGGATTACTACATATCATACCACAGGAGTAGATAGGTCAGGATGCGTGTTTTGTGGTTTCGGCGCTCACCTTGAAAAAGACAAAAAGAGATTTTTGCATTTGAAAGAGGTAGAGCCAAAGAAATATGATTATTGTCTTAATGGCGGTGAGTTTGTAAACGGCTTATGGCAGAATAACAAGCAGGGCTTAGGTATGCGATATGTCTTTGATGAACTCAACAAACTGTATGGTGATGATTTTATAAGATATGAATAGGAGACTATAAATGCAGATAGAGCATAAAGGGTATACTATAACACAAACTGAAAACGGTCACATTTGGATAAGCAAAGGTGATAATGGAGCACATATACACTGCAATGAAATTCTCACTAAAGAAGAATTAGTCGCAAAGGCTGATGAATTCATCCAAATAGAAAAAATCTTTGATAGTTTATTTGAGGAGGACGAACAATGAGCATAACAATGACAAATGAAGAGGCAATCAGGATATTAGACCCTGCTGCGAGTACGTATGGAAAGCCTATGACGGTTAAGGATATGGAGCGTTGCAACGAAGCTTGCAGAGCGGCGGTCAAAGCCCTTGAATGTCGAATGCCAAAAAAGCCAATTTCAATAAAAAATGATGAAGATGTAAGAATAGGTGCAGGAACTTGGAAAGCAGGAGTGACGGTTTATAAATGCCCTTGTTGCAATAGTTTTATAAGCCGTTCGAGTGATTTTTGTAACAAATGCGGACAGGCTTTAGATTGGAGTGATTCTGATGAATAGAAAAGAAACAACAAAAGCCATATCAGATGCTCTTGAAAATTATCTTAATCCTAATCTTGATACAAGGATTTATCTTTCAAAAGAGGTTACTTTTGATTATGCAACAGGTCATCAAACAAGAGTTGACTATATGTTGTTCAAACCAATTAACAATAGTATATCAGGAATTGAAAAAGGCGATTTCTATTGCTATGAGATTAAGTCTTGCATTGATGATTTCAAATCAAAGAATGGTCATAATTTCTATGGAGACTTTAACTATTATGTTATGACATTAGATACATACGAAGATGTAAAGAGTTATATTCCAAGAACTGTAGGCGTTTATACTCTTAATGCTCTTGGAGTGTTACATCTTACCAAAAAGGCTGTACGTGCTGACCGAAAATATCCATTTGCAGTAACTCTTATGATGATGTTTAGATCTGCCAACAGAGAATATTTCAAAAATAAGAGAAAGGAAAAGTCAAATGAAAAAATCTGAACTTGAAAAGCATCTTGGTAAAAATGTAATGATTACACTTTTTGATAATGATATTATCGAAGGCAGTTTACATAAAACGGAGGAAAAAATATTTGATAATGAACCTAATCTTCATTTAATGCCAAAATATTATGTTTTATTAAATAATAAAACCGGAAAAAGCTCCTGTTTGTTCAGAAGTTCTCATGTTAAAAAATTAACTGAAATGAGGGGTAACGAATGAAATCAATCTTACAATCCATAAAACCAATTCACTGTGTGAATATTGCAAAACGCATAAAAACAATAGAGGTCAGGAAAACAAGACCGAAATGTGAGTTGCCTGTTAAGGTGCATATATATTGCACGAAAGGTGGCAAGCCGATATATTTGAATGATGCCGAAAATGAAGCACTGATGAACGGCAAAGTCATCGGCGAGTATGTGTGTGATGAAATAACTGAATACACTTATTTTGAATATGCAAGTCATCTCATTTCTGAAGATGAACTATTTTCAACAGGTATAACATTTAATGAATTATTAAAATATGGCAATAAAAAGCCTTTATATCTCTGGCACATATCAGACCTTGTTATCTATGACAAGCCGAAAGAGTTGAGTGAGTTTGTCAAATATGGTTTTGAGCAAGATTATGCAGAATGGGAACATTATTCTATTGCAGGAGTTAATGGCAAAGAGCCTGATATTGACGATTACAGATTAATCAGCCCACCTCAATCTTGGTGCTATGTTGAGGAGGTTTTAGAAAATGTATGATTACGAAATAAAACTATTAAGTGCATTTCCTGGAAGTTTTATAAACAGTCAAGGTGAATTTATCGCAGAGCCTAAAACAAATCAATACTTTATTTTAAGAACTTGCAAAAATGAACTTGAGGTTAAGTGTAAAGTGTTGGAATGGTTTTCAAGACCTGCTCACTGCACACAGCCAGGTAATAAAAAATTACATAAATTTATGCTTGACGGAATTAATAAATTTCTTGATACGAATTTCACTTGTGAAGATATTGAAACAATTTATTGTGAGTTGGGCAATGGTGTCAATCGTTCTCTTTGCGAAAAATTTATCAAGAGCGGTTATGATATGGCTATATTAAAAGGAGGATTAATAAATTATGTCAATTAAAAATTACACTACAAAAGTATCAACATTTCAAACATTGGGTGAAATTCAAGGCACATTGGCTGAGCATGGCGCTCGTAAAGTAATGATTGATTATGATAACACCGGTAACGCTATCGGTATTACATTTGGCCTTGATATTCAGGGAACAATAACTGCATTTCAACTTAAGGCTAATATTGAAGGTGTTTTACTGGTCTTCCAAAAGCAGCATTTAAAGGTTGATAAAGAGCAGGCAGCACGAACCGCTTGGCGTAATGTTAAAGACTGGATAGCGGCGCAGATGGCTTTTATTGAATGTGGTAATGCTACAATGGATGAAATCTTCCTTCCATATTTAATTGGCAGCAATAATAAAACACTATATGAATGTTTCAGTTCAGGGCAGATTGCCTTGCCGAGTGCAAATGGTTGGGAGGTGTAATTAATGCTCGAAGAATTAAAAAATGCAATTATTAAGGAACAGGCAAATGGTATAAGAGAACTTGTTGTTGTTTGTGGATTTAATGCTTATGATAAATTAAGTAAAGAGCTTCCACTTGCTCTGACCAATAATTGCGGAGAAATAATGGGCTTGCCTCTTTATCGTTTAGAGTGGATGCCAACCAACCAAATTCAAATCGGCGGTAAGGAACTCTTAATTCCACCGCCTTGTTGGAATAAACCTTATATGCCTGATTCGGTAGAGACACCAGATATATTGACACGAATAAGGAAATATGAAATGCCGACTGATTTGTTTCCTGTTATATCTGAACCATTATTAACACCTGAACAAATTATAAAAAAGGCGACAGAAGGTTTTATAGTATCTACTTGTTTTGATTTACATATTGACCCGGACATATTAAAAAAACAATCTGCTGAATTGGTAAAACAAAAAAATATCATAGAAAACACAGCAGAAATGATAAACAACGGTAAATTGTTGCGCCGTCCTTGTGCACTGGGCACGATAGTTTATATTGTTGAAAACCGAAAGATGTATCAAGGCACAGTTATTCGTTATGAACAGGTACTAAGTCCTAAGCTAGATACAGAATTGCTTTTTGCCGATATTGAACTACATGGAATAAATACTGTTGTTCGCCGTAATTTTTCTGAATTTGGCAATAACATATTTGTTGATGCTGAAAAGGCAAAAAATAAACTTAAAGAGCAAATTTCAAATAAATAAGTAATCATATGGAGGCTTTAGCAATGAGCGAAGTAATCAATGAGAAAGCCCTCGAACCGTCAGAGATTATTAAACTTGCTGCTGCAGAAGGTGCAAAAGCAGCATTAGACAAATACAAACAAGAACAGCAGAAAGAATTATCAAAAATTAATGATAAACGACTGCATAACATAAGGATGTTACTTGAAAACTATCGAGATTTTAAACAGTGTTCCGAAAATGCAACATACAATGTGGAGCAGGCTGAGGATTCTATTGATTTCTTGGATTTAATGTGGGATCCTTACAATAGAAGTGATTTAGAAGTTGAAAGTATAAAGGTTAGTGCGGTCAAAACAACAATAATGGTTGCTCACATTGACGGAATGCTTAAGACTTTAGAGAAACTGAGTTCTCATAACGAAATGGATATGAGAAAGTATAATATTCTTTTTGATAGGTACATTGCTGATGTTCCTCTATCCATTAACAAAATAGCGAAAAAATACAATATCGAAAGACGTACAGTTTATTATGATATTGATACAGCTGTTGCAAGAATGGCAAAACTTATATTTGGAATTGATTATGTTCTGATTGATAAAATAAATGATAGCGTATAATGATTGCACAAACTTTTCATTTACATTGCACAGTAAATGTTGTATGATAGTAATGTAAAATCTTATAGCCAGAAACAGAGCACCCGCTTTTTTATAGGTTGGGTGCTTTTATTTTGCAAAGAAAGGAGGCAGTAGACTTACATTGTGACAAGCTCCTTCCGCAATGTGTTAATTTACGCACTAACAATAATAAGTGCAAAGAAAATAAACACATAAAGGAGGAAAAGATTATGAACGGTATCATTATACTGTTAATCTACGCACTAATAATGATAAGTGCAACTGTTTTCTTTACACACAAATCTAAAGGCAGTGATTTTCATACTGCTGACAGAAATATTGGCGCCGTAATATCTATATTGAGCATAGCAGCCACTTGGATATGGGCACCGGCATTATTTGTTTCAGGCTCACAGGCATACACAAATGGAATACCAGGACTGTTTTGGTTTCTTGTTCCAAATGTGTTATGCCTTATTATTTTTATTCCGTTTGCTAAAAAAATCCGTAAGGAAATGCCTGAAGGTGTAACCTTATCAGGATATATGGCAAACAAGTATAAAAGCGAAAAAGTAAAAGGAATTTATCTTTTTCAGCTTGGCAGTTTATCTGTACTCTCGACCGCTGTGCAATTACTTGCAGGAAGTCAGGTGTTAAGTTTTATCACCGGAGCCCCATTTTGGCTTATGACACTTCTGCTTGCAATAATTGCTTTCTCATATTCGCAAATTTCAGGTATAAAAGCATCCATAACAACAGATGTGATTCAGATTATATTTATACTTGTAGGGTGCGCCTTAATCCTTCCATTTGCCTTTAAAAATACAAATGGATTTACTACCCTGCTTAACGGCTTAAACGGTGCTACAGGTGATTTTGGCAGCCTGTTTGACAAAGCAGGATTAAAAGTATTCTTGTCATACGGACTGCCGACTACAATAGGTTTGATTTCAGGACCGTTTGGCGACCAAAGTTTTTGGCAGCGTACATTTTCTATCAAAGAAAAGCATATCGGTAAAGCATTTTTCTTTGGCGCTTTAGTATTCGGTATTGTTCCGTTTGCAATGGGACTTATAGGGTATTTTGCAGCAGGCTCAGGCTTTATAGCAAATGATCCGTCAATGGTAAACTTTGAATTTATTTCAAGCGTATTACCCAAATGGATAATTGTTCCGTTCCTTTTTATGATAATTTCAGGATTACTCTCGACCGTAGATTCAAACCTTTGCTCTGCAGCATCATTAACTGTTGACCGAAAGAAAAAAGAAACACCAAAGCAAAATATCAGAACATCAAAAATAGTTATGGTCCTTTTGTTGGTTGTTGCTATCGGTATTGCTAATATACCAGGAATAACAGTTACACATTTATTCCTTTTCTATGGTACGTTAAGAGCTACAACACTTCTGCCGACAATTCTTACGCTTAAAGGTAAAAAACTAACTGCCAAAGGTATTTATATTGGTGTTATTTGTTCGCTGATTGTCGGATTACCGATTTTTACTTACGGCTCAATTGTGGGAATTGCAACATTGAAAACTGTTGGAAGTCTTGTAGCGGTATTTTTATCTGGAATCATTGCAACTGTAATGAAAGAAAGAGAGGTGAATAAAATTGCCTCTCGCTAAAAAACAATCAATTAACAATGATAAGTGGCTCAATGCCATTGAAAATATAGAAGAGTTTATAAGCAAGAATGAACTTGATAAACTCGTTAAAGAAACGGTTAAAGAAATTAAGACCGTTACCAAAGGACAAAAGGTAGCTTATGCCTGGAGTGCTGGCAAAGACAGTATCGTTTTAGGTCATATTTGCGAAAAAGCAGGCATAACCGATTGTCTTATAGGTGTATGTGATTTGGAATATCCTGCATTCATTAAATGGATTGAGGATAACAAGCCACATGGATGCACCATTATAAATACACATCAAAACCTTGAATGGCTATCTAAACATCAGGATATGTTATTTCCACAAGACAGTAAAACGGCTGCCAGATGGTTTGCTATCGTTCAACACAAGGCGCAAAGGCAGTATTTTAAGGATAACAACTTAAACATACTTATTCTTGGCCGAAGACTCGCTGATGGTAATTTTGTGGGACGAGGTAATAACATATATACAGACGGTAAGGGTGTAACACGCTATAGTCCATTATCAAAATGGAAACACGAACATATCCTTGCCTATATTCACTATTATAAACTACTTCTTCCGCCTATTTATGATTGGAAAAACGGATATTTGTGCGGAACGCATCCGTGGCCTGCTCGTCAATGGACTGGCAGTATAGAAAACGGATGGCAAGAGATTTACGATATTGACAAAAGCATTGTTATAAGTGCTGCCGAAAAAATCGAAAGTGCAAAAAGATTTTTGGAGGTGGCTGAACAATGAACATAATTACTATGCCGCTTTCAGAATTAAAACATCCTGAAAGCAACGTTAGAATTCACTCAAAACAGCAAATTGAGGAATTTATCCGCAGTCTTAATAAGTTCGGACAAACTCGATTAGCCGTTATTGATGAAAATAATACAATCCTCATAGGTAATGGTATGGTTGAGGCTATGAAACAGCGAGGCGATACCGAAGTTGAGTGTTGCAGACGAGAGGATCTCAATGAGGCAGATAAGAAAAAACTTATGATTGCCGATAATAAGATTTTCAGTCTTGGTATTGATGACCTTGAAACACTTAACACATTTATTGAGGAACTAAGAGATGATTTGGATATTCCTGGATATTCTGAGGAGGTTTTATCATCAATGGTAGCAACCGCCGAAGAAATCACGGAAACTCTTTCGACTTATGGAACTCTTGAAGATGAAGAAATTGAGGCAATAAAAGAGAGCGGTAAGCGAAAAGAAGAACAAATCAGTAAAATCCAGCAGAATGAAAGCCCAGTACAGCAAATACCTGCAAACCAAGTAACTGTTTCTGAACGTGAGCCGGTTGCTGATGCAAAAGAGGATATTGCGGACAATAAGGCTTTTGTGGTTTGCCCTAAATGTGGTGAAAAGATATGGCTGTAAAAAGATGTAAGGCAAATATCAATGTAGTAACTGCAGCTGAAAGACGAATTATCAACGTATTCAAAAATGGATTACCTGTTTATATGTCTTTTTCAGGCGGAAAAGATAGTCTGTGTTTATCCAATCTTGTACTAACTCTGATACAACAGGGCAAAATCAATCCTGCGCAGCTGATAGCACAATTCATAGATGAAGAGGCAATATTCCCTTGCATTGAGAAAACTGTTTTTGAGTGGCGAAAAAAATTCCTTTTAGCAGGTGCTAAATTTGAATGGTATTGCATAGAGGTAAAGCATTTTAACTGTTTTAATGAACTTTCTAATGATGAATCATTTATTTGCTGGGATAGTAGTAAGCAAGATGTATGGGTAAGGCAACCGCCTCCATTTGCTATTCGTAGTCATCCTTTGCTTAACCCTCGAATAGACGCTTATCAAGATTTTTTGCCTCGTTTGTGTAAGGATGGTATAACAATTGTAGGTATAAGAACTGCTGAATCAATACAAAGATTGCTTAACATTGCAACAATGACAAAAGCAGGAAAAAATTGTACTCACAAAAGACAGATATTTCCTATATATGATTGGACAAATAATGATGTATGGCTTTATCTGAAACAATATAAAGTTGATATTCCTGAAATATATCTCTATTTATGGCAATCAGGTACAGGAAAAGGGCAATTAAGGGTATCTCAGTTTTTTTCTGTTGATACAGCAAAAAGTCTTGTAAAAATGAATGAGTATTATCCTGACCTTATGGAGAGAATTATACGCAGAGAACCTAACGCCTATCTTGCTTCGTTATATTGGGATAGTGAAATGTTCGGTAGAAACACTCGCAATAGAAAAAAACTTGAAGAAAAGCAAAACGAAAAGGATTACAAGGCAGAATTGATTAAGATGTTTAACAATATGGATATATATTTTCCTAATAAACATCAAAGATATGTTGCTGAAAGGTATCGGAATTTTTTCATTCAAGTATCTGCAATTGCTACTACTAAAGATTTCAAAGCAATATATGATGGCTTGATTTCAGGAGATCCAAAACAGCGTACTTATCGAGCCCTATATCAAAGAATATACGGAAACTATATTGATAATGCGAAAAAGCAAAGGAGTAAAACTTATGAATAATGAAAAGTTGTTCGCTCCCCTAAATTCGCTGCAATGGGTAGAGCGTGATACATTAAAACCAAATGATTACAACCCTAATAAAGTATCTAAAGAAAATCTGAAACTGCTTACACAGTCAATAATGACAAATGGATGGACGTTACCAATTGTGGTGCGTCCTGATTTTACTATTATTGACGGATTTCACCGGTGGACTGTTTCTGGTGAAGAACCATTGAAGTCTATGTTAGATAACAAAGTGCCTGTTGTTATTGTTACACACGATGACGAGAGCGAAGATATTTATGGTACGGTTACACATAATAGGGCGAGAGGTACTCACCTGCTTGAGCCTATGAAAAACATTGTTAAGAAATTACTTGATGATGGTAAAACGGTTGAGGAAATCGGAAAACAGTTAGGAATGAAACCAGAAGAAATATTCAGACTTTCACCTTTCACTAAAGACGATTTCCTTGAAATGATGACAAAAGGAACACAGGAATACAGCCCTGCTGAACTTATTACCAAGTATTAAATAGCAAATCAATCAAAATAGAAAGTGAGGTCGGCAATGTGCCAAGAGCAAGAAATCCAAATAGGGACAAAGCATATGAGCTATGGTGCAATAATAAATCTAATATAAAATTAAAAGATATTGCCGCCAAGCTTGGAGAGTCAGAAGGTACTATCCGAAAGTGGAAATGCACCGATAAATGGGAAGAGAAACAAAACGGAACGTTCCTAAAAAACAAAGGGAACGTTCCTAAAAAGAAACGAGGCGCACCGAAAGGCAATACAAACTCAGTTGGACACGGTGCACCTCTTGGTAATAAGAATGCAGTTACGCATGGTGGATATACACAAATTTATTGGGATACCCTTACTGATGAAGAAAAGGCTTTAATCGATACTATGGATACTGACGAGGAAATGATGCTCCTTGAACAGATAAAAGTTTGCACTATTAGAGAACGTCGATTGATGATAGCCCTTAATAAACTTGAAACGCAAAAATCATTGCTTGTTGTTGATAGTGTTTTGATGACAGAACATAAGCGTCATTTTGAAAATTCCGAAAAAGGCATTGCCGACGAAGAATTATACGAACGTATTATTGCTGAAAAGATTGATAAGGGTGAAAGACTTCCAGGAAGAGACCAGGCAATAACCACTCGTTCTGAGAACTCGATTGAAAAAATCACCCGCTTACAAGCGGAATTGACGAAAGTACAAAAGCAAAAGACACAATGTATTAAACAGTTGGCGGAACTCCACGAACAGCAAAATTCATCACAAAGCAATAATGCTATTGCTGACGATTGGATTGCTGCAGTAATGGGGGTTGAGAAAAATGACTGATAATGCAAAGTTCTTTCAAAGCCGAATCAGCATATATCGAAAAGACATCAATCAGTTTGCTATTGATATGTTTGGATTTGATGCTGACGAATGGCAAAAAGAATTTTTTGATAATGTATTGAATAATCCTCGCACAGCAGTAAAATCAGGACAAGGCGTAGGCAAGACAGCAGGAATCGCAATTATTATACTTTGGTTTTTATCTTGTTTCCCTTTTGCGAGAGTAGTGGCAACAGCGCCAACAGGGCATCAGTTACATGACGTATTGTGGAGTGAATTGTCAAAGTGGCAATCTCAAAGTCCTATTTTATCCGAAATATTGAAATGGACTAAAACTTACATATATGTTAAAGGAATGGAAAAACGCTGGTTTGCTGTTGCAAGAACGTCAAACAAGCCTGAAAATATGCAAGGATTTCACGAGGATAATTTATTGTTTGTAGTTGATGAGGCATCAGGTGTTATGGATGCGATAATCGAGGCTATCAATGGTACTTTGTCCGGTGTAAATAATAAACTTGTTATTCTTGGTAACCCGACACAAACGTCGGGCTTTTTTTATGAGGCTTTTACCATAGACCGAGACCTTTATGCAACACAAACAGTTGATGCAGAAAAAAGTCCGAGAACGAACAAAGAAAATATTGCTGCACTAAAACGAAAATACGGCGAGGATAGCAATGTTGTACGTGTTCGTGTAAAAGGCTTATTTCCATTGGAAGATAATGATGTATTTATACCTATCTCCTTAATTGAAAAATCTATTTATACTGATTATACGCTTAAAGATGAAGATATTACAAGTATAGATATAGGCTGTGACGTAGCACGATTCGGTGACGATAAAACAGTGATAAGTTACAAGGTTAATAAAAAAGTTGAGATATATAAATCATATATCGGAAAAGACCTTATGCGAACTGCAAACGAGGCAGCAATGCTGTTCTTAAAATTGACTGACAAATACAAATTCTCAGGACAAGTTCCTGTTAAGGTTGATGATGGCGGTCTTGGCGGCGGTGTTACCGATAAACTCAGAGAACTCAAACGGAATGATCCTGCACGTTTCAAAAATATGCTTATTGTTCCTATCTTGTTCGGTAAACCAATAAAACATAAATATTTTGTTGATACTACTACTTTTATGATGAACGTTGTTAAAGAACTGATTTCCCCTGTTGATGAAAACGGAAATGAAAAAGAGGTTGACGTAGTACTTCCGAATAATGATGATTTAGTGGCTCAGTTAAGTATGAGAAAATACGAGTTTGATTCAAAATCCAGAATAAAGGTTGAAAGTAAAGAAAAAATGAAAGAACGTATCGGACATTCTCCTGATGAGGCAGATAGCATTTTACTTGTATGTATGCCTGTTAAAACGAAAAAAGGAAGGAAGGATAATGCAAAATGAGTAATTCCAAACCAAAAGTTGATGTGAAAGTTATTAAGATGACCGACCCGGCATCAACAAATATTATGAATATTGCCAAAGCTGATATGCCACTTGCGGTTAATGATGATACTGCGAATAATGTTGAATGGATAACTCCGCCACTCGCTATGAATGGATTAAGGGCGCTTGCTGATGAAAGTACAATTGTGCCGCAATGTCGAACGGCATACAAAACTAATATTGCCGGCTTTGGTATCAGTGTTCAATATAAGGAAGACTATGAAAAAGAAACTGAAGCAATGGGAAAGGAATTTGAGTATGCTAAGGAAATTCTTGAATGTCTTAATATGGACAAGGATATTAAAGAAGTTTTTGAGGACCTTATTGAACTAAGAGAGACGTTTGGTATTGCGTATCTTGAAGTTATACGTGATGTGAGTGGTAATGTGGTTCAGGTTGAACTGATTAAGGATGTCGAAACCATAAATAAAACTATTGAACAATCTGAAGCTCAGAATGTACCATTCTTTTATAATGGTAAAAAGAAAATCAGAAAGAAAAGGTTTTGCAAGTATCGTCAGGAAAAGAATGGTAAAACCGTTTTCTTCAAGGAAATCGGCGACCCAAGAATGATGGATTCTAAGACTGGTGAATATGTCACTCAAGGAACAGAATGCAAACTCGCGGCTAATGAAATTCTTGAATTTGTAATCGGAACGAGGGATTATGGAATGCCTCGCTGGTTCGGTCAGATATTGAATTTGGATGGCAGCAGGAAAGCAGAAGAACTCAACTACCGATACTTTATCAATGGCAGACACACTCCCCTTGCTATTGTTCTCAGCGGAGGCACATTGACGGATGGCAGTTATAGCAAATTGCAGGAATATGTTAATTCTATACAAGGTGAAAATGGTCAGCATGCTTTCTTATTGTTGGAGGTTGAGGATGATTCTAATAATGCTTTTGAAAATAATCAAAAACCTACTGTTGAATTAAAAGACCTTGCCTCTATTCTTCAGAATGACGAGTTGTTTCAAAACTATATTGATAATGGACGCAGAAAAGTACAGTCTTCTTTCCGTTTACCTGATTTGTATGTTGGCTATACACAGGACTTTAACAGAGCAACAGCGCAGGCAGCCATTGAAATTACTGAACAGCAGGTATTTATACCAGAGAGAAAATCTCTCGCTTGGCAAATTAACAATAAATTACTTGCTGATTATAATTTCAAATATGTTGAGGTTGTATTTAACGATCCTGATTTAAGCAATATTGAAGACCTTTCCAAAATTCTTGCTGTATGCAGTGCCGCAGGAGGTCTTACACCTAACAAATCAAAAGAGATACTTTACAAACAACTCGGCGAAGCGGCAGAGGATTATGAGGGTGAATGGGGTAACATTCCTCTTGCTTATGCAAAAACACAAAACAACTCAAATAATACACAATCTGTATCAACACAGCTTGATACAACGATTGAAAAAGCAGCGGTTGCAGGTGATGATGAAATAGTAAGCGTATTGAAAGAGGTAAGAAAAGCACTTAACGCAATGTCAGGGGTGGCGTGATGTATTGTTCAGAATGTGATGCCTTGATTAAGGCCATAGATGATTACATAAAAAAGGTCAATGATAAACTAAAAAAGAAGCTCAAACAACAGGGTTATAAAAACGTTGATGAAACAATTGATTTATCCACAGTTTTTGAGGATGAATTATCTCGAACACTTAAACAGCAGGCAACCGACCTTGCTGATGCAATGGTCGAATGTGAGTCTATTGATGACTTTTTCAAGAATGAATGGCCTAAGATAAAAGCTGGTGATGTTACTGGCAAAACTATTAGTGCATCATTTGTTACGAAACTATCTGAATTTATTCCGAAGTTAACAAAAATATATTACAAGGCTGTTGATCCTGATGTGGAAATACCTTCATTAACGGAGCGTACAACAAGTTGGATAGATTCTTGGGGTTCACAACTCGGTGAAATGATGCAACTTGATTCTGCTGAAGAATTAGAAAACATTATTATTGATGGAATAGACAATAATAAGGGTATTGCTCAGGTCATACAGAATATTCGTGATAGCGGAACAAGGGAAGAATATTATCAAGCACGCAGAACGGCTGTTACAGAGGTTTTACGAGCTCACAGTGTGGCTCAACAAGAGGCTTACGACCTTAATCCTGTTATCGAGGAAAAGGAATGGAAACATTGCAGTAGTAATAATCCACGTCAAAATCATTTGGACATGCACGGTCAGCGTGTTCAAAAGAACAAGCCTTATACCCTTATAGGAGCTGATGGTAAAACTTATCATCCTATGTATCCGCGTGACCCTATTCTTCCTGCAGGTGAAAGTATCAATTGTGGATGTCTTTCATCGGGTGTTGCAAACAAAGACATTTTAGGTTTCTCAGTTGAGGAGCGTAAAAAAATGCAGGCAGAGGCACGTGCTGAAATTGATAAGAATTGGAAGGCTGAACTTAACTCCCAAAATAAGACTAAGGCAAATATCAATGAAGAATCAATCCGAATTGATTGGGTCAATCAGAAATCCAAAGCAGGTCAAATTAAGTATTATGGCTCAAAAAGCCGATGGGCACTTGTTGAAAGTGGTGTTGTTACTAAGGATAGTCAAATGTTTAAGACAATTACTACTCCTAAGGGCAAAGTAACAGTTAAGAAAACCTTGAAAGAACTTAACAATAGTGGTATAATTACAGCAAGCAGACATATGACAAAACCTACACCACCTAAACAGCCGAAACTAATTGACCCATATGCACATTCTTCTTTAGGTGATTTTGCACAAAAATCGAAATTATATCCTAATGGAAGAATTGTAAATGGCGGACACGGAGAGGAAAACATAAAACTATTACAGAAAAAAGGAATTCAGTATTCTATTGAACAAACTTATAGTAATGGTGTAAGGATTGGCGGAGTTGAAAACCATAAAAGCAAGTCAAAAATACTTGGTACAAATGGTCAAGCTTGGTTTCCTAAGGAATGGACTGCTGACGATATTATGGTTGCTGGTACATATGTAGCAAATAAAAGTACGGACAAAGGCAATGTTCGGTTTGCAACATATCGAGGTGTAAGAATAGGCGTATATATTGATATGAGTACAAATTGTATTGATACCATATTTCCTGATAATTCAAAACAGCCTTGGAAAGGTAAATGGGAGGTGCCAAATTGATTAATCCTGATGAAATAAATAAAATCATAGAAGAGAGAAAACAGATTCCAGATTATGATGATATGAGTACAATGTATAAATGGGATGAACTTGTGGCAGCTCTCGGAGATGACGAGGATGATGTTTTTGATTATTTGTCTTCTATTGAAGATGAGGTGTTCTTTTGGATTGAAGAAGTCTATGAAGAAATTATTGAAAAATTCCCAAGTGAAAGAATAGAAGAACTTTTTGCAAAGCATCACAAAAGTAATTAAATATAGTTAATTAAAGCCAATGTGTAGGTAAAACTGCATATTGGCTTTTTTTATTGCAATCTTTTGATTGCGCCGAGCGGCTGAGTAATCGGTCGCTTTTTTATTTCAGCGAAGGGAGGTGAAAACAATGAATATTCAAAAGGCATTTGCTATTACTGATGCAAAAATCAGTTTTGTATCTTTGGTTGATAAGGCTGCAAACAAAAAGCAGTTTCTTATAACAAAGGCAAAAGACGGTCAGGCTGACTTTTCAACTTATGGAAAGATTGTTAAGACCGACAAAGAATCTCATTATGTTACAGGAATTGTATATGAGCCCATGGCAGAAGATGCACACGGCAATTATATGACAGCTGACGAAATCCAAAAGGCTGCCTACTGGTATGCTAAAAACGGCAACAAAGTTGATTTGCAGCACACATTTGAAAAATGTGAGGGTGCGGCTGTTGTTGAAAGCTGGATTGAAAAATCTGATTGTAAAATCGGTGATAATGAGATCAAGAAAGGTACTTGGTTAATGACTATGGAAATCACAGACACAGAAGTTTGGGAATCTATTGAAAAAGGCGAAATCACAGGCTTTTCAATGGGCGGTGTCGGTAAATATTCCGACACAGATGATGATATTGTTGAAAAACAAACCTTATTACAGAAAATAGCCAAGTTTCTCGGACTTGATACAGTTTCAAAAGGCATAGTTTCAGAGAATTTTGAAAAACGCTCTAAACGACATTTGTTTGATACTGCATTTTGCACGCTTCAGGATGTTTTATGCCCCTATTATGGCGGATATGAAACTGATGAAAGCAAAATCAGAGAGGCACTTCAGGATTTCAATGATATTGTTACCAAATTGCTTACAGAGCAAAGCATTATTAAGGCTCTTGAGCCTGTCGAAAAGGCAGGCAAAAAAATCAGTTCTTCTAACAGAGAAAAACTCAAAAACGCTTATGAATCACTCGGTAAACTGCTTAAAGATACCGAAGAAACGGAGGAAACAGATATGGACGCAAAAGACATTCAGAAAATGATTGATGATTCAATCGCAAAGGCTTTAACACCTCAGGCTACACAGTTAGCTGCAGCGCCGGCAACAGAGTCGATAACAACTGATACAATCACTAAAATGGTTGAGGAGGCTGTTAAAAAGGCAATGGAGCCTGAAAACAAGCCAACAGAGGTAACTGCTGAAAACCTTGAACAGGCAGTTACAGACGCTGTTGCAAAGGCAATGGCACCTATTCTCGCACAGAGAGGCATTTCACAGAACTTAAACGGCGAACCTATATCCAAGGCACAGGGTGAGCCACACTATATGGCTGGTATGTTTTAATATCGGCTAATTTTTATTTTAGGAGGAATTTATAATGTCTTTTAACAATAGACAAATCATAAATGCTGCCGGCACTGCAATTACAACCGGCACGCTCACATCAGGTCTTCTTAATTCAGAACAGGCAAATAAATTTATTCAGCAGATGTTTGAATCAACAACACTCGGTAACGAAGTACGCCACGTTATGAAAAGAGCAAAGACTGGTGAAATTGATAAAATCGGTATTGCAAGCCGTATTATCCGTAAGAAAACAGAAGATAATGATGACGGCTATCGTGCAAAAGTAAAAACGGATAAGATTAACTACAGCACTACCGCTATTCGTCTTCCGTATGAACTTACTGAGGAAACATTAAGAGAGAATATCGAGGGTAAGTCATTCGAGGCAATCGTTACAAATCTTATGACAACTCAGTTTGGTCTCGATATGCTTGACCTTTCACTCAACGGCGATACCGCTGTTGATACATCAGATGCAGACCACGATTTCCTTTATATCAATGACGGTTGGATTAAACAGCTCAAGAATGGCAGCCACATTGAGGATCGTTCTGCAAAATTCAGCGGTGCAATGAGTATTGATGTTTATTATGACGCTCTTAAGCAGATGGAGAATAAATACAATAACGGTAAACTTAAATGGCTTATGTCTCCACACAGAAAGCAGGAATGGGACAGATACCTTCTTAATCAGATTATTGAAAAGGGCGGTGCTGTTCCTGACAGTATGTATAAGAGTCCTGCTTCAATTCCCGTTCTTGAGTGTCCTTCTCTTTCAGACGATAACATTATTCTTACCGACCCCAAAAATCTTATTGTTGTTAATACATACGATATGATTCTTCGTAAAACAACAGAGGGTAAGGAAGCTGTAATGAAAGACAAGCGCTTTTATGCTATGCATATGGACTTCGACCCTGTTATCGAGGAACTTGATGCAGCAGTTCTTATTACCGGCTTGAAGTAATCGGAGGTACAATAATGTTTAAATTAAAACTTGTTAAAGGGCTTTCTTATAGCGGAATTGTATCGGCTACTGCTAAGGACCCATTTGTAACTGTTGACAGCGAGGAAACTGCCCTCGCTGCTGTTGAAACAGGCTATTTTGAGATTGTTGAGCGTTCAGAAAATATTCCTGATGGAAAGAATGGCGAAAGCAATAGCGGCGAAAATAAGGATTGGAAAAAGCTGAACAAGGACGAACTTATCGCCTTTGCCAACGAGCATAACATTGATGTTTCTTCTTGCAAAAATCAGGATGAACGCATTGCTATTATTGAGACTGCTTTGGCTAATGAAGAAATCGACAATCTTTTCAATTCTTAAGAGGTCCGAATATGCCTGACAATAAAAAACTTAACAGACCTTGGGTAACACCAGAGGAAGTAAGAGAATATAGCGAATTTGAGTCTGTCCAGAAAAGAACAGATAAAAAGCTCGCTATTGATATATCACGTGCAGAACAATATGTGATTGATTACACTCATACAAAGTTTGAAAATTGTTCGGAGCTGCCGGAGGCTGTGAAAAATGCAGTAATTATTTTGGCTGAATTGTATGCGCATAATGCGGTTGAACGTACAAAACAGATGAAAAGTGAAACGTTTGACGATTATTCGTATACAACGGAAAACACAATTCTTAATATAAGTGATCTTGATTTACCATCACTTCTTGATGAATGGGTTAATCCAAATCCAAATGGCAGAGTTACTATGAGAATGAGAAAACTTTAAGGGGTGTTTATTATGTTTGAAAACTTTTTTAACCATAAATGCAATATTTATCATATTGCTATGGCAAAAGAGCAAATCGGATATGGTTTCAGCGAAAGTGATACTAAATTTAAGTATCCTGATACTCCTGACATCAAAAATCAACGCTGCCATTTTCATAATAAATCCAACTCTGTTTCTCTTACTCAAAAAGAACCTGACAACGATTTAATGATAACAAGAAAACTGTCCCTTCCGATTGATACCGATATTCGTACAAATGATAAGGTTATTGATTGTGATACAGGTCTTGAATATACAGCAACATTGCCTAACAATATCAAGGGACATCATAAGACAGTTATTTTAACAAGGACAACAAATCAGGTGGTACTTTAATGGCTGACTTAGTAATTGACTTTGGAGAATGGCAAGAGTTTGTAGAAAGGTTATCATCTGCTAACACCTCATTCAAAAAGGATTTAGAACAGTTTATCGAGGCATTAGGTATAGAGTTTTTAGATATTATTCAGGATGAAATAATCAACAACGAAAACTTTGACACAGGTGCCTTGATTAACAGTTATACCAAAAGCGAAAAAGGTAATATATGGGTGCTTGGAAACAGCAGTTACAGTATTACTCTTGAAATTGGCTCTGAACTTGATTATGCAGGCTTTGTCAATGACGGACATTGGACTAACAAAAAAGGTGAACTCGGACGTTGGATTCCTGGTACTTGGAATGGGGATAGATTTGAATATACTCCAAATGCCAAAACAGGAATGTATCTAAAACAACAATGGGTCGAAGGATCACATTATTTTGATACTGCATTAAAGATAATGGAGAAACTCATACCTAAGTATGTTGAAAAATGGTTGGATAATTGGATTCAAGCCTATCTGGCTAAGTTTTTAGGAGGATAACAAAATGGTTAAGGATAAATATTTAACATCTATTGCAAAGTTTTTGCATAAGTCAGGCTCAAAAGTTGTTTCATTAAATCCCATATTTCATCAGATGCCAGAACAATTGAAATTGCCTGCTATTTACTTTCCAAATCCTCTTGTAAACAGTTTTAACGATACATTATCGTCATTCCTGCTTGTATATTCTTGGTATGTAAAAATAATGGCTAACTCGACTGAGGAGGCTTACGAAGTTGCTGCACAGATTCAAATGGATTTGTGCAGCAATCGTTTTTGTGTGCCTGTTTTGAATGAGGATGGAACAACAGATGGTAATAAACGTATTCGTATAAAACCGCCTGAGATTAAGCAGTTGGATGGCAATGTTTATCAAATTGCTTTAACGTGGGAAGAAAGAAACCATTATTCAGACATTGGTACTGAGCTTACGTGTGTATCTGATGTTAAAGTTGAACTTTCTGCAAATGGCAGAATAACGCAATATCTTGTTGATGATAATGGCGTTTTGTTGTCCGATGATTCTGACAATATTTTAATAGTTTAGGAGGCTATTTATTATGGCTAAGACTAAAACAGAAACAAGCAATGAAGAAAGCAAGTTTTCTCTTGAAGTATTGAGAGCAAATTGCATGAAACTTTTCAAGGTTTCTTCTTCAACTTTTGACGGTGCTACCAATGGCTTGGTTGGTGATTTCACCGTTAATGAAATCAGAGAAAAAATAAAGGGCTGGCTTGAACAGCCAATTAAAAAAGGAGGCAAAGAATAATGGCTGGAAGTGGTACATTTACACCGGGAAAGCCGAAGGTTCGCCCCGGTGTGTATTTTAATTTCAAAAGCAATAAACCAGTTGCCATCTCAACAGATGCTGGTATTACAGTTATACCTTTTATTGGTCATTCTTATGGTCCAATAAAAACATATATTGATGTAACTGCTGATAATATCAATTTCATATCTGAGATTCTGGGATTTGATATTGCTGATGATAATGATAATATGCTCTTAATCAGAGAGGCATTTAAGGCTTGTTCGCATATTAAGGTTTATATTGTCGGTTCAGGCGGAACAAAGGCAACAGGTACAGGCGGCGGTATTACTGCAACTGCAAAATATGCTGGTACTTGCGGCAATGAGATTCGTTTTTCTGTTACAAAAAATGTAGTAACAGAAAAATATGATGTTTCGGTTTACTACAGAAATGAACTGAAATATGAATATGCTGATTGTGAAAAAATTTCAGATATTACGAAAATTGATTGCCCATTTGTTATGTTTTCAACAACCAACAGTAATGCAGAAACTGCACCAACTGAAATTGCAGGAGTTACGTTAACCAAGGGTGAAGATTGTACATCAAGCAACGGCGATTTTACAACGTGGCTTGATTCTCTTGATAATACACAGTTTGACAGTGTTTGTCTTCCGATAAATTCAGATAATGAAGCATTTGATAAGATTTCAGCTGCTTTTATTTCTAAGATCAAATACCTCAGAGAAATCATCGGAAAGACTATCAGAGCTGCTATGCCTTTCGTTGATGATACTAACTATATCGGTATTGATGGTCTTGTAAACGCACCAATTGTTGATGGAAAGCAGCTTACAATCGGACAGGCAACGGCTTTCGTTGCTGCTATTTCTGCTTCATCAGATGAACTTACAAGCAATACAAACAGAGTTTATCCGGGAGCAACGGGATTTGATGCAGATAATTTGCTCAGTCACGAAACGGTTGAAGATAATATCAAGTTAGGTGCCTTCTTGTTCACGCTGTCAGAAAACGGAGAAGTTGTTGTTGAATATGATATTAATACTCTTGTTAATCCTTCGGAGTCTCAGGATGACAGTTATAAGAAAAATCGTGTAATTCGTACTTTTGATGCTATCAAAGACAGAATTAAGGCAGATATTCGTATTGCTGAAATTGATGGTACTGAAGAAGGATACGATATGATTGACGGACTCGGTATTTCGATTCTTGCAGACTTCGCCAGAAGAGGTGCAATTAAGAATGTTGAAGACGGCGATTTCCTTGTTGACAGATCAGCATCTTCAGGCGATTCAGTATTTGTTAATATTGGTATTCAGCCTGTTGATAGTGTCGATAAGTTTTATTATTATGTTTCAACGAATTAAGGAGGTGTAACAAATGCCGAAGAAAAAAAGATATAATGACAAACCTATTCTTTTAACTGAAGGTGAAGTCTATATTGATGGTATGAAAATATATGATGATGTTAAACTCAAAATAAAAGCAACTATCAATAACTGGACAGGCAGCACTATTGGTGCGAGAGGTAAAACTTCTACAAGAACAAAAAATGTTGTTTACAAAGGTGAAATGACACGCAGAAGAAAAACTCCGTGGGCAAGAAAAACTTTGCAGGAGTATATAAAAAGCGGAAAAACGGCTGAATTTACTATCACAGGTATTCAGTCTGATAAGGATTCGGATTATTATGACGAGTTCGGTTCCGAAACCATAACTGCGGTTGGCTGCGTTTTGGATGGCGATATTACCCTGCTTGAACTTGATGCTGAAGGCGATGTATTGAATGATGTACTCACTTTCAATATTTATGATGTTAATTTCAGCTAAATAATAAACACTTAGCCGGTCATTGTGACCGGCTTTAATTTTTACTTTTAAGGAGAAAAAACAATGAATAAAACAACTGATATAAGTCTTGATCTTTCCTATTTTATGCATGACACAACACCAACAGAGGCTACCTATCCTGCCCCTAAAAGATTTGTTGATAAAGACGGCAATCGCCTGCAGCTTATTTTTCGTATTCTTTCTGAAGAAGAGCTTCGTGAAATAAGAAAACATTGGCGAAAGAGAACAATTATCAAGGATGACAAAACAAAAGCACCGATTGTGCTTTCTAACGGTACAGTTGCAGTTGATGAAACATATGACGGCCAGTCAGCGATGCAGGAAATGCTTGTTGAATCTCTTATATATCCTAATTTGAAAGATGAAACACTCCGTAAACATTATAACTGTCTCAATAATATTGAAATGCCATTAAAGGTATTTCCACGCACTGATGACCTTACTTATGTAGTTAAAGCCTTTAATATTTTACATGGTTTTGAGGAAACAGATAACAGTGAAGAAACCGAAAGTGATATTGATAAGGCAAAAAACTAATTAACTGTGCCGGCTCTGAAACTTTTTGGGCTCACATTTTATGGCAAAATCACGGTTTGCGTATTGAGGACTTTTTTAATATGCCGAAACGCACAAAAAGTTTATACATTGCCTCAGAAATGGTGATTGCCGAAAAAAGGGCTAAAGAGTAAGCACAGAAAGTGAGGTGGTTAGATGTCTTTGAAAGCAACGATTGAACTTGTTGATAAAGTAAGTGACCGATTTAATACTATGGCTACTACGGGTAAAGCTGCACTTAGTGATATTCAGCAATATTCCAGCAGTGCATCTACCGCCTATGATAAACTTAGTAAAGTTATTTCGCAATCTGACATTGATTCGATTGAGAAAAGTTGTAATGCCGCTGGTACATCATTAAAAGATATGCGCGATTCCACATTAGAGTGGACTGATGCAGCCTCTAATTATAATAAAGAGGCTCTTGAAATGATGAATACTGATGAAGAACTTGTTGAACAAGGCTTAAAAATAAAATCAGCAGTTGCGGAGGCAGCAGATTCCGTAGAAGATATGGGTGAGACTGCTAAGAGCACAACAGATGATGTTAAAGGTCTTGGTGAAGAGGTCGAAAGAACAAGCGAAGAAACTGAAGGTTTTGGTGATAAATCCAAAACTGCAATCGGTGATTTAGACCAGATAATTGCTTCAGCAGGTATAGTTACCGGTCTAAAGCAAATTGCTGATGGCTTTAAAGAATGTGCTGATAATTCAGAAGAACTGGAAAGCATGACTGCGAAGCTTGAAACAATTTCAGGCAGTTCAGTGGTTGGAGGATTGGCAAGTGAAGTTAAGCAGTTATCCTCTGAAACAGGAAAATATGCAACAGATTTAACGGATGTTGCATATAATGCAATTTCAGCTGGTACCGCCGTTGAGGAATCAGTCAATATGGCAAAGACAGCCTCCGAGTTAGCTACGGCAGGTTTTACTAATGAGGCCTCCGCTTTGTCCGTTCTTGAAACGGCAATGAACAGTTATGGCGACCAGATAGAAAGTGTGTCGGATGTTTCGGATTCACTTATTACTGTTCAGAATTTGGGTGTTACTACAGTAGACCAATTAGCCGCACAAATGGGTAAAGCAATTAGTACGGCTGCTGCCTATAATGTTTCACTCGGAAATGTTGAAAGTGGCTATATATCCATTACAAAGGCTGGTATCAATACCGCTGAAGGTACTACATACTTATCAGGTATGCTCAATGAACTTGGTAACACTGGCTCTGAAATCGGAAAGGTCTTAAAAGAAGAAACAGGTCAATCGTTCGGGCAATTGATGAATGAAGGTCAGTCCCTTGCAGATGTTCTTGGTATAGTATATGACCGAGTTGGAAGAAATTCCGAGGCAATGATAAATATGTTTGGTAGCCAAGAGGCTGGTAAGGCTGCTATGGCTATCATTAATCAAGGATTAGACCAATTTAATAATAATCTTGAGGCTGTTGAAAATAGCACCGGCGCAACTGCCTCAGCGTATGCCATTATGGCGGATACAACAGAGTTTGCTCATAACCGTATGAACAACTCTGCAAAGAATTTAAGTATAGTTATCGGCGATCAGCTAAACAGTTCTCTAAAGGATGTTTATAGTGTGACTGCCGATATTTTTGATATGGTGGGGACAGGGCTTGAAAAGGCTCCTGCAGTAACCGCCCTTCTTACCGGTGCAACTGTAGGTGTAGCGGCTCTTACAATTGGTGTAACTGCCTATAATGCAGTTACTAAGTATGGTACAGTGGTGCAAACTGCATTTAATGCCGCAATGAATGCAAATCCAATATTTTGGATTGTACCTGTTATTACAGGTGTTGTGACTGCCGCTGGTGTTCTTATTAATGTTATGGAAGACGCAAATGAGGAATATAATTCCCTTACTGCTGCATCTAAAGAGCAGTATAAAGAATTACAAAGTTTGCAGACACAATATGATGAAGTTGCCGAAAAGGAGGGTGAAACCTCTGATAAAGCCATAGAACTTGCTACTAGCATTGAAATTGCCACTAATAAATTTGAGACAAATAGAATGACTATAGAAGAGTGGAATCAAATTGTTGATTCTACAATTCAAAAGCACGATGATTTGATATCTAAAAGTAATGATATTATACAATCACATGCCATTGAAGGTCAGGTCGTTTCAAATTTAGTGGACAGAATGTCTGAACTTTCTTTAAAAACAAATCGTACAGCAACTGAAAATACAGAATTAGGTATAGTAGTTGATTTGCTTAATGATAAAGTTAAGGATTTAAATCTTGTTTTTGATTCTCAATCTGGCAAGATTAACAAAAGTGCAGATGCTATAAAGCAATACTATAACGCTATAAATGCAGCCGAAACTTATGATAAGGCAAAGGATAATATCAGTGAATTGCAAGACCAGTTAGGCAACGAAGAACTCCAAGTTAAAGTTGCAGAAAAACAGGTTGCAGATGCTCAAAAACTTTATGACGAAGCAGAAGCGGCATATGCAGAGCACTGTGCTCAAATGGCTCAAAGTGGCGGTCAAGTCGGAATATTTGATCATTTAATATTCACGAAAGACGAAAAAAATGAACTTGATGATGCAAAAGCAAAACTGGAAGAATTGCAGGGCATAGTTGATGAAACAAAAGGTAAAATAGAAGATGTAGCTGCAGTTCAAGCAGATGCATTTATGCAACTTAGCGATGGCAGTGTTGCACAGGATACTTTTTGTGAAGCGATATCTGCTACTAATGGTGAAGTTACTGCTTTAATAGAATCTTATCAAGAAGCATATACGGCGGCTTATGAAAGTTTTTCGGGACAGTATGGTATATTTGACGAAGCATCTGCAAATCTCGATGCAACTGTTTCTAATGCTCAAAAAGCATTAGATTCACAATTGGCTTATTGGGATGCATATGCATCAAATATCAGTACATTAAAAAATACATCAGCTGAAGATTTAGGCATAACGCAAGAAAATTATGATGCCTTAATGACGTATGTTCAAGACGGAAGTGCAGAGGCAGCGGGACTGGCTAAAAGTATGGTTGATAATATCAATCAGGGAAATACTGAAGCAGTAGCAAAACTTGCGAATACGGCAGCAGCTGTTCAAGAAAAAGAAAGCGAAGCAGCAAAAGAAGTAGCTGATTTTCAAACAGATTTTTCTAAAAAAATGGATGAGGTTGTTGCTAAAACTGAAGATACCGTAAGCAAAATGGATGTATCACAAGAGGCTAAAAATGCCGCAACAAGAATGATAACTGCTTATGCAGAAAGCATTAAAGCTAATTCATATAGGGCAACTAATGCTGCTGGGGCTGTTGCCGATGCAACATCTGCCGCTTTAAGTGGCGGTGGTACGGCAAGTCCTTCTATTCCAAAACACGCTAAAGGTACTACTAATGCAGAATCTGTATTTATTGCAGGTGACGATTATGGTCCTGAGCTTGTTGTAGACCACGCTGGGTCAACGGTATTTCCTCATTCGGAAACAATGAAGATTGTAGAGGCAGTAGGTGAAATGTATTATGATGCACCATCAACTGAAATGATGCCTTATTATACTGCTCCTGTTGTTAATACATCATCACCTGCTCAAAGCACGGAAAAAACAATTCATATCGATATTAACGGCAGTGGAAAAATGTCTTTTTCAGGTAATATTGATGAATCACAAGTTATTGAGATATTACAAAAGAATTTAACCAATGTAATGTTAAATATTGTATCGGAAGAAATCGCAGAGGAGGGTGACGATTCGTATGAGTACTGACGAAATGTATATCAAATGCGGTGATACCAAGTTACAAATTCCTGTATTGCCGGAAGAAATAAAAATTTCCTACAATGCAGGGAACTCCTCTGTCTCTGTTATAGAGTTTGGTGAGATTGTTATTAAGCAAGGTCGAAAGGCGGCTCAATACTCTTTTTCTTCAATATTTCCACTATATCCATTCAGCGGTTCGATTAAGAATATAAGCAGTCCCAAAACATATGTATCACAAATACAGAAGTTTATAAATGATAAATCTGTTGTTAAACTTGTTCTTGCACGTGCAAATAATAAGTTTGTAGGATTGGCAGTAGATGTTGTAATTGAAAAATTTGAATATTCTGAGAACGGCGATGATCCCGGAACAATTGATTATTCAATTTCTTTTAAGGAATACCGCTCCGTTACGGTTAATCAAATTAAAGTTAACAACAAAAAAACTACAAAAACCAATAATAAACAACGTACATCAACAAAAACGGCTGCTAAAACCTATAAAGTTAAAAGTGGTGATTGTTTATATAATATTGCAAAAAAAGAATTGGGAAATTCAAGCAGGTGGAAAGAGATTTATAATCTCAATAAAACTGTTATTGAAAAGGCAGCAAAAAATCATGGTTATAAATCATCATCAACGGGACATTGGATTTTCCCTGGTACTATTCTTGAATTGCCAAAATAAGCAGGAGGTTTATTATAATAATGTTAATTCAAGTGCTTATTTATAATGATAGCGATAACTTATTTGATATATCACAACTTGTTCAAAAAGTTGTATGGTCTGGCCGAGACGGTACTCCTTCTCGAACGGTAGAAGTAACCTTGTTAGATTCACCGCAATTTAAACGTGCAGATATAAATGTTATAAAAGGCTTTCATTGTATTTTCAAATACAATAATGAAAGTTTGTTTGAGGGTTTAATATTAAAAACTAATAACAGCAATAAAAATGTAATGACATTTAAAGCTGCTGATGCCGGTATACGTCTTTCTAATAATAAAGATGCTTTTCATTACAAAAAGAAAAAAGCAGATGCGATATTTAAAGATGTATGTAACCGTTTTGGTATTAGTATTGGTTTTGTGTGTTCCTGCAAAAAAGTAATCGATGAAATATCAAAATCAACAACACCTTGGGATATTATCCAAACTGCATTGCAGGAGGAATACAAAAGCACGGGTATTCGTCACGCCGTTACATGTACTGATAATAAGTTGAATTTAATTGTTCGTCGGGAGAATATTGTTAAATGGCTGCTGGAAACGGATACTAATATAATTTCTTGGACCTTTTCTAATAGCATTGAAAAAGTTAAAACGCGAATTAAATTATATTCTGGGAAAAATGAAATTCTTGCCACTGCAAAGGATGCTGATCTTGAAAATTATATCGGCATATTTCAAGATATTAATAAGCCTGATGAGGAAACTACTAAGAAAAAAAGCAAGTTGAAATCATTGGCGAATTCCCTTCTAAAAGAAAGTAAAAACCCGGAGCAGATATTAAATATAACTGCTCTGGGTTTAACATCAATGCAGACCGGCAGAGGCGCATTTGTTGTTATTCCTGATATGAAAATTAAAAAATCATTTTATATTGTATCAGATACGCATACTTTCGACAGAGAAAAATATACAATGTCTTTGAAGTTACAGAAAACGACAGACCTTGAATATTGATGGAGGTGTAATAATGCCGGCAACAAGCATAAAACAAATTCTTCAAGCCTGTGCTACAGAAAGTACAGGCTTATTTTACGGTAGAGTAATAAAAGTATCCCCACTTACTATTGAATTGCAGAATGATTCAAATCAAAGAGTATCAGAGGCTCTTCTAATAGTTCCTGAACACTTAAGGGACAAAGATTATAACGTTAATATAAACGGTGAAGATAATATTATTACATTAAAAAATGCTTTGCAGAAAAATGATAGTGTTATTATTCTAAGCATAAATGGCGGAAATTTATATCTTATAGTTGGGAGGGCTTAATGTGACAAATGATGATTTATTGACTGAAATTCCTACAGATGATATTGAGAATGAGTATGAAATACCTACAAAAACATATGCAATTGATTTTGAAAGAGGTCGGATAGGCGGTATAGTTGATGGTGTTGAGGCAGTAAAACAAGCAATAATAAAAGCAGTTATAACTCCACGCTTTAAATGCCTCATTTACAATGACCAGTATGGTAGTGAAATCAAAGAGGATGTTATTGAAGGAAATAGCAGTGAAGCATATTTGCAAACAGTTATTCCTGATTATATCGGTGATGCTTTGTTGCCTGATGAAAGGATTATAGATGTAGGCGATTTCAATATAGTGCTTGAAGAAGACAAAGCACATATTAGTTTTATAGCATATACCATTTATGGAGATATTCAAATTGAGGAGGTGGTATAATGGCTCTTTTTAACGAATATACTACCGAGGAACTTATAGAACAAGCCATAGCAAACGCTCCTGATGATATTGATACTCGTCAAGGCAGCGTTTTTTTTGATGCCATTTCAGGTTCATTTAATAGACTTGCGCAATTGTTTATTGATGCAAACATCATATCGGAACAGAGTTCGGTTAGAACGGCCACAGGCGAAAATCTTGATATTCTTGCAGCAAATCTCTATATGAGCAAGTTGAAACGTGAAGAGGCTCAAACATCTCAATATAATATCACCCTTACGGCTGCTGAAGGTATACCATTTGAGGAAGTTGATATTGAGGAAGGCGATAGATTCATTGTTGATGGAATATATTTTATTCTTAGACAGAATGAAGATGAAAGTTTTTATATTGAGGCTGAAACACCGGGTGCTGATAGTAATAATATTCCTGTCGGTACTTCTGCTTTACCTGTTGAAACAATAGATGATTTAGCAAGTGCAAAAATTGGTAATATCATACGCAGTGGCATTGATGAAGAAGATGACGATGCTTTCAGGTTAAGAATTCAGGAAATGCTTTCTGCACCAGCTGAAAATGCAAACGCTCAACAGTATAAAACGTGGTGTGAAAATATAAAGGGTGTTGGTACTGCTACCATATTTCCTTTATTTGCTGGACCAAATACCGTTAAGGCGGTTTTAACTGATAGCAACAATCAACCTTGTACCAGCGAAATAGTTAAGGCCGTACAGGATTTTATAGACCCTATAACACGCAATACTAAAGTTGTTGTAAATGGCGCAGAAATTATTGTCGGTGACGGTATAGGTGAAGGAGTGGCGCCTATCGGAGCCCATTTCTTAGCAGTAACAGCGATTAATAATGATATTACAATAACGATATTAAATCCTCTTATGTATGAAGGCGTAAGCCAAGACGAGGTAATATCAGTTATCAGAAAAAATATTGCAAATTATTTTTCATCACTTACAAAATCTTATGATGCAAAAAAGAATATAACGGTTAAATTGATACAAGTTAGTTCAATTATAGCTTCAACCAATGCTGTTGAAGATTTTGAAAGTGTTTTGATAAATGGTAAATCATTAAATTACGTTGTTCCTGCAGGTGAAATTCCAAACCTTAAGGAGATTGTGTTCAATGAATAAATTATATTTACGCACGGAGTGCAATCAAAGATACTTGTGGTTTGAAAATAATCAAAATAACTATGAATTGATTAAGAGTTATTATCCTCGTTTTTATGACCGCATTTATGAAATGCAAGAGATTTTAAAGGCACAGGGTAGAGTCCTTGATATGGCAGAAATTGCTTTCGAGATAGTTTTAAATAATATGTTTATCAACTATATGGATTATGATGCTGTTGCCTCTCTTGAGGAATTTTTAAGTATTATTCCTGCAAGTAATCAGACTTTGGATGACAGAAAAAAAGTGCTTACAGCTCATTTTAGAGGCTATGGGAAGATTTCTGCATCTGTTATTAAAGAAACTTCAGCAAGTTATAATCTTGAGGCCGAAACGTACTTTGATGAACAGGATGAAAACGGTAATTTTTTATTAAGAATAAAACTTAAAGTACCACGTTATTCGGATTCAATATCTGATTATGTAGAGAATGTAAGAATTCTTGACATTAGATTGCCAGCACACTTAAAAAAATTCTATGACATTGTCCTTGAAACAGATTCTAAAATCGGTCTGGCGCAAATTTCAGTATTCAGATTGCATTTTCAACAAACTTCAGAAGCAATAGATTATTCTAATGCTCCGATTTGGTTTGTGGATGACGACAATAATATGCTGATAGATGATGATGGAAATATTTTAATTGAAGAAAGGAGTGTTGCTAATGTTTCCCAGATTGAAACCTACTAAAAATGCAGAGGCTCAAATGCTTAAAACTATTGAGGGTGCAACACTGCGTTTTTCCAGAATTGGACTTGGCAATGGTGAAAGACCTTCGATTGATTTTGAAGATATAACCCAAATGCAAAACCTTGTGTGTTTTGGTAATCTCACAAGCTATGAAAGAAATGGCACTAATGCTATAATTCATTGGCAGCTTGATTGTGCATCTGTTGAAAATACTTTTGACTGGACGGAATATGCTTTATTTGCACTTGACGAAAATGATAATGAATTTTTGTTTTCTTATTCATATAATGAGGGCACGCCTCAGCCAATTTCTTCTGTTAATTCAGAATCGCTTGTTATGTTGGAGAATGACATAAATATCTGTATAGGTGATGCAGAACACGTAAGTGCAATAATCGGTGAATATTCGGCATATGCCAGCAAAGAAACTGTTGAAGAGCACCTTAACAATAAGGATAATCCCCATAATGTAACAGCAGATCAAATAGGTCTTGAACATGTGGAAAATGTTTCTGTCAACAATGCTATGCCAACATTTACAGAATCAGAAATAATGGAAAATATACAATCAGGTGATAATACAAGTACTTTGTGGGGTAAAGCAAAGAAATTATTTTCTACTCTGATTACCCATATTTCCAATAAGAATAATCCGCATGGGATTACAACTGAGAAAATTAATGCTGCAAAGTCATCACATAAGCATTCAACAACGGATATAAATGATGGTGTTTTATCAGTGTCAAGAGGGGGAACTGGCACATCTGATTTGAATTCATTTTTGAAGAAATTGGTGAGCGATAAATCGATTATTTTGTCAAACAATCGATTTCTTAAAGGTCAAACTACTACGGGTTCATCACATAATCTGATTGGTATGAACAATCAGAATGAAGTATCTGTAGGTAATGACGAGGCCAATATAATGCATATACACTGCGGTCCCGGTGGAGAGTTCTGCTTTAGATGGATTGCAGGAGGTCTTTATAAATATTTTCATATAACTAATTCAAGTAGTATTTACTGCGACCAGATTGACCTTGCTTCAGGTAGACAGTCGGATTCCGGCGCAAATCTTGGTACAAGCACATATAGATTTAATACTGTATATGCAAAGACCGCTCTTAATACTTCTGATAAGAAATTAAAAGAAAATATCAAACCATATTTATTAGGAAAAGCACTTCTTGAAAAAATTTCATATAAGGAATTTAATTTTATTGGCGATGAAGAAAAAAGAGTCGGTGTAATCGCACAAGAAATTTTCAAAGTATGTCAGGATTTAGGAATTCATAACAGCAGCATATATAATGCTTCTGTTAAGGATAATGATGCTGATAAACATCCTGAACTTGAAAATTTATCCGATGATGAAATTATCAAATACAAAGATTCCGAACTTTCTTGGAATGTTGATTATCAACAATTAACCAATTGTTTGCTATCAGGATTCCAAAATTATATGAGGGAAACTGAACAAAGAATTAGCAAATTAGAAAATATAATTGGAGGCAATGATAATTATGGGATATAAAAGGCTATCAGAACAGCCTACAACAAATGTTATTAAGGATGATGACAGTATTATAGGTGTGTTTGATGGAAAACTTGGTTTGGCAAATGTTAATAATTGGCTTTCCAAAATCAATGCAAGTTTTGATATCACTGTTGATAGTGATACTGATGAAGAATATATTTTAAGTATTACAGTTGGCAGAAAAACAATTACTACACCAAATTTGAAAAATGTATCAATTCAAAATGCGTTAATTGAATCGGGGCATTTATATTTTAATATGTCAGATGGCAGTATTATTGATGCTGGTATTGTTACATCAAATGTTAAAAAATACGGTGTTTGCTATGATATGAACAGTGCAAATCCGAAGCTGACAAGACTTGGTGATGCAAGATATATGCGAGCAGAAATAGCAAACGGACCTGATGATGCTAATGTAGTCAATGATTTTGATAATGTGTATCCTTGGTGTGATATCAAACGATGCACAGTTATTGCTGACGGTACAGTAACATCATATGAGGGAGATCCTGATTATATTGAAAACGGTACAATGGGCGAGGTTATGACAGAAATCCCTGAACATTATGAAATGAAATATATATCAGAAGCTACCGGCAAAATGTATTATTATGTGAGTGAGGAAAAACTCAATGAGTATTATAAATTTGTACCGAAAAAATATATCGGTTCATTCCTCATGACAGATGTACTTGCATCTTGGGAAGCAAGCGAAGGCAATTCAGCAGAAAGCCGTGTCGGCAGAGGAAGATATGCATCTACATATAGCTTTCAGGATGCGCAGACACTTGCCAAAGCAAAGGGTAAAGGCTGGCATCAGTTTGATATATTTGATTATGAAACTGTTAAAACACTGTTTTTGATTGAATTTGCAACACTGGATAGTCAGTCGATTTATCTTGGTTCTGATAATATTACTTCGAGGAATATAAATATGTATCCATCAGAAGAATGTTGTCTTGATGCATTGAATTCAACAAATAATGTAACTGAAACAGAATTTGCAGTGGATTATTTTATTGCTGAAAAAGATTCTTTTTTCATCGGAGATTATGTTGAAATTGAGGTTTTAAAAAATGATACTCCAACAGAATTAGATTATGAAGATTCAGGCAGTATTTTTGCAATCAGAAAAATTGAAGATACAGAGCCGATAGATGCAACTCAATATCCTGATATAGCTGATAATATGTGCGTGTATTATATGAATAATAATGTTGTTATCGGCAAGGAAGGAAGCGTTTATATTGTTACTGAACTTAACGGCCTGTTAAATAGTATAAGAGCGTCATCCGGGAAATTGCCTTATCATGGACACGAAAACGGCGGATTTGTATATCGTGGGCTTGAATATTTTCTGAGTGTATCATATACTTGGATAGATGGTATCATTATTCATGACGGAAAGTATTGGATATGCGATAATCCTGATAATTACAGTAAATCAATATATAAGTTTGATGAAAACGGAAATGCGACAGAGGAACTTCTGTATAAAGAAATAACAGCATTTCAAATACCAAATACAGGCTTTATCAGTAAAATGGGATATGATGAAGAAACAGGATTAACACTTCCTGTTGAAACAAATGGCGGTTCAAATACAGGGTATTGTGATAGCTTTGGGAAACCATCAAGCAGTAATGCAATGAATATTGTTCGCTGGAGAACTCAAACATACGCTCAGTCTGCACAAGCGTATCAATCAGGGCTGTTCAGTTGGTATTGTTCTTCTCATTCTACGAGCAGGACTTATTCCTATGCGCGCCTTTCTTATAGCCATTCTTAAAGAGGGGGACTGGGGGAAACCTCCCCCAGTTATTCATAGAATATTAAAACGGAGGTTTTGAAAATGTAAAAAATAACATATAAATTGGGACTCAGTATGCATAGCGTATCAATCAGGGCTGTTCAGTTGGTATTGTTCTTCTCATTCTACAAGCAGGACTTATTACTATGCGCGCCTATCTTAATTCACATTTTATTATATTAATATATTTCAGCGCATATTGTTTCCCGTGCCGCTTGGCAAAAAATGAACCGATGAATGGAAAGGGTTAGTAGGTATCTTGAAAGCCCTTTAGGTGAATAAGAAATGAAAAGACAAGGATACATATTTCAGAATATTGTAGATTATGACAAAATAAAATATGCAATATTAAAAGCATCAAAAGATAAAAGAAGCCGCAGAAGTGTAAAGAAAATACTCTGCGACTTGGATTATTATACTTTGAAACTTCAAAATATGTTAATCAATAATGAATTCACACCAGCAGTACCGGTTGAAAAAACTATAATAAGCGGCGGCAATTTGATAGATAATATGAGTTTTACCGATAAAAATGGTAATAATATGCTTGAAAATGCGGGATTTGATGATATTGCAATATCCGGAAAGTATAGTAGTTTTTCGGCAGCAAACGCTCCGTCTCCCGAGGCAGGAATTGGTTGGAACACAACCGCTGCAGATTATATGGTTGAAGTAGGTAATATAAAAAACGGCGATGCGTACGGGTTAAGCGCAATAATTGAAACCGTAATAAAAAAGCCCTACATAAAAAATGGTGACCAATTTGTCGAATTAAACGCAAGCCAAGATAGCTCTTTGTACCAAATAGTAAATACCACCCCCGGTAAAATGTATAGATGGGGTTTGTCACACAGAGGGCGAAGCGGTGTGGACACTATGGCTTTGATTATAGGGCCTAATCAAACTTATGCTCCTAAAAAAGCTTCGTTAACAGCCCGTGACCAGCTTATGAAAATAGTTGACTGGCTTTACAGTCAGACCGATGTTGCGCTGGATATTCCGGTTACCGGCTGCAGTAATGAGATTAAGCTGTATACCTCTAAATTTAATGCCAGCGGCGGATTTGAATATTCGGGTGACAGCATAAGCTGGCAAAGTGATGAAAATCATACCGAGGAATGGTCAATATGGATTATTTCCTCGCAGAACGACGATTGGTACGACTACGGCAATATTGAAAACGGAGCTACTTATAATTATAACTATATTGTCCCGAAAGGACAGGAAAACACCATATTCGGCTTTGTTTCGGTCAACGCCGTTGACGCTTCCGGTAAAGATAACAAAACCTACGGCAATCTGTTGGATAACATTGAATTCAAAGAATTTTATTATGTGAATGTTGACTTTAACAAATCTCCTGTCAGTGAATACGGCAACGTATATATCGATCCAGAGGTTGATGACACCTTTGAGCCCGATGACGACACGATAGACACGGGCTGGGTTTTCGCAGGCAGTAATATCACTGTGTGTTACCAACCGGGGCTGAGAGAGTTTATCGGCGGATACATAAACGGCGTATTTGTTCCCGCTGACGAATGGATTGAAGTTACGGTTGACGGAAAAAAAGAATATCAGTATAAATTTAACAATGTCAATTCTTCCATTACGGTCAATATCATTTATCAGGCCAAAAATGTTATTTATGATTCCTGCAATCCGTATCCGTATCAATATAACGGAGACGGGTCCGGTTATGAGGTTCCGCTGAGCGACAGTTTACCCGAATACATCTCTCACGCTCCGCAAGCGGATGACGGCTGGAAGTTTATGGGTTGGCAATATATCTTAACCCAAGAAAGCGATATCAAAACATATATGTTAGACGCGGTTCACAAGGTTGAGTATTATGAAGATGCTAACGGAGAAGCCTTTCTCAGAATATACAACGATGCTCACTCCGATACACCCGTTGTTTCAAACATACCCGAAAGTGACGGCATTACCTTCTTCGCACAATGGAAATACCGTCAAAGGGTGATTGCCAAAACCTTTGATGAAGCGTCGTCAACCTACGAAACAAGTACAGAGGGCGGAACGGTTGAAGTAAAGCTGTTGTATACCGATGACAAAAGCCCTGAAAGCGCAACCGAGTATAAGCCGGTCGGTGAAACAGCGGTCGGTCAGGAGCTTTACGCCTCCGCGGGTGATACCTATATCGGCATCACCGCGAAGAACAAAACCGGTTTTGTCTTTGGCGGCTGGTACGATGAAAGCGGAGCTTTGGTCACAAGAAACCCGACCTATTCCTACAAGGTCAAAGACGGCGATGTTACGCAGTTATACGCTTACTTTGACCCGATTGGTTATGATGTTACCGTAAACACAAAGGCAATCGGAAATGCCGAGGATGAAAGTAAGTATTTTGCAATAAACTGTACTTTTTCCGGATTGCGTGAAAACCATATATATGCAATAACCGGTCTGCCCAATAATGCTAATATAACGGTAAACGGCGAAACAGTAGTAAACCCTACAAATATCAAAGCCAACGAAAACGGCAAGGCAGATATTACCTTATATATGAAACACGGCGACTCCGCAACGCTTTTTCATTTGCCGGCAGGCGCGGTTTATTCCGTGACGGCTGACAACAGCACGAAGAGCGGTTTCAGCGTCAGAGGTGAGGTTACGGCGGAAACATTGGCGCTGCAAAACAAAGCTGTAGATGTATTCTTTTACAAAGCGGATCAATTTGTTTCCTTCGACTTTGGAAAACACTATGAGGGTATTCTGTCGAAACAAAGCCCGCTTGAAATTACAATTACCAAAAAAAGCAGTTATACATTAGATGTTGAAACGATGTATACCCCGTCAATATATACAGGGCTTAATATTTCTCTTCACTTTTACACTTTAGACGGAACGGACAAAGAGTTTTTCACGGGCACCAGAATTTTGATGATTGATTTGTCCAATCAAAATGAACCGAAGTATTACAATTATACTGTAAATGATCCTGTATCTGCCATAGATCTTACGCAATTTACCGAACTTGGCTCGGCAGACACTCATTTTGTTCCGAAGTCAGGCGATATGTTGACCGAAAAGCTGGTGTTTATTGTCGATTATGTCGGTACGAACGATGCAGAAAGTGGGAAAATAGCCCTTGTTTATAACAATAACGATGGCGAACTGACAAATATTATAACCCCGCCTAAAAAGGCAGTCATAATAGGTACAGACACAACAGCGCTTTCCGCCGACGCAGTCGGCAGCGGTAATACAGCAAGCGACGGACCTTTTGCAATTAACATTACCGTAGGCGAAAGTGCGCCCGCTGTAAATACTACCTACGAAGGTAGCGAAAGCGGTAAGTATGCGGTGAAACTGTCGCTTGACAGTGGGAAACTGCCAGATGGTTCTTATGCAGTAGTAGGCGGAAAAACTTATTACAGCAACAACGGATATATTAAAATTTCTCCGATTACTACGGGCAGTTTCAATGTGAATATTCATTCTCCCGTACCGCTTGAACTTTCCGACGGCAAGGTGAAATTTACGGCAACCTTATTGTCGGCGGTTTCAACCTCGGCCACAGTTCCGGCTGCAATAAGTACAACACCGATAGAGTACAGTTGTGTTGATGTTGCTATTGATGCCGAGGTTTCAAATAAAGTACTGTCACCCGGAAATGTCAGGGATGCGAAAATCACATTAAAGCATAAAAACCTTGATGAAGTTAAATTAACAGTAAGCCAAAAGAACAGTGACGGAACATATACCGAGATTTTAACCGATGTCAATGTAAATTTGCCTGACGATAATGCTGAATTTACGGTTAATTTATCTAACGCTTTTAACGCAGAATTAGGCAAAACGTATATTTTCTCATTTGTCGGATATGTCGGCAGTCTCCCAGTTTGCAGGGATAATTGCTGTGTAGTCGGTGGGTATGTATTAAAGAACAATTAAAAGCACACATAAACAAAGGCTCTTCAATAAATTTACAACTTCTTGAAGAGCCTTTGTTATACTAACTTAAATAGAAATGTATTACAATTTGGTTTTTCAGCAGAGAAATCGCTCATACCATAGCCCATTGTTTTCGTCATATTTGTACTTTTCCATAAAATCTTGACCTCCTAAAATCTTGTGCTACCATCATATCAAATAGTTACAATGCAAGCAAATGTACGGAGAAATATGTGTGCCATCAGCCGGTTTTTAAGTATGAAATTTAGGTCGGTTAAGAACATCCGTACCATTTATAAAGATACTCAATACGCTTGGCGTATCGGCAGATATGGTTTTGAGTGATGTGTTGGATAACGGTTACACAGTTAAAAACTCAATGCTGAATGAAAAACTAGAAAAACTCGCTCCCGAAGATAGAAACCGTATTTATGAAGTGATAGATACGATGATAAAACAATCAAAACAAATATTACCGTGAACTTAAAAGCTCGCCTTCGTAGGCGGGCTTTTTTGCGAACCTGTATAGTTGTGTAGGTGTCGTAAAATAACGACAACTTGGTAAAGATAGAGTGCAAACCACCTTTAGGGAAAACACTCTTTTGACAAAGGAATCAATATTTGAATTAAAAATTCTTCCCTATTTCAAGAATTTCAACTATACTTTGATGGAAGGTATGAATTCGGATGCGGATATAAAATTCGTTGAGTTAGGCAACACTGATGAGCAGCTTGCGGTAATGCTTATGGATGCCGGTGAAGGACCCGGATACTGCAGACGGCTTTGTTACAGCATTGCAAAAGACGGAAGAGTTTCGGTTCCACGTAGTATTAAAGATGATTTAACGGTAGATTTACAGCCGTTTGTTTATTCTCAAAGCGAAACTTCATCAAAAAATGACATAATCATCACCTGGACGGAAGCGGATAAAGAATTTGAATTAGGCACTCCTTCAGACGAAGACGATTTTGAAAAAATGAGAAGAGAAATCGCAAGTTCTATGAAAATAAGCATTGCTGTTATGAACAGTGAAAATTATAATTTTCCGTTTGGCGCATACACCGTCAGCGTGGGCAAAAACGATGGCAAGGATGAGGATGATAATACAGGTAAAGACGGCAATGTTTGTTATTATAAATCACGGGTAACAAAGCTTGACGGTAAAATCCTTATCACCTGGGCAGTGTGCAATAATGTAGAAAAGAACGACGGCTTCTTTTCCGTTGAGGGAATGTACTATAATCCAACGGATAATACATTCTACACCGATACAAATAAAAAGGACGATAACGGCAATCTTATTCCCATGTCATTTGTTGAGAATCGTAACTACATTTCGGATTATTCCATAGCAAGCATTAACGGTAAAACAGCTGTGCTTTTTCAGGAGGCAACCGACGGTACACGCATATCAAAAGAGATGTATACTGCCGCTATTGATAAAAAAAGCACTTATCCGTTCACCGTTAAGGAATCGGATAAAAACAGAGATTTGAATTTAGCCGTGTCGGGCACTGTTACCACTCTTGCACCGTCGGGTAAATACACCTCTTTGGTAGAGTCAATTTTGCCGTATCTCAGTTATTATTATAACGGTAATCTTTACACCGTTTCACCCACAAACAGTACGCCGGAGGGTTGGAAAGCGGCTCCTGTTTTAGATGTATCCGAAACCGGGGACACAAAATATTCGTTTGTTATAAAGAACAATGTTGTGCAGTATATATCTGCATTGGAACTGACTCCGCTTAAAACGGATTACACATCGTTAACTTATTGCGGAAAAATATATACAAAAACCGAGGACGGAAAATGGATTGATGAGAAAGGCGAAACCGCAGAACTTTATCAGCACGTTGTGCGGCTTTACTACAGAGACGCAGGCGAAAATCAAATGACTCTTCTTCCGCTACCTCTCATTGATGCAGACGAAAATTTTGTTGCTTGCATGCCGCCGTTCATTATCGACAGCGAAAACAGGCTTGCTACTATATGGGCGCACGGTAAAATAAGAGACGGTTATGTTACTTTGTATTATACAAGATATTCGCAGGATGATTTGTTAAAGGCAAATTATAAAGCGGTTAATGAAGCTGTTGCAAAGGCAAATGATCTTAACGCCGGTGATTATTCAAACTTTTCCATTGTTACAGACGCAATTAACAGCGTTGTTTATGATAAAATGTATACAGAGCAGTCTGTTGTAAACGATTATGCTGTGGCTATTGAAAATGCAATCGAGTCACTAATTTTGCGCAGTGCAGATTATACGGATGTTGATGCCGCTGTTTCAAGAGCAAATGCATTGGATGAAAATTTATATAAAAATTTTGATGCCGTTAAGGATGCAATAAATGCCGTTGACCGAAGTAAAAATTTTAAAGCTCAGGCGGAAGTTGATCTTATGGCAAAGGCTATTAACAATGCCCTTGCCGCTCTTGAATACAAGGATGCGGATTACAGCAAGGTTGATGAGGCTATTGCCAAAGCACAAGCACTTAACAGGGATGAATATAAGGATTTTTCTAAAGTTGATGAAGCTGTTAACGCAGTTGTAAGAGGCAAAAATATAACGCAGCAGGCAGAGGTTGATTTAATGGCAAAAAGCATTAACGAATCACTTGCCGCCCTTGAAAAAAAGGCTGTGCAGATAAATGAAAAGCCTGAGGTTAAGACGGAAAATAAGTCCGAACAAAAGTATGAAGCAAACTCGGAACAGTCGCAAAGGGCAAAGCAAAATCACCCAACACCGGTTCGCCGGCTTTGGCAATGTATGCCGCTTTTGCTTCATCGGCAGTATGTTTGTTGTTTATTAAAAAGCGTAAGAACTGAATAATAAAACATTGCGGACGGCTGAAAAAGCCGCCCGCTTTTTTTAGAATTGACAGGTAGATAATATAATTTTTTTAACCATTAAAGTATTTAATCTCGGTTGACAAAGGGTGCAATAAATGTTAATATGTTTTTGTGGGAATGAGGTTCTCCCTTGGCGGCAATCAGCCGTGCCAAAACTGCTTTTATGCTGATGACTTCTACGATTTTTAATCGCAGAAATCATCGGCTTTTTTATTTTTTCGGTGGTTTTTGCAAAAGGAAAGGTGATTTTTATGTTAGAATCTTTAGCACTTGTGTTGCTTGTGGGGCTTGCAATGGGCGGAATTTGCAAACGGTTAAAGTTGCCGGGAATTATCGGCATGCTTGTTACAGGCGTAGTGTTGGGCCCGTATGTTTTAAACGCTCTTGACCCGTCAATTCTTTCAATTTCAGCCGAACTGCGCAAGGCGGCACTGATTATTATTTTGCTTAAAGCAGGTTTAACATTAAATTTAGAGAATTTAAAAAAAGCCGGCAGACCTGCAATTTTGCTGTCATTTTTACCGGCAAGTTTTGAATTAATCGGCTATGTATTGCTTGCGCCGCTGATTTTGGGAATCACTCGTATTGAAGCCGCCGTTATGGGCGCTGTGTTGAGTGCGGTTTCACCTGCCGTGGTTGTTCCTCGAATGGTTGATTTAACGGAAAAAGGCTACGGCGCAAAAAAGGCAGTTCCGCAAATGATTATGGCAGGTGCTTCTTGCGACGATATTTTTGTAATAGTGTTGTTTACAACTTTTTTGGCAATGGCAAGCGGCGAAAAAGTAAATTTAAAAAGTTTTGCAAATATTCCCGTTTCTATAATTTTGGGTATTGCTTTAGGCGCTGTTGCGGGATTTTGCCTTTACTTCTTTTTTGAATTGTTTTACAAGCGTGGCAATTACATCAGAAACAGCACAAAGGTTATTGTAATTTTAGGCGTTTCTTTTTTGCTTGTTACAATAGAAAACAGGCTTGCCGATAAGGTGGCAATTTCAGGGTTGCTTGCCGTTGTCAGCATGGCGTGTGTGCTTAAATTTAAATCGGATGAAAATGTTTCGGCACGCATTTCTCAAAAATTCGGCAAAATTTGGATAGGTGCAGAGGTTGTTCTTTTTGTTTTGGTGGGTGCTGCTGTGGATATTCGCTACACATTGGAAGCCGGGGCACCGGCAGTGCTGCTTATTTTTGCCGCGCTTGTTTTTCGCAGTGCAGGAGTATGGATTTCAACGTTTAAAACAAAGCTTAATTTAAAAGAAAGGCTGTTTTGCGTAATTTCATATTTGCCAAAGGCCACGGTACAGGCGGCAATCGGCTCTGTTCCTCTTGCGGCAGGCTTAAACTGCGGAAAAACAGTGCTTTCCGTTGCAGTTTTGGCAATTATTATAACGGCGCCGTTGGGTGCGTTTTGTATAGACAGCACGTATAAAAAATTGCTTGTAAAGAATTAAAAACAATTATTACATTTTGTCATTTTAAACATTACAAATATTCGCTTTTCGTATTCTTTAATAAATGATATACTTATTAAAAATCAAAGTGAAGGTGATTAAATGATATATGTAAGCGAAGTTAAGGATTTTGCACCTAATGAAACCGAAACAATTTTGCAAAAGCAGGTTTATAGCACTTTGCAAAATTTGCAAATCCCCTTTGAGCGTGTGGAAACCGACCCGGTTATTACAATGGAAGATTGTGTTGCGGTTAATGAAAAATTACAAATGGAAATGGTTAAAACATTGTTTTTGTGTAATCGCCAAAAAACAGAATTTTATTTGTTCATAACCTGCGGTAACAAACCCTTTTCTTCAAAAAATTTCAGCAGTTCATTGGGCGTTTCCCGTGTTTCTTTTGCGCCTGCCCAATTAATGGAATCAATGCTTCAAACCAAAATCGGTGCGGCAACTGTTTTCAGCGTTATGCTTAAAACGGCAAACGGCGTTAAACTTGTTGTTGATAAAGATGTTTTGGTACAAGAATATTACGGTTGCAGCGACGGCACAACAACAGGTTATTTGAAAATTAAAACAAACGATATTTTTAACAAAATGCTGCCAAGCTTAAACTGCGGCTACGCTGTTGCGGAAATTTAACATTGTAAAACAAAAATCCGAAACAACCGTTTCGGATTTTTTTGTTGACAAAAGCGGCGGTGTGTGATAACCTAAATTCATATTGTTAACGAATTATTAACGAAAGGAGGCAAAAGCCGTGAAAAATTATACAACTTATTACCGTCATTATATTCCGTCTATCCCCGGTTTAAAAATGCACAATTATATATTACTTTGCGGCGGTTTGTCTGCCGGCAAAGGTTATTTTCCTTGCCGTTAATTAATTTTTTAATAATAATTCAGTATTGTTATAAATTATGCCGTCGGTTTTGGTCGACGGCATTTTTTGTTTATTCGGAGGTGAAGTATGAGATTTATTAAATTAGATGAAGAACAGCAAAATGTGCCTGTTATAAAAAATGTAATTTATGCTTTGCGCCTTGTTTGGAAGGCAGATAAAAAGCTGATTATAGGCTATTTAATGCAAGAGGTTTTCGGCAACGTATTTTCTTGGTTTATCAGAAATATTTTATTTTTAAAAATTTTGCTTGAAATTATAACAGGCAGTCGTGATTTTAAAATGTATTGCCGCTGTTTGGCAATTTTTGCCTTGTTTTCCGTTGCCGATAAAATTGTTACCTGGAGCGGAATGAGAATAGAGAAAAAGGCAACAAAAAATGTTTTAAAACAAATAAACAACATGATTTTTGATAAGGCACAAACGCTGGATGTTGCCTGCTATGAAGACCCGGCGTTTTACGATAAGTATCAGCGTGCAACCCTTGTTGCCACGTCCGGCTATTTTGATATTATTTGTTTTGATTTTGCCGGTGTGATTTCCGGCATAATTTCAATGATTTGTGTTTTTACCACGGTTTCTGTTATAAATCCTGTTTATTTGTTGTTTTTACTGCCTATCTTTCTTGTTTTTATTATTGAAACGGCAAAAAGCCGCTATGTTTACAAGCGAGATTTGGAAATGACAACAAATAACAGAATTAAAGCATACATTCAGCGCACCGTGTTTTTGCGTGAATATTCAAAAGATATAAGAACATCAAACATTTTTGCCGTTCTTATGAAAAGGTTTCAGGCGGCAATAGATTCTAACATCAAAATTTTAAAAAAATACGGTGTGGGCTTGTTTGCATACAGCATGGTAAGTTCTCTGTTTGAAGAGTTTATACCTGTTATCGGCAGCTATGCTTTTGCAGGCTGGGAATTTGTAAAAAGGGGAACTATGACGGTTTCCGGTTTCAGTGTTGTTTTAAGTTCCATAAATTCCGTGCGTGATGTTACACTTGACATAACACAGTGTTTTGATGAAATGAATCAAATGGCATTGTATTTTCAAAATTTAAAAGATTTTTTTGATTACGAGCCTCAAATTGTTTCAGGCAGTAAAAAAGCACAGTCCTTTGAAAGTTTGGAATTTAAAAATGTTTCGTTTAAATATCCGTCTGCTTCAAAAAATTCTTTAAACAATATTAATTTTAGGCTGAATAAGGGTGAAACTGTTGCCGTGGTCGGTATTAACGGTGCAGGCAAATCTACTCTTTTAAAATTAATGCTTCGTTTTTACGACCCCACTTGCGGCGAGATTTTGTATAACGGCGTAAATATTAAAGAATATGACCTTGATTCTTACAGAAATGCTTTTGCAACCGTGTTTCAGGATTACAAAAATTTTGCCGTTTCTGTTTTTGAAAACGTTATGTGCCGTACTTGTGATGAAAATGATAAAAAGTTTGCAAAAGAGGCGCTTGTTAACAGCGGCGTTTGGGATAAAATAAGCACTTTTGCAAACGGCGGCGACACTGTTTTAACACGTGAGTTTGATGAAAACGGTGCAGGACTTTCCGGCGGCGAAAATCAAAAAGTTTCGGCAGCCCGTCTTTTTGCCCGTGATTTTGATGTGGCAATTCTTGATGAACCCAGTTCTGCCCTTGACCCGGTGGCAGAAAGTAAAATGTATGAAAATTTGCAGCGGGTTACAGTCGGAAAAACTGTTGTTTATATTTCACACAGGCTTTCAAGTGCATCAACGGCAAGCCGCATTATTGTGCTTAAAGAGGGCAGTATTATTGAAAGCGGCACCCACGGCGAATTAATGGCGGCAGGCGGCGAATACACAAAAATGTTTTCCCTTCAAGCGTCAAATTACAAAAGAAAGGAGGAGGCTTAATGACTGCACAAAAAGAAAAAACGGAACATTCAATGTTTTCAAATATGATTTATTTTGTAAGGCTTATGTTTAAAGCCTCGCCTTTGCTTGTAATAGGTGAAATGGTGTGGGGCATTTTAAGTAATTTGCCTAACAGGCTTATAAGCGTTATAGGCGTTAAGTACATAATTGATGTTATGACGTCGGGCGAAAGGCTTTACAGAATTTTCGGCGCAGTGGGCGTTATTGCGGCTGTTATACTTTTCAGCAGGCTTATTTCTTGGCTGTTTCGTGAATTTATGTGGAACGTTGAAAAGGAAAAATGCTATTTTGCACTTAACAAAAGCCTTTATGAAAAGGCAAAATCCTTGGATTTGGAATCTTACGACAATCCGGAATTTTACAATAATTTTATTTTAACAATAGAATCTTCAAGCGATAACATTCAAAATTTGCTTGGACTTTTGCGAAATTACTTCGGCAATGCAGTGGCGCTTATTACTGTTTCTTCCGTGCTTCTTGCCATAGATCCGTGGTGCCTTGTAATAATTTTGGGCACGGTGGCGGTTTTTATGCCTCTTTCTAAAAAAATAGGTAATTTGCAAATGATGCGTCAGGTGGAAAACACAAAATATCATCGCCGTTCCGATTATTTTCAGCGTATTTTTTATTTGCAGGATTATGCAAAAGAGGTGCGAATGAATAATATTCATCCGCTTTTAACAGACAGGTATAATGACGCGGCAGATGATGTTATTCGTAATCAGGATAAGTATTGGAGCAAAATTTCACGCCTTTATTGCGTGCAGGAGGCAGGCGTTCAGGTGCTTGGATTTACCGTTGCGCTTCCTCTTTATTTGGGCTACTTGGTGCTCGTTAAGCAAACTCTTTCCGCAGGCGATTTTGTGGCAACGTTTAACGGTGCTTATTCCATTGCAATGAGCATTAATTTTTTAACCGTTTGGGCTGTTGCACGTTTTGAGGAAAGGGCAAAAATTATTGAAAAATACAGGGGATTTCTTAAAGCCGAGGGCAAAATTAAAGACGGCAGTGAGCCGGCGCCCGTTACAGAGCCGAAAGAAATAAAAATAGAAAAACTTTCCTTTACATATCCGGGTAATAACAAGCCCACTTTAAATAACATTAATTTAACAATAAAGCCTTACGAAAAAATAGCACTTGTGGGCTATAACGGTGCAGGCAAAACAACTTTAACAAACTTGCTTTTAAGGCTTTATGACGTTACAGACGGCAGTATTAAAATTGACGGCTGTGATATTCGCAATGTGCCTGTTTGGGAACATAGAAACAGGTTTGCCGCTGTTTTTCAGGATTTTCAGATTTTTTCCTGCAATGTAGGCGAAAATGTGGCACTGAGTGATGAATATAATAAGCAAAACGTAATGTCGGCGCTTGTTCACAGCGGATTTGCCAAGCCGTTGAAAAACGGCACCGAAACAGAGCTTTTGCGTGAATTTGATGACGGCGGCGTTATGCTTTCCGGCGGTGAAAGTCAAAAAATAGCAGTGGCACGTGCATTTTATAAAAATTGCCCTTATGTTATTCTTGATGAACCGTCTGCCAATTTAGACCCGGTTGCAGAATATAACTTAAACCGTGCAATGCTTGATGCGGCACAAAATAAAACCGTTATTTTTATTTCTCATCGCCTTTCAACCACTGTTAATGCAGATAAAATTTATGTTATGGAAAACGGCAGTATTATTGAAAGCGGAACCCACAGCGAGTTAATGAAAATGGGCGGTACCTATGCGTATATGTTCAATCTTCAGGCAGAAAAATATAACAGTGCAGAGAGTTTGTAAAAAGTGAGGCAATTCGGTTAAAAAAATAAGTCCCCCTTGTTAAAGGGTTACTCCCCACGGTGTGGGGAGATGCCACGTAGTGGCAGAGGGGACGGGCTCCGGTTCGGAGATGTTTTCATTTATGAAAACAGGGGGATTCAATTAAATGATGTACGACTTACAAGGAATCCCTCAGTCGCATATAAAATGCGACAGCTCCCTTTAACAAGGGAGCCTAATTGGTTATAAAAAATAAAACCGCCAATGCGTAAGCGTGGCGGTTTTGTTTTAGGTTATATTATTTGTCAAGCCAACCGGCTTTATACATAAGGTGTGCGCCTACAAGGGAAACAACAACACCAATTGGAATAAGTACACCTGTACCTAAAGTGCCTTTAAATAACAAAATTATTGTAAGCACAACAATAGGTAAAATAGAAATTTTCCAATGCTTTGCAAGGTAAGATGCGCAAAGTGCGCCGAAAAGTGCAGGTGTTACCTGTTGAAATGCAGGTGCAAACGGAGAGCCGGGGTCTGTTATATTGTGCAAAACAGGGAAAAATGCAAGCACACAAACGGCAATAATAACAGTTGTTACTATTGATGATACGGCAATGGAAATGGTGGAAATAACCTCGCCCTTTTCGCTGTTAGGTTCAACTTTTGCACTGTCCATTGCGCTAAGTGCAACAGGAAGTTTAAGGTTTGTAATGTTGCCTGTAACAAAGCCCAAATATGTGCCGCCTGTGCCTAAAAGCGGTGAATATGTTAAAACTTCAAGCACTGCCGTTGGGTAAAAAACAAGGGCAACCGTGGCAAGACCTTTGCCAATCATTTCAAATTTTGGGGAAACACCTAAGTGCCAACAAATTAATGCAGGTACGGCAAGGAAAATAGCAAGGGTTACTACCGTCCAAATTTTACCGTATGTGTGGGTTTTATTAATATATTTATCGTTCATTATTAACCCCTCCATTCAAAAAACGCTATGTTTGCCGGCAGTATTTGGGCAAGCAGCATAACAAGCGCCATGGCTCCGATCATAGCAAAAGGCATTGCAAAGCTCTCCAGCCATTTCATATGCTTCAGCGTTGAAAGCTTTTGCAAAACAAGCATTAAAACAACGGAAAATACAAGGGCGGCAACGGAAAGTACGCCGGCGCCGTCGCCTGTAATATCGGTACTGCCCTGTCCGGCAATGGCACGTGCCACAAATGCGGCTATAAGGCCTATAAATGCCGCCGCACTCATAACAGATGACCATTTACTGTTTTTAGATGCCACATTGCCGATTTTGCTTTGTATTTTTTTAAGAAAAATAGGAATTAAAATAAGGGGCATTATAGAACCTAATGTCATAACCCATGCAACAGTGCCGAAAACTTCCGGGTCTGTAATGGGGTTTGCTATTCCTCCTGTAAGACCGTAAGCCTCAATGGCATTTGTTGCGGCGGTTACTTCATATGAAATGTTGCCTATAACCGTAAGCCTTATCCAGGGCAATACATATCCAAGTCCTGCGGAAAGTGTTAAAACCGTGGCAACAATTCCTATGGCAGGCGCAACGGTAAACAAACCGCTTGAAATAATGGTGCTTTTAATTGTTGCTTTTTCAATGCCTAATTCACGGGCTTTTTTTATTGCTCTTACAAGAAAGAAAACGGCTTGGGCAATAACAAAAATCACAATGCAAATTGCCAGGCATATCATAAATTTATCTTCTTTAAAATCCATTAAATTTTTACTCCTTTGTCATTAAGCGAATATATCTTTTGAAAAAGGTAACGCCTTGGGTCATTTGTTCAACGGGAATTCTTTCGTTTGTTGAATGTGTTGTTAACAGCAATTTTGTGTCAACGGTAAACGGTGCAAAACGGTAAATGTTTTGGCACACGTTTTCGTAGTTATATGCGTCTGTGCCGCCCATTACAAGGTACGGTGCAACAATGTTTTTTTCATTAATATTAATTGAAAGGCGTGAAAGTGTTTCAAACGCTTTTGTATTTGTCGGCGAAACAAGGCTTGGCTCTTTGCCTTTAACAAATTCTATTGTTGTGTTTTCATCGCCCATATATTTTTCAATGTGGCGGCGAACATCTTCAATGGTTTGCCCCGGCATTATTCTGAAATTAACCGTAACGCTTGCTTTTTGGGGCAAAACATTTGCCGCAGGCGAGCCTTGGCACATTGTAACAGCCGTTGTGGTTCTTACAAGGGAAGCGGCAGGGGGAATTTTATTCATTATTTTAAGCAGCAACGGCTTTAAAAGCCAAAGGTTGCAAAAAACTACTCTGCCTAAATATGATGTTCGCTTGCCTATGTCTGTGAAAAGATTATACACAAACGGCAAAATTTTAGATTTGAATTGGTGGTTTTCCAAGTTTTCAACTTTTTTGGAAAGTATGCCTATTGCCGTGTGCTTCGGCGGCTGTGATGAATGACCGCCTTTTGCCGTGTATGTGATTTTAAAATCCGCATATCCTTTTTCGGCAACGCCTATGCCTGCCAAATTTGCGTCAAGAATACCTTTAACTTTTGCCGGCAGCATTGCGCCGCCTTCGTCAATTACACTGTCTAATTCAACGCCTCTTTCTTCAAGAACTTTGGCAAGCTCGTGAGCGCCGTTGTTTGTTCCTGCCACAATTTCTTCATTGTGTCCAAAGCAAAGGTAAACCGTTCTTTCAGGCTGAAATCCTTCTTCAAGCAAGGTTTCCACGCTTTCAATCAGGCAAATAAGGTGGTTTTTCATATCAAGGGCGCCTCTGCCCCAAATAAATTCGCCGTCGTTATAACCGTCAAACGCAGGGTGTTCCCAGTCTTGTTCCGTGCCGTCTGAAACAGGCACAACGTCTTGGTGTGCAAGAAAGGCTATGGGTTTTAAATTTTCGTTTGTGCCTTTCCATGTAAACAGCAGGCTTGCTTTTGAAACATCCTCCACAGTTAAATTTTTATGTACAAGCGGATATGCTTCACGCAAAAAGTTGTGAAATTTGTCAAACTCAGCCCAGTCGGTTTCGTTTTCGTCATTGTGCGAAATTGTTTTAATTTGAATTGCACGGCTTAAATTATCGCAGGCACGCTTTGAATTAACCTTTTCTTCGGGAAATTCTTCTTTTTTCGGCAATACGGTTTTAAAAAATGCCGCTCTTATAAGCGTAAGCACAATAAATGCCGCTAAAATAATTAAAATTGCGTACAAAATCTTCATTCTTTTACCCCTTTTAATATGAAATTTTTTACAATTTAAAATATGCAAATTAATTATTGCACACTTTTTTACATTTTGTCAATTAAAAAAGTTTTTTATTGCTATTGATTTAGAAAAAAAATTACTGTATAATATGTAAGTACAGACGGTTGTACCCAGGTGCAACCGTTTTTTTCATTTCAGTGATGTTTTTCAGAGAGGGTAAAATGTATAAAATAGGTTTTGATAATAATAAATATCTTCAAATGCAATCGGAAAGAATTAAAGAAAGAATTGCGGAATTCGGCGGTAAATTGTACTTGGAATTCGGCGGCAAACTTTTTGACGATTATCACGCATCCCGTGTGCTTCCCGGTTTTCAGCCGGACAGCAAGCTGCAAATGCTTATGCAGTTAAAGGATGAGGCGGAAATTGTTATAGTTATCAGCGCCGAGGATATTGAAAAAGCAAAATTGCGTGGAGATTTGGGCATTACATACGATAAAGATGTTATTCGTCTTATTAAATCTTTTACAGATAAAGGCTTAATGGTGGGCAGTGTTGTTTTAACAAAATACACTTCAAGCGCACGTGTTAACGCATTTGAAGAAAGGCTTAATAAATTAGGCTATCCCGTTTATCATCACTATGTTATAGAAGGTTATCCGTCAAACATTGCAAAAATTGTAAGCGATGACGGATACGGCAAAAACGATTATATTAAAACAGAGCGTTCCCTTGTTGTTATTACTGCTCCCGGTCCGGGCAGCGGTAAAATGGCAACATGCCTTTCACAGCTTTATCATGAAAATAAAAGGGGCATAAAAGCAGGTTACGCAAAATTTGAAACGTTTCCTATTTGGAACATTCCTCTTAACCATCCGGTTAATATGGCTTATGAAGCGGCAACTGCCGATTTAAATGACGTTAATATGATAGACCCGTGGCATTTGGCGGCTTACGGTGAAACAACCGTTAATTATAACAGAGATGTGGAAATTTTTCCTGTTTTAAAAGCCACATTTGAAAAAATTTACGGCTCTTGCCCTTATAAATCACCTACAGATATGGGTGTTAATATGGCAGGTAACTGCATTGTGGATGACGATGCGGTAAGCGCTGCATCAAGAGATGAAATTATAAGAAGATATTTTACTGCTTTGGGAAACAGCTTAACATCTCAAAACAGCAATGAACTTTATAAATTGGAGCTTCTTTTAAATCAGGCTGAAATTCAGCCGGAAACAAGAAAGCCTGTTGTGCCTGCCAGAGAAACGGAAAAGGCTTCGGGTGCTCCGGCAGCCGCTATTGAATTAAATGACGGCAGAGTAATTACAGGCAAAACATCAAATCTTTTAGGCTGTGCGTCGGCTATGCTTTTAAATGCATTAAAGGAACTGGCAGGTATTGATGACAGCGTGCTTCTTATTTTGCCTGATGTTATTGCACCTATTCAGGAACTTAAAGTTAAGCATTTGGGTAATAAAAACCCAAGACTTCATACTGATGAGGTTTTGCTTGCCCTTTCTGTTTCTGCGGCGGAAGATGAAAATGCAAAGCTTGCTCTTGACCAACTTTGTAAACTTAAAAATTGCGAAATGCATTCAACCGTTATGCTGGCACAGGTAGACCAAAACATTCTTAAAAAATTAGGCGTTCGCTTAACCTGCGACCCTAAAAGCAAATAAAAATATAACAAACAAAATATTTAAGGAGGAAAAGTAAATGAAAAAAGCAAAGTACATTTTTGTAACAGGCGGCGTTGTAAGCGGTCTTGGCAAGGGAATTACTGCGGCGTCTCTTGGCAGGCTTTTAAAGGCAAGAGGGCTTAAAGTAACCGCACAAAAGCTTGACCCATACCTTAATGTAGACCCCGGCACAATGAACCCGGTGCAGCACGGCGAAGTTTTTGTTACCGATGACGGCGCAGAAACAGACCTTGATTTGGGACATTATGAAAGATTTATTGATGAATCCCTTTCGCAAAACTCAAACCTTACTTCAGGCAGAGTTTATTGGAAAGTTATTTCAGATGAACGCAAGGGCGTTTACGGCGGTCAAACAATTCAAATTATTCCACACGTTACAAATGAAATTAAAAAATCCATTGCCCGTAATGCGGAAACAGGAGCAGATGTTTGCTTTGTTGAAATCGGCGGCACAATAGGCGATATTGAAAGCCAACCGTTTTTAGAGGCTATTCGTCAATTTTCTGTTGAATACGGCAGAGAAAATTGCCTTTTTGTTCACGTTACTCTTGTTCCTTATCTTGCGGCTTCCGATGAACTTAAATCAAAGCCTACTCAGCACAGTGTTAAGGAAATGCTTTCTTTGGGCATTCAGCCGGATATTATTGTGTGCAGAACAGAACATCCCCTTAATGACGATATTAGAAATAAAATTGCTCTTTTCTGCAATGTGGGCAAGGAATGTGTTATTGAAAATAATAACTGCGATATTCTTTATGCCGTTCCTATGATGCTTAAAGATGAGGGACTTGATTCTGTTGTTATTAAAAAGTTGGGCCTTGAATGCGGCGAGCCTGATTTAACGGATTGGCAGGCTATGCTTGACGCTTTGCGTACGCCGGTTCAAACGGTTAAAATTGCAATGGTTGGCAAATATGTTGAGTTGCACGACAGTTATATTTCCGTTAACGAGGCTTTAAAGCATGGCGGAATTGAAACTCACTCTGCTGTTGATATTCATTGGATAGACAGTGAAAGCCTTGAGGGTGAAAATGTTAATTTAGATGAAATTTTAGGCGATATGGATGGAATTCTTGTTCCAGGCGGCTTTGGCAGCAGGGGCATTGAGGGTAAAATCAAAGCCTGCAATTATGCAAGAACAAACAATATTCCGTATCTTGGTATTTGCCTTGGTATGCAAATTGCAATTATTGAATTTGCAAGAAATGTTTTAGGTTTAAGCGGTGCAAATTCCGCTGAAATAAACCCCGAAACACCGTATCCCGTTATTGATATTTTGCCTGAACAAAAGGATGTTACCGATATGGGCGGTACAATGCGCCTCGGTCAATATCCGTGTGCATTAAATCCGGAATCAAAATCATATGCTCTTTACGGTGCATCAATGATTTATGAACGCCATAGACACAGATATGAAGTTAATAACGATTACAGAAACGATTTGCTTGCCGGCGGTATGATTTTTGCCGGCACTTCACCCGATAATCATATTGTTGAAATGGTTGAAATTCCTACTCATCCTTGGTTTGTTGCTTGCCAGTTCCACCCTGAATTTAAGAGCAGACCAAATAAACCTCATCCTCTTTTCCGTGGCTTTGTAACCGCAGCGGCAAACAGACATAAGGAAAAGTAATTGATTTCGTTTTTTGTTAAAGAGAAATTTCAGCGTAGTGCCTCCATTTCACAAGGGGGACTAAATATATAAAGTAAAAGCCTCCCTTGTCAAAGGGCGATTCCCCTAATAGGGGAAATGTCTGCAACGCAGACAAAAGGGTTTAGGACCGCTTGCGGCGGTGGGATTCCTAATTTAGCCTCCCTTGTCAAAGGGTGATTCCCCTAACAGGGGAAATGTCTGCAACGCAGATAAAAGGGTTTAGGCAACACGAAGTGTTGACGGAGGGATTCTTGTAAGGCTTACATCATTTAATTGAATCCCCCTGTCATCTTCAATGACATTCCCCTTTCACAAGGGGGACTTATATATTATGATAAAAAACAAGGCGGCAATCATTACTAATAATAAAAAGGTAAAATGAAAAACATTGATTTAACAACAGGAAGCATAACAAAAAAACTGTGGCTTTTTTCATTGCACCTTATGCTGGGAAATGTTTTGCAACAATTTTATAATTTGGCAGACACTTGGGTTGTAGGCAGGTTTATAGGTTCAAACGCTTTGGCGGCGGTTGGTTCTTCCTATACGCTTATGACCTTTTTAAATTCTGTTATTATAGGTTTGTGCCTTGGGGCAGGAACCTTTTTTTCTGTTGCCTTGGGGCAAAAAGATTTAAAAAAATTAAAAACGGCAAGTTTATTTCTTTTGTTATTATCGGCACTCTTTCTTTGTTTACGGGTGCCGTTGTTTATTTTGGATGGCGTGGCATAATCGGTTTAATGCAAATCCCCCCGGAACTTTTTGAAATTACAGGCGAATATTTGGCGTGTGTTTCATTTGGTGTTTTTGCATTGTTTATTTATAATTACTATGCTTGCTTTTTGCGTGGCGTCGGCAACAGCGGCACACCTCTTGTTTTTCTTGGGGTAAGTGTTGTGCTTAACATTGGGCTTGATTTTTATTTTGTTTCCGCTTTAGGCAGCGGCATAAAAGGTGCGGCGGTTGCCACTGTAATTTCTCAATATATCGCCGGCGTGGGCATTGCTGTGTATTCTTTTGTAAAATATCCCCGGTTTCGTGTGGGCAAGGCAGATGTTTCATTTAATTCGGCAACATTAAAAAGCATTGCTTCACTTTCCGGCTTTACTTGTTTACAGCAGTCTGTAATGAATTTTGGCATTTTGGCTGTGCAGGGAATTGTAAACGGTTTTGGCACAGCTGTAATGTCTGCATTTGCGGTGGCTGTTAAAATAGACACGGTGGCTTATATGCCGGTGAAGGATTTCGGCAACGGCTTTTCAACATTTGTTGCCCAAAATTACGGCGCCAAAAAGCCTCAAAGAATAAAAACGGGAATAAAGCAGTCTGTTATAAGCGTGGCGCTGTTTTGCATTGTTATAAGCACGGTTGTGTGCGTTTTTGCACCATGGTTTATGAAAATATTTATCAGTCCGTCGGAGAGTGAAATAATTGAAATCGGCGTTAAATATTTGAGAATTGAGGGCGCTTTTTACTTGGGAATCGGCATTTTGTTTATGCTTTACGGCTATTTTCGTGCCGTGGATAAGCCTGCGGTTTCCGTTGTTTTAACGGTTATTTCTTTAGGTACCCGTGTGTTTTTGGCGGCAGTTTTGTCTAAAATCGGCTCAGTTGGCGTAATCGGCATTTGGGTAAGCATTCCCATCGGTTGGTTTTTGGCAGATGTTGCAGGCGTTGTTTTAATGAAAAAAATTAAACGATTTTAATTTAGAGGTGTTTGCAGTGAATGAAAATAAGTTTGATAAAAAGGGCATTGTTTACAGTAAATACAGACCGGGTTATCCTGCCGCTCTTTTTGAATATTTAACAGAGAAAAATATAATTTCCCCTAAAAGTGTTTGTGCCGATATTGGCGCAGGCACGGGAATTTTCACAAAATCACTTTCATATTATGCAGGCAGTGTTTTTGCCGCAGAGCCAAATGAGGATATGCTTTTTGCGGCAAAAAATTATTTGCAGGGTATAAACAATGTAACGTTAATAAATTCCAATGCGGAAAATACAAAACTGCCTTCAAACAGCGTTGACGTTGTTTTTGCCGCCCAGTCTTTTCATTGGTTTAATAAAAATAAATTTCGCAGTGAATGTAAAAGAATTTTAAAGCCGGGCGGAACGGTTGTACTTGTTTGGAACAGTCGTGAGGAAGAGCAACCTTTAATGATTGAAAATTTTAAGGTTAATAAAAAGTTTTGCCCTGATTTTAAAGGATTTTCAAAAGGTTTGCATTTGGCAGACGAATCACTTTTTTGTGATTTTTTTAACGGCGAATTTGAAGTAAAAACTTTTAAAAACCCTATTAAATATAATGAGGATGAATTTATAGGCAGAAACTGCTCGTCATCCTACGCTCCCGTTAAGGGCGATGAAAATTTTAACGGTTATGTTGCCGCTTTAAAAGATTTGTTTTTGCACTTTAATCAAAACGGTGCTGTGGACTACCCTTATGAAACAGCTTGCTATATCGGCAGTGTGTAAATATGTGAAAATATATGAAAATATATTAATAATGTATTAACGGTTTGTTGACACAGTTTAGTATATGTTATATAATTTATTTGAATATTATGCTTTTTTGTGAATTATTATATAAATTTGCTTTGCTTGCAAAAAATGCCGTGTATTCAAATAAATATATAAAGGGGAACTGCGAAAATGTTTAAAAAAACAGTCAGCTTGCTGCTGTCACTTGTAATGCTTTTAAGTATTACGGCAAACATTAATGTGGCGGCATTTGCGGCAGATGAAGATGCGGTTGAAAGTATTTCATACACATGTGCAAAACCGTATGAAATTGTTGAAAACACAAAAGGTCAATGGGTAACAAAGCCGGAGGGCGGCAAAGTTTTCAGTTATTATGTTCCGCTCATTTATAAGGATGGCGACATTTTAACCGTAACTTATGAATCCGGCAAAACAGTTGATTATGTTTGTGAAAATTCCGATGATGAAGGTGTTTTTGTATCTAAAGACGGAAAAACGATTTCAACAGAGTCGTTGACTGTTTCCGCTTACAATACATATTGGACAATCGGCGGAGATAACTATATAAATATTTCTTATTCTGCCGCTCGAACACAAGTTAAAATTTATATAGTTGAAAATCCTGTTAAATCTGTTCGTTTTATTCAAAACAAACCTGTTGAAGTGTGGGAAAATTGTAACGGTTATTATGAAACAGACAGTTCTGATAATGAATTTTTCTATTATAACTATGATTTGTTTAAAGATGTAACTTTTATTGTTGATTATAAAGACGGCACACAAAAAACTTTTACAGGCGACGATTATTACTGCAATTTAGATATTTCCACAACCGATAATCAATACAGCAATCATTGGACGGTAGGCAATACTTATAATGTTACAGTTAATATTAACGGTTATGAATGTAATGCGTCGGTTTCTGTTATTAAAAATCCCGTTAAGTCGGTTTCAGTAGAGCTTGCAAAGCCTTATGAAATTTTGGAACATTCAAAAGGCTATGACAACGGCGAAAACGGCTGGTTTTATAATTCCCTTGGGTTCAGAGAAGGCGACGCAATTAATATTGAATTTAACGATAATACTTCCAAAAAATTCTTTTATAACGATGAAAGTTGGGGCTTTTACTCTGAAGACAATGAATATGCAGACGCATATATTAATGCATTTTCTTTTAAAGGCACCGGCAACACATCTGCTTATGTTGAAGTTACTTACGGTCAAGGTGCGGTAAGAGTAAGTATTCCCGTATCAATTATTGAAAATCCCGTAAAATCGTTTACATTAACTCCTGCTAAACCTTATCAGGTTAAAGAACGTACAAACGGTTATGAATACGACGGTCAATGGTGGTATTATCCGCCAAACTTTAATTTGGGCGATGTAATTACAGTTAATTATACAAACGGCACAACAGAAGATTTTACATATACAAGTGATGATTATTGTTTTGTTAATTCAAATGATGAATCTTTAGATGTTTACGGAACCGAATTTACTCTTGAAGGTGTTGGCGAAACAACATTTACCGTCAGTCTTGATGATTACGGCGTTGAAACGGAAGTTCCTGTAACTGTTGTTGAAAATCCTGTTGAATCAATTGCATTTACCCCGGTAAAGCCATATGAAATTATTGAACATACAAACGGTTATGAAGATTCAAACGGAAACTGGTGGTATAATGCACCGAATTTTAATAACGGCGATGTACTTACCGTTTATTATAAAGACGGCACAACAGGTGAATTTGTGTACGGTAATAACGGCTTTACAAATTCATCCGGTGAATCATTATATGCTTACAGATACGGTTTTGAATTTGACGGCGTTGGCGAAACATCATTTTTTATTTATGTTAAAGAATACGATATAAGGATAAGTGTTCTTGTAACTATTGTTGAAAACCCTGTAAAATCATTTACATTAACTTCCGTAAAGCCTTATGAGGTTGTGCAAAATACAAACGGTTACAGCACTGAAGACGGATGGAAATATTATTCTCCGGATTTTAATGACGGCGATGTAATTACAGTTAATTATGCAAACGGCACAAAAGATACTTTTACTTCTTTTGAAAATAGGTTTGAAAACTCAAAGGGAGAAAAATTATCTGTTTCAGCTGATATGTTTGTGTTAAACGGCTTGGGCAAAACAACATTTACCGTCAGTCTTGACGATTACGGCAAAGAAATAGAAGTTCCCGTAACAGTTGTTGAAAGTCCTGTAAAATCTGTTTCATTTACACCGGCAAAACCTTTTGAAATCGTTCAGGGCACAAAGGGATATGACAGAGACGGCGAATGGTTTTATTATGCCCCCGAATTTAATGAAGGCGATGTAATTACACTTGAATACACAAACGGCACAAGTGAAAAATATACCTACAATAAAACAGATTGGGGATTTTGCAATAAAAAGGGCGACATCTTAGACGTTTATGCTCAAGCATTTTCTTTTAACGGTGTGGGTAAAACGACATTTAATGTTTATTGCATCGATTACGGAAAAACTTGCAGCGTTCCTGTAACTATTATTGAAAACCCTGTTAAAAACGCTACGTTAACATCTGTAAAACCGTATAGTATTATTGAAAAAACAAACGGTTATTATTCAGACGGAATTTGGTATTATCGCGGTAATGAATTTAATATCGGCGATGTAATTACACTTGAATATAAAAACGGCAAAACAGAAAAATATGTTTATGCCGAAAACGGCGAAGATTGCGGATTCTTTAACAAAAACGGCGATGAATTGGGATATTACATAAATAATGATAAAGCCGCTCTTGAAGGAACAGGCACCGTTACATTTGATTTGCACCTTTCGGATTACGGCAATGTTATTGAATATTCCGCAAATATTGTTGAAAGTACGGTAGCTTCAATTTCTTATAAATCATTAACAAATTTTGCAGATATTGAGGGTATAACAAATACTACAGGCGATGACGGCGAATATTGGTATATTCCCGACGGTTATGTTAACAGCGGCGACGTTCTTACTTTAAACTATAAAAACGGAAAAACAGAGGAATATGTTGCCGAATATAATGACGAATATGTTTTAGTATTTAAAACAAAAGACGGCAAGGTGCTTCCTGATGAAGCCGATTTTAAAATAGACACAGAGTACGGTGAAAATAATAAACGATTATTAGAAATCGGTTGTTACGGCTTAATGTTAAGTTTCCCTATAGCAAATGAAGTTACAGTTAAATCTATAACATTTAATCCTTTAAAGCCTGTTTCCATTGTTGCAAGCAACGGTACCGAATCAAACCGCAACACTTGGTTAGACAGAAACGGTAACGTTTACTATGGCACAGATTATAAATATGATTACGAAACCGATACCGTGATTAGCGAAATATTTAATGTCGGTGATAAGTTAACCGTTACATTCAGCAACGGTAAAACCGCAACCTATACTTATAAAGCAGAACGATTTGGTGAATGCAGTTATATTTTTACGGGTGAAGACAATTCGGAATTTCATGTCAGCAACATAACAAGCAGTCAAAATGAACATCCTTGGGTAGTGGGCGGTAATAATTACTTTAACATTAATTTCAAAAATGCGTCTACTGCAAATATTCCTGTAACTATCACACCTGCACAGGGTGAACATACTCATACTTGGAACTCAGGCGTAAAGCAAGCAGATGGTTCAATTCTTTACACATGTACAGCATGCGGAGCAACAAAAAGAGAAAAGCAAA